>NZ_JAFKEC010000069.1 GCF_017848315.1 Pseudomonas palmensis
GGGTGGCATTGGTTGTAGGTTTGCAAGGGGGGTGCCCTTTCGCTGGAACGCCGGCGCCCACAGGTTTGCCACTGACGTGAAGAACAGTGGCATCGCTGTGGGCGCCGGCTTGCCAGCGAAGGGGCGACGCGGTTTACCAGGTCAGCACGGCACCCAGGGCCAGCGTATCGGTGTCTTCGTTCTGGCTGCTGCCCTCATGCCCGCGGATTTCGAACTGGTTGTATTCGGCTACCAGGGTGAGGTTGGCATTGATGTCGCGGAACAGCGCGATGCCGCGGGTCTCGTAGTCGGCGCCGGTGTTGACCGCGCCGTTGCCGTCGTCCTTGGTCTTGCCGTACGACAACGCCAGGCGGTTCTTGCCGAACTTGTACGAGCCCTGCATCAGGTAGCCCTTGCTGTCGACCTCGCGCAAGGTGGCTTCCCCGGCGTTGTTGGTGAAGAACGGGTTGATGCCCTTGGCGGTGAAGCCGGAACCGGTCAGCGAGAAGGCGCCCATCTTGGCCTGTACGCCATAGCCCAGGCCCTTGGAGGTCACCGAGTCGACGTTGTGGTCGGTGTTGTCCGAGGTCTGGTAGCCACCGTTGATCCAGCTGTAGATCTTGGCGCCCCCCAGGTCGAACTGGTAGGTGATCTCGCTCTCGGTGCGCGGATTCTTCTGGTAGGCCTTGCCCACCGCGCTGTCATCGTTGGTATCGACCGGGTCCATGATGCCCACGGCGATGCGCAGGCCATCCATCACCGGGGTGCGGTAGGTGATCTGCGCAGTGGGGAACGGGTACGGGTAGCCGGTGCCGATGTTGCCGAACGATACACCGCCACCGTCCACCAGGCCGAGGGTGTCACTGACCTGGCCATAGCCGGCCAGCAGCTCGTCGAGCAGGATGTTGGAACGGGCGAACAGGCCGAAGTCCTTGCCGATCAGTACCTCGCCCCACTCCGAATTGGTCACGGTGCCGTAGAACTGACGCACGTCGATGGCCGTGTCGGTGCCGTTGGTTTCACTGTCGTTGATGGTGACCCAGAACGAAGCGCGCCCGCCCAGCTTGAGGTCGTCGATCTGACGGGTCATGTTGAAACCCAGGTAGTTGGGCAGAAAGCCCATCTTGACCCGGGATTGGCGACGGTCGAACTGCTCGCCGTCACGGTCGACCTTGCTGTTGACGTAGAAGGCGTTGATGTAGCCGTCGGTGGAAAAGGTCGTGTCGTCCTTGTCGTACAGCATGATCTCGGCCTGGGCCAGCGGGGTCAGGCCCAGCGCGGCAAGGCTCGCCACCAAGGGCAGGAAACGTGTATGGGCATTCTTATTGTTGTGCATGACGCTCTCCGCAAACGGGTGGACGGTTGTCGGAGGCGATTATCGAAAAGCGGCGCCGCGCGCCCTACGCTGCCTTGGGGGCAAGGCGCTGCTGCTTTGGCGAGGCGCGAGGTGCCAGGCACCGGGGAACTAATCCTGTGTCCGCCAGTGTCACAAGGCTAAAGTGCCAGCACCCGCTCCGGATGGCCGAGACCACCATGCAAAAATGCAGACAGGCACTGCAGTTTTGTCGATTGTAATGGGCAAAATTGCACTGTTACGATCCGACGATCCTTGAATTCATCTCCACGGCGCGACAAATCATGTGGAAAATCAATAACAAAGCAGGGAGACAGCGATGACCGCGCAAGCGCATTCCCCGGTCGATACCAACGTACTGGCTACCGTACGCAACCATGTAGGCCATCTGACCCTCAACCGCCCCGCCGGCCTCAACGCCCTGACCTTGCCGATGGTGCGTCAGCTGCAGCAGCAGCTCGACGCCTGGGCCGTCGACCCGCAGGTTCACGCAGTGGTACTGCGTGGCGAAGGCCCCAAGGGTTTCTGCGCCGGCGGCGACATCCGTTCGCTGCATGACAGCTTCAAGGCAGGCGACAGCCTGCACCGCGACTTCTTCGTGGAGGAGTACGCGCTGGACCTGTGCATTCATCACTACCGCAATCCCATCGTTGCCCTGATGGACGGCTTTACCCTGGGCGGCGGCATGGGCCTGGCCCAGGGCGCGGAGCTGCGTGTGGTCACCGAGCGCAGCCGCCTGGCCATGCCCGAAACCGGCATCGGCTACTTTCCGGACGTGGGCGGCAGCTATTTCCTGTCGCGCATCCCCGGCGAACTGGGCACCTACCTGGGGGTGAGCGGCGTGCAGATCCAGGCGGCCGACGCGCTGTACTGCGGGCTGGCCGACTGGCACGTCGACAGCGCCAGGCTGAGCACCCTGGATGAACGCCTGAACACGCTCAAGTGGAGCGAGCACCCGCTCAAGGACCTGCAGGGCGTGCTGGCCAGGCTGGGCACCCAGGCCCTGGACAACCCTCCCCTGGCTGCGCTGCGCCCGGCCATCGACCACTTCTTCGCGTTGCCCGATGTGGCCAGCATCATCGAGCAACTGCGTGCCGTGACCGTCGGCGACAGCCACGAATGGGCACTCAAGACCGCCGACCTGCTGGCCACGCGCTCGCCCCTGGCGATGGCGGTGACCCTGGAGATGCTGCGCCGCGGGCGCCACCTGAGCCTGGAGGACTGCTTTGCGATGGAGCTGCACCTGGACCGGCAATGGTTCGAGCACGGCGACCTGATCGAAGGTGTACGCGCGCTGATCATCGACAAGGACAAGCAGCCTCGCTGGAACCCCGCCACCGTCGCCGAGCTTTCACGCTCGCGGGTGGATCAATTCTTCGAAGGCCTGTGAGGGCCGGAGTACGCACATGCAAGACCTGGAACTGACTGAAGAACAGATCATGATCCGCGACATGGCGCGCGACTTCGCCCGTAACGAGATCGCCCCGCATGCCCAGGCCTGGGAAAAGGCCGGCTGGATCGACGATGGCGTGGTGGCCAGGATGGGTGAGCTGGGCTTGCTGGGCATGGTGGTGCCCGAGCAATGGGGCGGCAGCTACACCGACTACGTGGCCTATGCACTGGCGGTGGAAGAGATTGCCGCCGGCGATGGCGCCACCGGGGCGTTGATGAGCATCCACAACTCGGTTGGCTGCGGCCCCCTGCTCGCCTATGGCAGCGACCTGCAGCAGCAGACCTGGCTGGAGCGTCTGGCCACCGGCCAGGTGATCGGCTGCTTCTGCCTTACCGAACCCCAGGCCGGCTCCGAGGCGCACAACCTGCGCACCCGTGCCGAGCGCGTGGGTGATGAGTGGGTGATCAACGGGTCCAAGCAGTTCGTCAGCAATGCGCGGCGCGCGGGCCTGGCGATCGTGTTTGCGGTGACCGACCCGGAGCTGGGCAAGAAAGGGTTGTCGGCGTTTCTGGTGCCGACCGACAACGAAGGTTTCGTGGTCGATCGCAGCGAACACAAGATGGGCATTCGCGCCTCGGACACCTGTGCGGTGACCTTGAACAACTGCCGTGTGCCGGCAGCCAACCTGCTGGGCGAGCGTGGCAAGGGCCTGGCGATCGCGCTGTCCAACCTTGAGGGCGGGCGTATCGGCATTGCGGCTCAGGCGCTGGGCATTGCGCGCGCGGCGTTCGAGGCGGCGCTGGTGTATTCGCGTGACCGCATCCAGTTCGGCAAGCCGATCAACGAGCACCAGAGTGTGGCCAACCTGCTGGCCGACATGCAGGTGCAACTCAATGCGGCGCGGTTGTTGATACTGCATGCGGCGCGTTTGCGCAGTGCGGGCAAGCCGTGTTTGAGCGAGGCTTCGCAGGCCAAGCTGTTTGCTTCGGAGATGGCCGAACGGGTGTGTTCCAAGGCCATCCAGGTGCATGGTGGGTATGGTTACCTGGAAGACTACCCGGTGGAGCGATACTACCGCGATGCGCGGATCACGCAGATCTATGAGGGCTCGAGCGAGATTCAGCGCATGCTGATTGCGCGGGAGTTGAAGCACTATCCGTTGTAAAGGCGCGGTTTGATGTGAGGCCGGGCCACCATGGCCTGTCAGCCTTGTTGGCCCGGCCCCAGACCTTCTAGCGATCCACCCGTTTGAGCACCTGCCGCTCATACTGCGGGTACAGATGGCTCACGCTGCGAATCAGCTCGTACTGACTCAACGCTATGCCCGCAAACCGCTGGGGTATCGGCGTGGCAATCACCTCGGTCATGTCCAGCCCCTGCGCCGCACTCTCACGCATCACCTTGTCCAGCCACCCCAGGTAATCAACCATCTGCGCAAACGGCGCACGGTCCGTGGCCAGCGGGCCGTGCCCCGGCACCAGCACCTTCCACGGCAACGCCTCGAGCCGCTGCAGATCCTGTAGCCACACCGCCAGGCCAGGGGTGTTGGGCGTGGTCAGCGCACGCTGGTAGAACAACAGATCGCCGGCAAACAACACTCCGGTCTTCTCGTCGAACACCGCCAGGTCGGCACCGCTGTGACCGGTCAAGGCCAGCAGCCGCAACCGGTGCGAACCGAACGCACGCTCACCCGCCGCCACCGGCTGGTCGGGCAGGCGCACCTGGGTGCCACGCATCCAGTCACCCACCATGCGGTACATGTTCTCGGCCAGGCCATCCCCCTGCTCCTCCAGCAACTGCGTGGTGCCAGGCAGTGCACCGACAGGCACACCGGCAAAGGCCTGGCTGCCCAGCGCGTGATCGGGGTGGTGATGGGTCAGCAGCACCTGCACCACCGGCTGGTCGGTGACGCTTTCGATGGCTTTGCGCAAGGCCTGCCCATAGCGCAGCGACGGACCGCTGTCGATCACCACCACGCCAGCCTCGGTGACGATGAAACCGGTATTGACGATGTTGCCGCCGTTGGTACGGGAGAAGTGCTCGGTGCTGCCCTCCAGCACATAGGTGTCGGCCGCGATCTGGCGCGGCGCCAGGCGGTAGTCCAGGTCGGCCAGGCTCGGCAGGCTGACACACGCCAGCAACAGCAACAGTGCTCGCATCACGGTCCTCACTCGATGGCAGCGTCGAACTGGTTGCCGTTGTTGTCACGCAGCACCAGGCGGGTAGCGCCCTGGTTGAGCAGGTCGAAGCCCAGGCTGGGGTTCTCGCTCACGGCAGGAAACAGTTCGAGGGTGGCCAGCGACTGGCCCTTGGCATCGAACAGCTCGGCGTGTTCGATGAAGAATTCGGGGATGCCGCCAGTCAGGCCGTTATCCATCGGGTGCGACACGTCCAGGCGCACGCGGCTGAAGGCTTCGCGCGGGTAGCGTGCCCCCAGTACCTGGCCCAGACGCTCTTCCCAGCCGGGCTGGCTGCGTACCACGCTGGGCGCCGTGCAGCCACCGCCGGCGGCATCGATCAGGCCCGAACCGATGTGCCAGGTACCGTCATCGGTCAACACGGCCGCACGCAGCGGGGTGGCCTGCTCGATGCGTATGCGCACAGCCAGCCACGGCAGAACCTGCGGGCCGGGATGGAAATCGACGACCCGCGGTATCGGGTTGAGTTCGGCCCACACGAGTATGCGCTGCACCTTGCCCGGCAACGCCCGGGCATCGACCTGCAACGGCACCTGTCGGGCGTCCTCGGCGAATGGCGGGGCAATCACCCGCACGCGCTCATCAAAGACGTAGGGCTCATCCTGGAGCCACTGTTTGCGATAGAACTCCCACATCACCGACGGCACCGGATCGGCACCCGGCTGTATTGCACAGGCCGGGCCGGCCAGCAGCAACGCGGCCAACAGCAACGGTACCCGGCGCATGGCCTATTCCTCGATGTGCACGCTGTCAAGGTAGGTACGCACCGCCCACAACGCTTCCTGGCTCAGGTAGTCGGCCATCTTGGGCATGTACACGCGCCCGTCACGCACCGCGCCGTTGCGTACCCGCTCCACGAACCATTCATCGCCCGCCTCGCCCTCGTCCAGCAGGCGCAGGTCGGGGGCGATGCCACCGGACTTGGCTTCCAGGCCGTGGCAGGCCGCGCAGTTCTGGTTGTAGGCCGAGGCGCCGATGGACACTGCCTCGTCATGGTTGGGGCCGTTGCGGTAGGGGTTGGTTTCACGCCACTCGTCACCGAGTTTTTCCAGGGTGCCGGTGTTGACCGCCGACGGGGTCACGTTGCCATGGGCGAACACCGCCCCGGTACTCATCAGGCCGGCCATCAGCACGGCGCTCATCCAGGCGTTTTTCACTGTTGTCATTGTTCTGCCCTCGACTGCTTTGTCTGTACGGTTTGCACGCAGGCACCTCGCGATACCGGGGTGCTGCCGGGCATCTTAGAAAGCGCACTCCAGCGCCCCCATGCTGCTTTGGTGGTCGCGTGCTACTCCCTTGGTAGTAGGGCTTGTGGGGCAGTGCCAAATCATGCGCCGACTGGGACATTTTCCCGCTCAGGGCGGGAGTTTTTCCGTATCTGCGCAGGCGGCGACGATCCAGTCTAGGCAGGCACAAAACCTCCATTGGGAACACCCACTATGACAATAAGATCGTTACCCGCCGCGCTTTCCCCACTGTCCATGGCTGTGCAGGCCGTCCTGCTGGTCTCGAGCCTGGCCCTGGCACCGGCGGCCAACGCCAAGCCGGTGACCTGGGAAGACATCGCCAACGACCACCTCAACACCCAGAACGTGCTGCAGTACGGCATGGGCACCAATGCCCAGCGCTGGAGCCCGCTGGCCATGGTCAACGACAAGAACGTGTTCAAGCTGACCCCGGCCTGGTCGTACTCCTTCGGTGACGAAAAGCAACGCGGCCAGGAATCCCAGGCGATCATCAACGACGGCGTGATCTACGTCACCGGCTCCTATTCGCGGGTGTTCGCCCTGGATGCCAAGACCGGCAAGCGTCTGTGGACCTACAACCATCGCCTGCCGGACAACATTCGTCCGTGCTGTGACGTGGTCAACCGTGGCGCTGCCATCTTCGGCGACAAGATCTACTTCGGCACCCTCGATGCCCGCGTGATCGCGCTGAACAAAGACACCGGCAAGGTGGTATGGAACAAGAAATTCGGCGATCACAGCGCCGGCTACACCATGACCGGCGCCCCGACCCTGATCAAGGATCAGAAGAGCGGCAAGGTGCTGCTGATTCACGGCAGCTCCGGTGACGAATTCGGCGTGGTCGGCCAGCTGTATGCCCGCGACCCGGAAACCGGTGAAGAAGTGTGGATGCGTCCGTTCGTCGAAGGCCACATGGGCCGCCTGAACGGCAAGGACAGCACCCCTACCGGCGACGTCAAGGCGCCGTCCTGGCCGGACGATCCGACCACCGAGACCGGCAAGGTCGAATCCTGGAGCCACGGTGGCGGCGCCCCATGGCAAAGCGCAAGCTTCGACCCCGAAACCAACACCATCATCGTCGGCGCCGGCAACCCTGGCCCGTGGAACACCTGGGCACGTACCTCCAAGGACGGCAACCCGCACGACTTCGACAGCCTGTACACCTCGGGCCAGGTCGGCGTCGACCCGACCACCGGTGAGGTCAAGTGGTTCTACCAGCACACCCCGAACGATGCCTGGGACTTCTCGGGCAACAACGAACTGGTGCTGTTCGACTACAAGGACAAGGACGGCAAGCAGTACAAGGCCACCGCGCACGCTGACCGCAACGGCTTCTTCTATGTGGTGGACCGCACCAACGGCAAGCTGAAAAACGCCTTCCCGTTCGTGGACAACATCACCTGGGCCAGCCACATCGATCTCAAGACCGGTCGCCCGGTCGAAAACGAAGGCCAGCGCCCGGCCAAGCCATTGCCAGGCGAAACCAAGGGCAAGCCGGTGGAAGTCTCGCCACCGTTCCTGGGCGGCAAGAACTGGAACCCGATGGCCTACAGCCAGGACACCGGCCTGTTCTACGTACCGGCCAACCACTGGAAAGAGGAATACTGGACCGAAGAGGTCAACTACAAGAAAGGGTCGGCCTACCTGGGCATGGGCTTCCGCATCAAGCGCATGTACGAGGACCACGTAGGTTCGCTGCGTGCGATGGACCCCACCACCGGCAAGGTGGTGTGGGAGCACAACGAGCGCCTGCCGCTGTGGGCCGGCGTGCTGGCCACCAAGGGCAACCTGGTGTTCACCGGTACCGGCGACGGCTACTTCAAGGCCTTCAACGCCAAGACCGGCGAAGAGCTGTGGAAATTCCAGACCGGCAGCGGCATCGTTTCGCCACCGATCACCTGGGAACAGGATGGCGAGCAGTACATCGGCGTGACCGTCGGCTACGGTGGTGCAGTACCGCTGTGGGGTGGCGACATGGCCGAGCTGACCAAGCCGGTGGCACAGGGTGGATCGTTCTGGGTGTTCAAGATCCCGGCCTGGGATACCAAGACCGCCAAGCGTTGATCTGAGCGTTTTCGCGGGTCAAGTTCGCCACCACAAGGGATCACCAAACCTGTGGGAGCGGGCTTGACCCGCGTCTGCTTTCAAACTGCCAAGGAGATTCCCATGAAGTATCTGCCCCTAGTGCTCGCCGTCGCCCTGTCCCCGGCTTTTGCTGCCGACGACGAACTGGAACCACAGCCGCTGAAGATCAACGGCTGCATCATCCAGCCTGAAAGCCAGTGCCCCGGCGCCAACCTGCAGAACGCCGACCTGAACAACCAGGACATGCGCAAGATGAACCTGGCCGGTGCCGACCTGCGTGGCGCCAACCTGCGTCACGCCAAGCTCGACCTGGCCAACCTGGAGAAAGCCAACCTGCAAGGCGCCAACCTCACCCGTGCCAGCCTGCAGCAAACCAACCTGCGCGTGGCCAACTTCACCGATGCCACGCTGATCGCGGTCCAGGCCTGGGGCATGTACGCCCAGGGCGCCAACTTCAATGGTGCCAACCTCAGCGCCGCCTACCTGGAGTTTGCCCGCCTGTCCGGCGCCAAGCTGCACAATACCAACCTGCAAGCCGCCGACCTGGAAATGACCTGGCTGAGCAGGGCCGACCTTGTGGGTGCGAACCTGGCCGATGCCAACCTGCAGGAAGCCAAGTTCGGTGAAAGCAACCTGGAGAAAGCCGACCTGCGCGGCACTCGCCAGCACTACGCCAACTTCCAGGACAGCAACATGGAAGGCTGCCAGGGTTGCCCGAGCACCTGGGACTAGGTGCCTGCGTACACAGCCTACGCCGCTATACGCAGCAGGCCGGCTTCGATTGCCAGGTGCACCAGTTCGGCATGGGAGCTGACCTGCAGCTTGCTCTTGAGCAAGGTCAGGTAGTTGGAGACGGTCTTGGCGCTGATGCACAGCTGCTGGGCTATCAACCGGGTTGGCGTGCCCTTGGCCAGCATCAGGAAGATTTCGATCTCGCGCTGGGTCAGCCCCTGCAGGCGAGCATTGCCGCCACCCTGCCCCGGGTGCGGCTGGCAGGCCAGCTGGGTGGCCAGCGGTTGCTCGATGTAGGCATGCCCCGCCAGTACCCGGCGCACGGCTTCAAGCACCACCGCCGGCGCTGCCGCCTTGGACAGAAACCCGCAGGCCCCCGCGTCCAGTGCCTGGCGAACCAGGCCCAGCTCGGTGTGTTCGCTGAAAAACAGCACGCGCAGTTGCGGCAGGCGCTGACGCAGGCGCCGGGTGGTTTCCAGGCCGCTGATGCCGGGCAGGTCGAAGTCCATGATCACCAGGCCGGGCAGTTCCTCCTGCACCTGCTGCAGGGCCTCTTCGCCGCTGCCGGCCTCGCGAACTGGCAGGCCATTGAGCCCTTCGCCCAGAAAGTGGGCCAGGCCCAGGCGGATCATCGGGTGGTCGTCGACCAGCAAGATGCCCATCGCGCAGTACTCCTGTAGTGGCTATACCCCATGCTAGAGCCGCTGGCGAGCACGGCCGCTACTACTTTGGTACTGCCCGCGCTGTCGATGGTCGCATTCACAAAGCGCCAGTACTGGCCTGTAATACCAGGCATAACAAAAACGAGACTGCCGACCATGCTGCTGCGTGCCTTGTTCGCTTCTGCCTGCCTGACCCTGGCGGTGCCCGCCAGCGCCGACACGGCGCTGTTCACTGCCGACGGCTACCGCGCCACCCTGTACCGCAGCCCTACCCCCGATAAGGCGCCGCCGGCGCAGACCCTCGATACCGCGCAGCTGCAGGCTCTGCTGCAACAGCAGCCCCCGCCGTTGCTGATCGACGTGTACAAGCGCCCCTGGCTGCATGGCCGGTTCATCGACAGCGAGCCGCATGCCAACCTCCCCCACAGCCACTGGCTGGCCAACACCGGCGATGGCCAGCTGGACGACGCCTGGGCCCGCTATTTCAGCCGCCACCTGCAACGCCTGAGCCATGGCGACAAGCAGCGTGCCGTCGTCTTCTACTGTCGCTCCGATTGCTGGCTGAGCTGGAATGCGGTCAAGCGCGCCGATGCACTGGGCTACACGCGGCTGTACTGGTACCGTGATGGCCTGGATGCCTGGGAGAATGCCGGGCTGCCGGTACACCCCGCGACACCCGAAGCATTCCCCTGACTACTGTCTGCCTAGCGGTCAACCACAACAATAAGGTGCAAAGCCATGTACAAGATTCTGATCGCCGACGACCACCCGCTGTTTCGCGAAGCGATCCACAACGTCATCACTGACGGCTTCCCTGGCAGCGAGGTCATGGAAACCGCCGACCTGGACAGCGCCCTGAGCCTGACCGGCCAGCATGACGACCTGGACCTGATCCTGCTGGACCTGAACATGCCCGGCATGCATGGCCTTGGCGGGCTGATCAACCTGCGCAACGAGGCGCCGACGATCCCGGTGGTGATCGTCTCGGCCGAGCAGGACAAACAGGTGGTGCTGCAGGCAATCACCTATGGCGCGGTGGGGTTCATCACCAAGTCGTCGCCGCGCTCGCAGATGACCGATGCCATCGAGCAGATCCTCAACGGCAACGTGTACCTGCCGCCCGACATCATCCGCACGCAAAAAAGCACCGGCCGGCGCAACCAGAGCGAGCATGCAGGCTTTGCCCCGGAGCTGCTGCAGGCGCTCACCCGCAAGCAGTTGCTGGTGCTCGAGCGCATGACCAAGGGGGAGTCGAACAAGCAGATCGCCTACAACCTGGATATCGCCGAGACCACGGTCAAGGCCCATGTCTCGGCGATTCTGCGCAAGCTCAACGTGCACAACCGGGTGCAGGCGATTCTCAGTGCCGGCGATATCGACTTTACCGCCTATCTGCGGCGCTGATCAGCCGGCGCCGGGCAGCGCGAGGGTCTTGCCGCTGCCCACCGGCCCCATCGTCAACAGGGTTTCGGCCAGGGTCATGGGAACGATCATGTCCTTGGCGTTCTGCGCCTTGTAGTTGATGTCGGCATCGATGTGCTGTTGCACCTGCGCCGCATAGTCGGCCGGATACTGAGCCTTCTCGATTGCCGGCAGGCTGTTGTAGTGAGCCTGCACTTGCTTGAAGAAGTCCGTCATGCGGCCGGTGGTGTTGTATTCCTGCTGCGCCTTGTCGCTGACCTCGCGACGCCACGCCTGCTCCTGGCGGGTGGTCTCCTCGAACGCGGCGCGCCGTTCGTTGACCGTGAAGGTGCCGCTGTCATCGTAGGTGATCAGCGCCAGCTGCTCGCGCGACAGGCCGGCGAACGGGTTTTCAACGGTCTTGCTGCCCACGGTCAGCGTCGCGTTCACGAACGCAGTGGCCTGTTCGGCCCGGGCCAGCAGCTCGGGGTCATCGGTGGCCGGTACTTCCTTGTCGTGGGCGGCCTTGTTGGCCGAATACGCAGCGCCGGTAATCTTGTCGAGCAGCGACCTGGCCAACGCACCGAGTGCCGAATGGCTCAGGCCGGTATCGCGCTCGCTGGCACGGGTGGCACTTGCGGCCAGTTGACGGGCCAGGTTGGAGACACTGCTGGTGTCCTGGCCGGCGTAGGCATTCAGGGCCCTGGCGCTGCTGCTGTTGCCATGGTTGATGCCAAGGCTGGTAGGGAGGGGGCTTGCACCGGTGGTGCGGGTGGTAATGGCCGATGTGTAGTCGTTCACATGCATCGGGAGACTCCATGTGGTGGTATGCACGTCTGTGCGGCGTGCGCTGACAACGCTCCGGTGCCAGCAATCGGGCGCAAGCCTAACGCCATTTGCCAGTTGCATCCAGTTGCGCGCCTGAAGTAAGCTCGGGCAATCAACTGGAGCACAGCATGTCGTCTATTTCCCTCACTCAAGCACTGCACACAGGTCGCGTATCGCAACTGGCGGCTGTGCCTGCGTGCGCGGCACTGTCTGCCAGCGGCTTTTATTTTGGGTATTGGTTTAGCCACAGGCGCCGCTGATACCCACACCGGCGCCCACTCCCAGGGCCGCCGAACACGAGAATACTCAACCCCCGGTCGGCCCTGCCCACCGGGGGTTTTGTTTTGGGCGCCGTACACCACCGACATCGATGAGGATTGCACCATGAACCACAGCACCTATTACCGTTACCAAAGCCTTGCCTGGCGATTTAGCCACTGCCGTTCGGGCCAGCCAGCCGCCTCCGACCGGTCCAGTACAGGTGGCACGCAAACACCGACACGAAATCGAACATCTCGCTAGGGCCGAAGGCGCGGGACCGAACCCGCCTTCCGCCCAAGGAAACCCGACCATGCAAGCGTCCACCCAAGCCCTGAACCTGTCCCAACCCCAGGCTGTCGCAGCCAACAGTAGCCTCAACCTGCGCCTGCCCAGCCCGTTTCAGCTCAAGCAGCAACTGCCCTTGTCCAGCGCCCTTGGCGGCCAGGTCGAGCGCCACCGCCAGGCGGTGAAGGCGATTCTCGACGGCGAGGATGATCGCCTGCTGGTGATTGTCGGCCCCTGCTCGCTACACGACCCCCACGCTGCCCTCGAATACGCCGAACGCCTGGCTGCCCTCTCCCGCCAGGTTGATGACCAGTTGTTGCTGGTGATGCGTGCCTATGTCGAAAAGCCTCGCACCACGGTGGGCTGGAAAGGCCTGGCATACGACCCGCACCTGGATGGCAGCGATGACATGCAGGGTGGCCTTGCGCTGTCTCGCCAGCTGATGCTGGGCATGCTCGAACGGGGCCTGCCGGTGGCCACCGAACTGCTGCAGCCGATGGCAGCAGGCTACTTCGATGACCTGCTGAGCTGGGCGGCCATCGGTGCACGCACCACCGAATCGCAGATTCACCGCGAGATGGTCAGCGGCCTGGGGCTGCCGGTCGGATTCAAGAATGGCACCGACGGCGGCGTGGGTATCGCCTGCGACGCCATCCGCAGTGCCGCGCATGCTCACCGCCACTTCGGGCTGGATGCCCAGGGGCATCCGGCGATCGTCGAGACCCTTGGCAATCCTGATACCCACCTGGTGCTGCGCGGCGGTCACCAGGGCCCCAACTACGATGCCGCCAGCCTGGAGCAGGCACGCCAGGGCCTGCACAAGGCCGGCATCCGCCCACGTCTGATGGTGGACTGCAGCCATGCCAACAGCGGCAAGGACCCACTGCGCCAACCTCAAGTGTTCAATCAGGTGCTGCAGCAACGCTTGCAGGGTGACCGCTCGATCATCGGCATGATGCTCGAAAGCCATTTGTTCGAGGGTTGCCAGGCACTGGGCAAGGCCCCCCTGCGCTACGGTGTATCGATCACCGATGGCTGCCTGGGCTGGGGGGCCACAGAAGCCTTGTTGAGCGAAGCGGCCACTAGCCAACGCGGGTAGACACCTGCCGCCCCGACGAGGGCGCCTCGGCGCCCCTCACATAGGCAGAATGTTAAGGGGCAGGCAGGTCAGACGTTCTGGTCCTGCCGTTCCAGCTTGCCCAGGGGCAGTGGGTTGGCCGCTGTCGCGTCGATTACCGAAGGGCCTGATCGTTCGGGTCGTAGATGAACAGGCGTCCATCTGTGGGCATCGGGCGCAACTGAAGCAACGGCAAGGTACGGCCCGTATCGGCGAAGTAGTCGGTCTGGAACCGCTTGCCACCTGCCAGGCCATTGCCCGTCACGTAAGAGACCGTGCTGTAGAGCAGCGCCTCAAGCGGCAATCCAAGCGGCGCACCGGCGGGCCAGGCCGCGACCATCAATTCATTCCAGCCATGAAATTCGGTGAGCTGTTGGCGGATCTCGTTGGCCACCCGTAATTCTTGCGCCGTCGGGGAGAACCAACAACTTGTGTACGGGCTGCCACGGTAGCGCGCCAACCATGCCGCTGCCGAATCGACCCCCACTGAGGCGCAGGAAGGCCGGAAGTTGCACATATCGGCCCGCCCGCTAGTGCCACCATCGAAGGGGAACACGCACCGTAGAGACAAGGGTATGGTCGCTGGCGCCGCTTCTTCGCGTATCACCAGCCCCTGCGGCTTGTAGGTACGCAGCACCTTGCTGTCGGCGCGAAAATAACTGAAGGACACGCCATTGCCGCGTACCGAACCGGGGCTCGGATCCCACGCACGGAAGCTGCCGACATCGGTTGTGCGCAGCAGTACACCACGGCAGTAGAAGGCGCCCCGATTGCCCCGGCAGGTGTCGTCGCCATTGCCGGTGTCGAGGTAGCGTGTGTTGAGCCGTGCCGCCACCCGGTAGCCATTGTCCAGTTGGTCTTGCTGACTGAAGCCGAAGACCTGCCCCTGCGGTTCGCCAAGCTGCAAGCGCAGTAGCGGCAGCCATGTACCGGTGGCCTGGAAGTAATCGCGTTGGCTGCTCTGGGCGCGCAACAGACTGCCGGCTTGCCCGGGGTCATAGAACACGCCCTGGATCGCGAGTTGCCCCGGCGCCTGCGCATTCCAGCCGTTCACCACCACCTCGCCCAGGTTGGCCGCTGGCTGGGTGGCCTGGTACGGCTTGCCGTGGGCCAGCGCCGTAAAGCGATCAAACAGCAAGAACCCCGCGCCCGAGCCCAATGTCGTCGGCACATGGTCTTTGCGCACAAAGATGAAGCGCATGTCAGTGCCTTCGGCGGCGTCAGGCACCCAGAACTTCTCGGCCTGGTTGGGCATCAGCGTGCGCAGCACGATGCCGCTGCAGGCAAAGGCAGGTGCGCGCCCCACGCACTGGGACGCGGTACTGGCGTAGCGCGCATTCAGCAGCGCGGCGGTTTGTGCACCCCCAAGGGCATACGCTGCACTCTGTACAAGGCACAAGGTGCAGCCCAGGCACAGTGAACGCATCAGGTTCCTCATCGTCGACTCCTTGGCAGCGTGGCTGCGATCAGTGGATATCAGCTTGGATAGCCTGGTTCGTACTCGCCCGCCCGCCCCGAGAAGGCAGTGCCAGCAGAGGGTTTCAGGTACGATTGCTCACCTCACTCCGTAGCTCGCCGTGCTGCCACGCTTGTCGGTCGCAGTGAAGCCCCCTGGTTACCTCCATGCCCTATGCCTTGCGTTGTCACAGGTTCTGGTCCAGGGGGTCGAAGGTGAACACCTGGCCGTTGGTCGCCGTCAGATCGACCCGTAGCACAGGAATGACCTTGCCGGCCTGTTGGTAGTAATCGCGCTGGATGTACCGGGCACCGCTCAGCCCGCCACTGCCACGGATAAGGAATGCAGCCTCGAGTGCCAGTTGCGGGCCGATGTTCTGCGGCCAGGACGCGATGATGATTTCGTTCCAGGCGCCGCCATGGGCACGCACTTCGATGTTCAACTCGAAGGCCGCAGCACTGGGGTCAAAGGCGCAACTGCTGACGGGGCTGGCGCCATAGCGGCTGCGCCAGGCGCTGACACTGTTGATGTTCTGCGAGGCGCAGCTGGCCCGGCAGCTGTTGGGGATGGCGCTGCTACTGGCATTGGCCGGGTAGGCACAGCGCATTACCAGTGTCTGGCGTGCAGGTGCTGCAAGCTCGCGGTAGATGAGCCCTTCGGTACCGGCCAGGCGCTGCGTGCCGACATCGGCACGTATGTAGGAGAACGACACGCCGTTGCGTGTCACGGAGTTGCTGCTGGGGTTCCATGCGTGAAAACCGGAGGCGCCATTCACTGCACGGATCAGCACCCCGCGACAGTAGGCGGCTGCCTGCCCGTCGCGGCATCCGCTCAAGGCATCCCGATAGCGGCGCTCAAGGCGCTCGGCCACGCGCCTGCCATTGTAGAGCTGCTCTTGCTGAGCGAAGCCGAACACCTGTGCCTGCGGATCGCCAGGCGCAATCCGCAGGATCGGCAGCCAGAGGCCGGTGGCCTGGTAATAGGCCAACTGATTGCGCTGAGCGCAGCGCAGGCCCCCGGCCTGCGCGCTGTCATGGAACAGTGCCTGGATGGCAAGCTGCGCCGGCGCCTGTGCCTGCCAGCCAGACACCAGGACCGCCCCGGGCGATACCGGGTCTTGCACAGCCTGAAAAGCCTTGCCAAGCGCTGCTGCGCTCAGACCATCGAACAACAGGTAGCCGCACCCGAGCGCCAGGCCCGCCATGCTACGGTCGTTGCGCAGGAAGACAAAGCGCAGGTCGCTGCCGGCAACGTCCTTGAGCGTCCAGAAATCTGCGTTCGCACTCTGCGGTACGCTGCGCACCAGTACGCCGCTGCAGGCGAAGGCAGGACTTCTGCCCACGCACTGTTCGGGCGTGCTGGTGAAGCGTGCATTGAGCCACTGCGCCGTGTGGGTGCCTTCCTGCGCGTGCACCGGCGCAAGGCAGGCGCACAGCGCCAGCACACCGCACAGTCTCAAGATGCCCATGTGCGCGCGCCTCACTTGAGCTGCTGCACAGCGGGGTCATAGGTGAAGGGCTGCCGATTGGCGGCCTGCACGTCCAGTTTGACCAGCGGCAGCCAGCGGTTGGTTTCCTTGAAGTAGTCCTGCTGGAACGACTGCCCCCCGGCCAGGCCGTTGGTACCCCCCACCTGCCCCAAGTAAAACGCAGTGGCGCTGAAAAAGAACGCTTCGATCGGCAATTGCGCTGCAACGTCCTGCGGCCAGGTAGGGACCATGATTTCATTCCAACCGGTTAGCCCCGGGACTTTCTGGCGAATATCGACCATCAGTTGCAAGGCCGTGGCGTCGGCGCGGAACGCACAGCTTCTGTACCGATTGCCAGCAGTGGAGGCGGACCAGGTGGCGACGCTGTTCACGGGCGGTTGTTTTTCGTCGCACCAGCCACGAAAGGTGCAGGTGTTGGTTGACACCGCATCGTGCGTGGCGCCGTCGGCGACGTACAGGCATGCGGCAGGCAAGGTGTGTACTACAGGGGCGGCGGTTTCGCGAATCAGATAGCCTTGCGGCCACACCACCACCTTGATGGCCATGTCACTGCGCAGGTAGCTGAAGGACACGCCGCCGTTCTTAAGCGCACGGGGCCCCGGATTCCAGGCCTTGAAGTTACCCGTGCCTGTCGAGCGCAACAGCACCCCATTGCAATCGAACCCGGTGCGTCCGCTGATACAGGCAGGCCGGGTGTCGGCGTAACGCTGGTTGAGGCGCTGGGCGACCCTGTAGCCATTGTCCAGCTGATCCTGCTGGCTGAAACCGAACACCAGGCCATCGCCCAGGTGCAGGCGCACCACCGGCAACCATTGGGCCGTGGCGTCGAAGTAGGCGCGCTGGCTGCGTTGGGCTGCCGCCAGGGCCCCGGCCCGGGTGACGTCGTAGAAGATGGCCTGGATGGGCAATTGCGCGGGCATCTGGGCATTCCAGGTACTGACCACCACGCCACCGGCACTGCTGCCGGCCTGATACGGCTTGCCCAGGCCCACGGCCGTCAGCCGGTCGAACAGCACGAACCCCGAAGGTGCTGCCAGCCCGTCGAGGGCGCGGTCCTTGCGCAGAAAAATCAGTTGCGCGGCATCGTCTTTCTTCCAGAACGTTTCGACATCGCTGGCTGGCACTGCGCGCAGCAACACGCCGCTGCAGGCAAACGCCGGCGCACGTCCTATGCACTGTGCCGGTGTGCTGCTGTAGCGCGCATTCAACTGCATCGCTACCTGCGGGCTCCCGACGGCATGGGCGCTGCCCAGCAAAACGCACAATGCGATGCCACAAATCAGTTTGCTCGCAACGTTCATACAGGTCGCCTCCCATGGCGCGCCGCTGTTCAACGAATGCCGGCCGGGTAGCCCAGCTCATACTCTGTCGTGACTTCGGAACTGACCAGGTTGTCGTAGAGGTCCAGGTACACGGCCGTCTGTGCGCCCAACCCTATGCCCCACACCCGGTACGGAGCCAGGTTCAGTGCCTGGGCGAGGCTGTTGGCCGGCGATGGGTAGAGGCGTGCCAGCGCCTCGAAATCCTCGTTGCTCGGCAGGGTGTAGCCCTCGTCGCGGGCCTTGGCCTGCGCCTGTGCCCAGGTGGATCGATACGCCGAGCTGAGCAGGCGCAGCTCACGCACGCCGCGCACACTGAGCACGTAGCTGGAACTGGCCCCTGCCGCGTTCTGCGCAGTGACGGTGATGTCGCCATTGCCCCATACCGAGACCTGTCCATCGGGATCGACCCTGGCAATGCCCGTGTTGTCCACGCTATAGCCGGTGGCCCCTGGCTGTGCACGGGTGTAGCGGGCATAGTCGGGGATGGTCGGTGGCGTCCTGGCCAGGTTGTGCTCGTCGAAGAACACGACATAGCGTCGGCTGGCCAGGTTGAGTGCCTGTGCAGCAGTGAAGCCTTCCTTGATCAGCAGGGTGACCACGCCCGATCTGCGCGGCGCCGAGCGCGGCGCCTGCGCGGTGTAGTAGACCTGCAGGGTCTTGCCGACATTGGCGTCGACATAGCGCTTTTCGATCGGCAAGGTGACGGGTTTGCCGGCATTGCGCGCCGAGATCGGCCAACTGATCGTGGTGATCGCCTGGCCTTGCGCATCGGCAAGGTAGATCGTCAAGGTGGTCTGGAACGCCAGTACTACCGCGTTATTGTTATCAACCCCCTGGACGGTGATGTTCAGCCCCGTGGCCGGCACCTTTTCAGGGTCCAGCTCGGCGCCCTGCAAGGCTGCCACTTCGGGCAGGAGAAGGGTTGGGTCCGAAGGTTGGGTAGTGTCTGCATGCGCATTGAACATGCTCGCGCAAACGCATAACACCAGTGCCGCATAGGTACGTCTGATTGCGTCCATGAACGGTTGCTCCTGCCGTGGAGTCAGTGGGGCTGGCTGATGCCTATCGCGTAGCCTTTCTGGCTTGGGCTGGCACTGCTTACCTGCAGCGTTGCCAGGTCCAGGTAGGTGGGCGAGCCGTTCGTATCAGTAGCACCCAGAAAGCCTTTTTCCGTCATGTCCGGCAGGCCCAGGTTCTGCGCCTTCAGATAGCCCGCGAGGTCGTCTTTTTCAGCTGCGTACACAGCGCTGAAGCGACTGAAGTCGTCGGCTGTCGGCACGTCCAGGCCATAGCTGGCGGCGGCTAGTGCGGCGCCTGGGGCCTGCAGCTCGTGGTCGTAGCTCAACAGGTACAACCCCCTGACCCCTCGGACCGTCAGTGTGTAGCTGCCGATCGAGGCACCGGCAGCGTCCAGTGCGGTAATGGTGACCGGCGGATCCTCTGCATTGCCCAGCAGGCTGACCTTGCCGCTGCTGTCGACACGGGCAACGTCGGTGTTGCTGCTTTTGTAGTTGACGGCCTGTGCGGTGGTGCGGGTGAACTGTGCATAGTCAGGCACTTCTGGCGGCGGGCTGGGTACCTCGGCGGCGGTGCGGAACACGATGTAGTTGCGGCCGCTGAGGTCGACTGTCAGAGGCGCAGCGAAGTTCGCCTTGATGGTGAATGTCAGTACCTGCGACTTCACCCCGTCGACCTCGTAATACACGCGCAGTTGTTGGCCCTCACGGCCAAGCAATATGCTTTTCGCAATATTTTCCCACACCGCCAGTCGGTCGTTGTTCGGGGTGGGCCTTACCTCGTCGTAGAGCACCTTGTTCTGCTCGTCAAGCACAAACAGCCTCAGCACTTTCTGATACCAGCTGGCACTTCTTTGTACCTCTGCACGGGTGAATTCACCCACTGTACCGAGGTCGAGTGCCCCTTCGCTGACATCGTTCATCTTTGGCACGGTGTAGTCGGTCATGTCGTAAACTCCCGCAGGTGGGCAACCGGCGCCAGGTAGCGCCGATTGCAGGGTCATATCGCTCAAAAGCCTCAGGCGCGTGGCGCGCCAGCCCATTCGCCGTCGGCCTCGGCATTGACATCTACCCGGTGGCCGGTGGTCACCTTGTTGCGCAGCGCCGCCTGCACCACCGAACTGTCGCCACCGCCCTGCGGTTGGCCCCACGTCACCACGCGCCCGTCTGACGTCAATGCGGCGAAGCCGTTGGAGTTGGCGTACACCGCACGCACATGCTTCAGTTGGTCGGACACCCGGCTGATATCGCCGCCGGCTTCAGAACGCCCCCAGACCGCCACGGTGCCGTCGCTGCACAGGGCGGCGAACGCCCATGCGCTGCCGGTGACCTGAATGACATTGCGCAGGTCGGCCACAGCCTGTGGCATGTTGCCGCCGTTGTTCGCGTTGCCCCAGGCCACCACCGCACCGTTCCTGCGCCGGGCACAGAAGGCATGCCAGGTGCTGGTGACCTCCACGATGTCAGTCAAATCTGCAATATTTTTCGGCACCGAGCCGCCATGGCTGGCAGCCCCCCAGGCCACCACCTGGCCGGTGGCACGCAAGGCGCTGAATGCCTGGGCCGTGGCCCCCTCCAGGGTGACGATATCGGTGTAATCGGCGATTGCAGCCGGTAACGTGCCGCCATATCCGGCATTGCCCCAGGCAACGACACTATTGTTGGTGCGCCGTGCGGCAAAGGCGGCAAAGTTGCCCTTGACGTAGTAGATGTCCTTGAGGTCGGCGATATTCTTGGGCAAGTTTCCGCCGTTGGCAGCACTGCCCCAGGCTACCAGCGAACCGTCGGCACGCTGCGCTGCAAAAGCGCTGCCGGCACCGTAGACAGCGGTGAAATCCGTCAGGATGAGGATCCCCGGCGGAATGGTCGCACCCTCGGGCCCCACACCCCAGCCAATTAGGCGACCGTCGGCTTTGCGTCCGACAAACGCCCTGGCATTGCTGCGCACTTCGACGAAATTTCCGGTTTCACCTTTAGGCATGGTACCGCCCTCGCCCGCCTGGCCCCAGCACACCACAGTGCCATCGGTCGTGCGTGCGGCATACGCGCTGCGCGTGCAACTGACTTCAGCGATGTCGTCGCGGCCCACCAATGTCTGCGGAATAACTGCCCCATAGGCAATACTGCCCCACCCGACGATATCGCGATCCCCCCCTGAGCGTTCGTTGCGCAGGGCGACAAACGCTGCACTGCCATTGACCGCGGCGTCGATTCCGTTGCCGATGATGTTGGCCGGGTTGAGCTGCACCTCATCGGTTTGCGTGCGCACGCGCAGCGCCTTCCAGGGCTGCTTGTCCATCCAGGTAGTGCCTGCGGTCCAGGTGGGCTCGTCCAGGTAACGCCATTCGGCGAGGATCGGCTGCAGGCTTTGCGCATTGAATGCGCTCAGAATTCGCGAGGTACTGGAGGCGCGGTAGGTGCTCGCGCCGTAGCGGGCGCCGAAAATACGCAGGTTGCCGCTGCCTATCACACGGTTGACGAAATAGCTGTTGGACGGCGAACGTTCCTCCGGGCCGCCGCTGCTACGCTGCAGCGTGTACTCGAGCTTGATCGTGGTGCGATTGCTGGCGTTGATCGTGGCATAGGGTACCGACACGTCGAGGGCCTTGCCCTCGTCGCCCGCCGTGACCACGATCGTGCGGTTGAAGTTGCCTGCCGGCAGCTCGCTCTGCACCAGTACGGTCACCCTGTCACCGCGCAGCAATCTGGCCACGGTGTCGATCCGATACGTTGCACCATTGCGCACATCGTCCGGGTTCAGCTGGTTGTTGGCGGTCGCCTGCACGAATATCGGCAGCGGCAACGCCGCACGCTGTACCCGCAGCGTGACGGTGCCGGAAGTCTGCTCGCGGCCATCGAAGCGGTACACCACGTACTTGACCCGTACATTGGCATCGATGTTGGCCAGCACGTACCTTGCTTCGATAGGGGGCATCTGAAGTTTATCGTTTTGATCTGCCAGAATTGGCCTGGTGACGCTCGTCGAGCCTTGCGGGGCATCGCCATCCCAGAACAGTTCCACTTCATCGCCATGTTTGAGCTGGGCCTCGGCTGGGATCGTGACCACTGCATCGCCCACAGGGCGCAGCGTGCCATTGACCGCGCCCTCCACCACCGGGTCGGGCAGCAGTAACTGGCGCTCTTTGCGACGCAACGAAAGCATGGCAGACACGCGAGTCGGCTGGCCGGCTTCGTAGACCTGGTAGTACACATCGGCTGCCACTGTCAGGTAGTTGCTCCACTCGGCGTGCTCGAAGGTGAACATCACTTTCTTGTCAAGATTGTTCTGGGTCACCGTCATCAGATCGTCGAAGAAGGTACCGCCCGCGTCGGACCACACCACCCTGATGGTCTGGTTGAGTTTCATTCCGGTGTACGGCTCGATGATCACATCGACGCTGGCGGGGACATCAGGATCCAGTTCACCGTCTTGTGCCTGCGGGCAACTGGGTGCCGGCAGTTCCAACTGCGCCACGCCCACTTGCAGCGTGAGAGCCTGTGATTCCAGAGGGCGCCCCAGGCCCTGCCGGCTTACGGTGTAGCTGACTTCGAGCGAACCGCCGCTGAGCGGCTGAATGTTCTGCGGCCCGTTCACGGCAAACGAGATGTCTTTTCCTGCGCTGGCGCTGGTGACCGTTTTGGCGTCCTTGTAGAGCAACGTGCTGCCATCGGAACCGGTGCCTCGCCAGGTGATCTCGATGAAGTCGTCCTTCTCCAGCTGGGCCGCTGCCGGTACCACCACGGTCGCCGTTGCCAGTGTGGCCTCCAGCACGCCGTCGACCGCTTCGGTCACTTGCGGGCTTGGCAGCTTGACGGCAGCGCCGATAAAGTTTGCGCCCACACGCCGGGAGGTCTGTACTACGTTACTTTTATCAGGCTTTCTGGTGAACCAGGTTCTGCCAAAACCCCGCGCCAGCATCTGCACGTGGGCATAGGGAATCTTGAATACCAATATCCGGGGGCTGCTCAACGTTTGCGAGTACTTCAGGGCAATGATCTGGCCTTGCGCCGTGGTGCCTACCCAGTACAGGGTAATCTCATCCCTTGCCTTGAAGCCGAACACCGACAGCGCCGCCACTTGTACTTCCAGGCCATCTTGCGCCACCAGCGCCACATCGATCGGGTCGCCCTCCACGGCTTGCGAGTCTGGGTTGACGATGATGGGCGGCAACAGTTTGTTGGGGTCGATCGATACCTCGATGTAACCGCGCAATGACCAGTCGCTTGCGGGATTGAACACTTCGTCCCAGATCCAGTACACAAGCACCAGCTTTTCGCTGTCGCCGGCCTCGTAGATGAGCTCGGCATCCACCTCGATGACGAGGTCGTTGCCCACCTCGTCAGGTTGCACGATGTACTCGACGATCGAGCCGCCCCAACTCAGGCGAATGGTGTCGTACTCGCGCATGTTCGGGTACGCCGGTACGGTGACTTCCACGCCATACAGCTCGCCATCAAGGAAGTCCTTGATGTCTTCTTCACCCACCACGCCACCGATTGGAGGGCTGGTCAGAAACGGTGGCAGCAACTTGTAGTGCCCGGCGCGATCGGGTTCAGGGTCGTTTCCGCCGGGGTACTTGAGGCGTGCCAGTACCTTGAGCACCAGCGAAGACTCCTTGTTGGTGGAGCCTGCACGCGTGATCACGTAGTAGAGGTCGTGCACGCCCTCCAGCACCTTTTTGGCCGGGATGTAGGTTTCGATGTTCTGGCCGAGCTGTTCCTCGCGGACACTGACCTTCACCGCCGCGATGTTGCTGGTGCCATAGAACACCTCGATCAGATCCCCCGCCAGCATGTTCGGATACGGCTGCACGAATACCTGCATTCCGCGCACCGAATTGACCATCCCCTTGTTCACGCCAACCTGGGCGCCTTCGGTGTATACCGGGGTGATGTAACCTGGAATGTAGATGCGTCGCAGGGCCAGGGTGCCGGCTGCAAATCCTCCGAATGCCGGCGGCCCTCCCACTATGGCATTGAACAGGTCGATCATCGTTTGCAAGCCCGATTGGGTCCCGGGGACAATCAAGTTGTTCGTCATGAAGTTTTCTCCAATCCAGGAAGCCCGAAAGGTATGAACGGGGGAATGGGCTGGAAATGATTCAAAGGCAAAATGTACGAGGCGCACAACTGACACAAATACCAGGTGCCCGGCCAAGGCACGTGCGCACAGGGGGAGGAAATCGCGCGCCGATTGCGCTAGGCTGCACCTTTACTCACCAGGAGCATTCTCCATGGCAAAAGCCACCGCCCGTCACATCCTTGTCGCCAGCGAAGACAAGTGCAACGAACTCAAGGCACAGATCGAAGCCGGCGCCGACTTCGCCGAAATCGCCAAGGCCAACTCCACCTGCCCCTCCAGCCGCCAGGGCGGTGACCTGGGCTCGTTCGGCCCCGGCCAGATGGTCAAGGAGTTCGACACCGTGGTGTTCAGCGCACCGGTGAACACTGTTCAAGGCCCGGTGAAGACCCAGTTCGGCTATCACCTGCTGGAAGTGACCAGCCGCCAGGACTGATCGGCCTTGGCCGCATCTGCCGGCCGTGTCGAGGGTCGGCCCGCTCCTGTGAGAGCGGGCTTGACCCGCATTGTGCTGTTCGCCCTTGCCCCGCTGCTGTTTCTGCTGCCTCCCTGGCAAACCCTGATCGCCGCCCCCAGCCACGCCCTCACCGTCTATGGTGAAGCCCCCCGCTACCGCGCCTCGTTCAGCCATTTCGACTACGTCAACCCGCAAGCCCCGAAAGGTGGAAGCCTGCGTCGCTCGGCGCTGGAAATCGGCGGTTTCGACCATGTGCTGCCCTACATCGACAAGGGCACCGGGGTCAGCGAGGTGGACGGCTGGCTGTATGCACCGCTGGCCATTCGGTCACTGGACGAGCCCTATACCGTGTACGGCCTGATCGCGCAAAAGCTCGAGCGCAGCGCCGATGGGCTGTGGCTGCGCTTCTACATCGACCCGCGTGCGCGTTTTGCCGATGGCCGCCCAGTGCGTGCCGAGGATGTGCGCTTCACCTACCAACTGCTGCTGCGTGAAGGCAACCTCAAGTACCGCACGCAGTTTGCCGACGTGGCTGCTGTGGTGGTCGAGACGCCCCTGCAGGTACGCTTCGACTTCAAGAACAATCAGAACCGTACCCTGGCCCTGGACCTGGCGTCGCTGCCGGTATTGCCCGAGCACGCGCTCGACCAGGATGCATTCACCAACGGCGGCGGCTTCCAGGCGCTGGTGGGTAGCGGCCCGTACCGCATCGCACGGGTCGACAACGGGCGCAGCATCACCTTCGAGCGCAACCGCGACTGGTGGGCACGGGACCTGCCGGTCAATCGTGGGCGCTACAACTTCGACCAGCTGAAGATCGAGTATTTCGGCGACACCGACGTGGCGCGCCAGGTGCTGCGCGGTGGCGGTTACGATTACAACCGCGAGTTCTCCGCCACCGGGTATTCGATCGGCTACAACGGCCCGGCCCTGGACGACGGGCGCCTGCAACGTGCGCACCTGGCCCGAGGGGCGCCGCAGAACGCCCAGGGCTATGTGTTCAACCTGCAGCGCCCGATGTTCCAGGACCGGCGCGTGCGCCAGGCGCTGGGCCTGCTGTGGGATTTCGAATGGAGCAACCGGCAGATGATGCGCAACCTGTACATCCGCCAGCAGAGCTTTTTCGCCAACAGTGCGCTGGCCGCCCGCGCCCTGCCCGACCGCGCAGAGCTCGCCCTGCTCGAACCCCTGCGTGCCCAGGTGCCGGCCGAGGTATTCGACCGGGTGTTCGAGGCGCCGCGCACCGACGGCTCGGGGCTGATCCGTGACAAGCAGCTGCAAGCCCTCGCTCTGCTGCAGCAGGCCGGCTGGCGCCCGCAGGGCGATCAGCTGATCAATGCCCGGGGCGAACCGCTGAGCTTTACCTTCCTCAATGGCCAGTCGGGCCTGGAGCGCCTGCTGCTGCCGTGGAAACGCAACCTGGCGCAGATCGGCATCACCCTGGACATACGCCGCATCGACGCGGCCCAGTACGTCAACCGGCTGATGGCCCGTGACTACGACATGATCGTCACTGGCTACCCGGTGTCGCCCTCGCCCGGGCCGGAGCTTTACAGCTACTTCGGCTCGGCGGCGGCTACCGACCCTGGCTCGAACAACTACATGGCCCTGCAGGACCCGGCGGTGGACAGCCTGATCGACGGCCTGGTCAAGGCCGCGAGCCCGGCCGACATGCTGCGCCATGCCCATGCGCTGGACCGGGTGCTGCAATGGAACTACTACTGGATCCCCAATTACTACCCGCCCGGCGCCTCCACGGTGTGGTGGAACCGCTTCGGCATCCCCAGGGTGCAAGCCAGCAATGACCCGGCGCTGGACACCTGGTGGGAGGTCAGCCCCACCCCGCTGACCACGGCGCAGATGGCCGAGCGCCTGGAGGCTGCGCCATGACTGCGTACATCCTGCGCCGGCTGCTGCTGATACTGCCCACCCTGCTGATCATTCTGCTGGTGAACTTCGTGATCATCCAGGCGGCACCGGGCGGCCCGGTAGAACAGGCCGTGGCGCGCCTGCAGGGTATCGGCGGCGGTGCGCCGGGGGCCGGCAGCGACACGCTGCACAGCGACTCGCGGGCCAGCCGCGGGCTGGACCCCAAACTGCTGGAGACCATCAGACGCCAGTACGGCTTCGACAAGCCGGCCCACGAGCGGCTGTGGCTGATGCTCACTCGCTACGCCCAGCTGGATTTCGGCAGCAGCTTCTTTCGCGGTGCCAAGGTCACCGATCTGATCCTGGACAAGTTGCCGGTCACCCTCTCACTGGGCCTATGGGCCACCCTGATCACCTACCTGGTGTCGATCCCGCTGGGCATCCGCAAGGCCATCCGCCACGGCAGCGCTTTCGATGCCTGGAGCAGTGCGCTGATCGTGATCGGCTACGCGCTGCCAGCGTTTCTGTTCGGACTGTTGCTGATCGTGCTGTTTGCCGGTGGGACCTCGCTCAACTGGTTTCCGGTGCGCGGGCTGGTGTCGGAGAACTTTGCCGAGCTGAGCCTGGCCGGCAAGCTGGCCGACTATTTCTGGCACCTGGTGCTGCCGGTGGGCTCGCTGGTGATCGGCGGTTTCGCCACCCTCACCCTGCTGACCAAGAACGCCTTCCTCAACGAGATCACCCGCCAGTACGTGGTCACCGCGCGGGCCAAGGGCCTGAGCGAGCGTCGGGTGCTGTACGGGCATGTGTTTCGCAACGCGATGCTGCTGGTGGTGGCGGGCATTCCCCAGGCGCTGATCACGGTGTTCTTCGCAGGCTCGCTGCTGATCGAAGTGATCTTCTCGCTCGACGGCCTGGGCCGCATGAGCTACGAGGCGGCCGTGTCGCGGGATTACCCGGTGGTGTTCGGTTCGCTGTTCATCTTCACCCTGTTCGGCCTGTTGATCCGCCTGCTGGGCGACCTGTGCTACACCCTGGTCGACCCGCGTATCGACTTTGCCACGAGGCAGCACTGATGCGGCGCCTGTCGCCGTTGTCCAGGCGCCGGCTGGCGAATTTTCGGCGCAATCGCCGCGGCTGGTTCTCGCTGTGGGCGTTCGGGCTGCTGTTGCTGCTCAGCCTGGGGGCGGAGCTGGTGGCCAACGACAAGCCGCTGCTGCTGGGCTACCAGGGCAGCCTGTACTTCCCCGCCTTCAAGCGCTACACCGAACAGCAGTTCGGCGGCCAGTTGCCGTTCCAGCCCGACTACCGCAGCCAGTACGTGCGCCAGCTGATCGAGGGCCAGGGTGGCTGGATGCTGTTTGCCCCGATCCCCTTCAGCGCCGACACCCCCAACTACGACC
>NZ_JAFKEC010000006.1 GCF_017848315.1 Pseudomonas palmensis
GCTTGGCGCGGTAGAACAGGATCACCCCCGGCGCGTACAACAGCGCCGACAGCAGCAGGTACTTCAGCCCCCCGGCGTAAAGCAGCCAGATCGCATACACCAGCGCCACCCCGGCCACCAGCAGGTCCTTGCGCCGCGCCCCGGGGTGGCGCTCATAGGTTTCCCCGCGCAGTGCCAGCAGAAACGCATAGGCCGCCGACCACAGGTACGGCACCAGGATCATCGATGACGCCAGGTAGATCAGGCTGGTGTAGGTGCCCGCAGAGAACAGCGTGATCAGCAGGAACAGCTGGATCATGCAGTTGGTCATCCACAGCGCATTGACCGGCACATGATTGGCATTCTCGCGGGTCAGAAACCGCGGCATGGTCTTGTCACGGGCGGTGGCGAACAGGATCTCGGCACACAGCAACGCCCACGACAGCAGCGCCCCCAGCAGCGACACCGCCAGCCCCAGGCTGATCAGCAGCCCGCCCCAGGGCCCGACGATATGCTCCATCACCGAGGCCAGCGACGGGTTCTGCAAGCCGGCAAGCTCCGGCTGGGTCATCACCCCCAGCGACAGCACGTTGACCAGCACCAGCAGCGCCAGCACCCCGAGAAAGCCGATCACCGTGGCCTTGCCCACGTCCGAACGCCTTTCGGCACGGGCCGAATACACGCTGGCGCCCTCGATGCCGATGAACACGAACACGGTCACCAGCATCATGTTGCGCACCTGGTCCAGCACCCCGCCAAACTTGGGGTTGCTCAGCCCCCAGATGTCGCGGGTGAAGATATCGGCGCGAAACGCCACCGCCGCGATCACGATGAACATCACCAGCGGCACCACCTTGGCCACGGTGGTCACCAGGTTGATGAACGCCGCCTCCTTGATGCCGCGCAGTACCAGAAAGTGCACCGCCCACAGCAATAGCGAAGCGCAGGCGATGGCGATCGGCGTGTTGCCCTCCCCGAACACCGGAAAGTAGAAGCCCAGGGTGCTGAACAGCAGCACGAAGTAGCCCACGTTGCCCAGCCAGGCGCTGATCCAGTAACCCCAGGCCGACGAAAAGCCCATGTACTCGCCAAACCCGGCCTTGGCATAGGCATATACACCCGAATCGAGCTCGGGCTTGCGGTTGGCCAGGGTCTGGAACACGAACGCCAGCGCCAGCATGCCCACGGCGGTGATGCCCCAGCCGATCAGCACGGCGCCGACATCGGCCCGCGCGGCCATGTTCTGCGGCAGCGAGAAGATACCGCCACCGATCATCGAGCCCACCACCAGCGCGACGAGCGCACCCAAGCGCAGTTTCTGTCCTGGTTCGGACATGCAGTTCCCCTTTTCGTCCCGCGTTGTCATGGTGCTGTTACACACTAGGCCTAAATATAAGCACAGCCCTGACGTTTATAGTGGATTGTCTTCAAAACTATAACCTTCATAACTAGTACGTCTATGCCGAGGCGAACTAAACAGTGAGTTTTGCGTACCCCATCTACTTCATCAAGCAAACAAGATCTTTTCTCGTCAAAAATTTGCTAAACCCGTAAAAGCGACTAGCTTCAAATCTCGCAGCCATTCAGAGCGAATGCTCTAGAAAAAGGCTGGAGGTGCCATTGCACAAGGCTTGCGGGGTGTCGGCGAGGCGCCGGCTGCAGCGCTTCAAGTCCTTCAACAACAATGGAATGTATCAATGAACTGACCTGAATCAGCTCTCGTCACGCTTGCTGGATTTATTCTGGCATCTCTCTTCTCCTGGAATGGAGTTATCCAATGTCAGACACTCCCGGAAAACTACGACTGGGTGCGTTAGTCGCACTTGTAGTGGGTTCCATGATCGGCGGCGGTATCTTCTCGCTGCCGCAGAACATGGCCGCCAGCGCCGATGTCGGCGCCGTGCTGATCGGCTGGGGCATCACCGCCATCGGCATGCTGACCCTGGCCTTCGTGTTCCAGACCCTGGCCAATCGCAAACCTGACCTGGACGGCGGCGTATACGCCTACGCCAAGGCCGGTTTTGGCGACTACATGGGCTTTTCGTCCGCCTGGGGCTACTGGATCAGTGCCTGGCTGGGCAACGTGGGCTACTTCGTACTGCTGTTCAGCACCCTGGGCTACTTCTTCCCGATCTTCGGCGAAGGCAACACCCCGGCGGCGATCATCGGTGCCTCGATCCTGCTGTGGGCAGTGCACTTTCTGGTGCTGCGCGGCATCAAGGAAGCGGCGTTCATCAACCTGGTCACCACCGTGGCCAAGGTCGTGCCACTGGCGCTGTTCATCCTGATTGCCCTGTTCGCGTTCAAGCTGGACATCTTCACCGCCGACATCTGGGGCACGATGAACCCGGACCTGGGCAGCGTGATGAACCAGGTGCGCAACATGATGCTGGTCACCGTGTGGGTGTTCATCGGCATCGAGGGCGCCAGCATCTTCTCGGCCCGCGCCGAAAAACGCTCCGACGTGGGCAAGGCCACCGTGATCGGCTTCATCACCGTGCTGCTGTTCCTGGTACTGGTGAACGTGCTGTCGCTGGGCATCATGACCCAACCGGAACTGGCCAAGCTGCAGAACCCGTCGATGGCCGCCGTGCTCGAGCACGTGGTCGGTCACTGGGGCGCGGTGCTGATCAGCGTCGGCCTGATCGTCTCGCTGCTGGGGGCCCTGCTGTCGTGGGTACTGCTGTGCGCCGAGATCATGTTCGCCGCAGCCAAGGACCACACCATGCCGGAGTTCCTGCGCCGCGAGAACGCCAACCACGTGCCGGCCAACGCCCTGTGGCTGACCAACGCCATGGTGCAGATCTTCCTGGTCATCACGCTGTTCTCGGCCAGTACCTACCTGTCGCTGATCTACCTCGCCACCTCGATGATCCTGGTGCCCTACCTGTGGTCGGCGGCCTATGCGTTCCTGCTGGCACTGCGCAGCGAAACCTATGAACAGGCCCTGGCCGAACGCAAGAAAGACCTGATCATCGGCGGTATCGCACTGCTCTATGCCATCTGGCTGCTGTACGCCGGTGGCGTCAAGTACCTGCTGCTCTCGGCCCTGCTGTATGCCCCTGGCGTGGTGCTGTTCGCCAAGGCCAAGCGCGAGGTGGGCCAACCGATCTTTACCAACGTGGAGAAGCTGATCTTCGCCGCCGTAGTCATTGGCGCCCTGGTGGCGGCCTATGGCCTGTACGACGGCTTCCTGACTCTGTAACCCCCCGTATTCGCAACTTGGAGGAAATGAACCATGTCCACGGAAAAAGCTAAGTACGGCGTACATTCCGAAGCCGGCAAACTGCGCAAAGTGATGGTTTGCTCCCCAGGCCTGGCTCACCAGCGCCTGACCCCGAACAACTGCGACGAACTGCTGTTCGACGACGTACTCTGGGTCGCCCAGGCCAAGCGCGACCACTTCGACTTCGTGACCAAGATGCGCGAGCGCGGCATCGAAGTGCTGGAAATGCACAACCTGCTGACCGACATCGTCGCCATGCCCGAAGCACTGGACTGGATTCTGGAGCGCAAGGTCACCGCCGACTCGGTGGGCCTGGGCCTGATCAACGAAGTGAAATCCTGGCTGCGCAGCCTGGAGCCGCGACACATCGCCGAGTACCTGATCGGCGGCGTCTCGGCCGATGACCTGCCCGACAGCTTCGGTGGCAAGACCATCCAGATGTTCCGCGACTTCCTGGGCCACTCCAGCTTCATCCTGCCGCCGCTGCCCAACACCCAGTTCACCCGCGACACCACCTGCTGGATCTACGGCGGCGTGACGCTGAACCCGATGTACTGGCCGGCGCGTCGCCAGGAGACCCTGCTGACCACCGCCATCTACAAGTTCCACCCGCAGTTCACCAATGCCGATTTCGAGATCTGGTACGGCGACCCGGACAAGGACCACGGCAACTCCACCCTCGAAGGCGGCGACGTGATGCCTATCGGCAACGGCGTGGTACTGATCGGCATGGGCGAACGCACGTCGCGTCAGGCCATCGGCCAACTGGCGCTGAACCTGTTCAAGAACAAGGCCGTGGAACGCGTGATCGTGGCCGGGCTGCCGAAGTCCCGCGCTGCGATGCACCTGGACACCGTGTTCAGCTTCTGCGACCGCGACCTGGTCACGATCTTCCCCGAAGTGGTGAACCAGATCGTCGCCTTCACCCTGCAACCCGACGAAAGCAAGCAGGGCGGCATCGACATCCGCCGCGAAGAAGCCAGCTTCCTCGATGTGGTGGCCAAGGCCCTCAAGCTGCCCAAGCTGCGCGTGGTTGAAACCGGTGGCAACAGCTTCGCCGCCGAACGCGAGCAGTGGGACGACGGCAACAACGTGGTGGCCGTGGAGCCGGGCGTGGTCATCGGCTACGACCGCAACACCTACACCAACACCCTGCTGCGCAAGGCCGGTGTCGAGGTCATCACCATCAGTGCCGGCGAACTGGGCCGCGGACGTGGGGGCGGCCACTGCATGACCTGCCCGATCGTGCGCGACCCAATCGACTACTAAAACGACCATCGTCCGGCCGCGCCCACAAGGCGCCGGCCGGGCCGATCAGCCCTTTGCGTTCTAAAAGAACAGGAGCAACATCATGGCGTTCAACATCCACAACCGCAGCCTGCTGAGCCTGGAACACCACACCCCGCGCGAGCTGCGCTACCTGCTGGACCTGTCCCGTGACCTCAAGCGTGCCAAGTACACCGGCACCGAGCAGCAGCACCTCAAGGGCAACAACATTGCGCTGATTTTCGAGAAGACCTCGACCCGCACCCGTTGCGCCTTCGAAGTGGCCGCCTATGACCAGGGCGCCAACGTCACCTACATCGACCCCAACTCCTCGCAGATCGGCCACAAGGAGAGCATGAAGGACACCGCCCGCGTGCTCGGGCGCATGTACGATGCCATCGAGTACCGTGGCTTCAAGCAGGAAGTGGTCGAGGAACTGGCCAAGTTCGCCGGCGTACCGGTGTTCAACGGCCTCACCGACGAATACCACCCCACCCAGATGATCGCCGACGTGCTGACCATGCGCGAGCATGCCGACAAGCCGATCCACGACATCAGCTACGCCTACCTGGGCGATGCGCGCAACAACATGGGCAACTCGCTGCTGCTGGTCGGCTCCAAGCTGGGCATGGACGTGCGTATCTGTGCGCCCAAGGCCCTGTGGCCGCATGACGACCTGGTGGCACGCTGCAAACAGTACGCAGAGGAAAGCGGTGCCCGCATCACCCTCACCGAAGACCCGAAAGCTGCGGTCAAGGGCGTGGACTTCATCCACACCGACGTGTGGGTATCGATGGGCGAGCCGGTCGAAGCCTGGGGCGAACGCATCAAGCAACTGCTGCCATACCAGGTCAACGCCGAGCTGATGAAGGCCACCGGCAACCCACGCACCAAGTTCATGCACTGCCTGCCGGCGTTCCACAACTCCGACACCAAGGTCGGCAAGCAGATCGCCGAGCAGTACCCGCACCTGGCCAACGGCATCGAAGTGACCGATGACGTGTTCGAGTCGCCGGCCTGCATCGCCTTCGAGCAGGCGGAAAACCGCATGCACACGATCAAGGCGATCCTGGTGTCGACCCTGGCCGACCTGTAACCCCGCCGGGAGCCGGCGCTGCCGGCTCCTGCACCCTAGAAAGGACATCATCATGCGTATCGTTGTTGCATTGGGCGGCAACGCCCTGCTGCGCCGCGGCGAGCCCCTGACCGCCGACAATCAGCGCGCCAACATCCGTATCGCCGCCGAACAGATCGCCAAGATCCACCCCGGCAACGAACTGGTCATCGCCCACGGCAACGGCCCGCAGGTCGGCCTGCTGTCGCTTCAGGCGCAATCCTACAAACCCGACGAAGCCTACCCGCTGGACGTGCTCGGTGCCGAAACCGAAGGCATGATCGGCTACATCATCGAACAGGAGCTGGGCAACCTGCTGGACTTCGAGGTGCCCTTCGCCACCCTGCTGACCCAGGTGGAAGTGGACGCCAACGACCCTGCCTTCAAGGACCCGACCAAGTTCATCGGCCCGGTCTACGGCAAGGAAGAAGCCGAGCGCCTGGCCAAGGAAAAAGGCTGGGTGGTCAAGGCCGACGGCGACAAGTTCCGCCGCGTGGTGGCCAGCCCCAAACCCAAGCGCATCTTCGAGATCCGCCCGATCAAGTGGCTGCTGGAAAAGAGCAGTATCGTGATCTGTGCCGGGGGTGGCGGCATCCCCACCATGTATGGTGAGAACGGCAAGCTGCAGGGCATCGAGGCGGTGATCGACAAGGACCTGTGCTCGTCGCTGCTGGCCGAACAGCTGGATGCCGACCTGCTGGTGATTGCCACGGACGTGAACGCGGCGTATGTCGACTTCAACAAGCCGACCCAGAAAGCCATCGCCCAGGCCCACCCGGACGAACTGGAGCGCCTGGGCTTTGCCGCAGGCTCCATGGGGCCGAAGGTGCAGGCCGCTTGCGACTTTGCCCGGCACACCGGCAAAGTAGCGGTTATCGGCTCGCTGGCCGATATCGAAGACATCGTCAAGGGCACTGCCGGCACTCGGGTGAGTACGTCCAAGCCGGGTATCGACTACCGTTGATGCAGTTGGGCGGATCTGCAGGTCCGCCCGTTTCAACCTTCCAGAGGAGCCGCCATGGCCATATTCGAACCCGGTCATCTGCACATCGAGCGCCATGCGCTGAACAAGGCCGATTACAGCTACAACCTGTGCATCGACTACAAGGTTGAGCAGGATCCCAAGGAAGGCAAAGGCATGAGTTTTCGCATGCATGGCACCATCGAGGACAAGCCGATGGACGAAACCTTCTTCATGCCCAAGGACCAGGCTTTCGACTTCGCGCGGCAGGCCTCGATCATCGCGCAGAAGTACGGCATGCCCAAAACCGCCAGCATCAGCTCGCTGCACAAGATCTACGACATGATGTTCGAGGATGTGCGCGCACAGCTCGATGTGAAATCGGGCGACCCGGTCAAGCCCGAGCACCTGGGCTAGCTCACCACGACCTCATCGCGGGTCAAGCCCGCTCCCACAAAAATCACCTGCGCCTGTGGGAGCGGGCTTGACCCGCGATTCGACCGCGCAGCGGTCGCAGGGCATACTTGCCATCCCGGCAAGCCAGAACATCCCCCATGCGTATCCACGTCAGCTTCATCGACCGCGTCGGCATCACCCAGGAAGTGCTGGCCCTGCTCGGTGCCCGCCACCTCAACCTGGACGCCGTGGAGATGGTGCCGCCCAACGTCTACATCGACGCCCCGACCCTGAGCCCCGACGTGCTCGAAGAGCTGCATGACGCGCTGTTCAACGTGCACGGCGTGCAAAGCGTGAAAGTGGTCGACATCCTCCCCGGACAGCGCCGCCACCTGCAACTCGATGCCCTGCTCGCCGCCATGAGCGACCCGGTCCTGGCCCTGGACAGCGCCGGCCATGTGCTGCTGGCCAACCCCGCATTGATCGCCCTGTGCGGCCAGGACCCGGAGGGCCGCTCGGTGGGTGAGCTGTTCGGCGACCCGCAACTGCTCGATGCGCTGATCGAACAGGGTTTCCACCTGCCCCTGCGCGAAGTCACCCTCAACGGCCAGACCCTGCTGCTCGACGCCACCCCGATCACCAACGCCGGCGCCCTGCTGACGCTGTACCAGGCCAACCGCATCGGCGAACGCCTGTCGGCCCTGCACCACGACCATGCCGAAGGCTTCGACGCGCTGCTCGGCGACTCGCCGCCCATCCGTACCCTCAAGGCCCGCGCCCTGCGTGTGGCGGCGCTGGATGCGCCGCTGCTGATCCACGGCGAGACCGGCACCGGCAAGGAACTTGTAGCCCGTGCCTGCCACGCCATCAGCAGCCGCCACAACGCACCCTTCCTGGCACTGAACTGTGCGGCGCTGCCGGAGAACCTGGCCGAGAGCGAGCTGTTCGGCTACGCCCCCGGCGCCTTCACCGGTGCGCAACGCGGCGGCAAGCCGGGGCTGATGGAGCTGGCCAACCAGGGCACGGTGTTTCTCGATGAAATCGGCGAGATGTCGCCTTACCTTCAGGCCAAGCTGCTGCGGTTTCTGAGCGATGGCAGCTTTCGCCGCGTGGGCGGTGATCGCGAGGTCAAGGTCAACGTGCGCATCCTCAGCGCCACCCACCGCGACCTGGAAAAGATGGTTGCCGAAGGCAGTTTTCGCGAAGACCTGTTCTACCGCCTGAACGTGCTCAACCTGGAAGTGCCGCCGCTGCGCGAGCGTGGCCAGGACATCCTGATGCTGGCGCGTGCCTTCATGCGCCAGGCCTGCACGCAGATCCAGCGTCCGCTGTGCCGGCTGGCGCCGGGCACCTACCCGGCGTTGCTGGGCAACCGCTGGCCGGGCAACGTGCGCCAGTTGCAGAACGTGATCTTTCGCGCTGCGGCCATCTGCGAGAGCAGCCTGGTGGATATTGGTGACCTGGACATTGCCGGCACCTCGGTGGCGCGCCAAAGCGATGGTGAAGTGGCCAGCCTGGAGCAGGCCGTGGAGAACTTCGAGCGTGGCCTGCTGGAAAAGCTCTACGCCACCTACCCCTCCACCCGCCAGTTGGCCAGTCGCTTGCAGACTTCGCACACGGCTATTGCGCATCGGCTGCGCAAGTATGGCATTCCCGGAAAGGAAACCCTTCCGTAGCGAATTCGATACACCGTATCGATTTCGCTACATCGCCCGTTTGCCACTGTAATGCAAGGTTTTGATCCCTCTGCGCTTTTTCAATACTCGACAGGTGTAGCGATTTCGCTACGACCTGCATAACGAGCATCGCTGACAAATACATAACCAATTGATTTGTAAGCATTTTTTATAAATGGCCACGAACTTGCTAAGGAGATGTCAGTTCCGGGCTGGCCTGATGGTGAGCCCTACCGCACCCCTGAGGAGTTCCCATGAGCGAGTTGCGTTTTACCGAAGATCACGAATGGCTGCGCGCCGAAGCCGACGGCAGCGTCACGGTCGGGATCACCGCCTTTGCCCAGAACGCACTGGGTGACGTGGTCTATGTGCAACTGCCGGAACTGCAAACCTACGAAGCCGGGGCCGAAGCCTCCACCGTCGAATCGGTCAAAGCCGCCAGCGGCGTGTACATGCCGCTGACCGGTGAAGTGGTGGCAGTCAACGACCAGCTGCAGGACAGCCCCGAGCTGGTCAACGAAGACCCGCTGGGCGAAGGCTGGTTCTTCCGCTTCATCCCGGCCGATGCCGGCGCCGTCGCGCAACTGCTCGACCAGGACGCCTACGACCGTCTGATCAAAGCCAACGCCGACGCCTGAGGAAATCACCATGACCATCAACCTCGGCACCGCCAATCAGTTCATCGCCCGTCATATCGGCCCGCGCGACACCGACGAGCAGGCCATGCTCGCCACCCTGGGCTTCGACTCGCTGGAGGCCATGAGCGCCGCCGTGATCCCCGACAGCATCACGGGCACCAGCGTGCTCGAGCTCGGTGACGGGCAGAGCGAAGCCGATGCCCTGGCCTCGCTCAAGGCCATCGCCGGCAAGAACCAGCTGTTCAAGAGCTTCATCGGCCAGGGCTACTACAACACCCACACCCCGGCACCGATCCTGCGCAACCTGCTGGAAAACCCGGCCTGGTACACCGCCTACACCCCCTATCAGCCCGAGATTTCCCAGGGCCGCCTGGAAGCGCTGCTGAACTTCCAGACCCTGATCAGCGACCTCACCGGCTTGCCGATCGCCAACGCCTCCCTGCTCGACGAAGCCACGGCCGCCGCCGAAGCCATGACCTTCTGCAAGCGCCTGAGCAAGAACAAGGGCAGCCACGCCTTCTTCGCCTCGGTGCATTGCCACCCGCAGACCCTCGACGTGCTGCGCACCCGTGCCGAGCCGCTGGGCATCGAGGTGGTGGTGGGCGACGAGCGCGAGCTGGGTGACGTGAGCGCCTTCTTCGGCGCCCTGCTGCAGTACCCGGCCAGCAACGGCGAGGTGTTCGACTACCGCGAACTGGTGGAGCGCCTGCACGCCGCCAACGCGCTGGTGGCGGTAGCCGCCGACCTGCTGGCGCTGACCCTGCTGACCCCGCCGGGCGAATTCGGCGCCGACGTGGCCATCGGCAGCGCCCAGCGCTTCGGCGTGCCGCTGGGCTTCGGCGGCCCGCATGCGGCGTACTTCTCCACCCGCGATGCGTTCAAGCGCGACATGCCCGGGCGCCTGGTCGGCGTGTCCATCGACCGCTTCGGCAAGACCGCCCTGCGCCTGGCCATGCAGACCCGCGAGCAGCACATCCGCCGCGAGAAGGCCACCAGCAACATCTGCACCGCCCAGGTACTGCTGGCCAATATCGCCAGCATGTACGCCGTGTACCACGGCCCGCAGGGCCTCAAGCAGATCGCCCAGCGCACCCACCAGCTGACCGCGATCCTGGCCAGCGGCCTCAAGGCACTGGGCGTGAACGTGCAGAACGCCGCGTTCTTCGACACCCTGACCCTGGCCACCGGCGGCGCGACTGCCGCGCTGCATGAACAGGCGCGCGCCCGCCAGCTCAACCTGCGCCAGATCGATGCCGACCACCTGGGCCTGTCGCTGGACGAAACCAGCACCCAGGCCGATGTCGAGGCCCTGTGGCAGCTGTTCGCCAATGGCCAGGCCGTACCGGACTTCGCCGCGCTGGCCACTGCCACGCCAGCACGACTGCCGGCCGCCCTGCTGCGCCAGTCGGCCATCCTCGAACACCCGGTGTTCAACCGCTACCACAGCGAAACCGAACTGATGCGCTACCTGCGCAAGCTGGCCGACAAGGACCTGGCGCTGGACCGCACCATGATCCCGCTGGGCTCGTGCACCATGAAGCTCAACGCCGCCAGCGAAATGATCCCGGTGACCTGGGCCGAGTTCGGCAACCTGCACCCCTTTGCCCCCGCCGAGCAGAGCCAGGGCTACCAGCAACTGACCGACGAGCTGGAGGCCATGCTGTGCGCCGCCACTGGCTATGACGCCGTGTCGTTGCAGCCCAACGCCGGTTCGCAGGGCGAGTACGCCGGCCTGCTGGCGATCCGCGCCTACCACCAGAGCCGGGGCGATGCCCGCCGCGATATCTGCCTGATTCCCTCCTCGGCCCACGGCACCAACCCGGCCACCGCACACATGGCCGGCATGCGCGTGGTGGTCACTGCGTGCGATGCCCGTGGCAACGTCGACATCGACGACCTGCGCGCCAAGGCCATCGAGCACCGCGACCAGTTGGCCGCGCTGATGATCACCTACCCGTCCACCCACGGCGTGTTCGAGGAGGCCATCGGCGAGATCTGCGCGATCATCCACGACAACGGCGGCCAGGTGTACATCGACGGCGCCAACATGAACGCGATGGTCGGCCTGTGCGCACCGGGCAAGTTCGGCGGCGACGTGTCCCACCTGAACCTGCACAAGACCTTCTGCATCCCCCACGGCGGTGGCGGCCCGGGCGTCGGCCCGATCGGCGTCAAGGCGCACCTGGCGCCGTTCCTGCCGGGCCATGCGCACCTGCACAACCCCCAGGGCGCGGTATGCGCAGCGCCGTTCGGCAGTGCCAGCATCCTGCCGATCACCTGGATGTACATCCGCATGATGGGCGGCGCCGGGCTCAAGCGTGCGTCGCAGATGGCGATCCTGAATGCCAACTACATCGCCCGCCGCCTGGAAGAGCACTATCCTGTGTTGTACACCGGCGGCAATGGCCTGGTGGCGCACGAGTGCATCCTGGACCTGCGCCCGCTCAAGGACAGCAGCGGCATCAGCGTCGACGACGTGGCCAAGCGCCTGATCGACTTCGGCTTCCATGCCCCGACCATGTCGTTCCCGGTGGCCGGCACGTTGATGATCGAGCCGACCGAGAGCGAGGCCAAGGAGGAACTGGACCGCTTCTGCAACGCCATGATCTGTATTCGCGAAGAGATTCGCGCAGTGGAGAACGGCAGCCTGGACAAGGACGACAACCCGCTGAAGAACGCCCCGCACACCGCGGCCGAACTGGCCGGCGAATGGCCCCACGGCTATAGCCGCCAGCAGGCGGTGTACCCGCTGCCATCGCTGGTGGAGGCCAAGTACTGGCCACCCGTGGGGCGTGTCGACAACGTGTTCGGCGACCGCAACCTGATCTGCGCCTGCCCGTCGATCGAAAGCTATCAGGACGCCTGAGGGCCTCTTCGCCGGCAAGGCCGGCTCCTGCAGAGCCCGCGCGCATCTGTAGGGGCCGGCCTTGCCGGCGAAGCTTTTCAACCTGCACGAGGGTACGACCATGTCACTCAGCGTCTTCGACCTGTTCAAGATCGGCATCGGCCCCTCCAGCTCCCATACCGTCGGGCCGATGCGCGCAGCCGGGCGTTTTGCCGAGGGCCTGCGCCGCGACGACCTGCTGGCCAGTACCGCCAGCGTCAAGGTCGAGCTGTACGGCTCGCTCGGCGCCACCGGCAAGGGCCACGGCAGCGACAAGGCGGTGCTGCTGGGGCTTGAGGGCGAACACCCCGACAGCGTCGACACCGACACCATCGCAGCGCGCCTGCAGGCGATCCGCAGCAGCGGGCAGCTCTACCTGCTGGGCGAGCACGCCATCGAGTTCAACGAAAAACAGCACCTGGCGATGATCCGCAAGCCGCTGGCCTTTCACCCCAACGGCATGATCTTTCGTGCCTTCGACGCCGCCGGCCTGCAGGTACGCAGCCGCGAGTACTACTCGGTGGGCGGCGGTTTCGTGGTCGACGAAGGCGCCGCCGGGGCCGACCGTATCGTCGAGGACAGCACCACACTGCCCTACCCGTTCAAGACGGCCCGGGAACTGCTTGGCCACTGCACCACGCATCACCTGAGCATCAGCCAGGTGATGCTGGCCAACGAATCGGCCTGGCGCCCCGAGGCCGAGACCCGCAGCGGCCTGCTGCACATCTGGCAAGTGATGCAGGACTGCGTGGCTGCCGGCTGTCGCAACGAGGGCATTCTGCCCGGCGGGCTCAAGGTCAAGCGCCGCGCTGCGGCCCTGCACCGCCAGCTGTGCGCCAACCCCGAGGCGAGCCTGCGCGATGCGCTGTCGGTACTCGACTGGGTCAACCTCTATGCCCTGGCGGTCAACGAAGAGAATGCCTCCGGCGGTCGAGTGGTCACCGCACCCACCAATGGCGCTGCCGGCATCGTGCCGGCGGTGCTGCACTACTACATGCGCTTCATCGGGGGTGCCAGCGAAGACGGCGTGGTGCGCTTTCTGCTCACCGCCGCTGCCATCGGCATCCTGTACAAGGAAAACGCCTCGATCTCGGGGGCCGAAGTGGGCTGCCAGGGTGAGGTCGGGGTGGCCTGTTCGATGGCAGCCGGGGCCCTGTGCGAGGTGCTGGGCGGCAGCGTGCAACAGGTCGAGAACGCCGCCGAAATCGGCATGGAACACAACCTGGGCCTGACCTGCGACCCGATTGGCGGGCTGGTCCAGGTGCCCTGCATCGAACGCAATGCCATGGGCTCGGTCAAGGCGATCAACGCGGTGCGCATGGCCTTGCGCGGCGACGGGCAGCACTTCGTCTCGCTCGACAAGGTGATCCGCACCATGCGCCAGACCGGCGCCGACATGAAAAGCAAATACAAGGAGACCGCCCGCGGCGGTCTGGCCGTCAACATCATCGAGTGCTGACAACCTCAAGCCTCTAGAAGGAGTCATCAATGTCCACCGACACACTGCTGCAAACACCGCTTCATGCCCTGCATCTGGAACTGGGCGCGCGCATGGTGCCGTTCGCCGGCTACGACATGCCCGTGCAGTACCCGCTGGGGGTGCTCAAGGAGCACCTGCACACCCGCGAACAGGCCGGCCTGTTCGACGTGTCGCACATGGGCCAGATCCGCCTGGTGGGCGCCGATGCCGCCAAGGCCCTGGAAACCCTGGTGCCGGTCGACATCATCGATTTGCCGGTGGGCATGCAGCGCTACGCGATGTTCACCAACGAACAGGGCGGCATCCTCGACGACCTGATGGTGGCCAACCTGGGCAACGACGAACTGTTCCTGGTGGTCAACGCCGCCTGCAAGGACCAGGACCTGGCCCACCTGCGCCAGCACATCGGCACGCTGTGCCAGGTGCAGCCGCTGTTCGAAGAGCGCGCCCTGCTGGCCCTGCAGGGCCCGGCGGCGGTCAAGGTGCTGCAGCGCCTGGCCCCCGAGGTGGCGGACATGACCTTCATGCAGTTCAAGCCCGTGGTGTTGCTGGGCGTGGACTGCTACGTGAGCCGTTCGGGCTACACCGGCGAAGACGGCTTCGAGATCAGTGTGCCCAGCGCCAGCGCCGAGGCCCTGGCCCGTCACCTGCTGGCCGAGCCGGAAGTGGCCGCCATCGGCCTGGGCGCGCGCGACTCGCTGCGCCTGGAAGCCGGCCTGTGCCTGTACGGGCATGACATGAATGCTGACACCACGCCGATCGAGGCGAGCCTGCTGTGGGCCATCTCCAAGGTACGCCGCGCCGATGGCTCGCGGTCGGGAGGCTTTCCCGGCGCTGCTGCGATCTTCGCCCAGCAGCACAGCGGCGTGGCGCGCAAGCGCGTCGGCCTGCTGCCGCAGGAGCGTACCCCGGTGCGCGAAGGGGCCGAGATCGTGGATGAGGCCGGCACGGTGGTCGGCAGCATCTGCAGCGGAGGCTTCGGGCCCACGCTGGGCGCGCCAGTGGCGATGGGATATGTGGACCAGGCCCATGCAGCGCTCGATACACCGCTGTGGGCCATCGTGCGCGGCAAACGGGTGGCGATGAAGGTCAGCAAGATGCCGTTCGTTGCCCAGCGCTACTATCGCGGCTGAAACAGCGCAATTGAAACAAGGTGTCATGGCGCGTTCGGAATATTCGTTTTCGAACGCGTTTTACAACTTTCGAACACGCCCGACAGCGGCCCGCAAACAGCCCCGGAAATTTCCCGCCAGGCCCCGTGGTGCGGCGCTCTGCGGGACTTGTTTTTGCAATCGAAATGAGTGTAGATTCACTGCACTGTGTTTGCATGGGTCGCTATGGTTCGTGACCTGGGCAGTAGCGCCGAGTTTTGCTACAACCCGTTCGACGTCTCTTACTTTCCTGCAACCCAGCCCAGTACTCTTTCAATGAAAGAAACTGTTACTAATTCTAAGTTTCAAAGGAAATAAGACAATGTCCCAACGTCAGAGCGGTACCGTCAAGTGGTTTAACGACGAGAAAGGTTTTGGTTTCATCACTCCAGAAAGCGGTCCGGATCTGTTCGTACACTTCCGCGCTATTCAGGGCAACGGCTTCAAGAGCCTGAAAGAAGGCCAGAAAGTGACCTTCGTTGCTGTGCAGGGCCAAAAAGGCATGCAAGCCGACGAAGTTCAAGCCGAAGCCTGATCTTCATCAACGAAAGAGCCCCTGCTGGCAACAGCAGGGGCTTTTTTGTGCGCGCAATTCCGTAGAATGGGCGCTTTGTCACCCGGAGCCTGAGCGCATGCCCAAGCAACTTCTTCAACCACAGGGCGAGTTCCCCGTGGTCGGCCTGGGCCGTCGCCTGGCCGCAATGTTCTATGACTTCCTGTTGTGCACCGCCCTGCTGATGGTGACCACGCTGGTGTACAAGATGGTGCAGATGGCGATCATCGGCGAGACGCGCATGCGCGCCCTGACCGAGGCGGGGGCGCTGGATGGCGATCCATTGCTGTCGACCGTTCTGCTGTTCATGCTGTTCGGCTTCTTCGCCAAGTTCTGGACCCACGGCGGCCAGACCCTTGGCATGCAGGTATGGGGCATCCGCGTGCAGAATGCCGACGGCAGTGCCATCAGCCTGTGGCAGGCACTGCTGCGCTTTGTGGTGTCGATTGCGTCGTGGCTGTGCCTGGGCCTGGGGTTTCTGTGGTCGCTGGTGGACAAGAAAAAACGCGCCTGGCATGACATGTACTCGGAAACCCAGCTGGTGCGGATTCCCAAGCGCAAGAAGTAGAACCGCAGCGCCCCGTTCGCCGGCACCGGCAACCAATGAAAAAGCCGACCCTGAGGTCGGCTTTTTGTTGGCCAGGGTAATCGCTACCCCGCCCTGCGTAGCAACCACACCCCCGCCAGCGCACAGATTGCCGCCGGGATCACCACCGCCAGCAGCGGCGGGAAGCCGAACACCTGGCTCGAAGGGCCCAGCAGGTCCTGGGCGATGCGGAACACGAAGCCCACCAGCACCCCGGTGAACACCCGCTGGCCCAGCGTCACCGAACGCAGCGGGCCGAAGATGAACGACACCGCCATCAGTACCAGCGCCGCCGTGACCACCGGTTGCAGCACCTTGGTCCAGAACGCCAGCCAGTAGCGCGCGTTGTTCAGGCCCTGGTCGGAGAGGTAGTGAATGTAGTCCCACAGCCCGCTGATCGACAGCGACTCGGGCGCCAGTACCACGGTGCTGAGCAGCTCGGGGGTCAGGGCGACGTCCCAGCGCTCCTCGGCATTGTGGATGACTTCGGTATGGTCCCCACGGAAGTGCGTGGTAGTCACGTCGGTCAATTCCCAGTGGCCCTGGGTGTATTGCGCCCTGCGCGCAAAGCTGGAGGTCTGCATGTGACGCTCGTTGTCGAAGCGATAACGCGTCACGCCCAGCAACAGCCCATTGGGCTGCACGGTGTTGATGTGCACGAACTCTTCGCCCTGACGGTGCCACAGGCCGCGCTTGGAGCTTTGCGCCTCACCGCCACCCTGCGCCAGCGAACGGTCGGCCTGGGCCTTGTTCTCGGTCACGGGTGCCAGGTACTCGCCCATCAGCACGCCGATCAGCATCAGTACCAGCATCGGCTTCATGACCGCCCACACGATGCGCCCGATGGACACGCCGGCAGCGCGCATGATGGTCAGTTCGCTGCTGCTGGCCAGGCTGCCCAGGCCGATCAGGCAGCCGATCAGCGCGGCCATCGGCAGCATGTCGTACAGGCGCCGTGGCGCGGTCAGCAGCACGTAGTTGCCCGCGTCCCACAAGGTGTAGGTATCGCTGATGTCGCCCATCTCGTCGATGAAGGCGAACAGCGACGCCAGGCCGAGGATGATCCCCAGCACGGCGAGGATGGCCATGAACACGCTCTGGCCGATGTAGCGATCGAGTTTAGCCACGGGCCACCTCCGCACGACGGCTGGCGCGCTTGAGGCGCAGCGGTTCCCAGAACATCAGGCCCAGGCCGATCAGCAGAAACAGCCCATGCACCGGCCACAGGCCCAGGCCGATCGGCAACTTGCCTTTCTCCAGGGCGCCGCGGGCGGCAATCAGAATCGTCAGGTAAGCCATATACAGAAGGATCGCCGGCAGCAGCTTGAGGAAACGGCCCTGGCGCGGGTTGACCCGCGACAGCGGCACCGCCATCAGGGTCACGATGAACACCAGCAGCGGCAGCGACAGGCGCCACTGCAGTTCGGCACGCTCGCGCAGCCCGGTACTGCCGATCAGTTCGGACGTCGGAATGGCCTCGCGCTCGGTGACTTCCTGGCTGACCTCCGGCTTGGGCAGCAGCACACCGTAGGTGTCGTACTTGATGGCGCGGTAATCGGCCTGGCCCGGGTTGCCGTCGTAGCGGTAGCCGTTTTCAAGGATCAGGTAGCGGTTGCCGTCGGCCTGCACTTCCTGACGGCCCTTTTCGGCCACCAGCACGGAGATGCCACGGTCCTTGCTCTTGTCCTGGGACAGGCGTTTCTCCGAAATGAACACGCCGGCCAGCTTTGAACGGTCATCCGACAGTTGCTCGGTGTAGGTGACCCGCGAACCGTCGCGCAGGTTCTGGAAGCGGCCCGGCACCAGGGTGTCGAACTCGGTCAGCGCATCCTGCTGGTTGATGATCTGCGATACCTGGGTCACGCCCTGGGGCGCCAGGCTCAGGCTCAGCCAGGCTACCAGCACCGCGATCAGTGCAGCCGGCATCAGGGTCATGCCCAGCAGGCGCTGCTGGCTCATGCCGGTTGCCGAGAGCACGGTCATCTCGCTTTCCAGGTACAGCCGGCCGTAGGCCAGCAGGATGCCCAGAAACAGGCCCAGCGGCAGGATCAGTTGCAGAAAGCCCGGCAGGCGGTAGCCCATGATCAGGAACAGTACGCCCGGATCGAGCATGCCCTGGGCCGCCTGGGCCAGGTATTTGATGAAGCGCCCGCTCATGATGATGACCAGCAGCACAGCGCTGACGGCACTCAAGGTCACCAGGACCTCGCGGGACAGATAACGGAAGACGATCAAACCAGACACTCCTGGGTTGTCAGGCTCGGACAGCCGAACAAGGGAAAACGTTGCAACCAAGATAGTCGCCCGCCCGCCAAAGGCGAACCCGGACAAAAGTGCGCGCATTATCCTGTGAATGGCCGTGCCTGTCACTTGGCGCCGTGCAAAGCTTCATCTCGGGGTTGTCAGCGCGCCCGCCGCAGGCTCAAACTGGGCGCTTTCTGACTGGCCCGCCACGGCGCGCCAGGCCGCTTCGAGCGCCTGCACCGCCAGCGCGCACTGACAGTTCATTCGGGGACCCTGACATGGAATTGGTTGTAAAAAGCGTAGCCGCAGCATCCTTGAAAACCGCCACCCTGGTACTGAGCGTGGGTGAAGGCCGCACACTGGGCGCTACCGCCAAGGCCGTGGACGACGCCAGCAACGGCGCCCTGAGCGCAGTGCTCAAGCGCGGCGACCTGGCCGGCAAGGTCGGCCAGACCCTGCTGCTGCAAGGCCTGGCCGGGGTCAAGGCCGAGCGCGTGTTGCTGGTGGGGACCGGCAAGGACGCCCTTGCCGACCGCGCCTGGCGCAAGCTGGCGGGCAGCGTGCTAAACGTGCTCAAGGGCCTGGCTGGCAGCGATGCGGTGCTGGCACTGGACGACGTTGCCGTGACCGGCCGCGATGCCAACTACGGCAAGGTACGCCTGCTGGCCGAGAGCCTGCTCGATGGTCAATATGTATTCGATCATTACAAGAGCAAGAAGGCCGAGCCGATCGCCCTGAAGAAGATCACCCTGCTCAGCGACAAGGCCGGCCTGGCCGAGGTGGAGCGCGCCGTCAAGCACGCCACCGCGATCGCCAACGGCATGGGCTTCACCCGCGACCTGGGCAACCTGCCGCCGAACATCTGCCACCCAAGCTACCTGGCCGAACAGGCCAAGGCGCTGGGCAAGGAGTTCAAGGGCCTCAAGGTCGAGGTGCTGGACGAGAAGAAGATCAAGGACCTGGGCATGGGCGCGTTCTACGCCGTGGGCCAGGGCAGCGATCAGCCGCCACGCCTGATCGTGCTCAGCTACCAGGGCGCCGCCAAGAAGAGCGAGAAGCCTTACGTACTGGTGGGCAAGGGCATCACCTTCGACACCGGCGGCATCAGCCTCAAGCCCGGTGCCGGCATGGATGAAATGAAGTACGACATGGGCGGTGCAGCCAGCGTGTTCGGCACCCTGCGTGCCGTGCTCGAACTCAAGCTGCCGATCAACCTGGTGTGTGTACTGGCCTGTGCCGAGAACATGCCCAGCGGTGGCGCCAGCCGTCCGGGCGACATCGTCACCACCATGAGCGGGCAGACCGTCGAAATCCTCAACACCGACGCCGAAGGCCGCCTGGTGCTGTGCGACGCACTGACCTACGTGGAGCGCTTCAAGCCGCAGGCAGTGATCGACATCGCCACCCTGACCGGCGCCTGCATCGTCGCCCTGGGCAGCCATACCTCGGGCCTGATGGGCAACGACGACGAACTGATCGGCCAACTGCTGGACGCCGGCAAGCGTGCCGACGACCGCGCCTGGCAACTGCCGCTGTTCGACGAATACCAGGAGCAGCTCGACAGCCCGTTCGCCGACATCGCCAACATCGGCGGCCCGAAGGCGGGCAGCATTACCGCCGGCTGCTTCCTGTCGCGCTTTGCCAAGGCCTACCACTGGGCCCACCTGGACATCGCCGGCACGGCCTGGACCAGTGGCGGCAAGGACAAGGGCGCCACTGGCCGCCCGGTACCGCTGCTGACCCAATACCTGCTCGACCGCGCCAACGCCTGAGGCGCCGTCCACCGGCCGCGCTGCAAGGCGTAGCCGGTGGGCCACCCCACCATGAGCAAAGTCGACTTCTATATCCTGCCCAGCCCCGCGCCTGCCGCGCGGCTGGATTTCGCCTGCAAGCTGTGCGAAAAGGCCTGGCGCCTTGGGCACCGCGTGTACCTCAACTGCAGCGATGCGGCCCAGCGCGACGAGCTGGATGCGCGGCTGTGGGCGTTCAAGGGCGAGGCCTTCGTGCCCCACAGCGCGCTCGAGGACGACCCGCACGGCGCGGTGGCGCTGGGGGTCGGTGACGACCCGGGCGATCATCAGGACCTGCTGGTCAATCTCGACCTGAAGGTACCCGGTTTTGCCGCACGCTTTGCCCGCATTGCCGAGATCGTGGTGGAGGAGCCGGCCATTCGTGCGGCGGCGCGGGAGAGTTTCCGTTTCTACCGTGAACAGGGCTATGCTCTGCAAGACCACCGTTTACAGCGACTCTGATGATGGACAAACCTGCCCCCATGCCAAAACCTGCGCATTTGCTGGACGATCTGGAGTCGATTCGCCAGTTGCTGGGTGACGATGCCCTGGAACCGCCACTGCTGACCGAGACCGTCGAGGAGCAGATACCGTTGCTGCTCGAGCCGGCCGAACCGGCAGCGCGGGCCCCGGTGGCTGCCGAGCCGGCTGCCGAGCCCGACCCGCAGGCGCGCCGCCAGGACACCCTGCTGCACCTGGACAGCGAACTGCGCGCGGCGGCGCAGTTGATCATGCAGGATGTGATCAAGGACTTTACCCCGCATATCGAGAACGAGATCAAGCGGCGCCTGGATGCCCGCCTGGAGCGGTTGTTGAACTCACGCTCGTAATCAAAAACGGGGGGCGAGCCTTTGGCTCGCTTCGCCGGCAAGGCCGGCTCCTAACGTGAAGAATTCCCCACAGTTTTTTGCCCCACTCCCGCACCTCACGCTACGCCCCGGCCCTTATCCCCGCTATACTTCTCGGCTTTCCTGAATAAATGCCATAGGGTCCCGCCGCGCATGGATAAGACCTACCAGCCGCACGCCATTGAAACTTCCTGGTACAACACCTGGGAGTCAGAGAATTATTTCGCCCCGCAAGGCGCGGGCGATTCGTACACCATCATGATCCCGCCGCCGAACGTGACCGGCAGCCTGCACATGGGTCACGGCTTCAACAACGCGATCATGGACGCCCTGATCCGTTTTCGCCGCATGCAGGGTCGCAACACCCTGTGGCAACCAGGCACCGACCACGCCGGCATCGCCACGCAGATGCTGGTGGAGCGTCAACTGGAGGCCAAGGGCCAGAACCGTCACGACCTGGGCCGCGACAAATTCCTCGAGAAAGTCTGGGAATGGAAGGATCAGTCCGGTGGCAACATCAGCCGCCAGATCCGCCGCCTGGGCTCGTCGGTAGACTGGAGCCGCGAGCGCTTCACCATGGACGACGGCCTGTCCGAAGCGGTCAAGGAAGCCTTCGTGCGCCTGCATGAAGACGGCCTGATCTACCGCGGCAAGCGCCTGGTCAACTGGGACACCAAGCTGCACACGGCAATCTCCGACCTCGAAGTGGAAAGCCACGACGAGAAAGGCCATCTGTGGAACCTGCGCTACCCGCTGGCCGACGGTGCCACCACGGCCGACGGCAAGGACCACCTGGTGGTCGCCACCACCCGTCCGGAAACCCTGCTCGGCGACGCCGCCGTGGCCGTCAACCCGAACGACGAGCGCTACCAGGCGCTGATCGGCAAGTTCGTCAAGCTGCCGCTGGTCGGTCGCCTGATCCCAATCATCGCCGATGACTACTGCGACCCCGAATTCGGCACCGGCTGCGTGAAGATCACCCCGGCCCACGACTTCAACGACTACGAAGTCGGCAAGCGCCACAACCTGCCGCTGCTCAACATCTTCGACAAGAACGCTGCGGTGCTGCCGGCAGCCCAGGTGTTCAACCTCGACGGCAGCCTGAACGAAAGCCTGGACGCCAGCCTGCCTGCCGCCTACGCCGGCCTCGACCGCTTCGTGGCGCGCAAGCAGATCGTTGCCGACCTGGATGCCGCAGGCCTGCTGGTCAGCGTCGACGACCACGCCTTGAAAGTGCCCAAGGGCGACCGCTCCGGCACCATCATCGAGCCATGGCTGACCGACCAGTGGTACGTGTCGACCAAGCCGCTGGCCGAGCCTGCGATCGCCGCTGTCGAAGACGGCCGCATCCAGTTCGTGCCCAAGCAGTACGAGAACATGTACTTCTCCTGGATGCGCGACATCCAGGACTGGTGCATCAGCCGCCAGCTGTGGTGGGGCCACCGCATTCCGGCCTGGTACGACGTGTCGGGCAAGGTCTATGTGGGGCGCAGCGAAGAAGAAGTGCGCGCCAAGCACCGGCTGGGCGACGACGTGGTCCTGAACCAGGACAACGACGTGCTCGACACCTGGTTCAGCTCGGGCCTGTGGACCTTCTCCACCCTGGGCTGGCCGCAGCAGACCGAATTCCTCAAGACCTTCCACTCCACCGACGTGCTGGTGACCGGTTTCGACATCATCTTCTTCTGGGTTGCCCGGATGATCATGTTGACCATGCATCTGGTGAAGAACGAGGACGGTACCCCGCAAGTGCCGTTCAAGACCGTGTACGTGCATGGTCTGGTTCGTGATGGCCAGGGCCAGAAGATGTCCAAGTCCAAGGGCAACGTGCTCGACCCGCTGGACATCGTCGACGGCATCACCCTGGACGCGCTGCTGGAGAAACGCACCAGCGGCCTGATGCAGCCCAAGCTGGCCGACAAGATCGCCAAGCAGACCAAGGCCGAGTTCCCCGAAGGCATCGCCAGCTACGGCACCGATGCCCTGCGCTTCACCTTCTGCTCGCTGGCGTCCACCGGTCGCGACATCAAGTTCGACATGGGCCGCGTCGAAGGCTATCGCAACTTCTGCAACAAGATCTGGAACGCCGCGCGCTACGTGCTGGACAAGGGCGAGGACTGCGGCCAGAACGGCGAGGCCTACGAGCTGTCGCTGGCCGACCGCTGGATCATCTCGCAGCTGCAGCGCACCGAAGCCGAAGTGACCCGCCAGCTGGACCAGTTCCGCTTCGACCTGGCCGCCCAGGCGCTGTACGAGTTCATCTGGAACCAGTACTGCGACTGGTACCTGGAGCTGTCCAAGCCGGTACTGTGGGACGAGAACGCACCGGTCGAACGCCAGCGCGGCACCCGTCGCACCCTGGTCCGCGTGCTGGAAGTGGCGCTGCGCCTGGCGCATCCGTTCATGCCGTTCATCACCGAGGAAATCTGGCAGCGCCTGGCGCCGCTGGCCGGTATCGAAGGCAAGACCATCATGCTGCAGCCGTGGCCGGTGGCCAACGAAAGCCGCATCGATGAAGCGGCCGAAGGCGATATCGAGTGGCTCAAGGAACTGATGCTGGGCGTGCGCAACATCCGTGGCGAAATGAACATCGGCCCGGGCAAGCCATTGCAGCTGTTCCTCAAGAACGCCAGTGCCGAAGACGTGCGTCGCCTGCAGGAAAACGAAGCACTGCTCAAGAAGCTGGCCAAGATCGAATCCTTCACCGTGCTGGGCGAGCAGGACGAGGCGCCACTGAGCGCCACCGCCCTGGTCGGTGACCTGCAGGTGCTGGTGCCGATGGCCGGGCTGATCGACAAGGATGCCGAGCTGGCGCGTCTGAACAAGGAAATCCAGCGCCTGCAAGGCGAAGTGCAGCGGGTGGGCGGCAAGCTGTCCAACCCGGCGTTCGTCGACAAGGCGCCGCCTGCGGTGATCGACAAGGAGCGCGCCAAGCTGGCCGAGGCCGAACAGGCCCTGGCCAACTTCACCGAGCAGCATGCGCGGATTGCCGCCTTGTAATACTCACTGACTGTAGGAGCCGGCCTTGCCGGCGAAGCAGGCGACACTGCCCTGCTACCTGCACTGGCAAGGCTGCGCCTTGCATCGCCGGCAAGGCCGGCTCCTACAGGGGGCCCGTCTTGCCGGCGTTTTTTATGGGACTTTCATGACCACACCCAACAAACCCACCCTGCACCCGCGCAACCGCCACCAGGGTCGCTACGACTTCCCGCAACTGATCAAGAGCAGCCCCGAGCTGGGCCGCTTCATGATCACCAACCCCCACGGCAAGCCGAGCATCGATTTCGCCGACCCCGAGGCAGTGCGCGTGTTCAACCGCGCCCTGCTCAAGGCCCAGTACGGCATCCAGCACTGGGACATCCCGGCCGACTACCTGTGCCCGCCCATACCCGGCCGCGCCGACTACCTGCATGGCCTGGCCGACCTGCTGGCCACCGACAACGATGGCGAGATTCCGCGGGGTGCGATGATCCAGGCACTGGATGTGGGGGTCGGGGCCAACTGCATCTATCCGCTGCTGGGTCACGTCGACTACCGCTGGCGCTTCCTGGGCTCGGACATCGACCCGGTGGCCCTGGGCGCCGCCAAGGCCATCGTGCAGGCCAACGGCCTGGGCAAGGTCATCAGCCTGCGCCAGCAGGGCAATGCGCGGCAGATCCTCGCCGGCCTGCTCAAGAGCGACGAACGCTTCGACGTCACCCTGTGCAACCCGCCCTTCCACGCCTCGCGTGACGAAGCCACCCGTGGCAGCCAGCGCAAATGGCGGGCGCTGGGCAAGGCCGACCCCAAGCGCAAGCTGCCGGTACTGAACTTTGGCGGGCAGAACAACGAGCTGTGGTGCGAAGGCGGTGAAATCCGCTTTGTCAGCCAGCTGGTGAATGAAAGCGTGGCCCTGGGCCAGCAGGTGCTGTGGTTCAGCAGCCTGGTGTCGAAGGCATCGAACCTGCCGGGTATCGAGGCGGCCCTGAACAAGGCCGGCGCAGTAGAGCACCGCGTGCTGGAGATGGGCCAGGGGCAGAAGCAGAGCCGCCTGGTGGCCTGGACCTTCCAGACACCTCAGGCGCGCGCAGCGTGGCGCCAGCTGCGCTGGACGAAACCCGCCCCCTAGGGGCATGCGCAGCACTCACAAAAAAACCGCGCCTGGCTCGCACCGGACGCGGTTTTCAGAAGCTGTTTACAATTACTTGTTTACAGCGTCGGTCAGCACTTTGGCTGGAACGAACTTGACGACTTTCTTGGCAGCGATTTCGATGGCGGCGCCAGTCGAAGGGTTACGACCGGTACGGGCAGGACGCTCGGTGATCTTCAGCTTGCCGATACCCGGCAGGGTGATTTCGCTGCCATTTTCCAGTTGATCAGCAACGATCTGGCCCAGTTGCTCCAGAGCGTTACGCGCGGTGGTTTTCGGCGCGTCGATAGCTTCGGCGATATCGGCGATCAGTTGGTCTTTGGTCAATGCCATGGTGGTGTTCCTTCCCTATCAAATTCAGTTGGTTTGCAGAGTGCAGCGTCAGCCATCGGCCCAGACCCGCGAGTCTTCGGCGGTCCGGGGTATATCCATTGCCAATCGCGTATGTAGATACACAAAAATGCGTTTGGTTCGACGTGACATCAGCGGTCTGCCAGCAATGCGCCACACGCGGTGCGCAAGACCGGGCAAAACTACCACACGAAGCGATAAATATCCGCCTCCCACAGGCCAAATGTTCTGGTTTTTCGGGGGTTTGCAGCAAATTTCGCAAAAAATCGCACAAAAAATGAACAACCCTTGCGTCGACACACATCCATACCCTGCTCAAGCCCCCGGCTGGGTTACACTTGGCCGCTTTGCAGCGCCGTATGTCGCGCCCTATTTTCAGCCGAGAATCCCATGCCGATCCGTCATTGCATCGTCCACCTGATCGACAAGAAACCCGATGGCAGCCCTGCCGTGCTGCACGCACGCGACTCGGAACTGGCCGAGTCGACCGCCATCGAGAACCTGCTGGCCGACCTCAACGACAGCTACAACGCCAAACAGGGCAAAGCCTGGGGCCTGTTCCACGCCGAGTCCGGCGCCCATCCGTTCAGCGGCTGGCTGAAGGAATACCTGGATGAAGGCAAGACCTTCACCGCCTTCAGCCGCGTGGCCGTCGAGCACCTGCAGAAACTGATGGAAGAGTCGAACCTGTCCACCGGTGGCCACGTACTGTTCGCCCACTACCAGCAAGGCATGACCGACTACCTGGCCATTGCCCTGCTGCACCACAGCGAAGGCGTGGCGGTGAACGCCGACCTGGACGTGACCCCCTCGCGCCACCTGGACCTGGGCCAGCTGCACCTGGCTGCTCGCATCAACATCTCCGAGTGGCAGAACAACAAGCAGTCCAAGCAGTACATCTCGTTCATCAAGGGCAAGAACGGCAAGAAGGTCTCGGAGTACTTCCGCGACTTCATCGGCTGCCAGGAAGGCGTCGACGGCCCGGGAGAGACCCGCACCCTGCTCAAGGCCTTCAGCGACTTCGTCGAGAGCGAGGACCTGCCCGAGGAAGCCGCCCGCGAAAAGACCCAGACCCTGGTCGAGTACGCCACCAGCCAGACCAAGGCAGGCGAGCCGGTGACCCTGAGCGAGCTGTCGGAACTGATCGACGAGGACCGCCCACGGGCCTTCTATGACCATATCCGCAACAAGGACTACGGCCTGTCGCCGGAGATCCCGGCCGACAAGCGCACCCTGAACCAGTTCCGCCGCTTCACCGGCCGCGCCGAGGGCCTGTCGATCAGCTTCGAGGCACACCTGCTGGGCTCGAAGATCGAGTACGACGAAGAGGCCGGCACCCTGATCATCAAGGGCCTGCCCACCCAGCTCACCGATCAGCTCAAGCGTCGCAAGGACTGAGCCCCGTCCAGGAGGCCACCAGCGCCTCCTTGGCCGACTTGCGCAGCTTCTTCACCAGGCGTTCCTGGCGCAGCGCCTCGGCCTTGTCCGGCCAGGCTTCCACATACACCAGCGCCACTGCCGGGCTGGTGCTGAAGTAACGCGCACCGCGGCCGCTCTGATGGGCATTGAAACGGCGCTCGGGGTTGTCGCTGATGCCGCAGTACAACGAACCGTTGGCGGTGCGTACCAGATAGACATACCAGGGTTTGCGAGAGGTGGGGGTTTCGGTCACGGGCATCTGCGTACAGGGGTGAAGGCGACAGCTTACCCCGTCAACGCCCGGCCTGAAATGCGCGCAGGCCTTTTGCCGCCTGTTGGCGAATCTTGCCCTGTACCAGCGGTGTCCAGCCCAGCAGCAGGCCCTTGGTACCCAGCGCCTGGCGGGCCCAGCGCCACAGGTCGAAATGATCGTGATGCTCGACGATCAGCCCGTCGCGGATCACGAAACGTGCCAGGATGTCGTTGACCACCACGCGACCGGTCTGGCTGAACAGGTAGGTGGCCACCCAGTGCGCAGTGGCGCTGCGCTCGTCGGCGCGCACGCTGTCGAAGGTCAGGGAGAAATCCTTGGCGCGACTGGCGAGCATGCGCCACATGTCGGCGGCGTCCTTGCCTCGCAAGGTACCGAAGGCCGGGTCGCTGAACACCACCTCGGGGCTGTAGCAGGCGACCATGGCCTCGGCGTCGAGGCGCTGGAAGGCCTGGTAGAAACGTGTGATCAGCGCGATGTTGGCGTCGCTCATGGGCGCGGTCCATTACAGGGGAACGGACGTGAACGATAGGCCGAGTGATGGCTGAAAGCTACGGGTATATACGGTGCGAATGATGTGCCCCATCGCGGGTCAGGCCCGCTCCCACAGGTGCAGTGCAGACCCGCGATGGCAGCCACGCCAAGTCAGACCCGTTCGCTGACCACACCCACCTGCAACGACCGCCCGGCCTTGAGCCCGAAACCGATCGCACCCACGCCCAGCACCGCGAAGATCCAGCCCACTGCGTCCCAGCCACCGGTCACGTCATGCACCAGGCCCACCGCGAACGGCCCCATCGAGGCCAGGGTATAGCCGATGCCTTGGGCCATGCTCGACAGGTTGGCCGCCACATGCGAGTCCTTCGACCGCAACACGATCAGGGTCAGCGCCAGGGCAAAGGTGCCGCCCTGCCCGATACCCAGTACCACCGCCCAGCCCCACAGCCCGCCTAACGGGGCATACAGGCAGCCGAACAGGCCGGCCAGGGTCAGCAGCATCACCAGCACGATGGCCAGGCGCTGGTCCTTGCCACGGGTGGCCAGCCACGGCGCGGTCAGGGCACTGGCCAGTTGCACGATGACCGAACCGGACAGCACCAGCCCGGCCTCGGTCGGGCTCAGGCCACGGCCGATCAGAATCGAGGGCAGCCAGCCGAACACGATGTACGCCAGCGACGACTGCAGGCCCATGTACAGGGTCACCTGCCAGGCCAGCGGATCGCGCAGCAGCCCCCTCACCCGATAAGCCACCGCATGCTTGCCATGCCCGTGGCGCGCCTGGGGCAGCCAGAACAGCGCCGCCACCACCGCCGGAATCAGCCAGACACCCAGGCCCAGCGCCCAGCTGTCGTCGAAGTGCTGGCTCAACGGCACGGTGGCGCCGGCCGCCAGGGCCGCGCCCAGGCACAGGGCCATGGTGTACACGCCGGTCAGGGCGCCGGCATGCTTGGGGAAGTCGCGCTTGACGATGCCCGGCAGCAGCACGCCAATCACGCCGATGCTGGCCCCGGCCAGGATGCTGCCGGCAAACAGCCCCACACTGCCCAGCGAGCTGCGCAGCAAGATGCCGCACGCCAGCGTGAGCAGAATGCCCAGCACCACCCGCTCGCTGCCGAAGCGACGCGCCAGGATCGGTGCCAGCGGCGCGAACAGGCCCAGGCACAGTACCGGCAGCGTGGTCAGCAGGCCGGCCTGCGAAGCACTCAGCCCCAGGCTGTCGGACACCTGCCCGAGCAACGGCGCCATGCTCGACAGCGCCGGGCGCAGGTTCAGTGCCACCAGTACCAGCCCCAGCAGCAACAGCCACGGGCGCTGCAGCACGGCGGGCGGTTGCAACTGGGCGTCGTCGGCTTCGGCGTCGATCAGGAGTTCTTCGAGCGGCGGGTTGGGTTTGGGCATGGCTGTCTCTGCGTCAGGCTTCATTGATAAGGGTTCTGCTCAGGGCCTTGGCCCGTTCCGGGTCGCGTTGCTCGACCGCCTGCAGGATGTCGCGGTGCAGGTCGAACACGCCCTGGCAACGCGATTCGCGCATGTTGTGGTGCACGGCGCACGCCACCACGGCGGAGAAGTAGCGGTACAGCTCGCTCAATGCCGGGTTGTGTGCGGCGTCCACCAGGCGCTGGTGAAACACCAGGTCGCAGGCCACGTAGCTGTCGAGGTCGTCGTGAAAGTGCTCGGCGCTGTGCTGCAGGGCTTCATGCAGCCCCTTGAGGTCGTCGTCGGTGCGGCGCAGCGCCGCCAGCCCGATGGCCTCGGCTTCGAGGATGTGCCGGGTTTCGCGGGCCTGCTCGAGGCTGCAACGCGACAGCACCTGCACGGTGGCCAGCGGGTCGACATTGGCGCGCAGGTAGGTACCGTCGCCCTGGCGCACTTCGACCAGGCCGCTGAAGGCGAGCACGCGCATCGCTTCACGCACGGTATTGCGACTGATGCCCAGTTCCAGGGCCAGTTCGGGCTCGGTGGGCAGGCGCTGGCCGACGGCCCAGGCGCCATCGGCGACGCGCTGGCGCAGTTGTTCGACGGCCTGCTCGACAAGGGAGCGTTTGATGAGTTGAGTCATTGACGTGCTTACATCCAATCATCGGACGAATCTGAGGGGCGGAGAATAGCCTGTCGGGCCACGTCGATGCAATCGCCAGCTAGGCCGGCTCCCGCAGGAGCCCGCCTAGCTGGCGAAAGACAAGGCGCGATCAGTTCAAGGCGTCGAGCAGCGCCTGGTTCTGCTCGGGCGTACCGATGCTGATACGCAGGAACTGCGCGATGCGCTGCTGCTTGAAGTGGCGCACGATCACGCCCTGCTCGCGCAACTTGGCCGCCAGCGCAGCGGCATCCTGCTCGGGGTGACGGGCAAAGATGAAGTTGGCCGCCGACGGCAGCACCTGGAAACCGCGGTCGGTCAACTGCGCCACCAACTGCTCCCGGCTGTCGATCACCTGACGGCAGGTCTGTTCGAAATACGCCTGGTCCTCGAACGCCGCCGCCGCGCCGACGATGGCCAGGCGATCCAGCGGATAGGAGTTGAAGCTGTTCTTGATGCGCTCCAGCGCCTCGATCAGGTCCGGGTGGCCGACCGCCAGCCCGACCCGCAGGCCGGCCAGGGAACGCGACTTGGACAAGGTCTGGGTCACCAGCAGGTTCGGGTAGCGGTCCACCAGGCTGATGGCGGTCTGGCCGCCGAAGTCGATGTAGGCTTCGTCGACCACCACCACCGAATCCGGGTTGGCCTGCAGCATCTGCTCGACTGCCTCCAGCGCCAGCAGGCAGCCAGTGGGTGCGTTCGGGTTGGGGAAGATGATGCCGCCGTTGGCGCGCTGGTAATCCTCGACACGAATCTGGAACTGCTCGTCCAGCGTTACCGCCTCATACGGGATGCCGTACAGGCCGCAGTACACCGGGTAGAAGCTGTAGCTGATGTCGGGGAACAGCAGCGGCGCATCGTGCTGGAACAGGCCGTGGAAAATGTGCGCGAGCACTTCGTCCGAACCGTTGCCCAGGAACACCTGGCTGGCCTGCACGCCGTAGTAGCTGGCCACCGCCTGCTTGAGCCGGTCGCCATTGGGGTCCGGGTACAGGCGCAGGTTGTCGTTGAGCTCGCCGCGCATGGCCTCCAGCGCCTTTGGCGAAGGGCCATAGGGGTTTTCGTTGGTGTTGAGCTTGACCAGCTTGCTCAGCTTGGGCTGCTCGCCCGGCACGTAAGGCACCAGGTCCTTGACGAAGGGGCTCCAGAATTTGCTCATGCTCAGTTGCCCTCTTTATCGACAGGGGTGTGATCGCCAAGGATGCGGTATTCGGCGCTGCGTGCGTGCGCGCTCAGGGATTCGCCACGGGCAAGCACCGACGCGGTGCGACCCAGGTCCGAAGCGCCCTGCTCGGAACAGAAGATGATCGAGGAACGCTTCTGGAAGTCGTACACCCCCAGCGGCGAGGAGAACCGTGCGGTGCCGGAGGTAGGCAGCACGTGGTTGGGGCCAGCGCAGTAGTCGCCCAGCGCTTCGCTGGTGTGGCGGCCCATGAAGATCGCACCGGCATGGCGGATCTGCGGCAACCAGGCCTGCGGGTCGGCCACCGACAACTCCAGGTGCTCGGGGGCGATGCGGTTGGCCACCTCGATGGCCTGCTGCATGTCGCGCACGTGGATCAGTGCGCCACGGCCATTGATGGAGGTCTGGATGATCTCGGCGCGGTCCATGCCCGGCAGCAGCTTGTCGATGCTTGCGGCCACGCGGTCGAGGAACTCGGCATCGGGGCTGACCAGAATCGCCTGGGCGTCTTCGTCATGCTCGGCCTGGGAGAACAGGTCCATGGCGATCCAGTCCGGGTCGGTCTGGCCGTCGCACACCACAAGGATCTCCGACGGGCCGGCAATCATGTCGATGCCCACCTGGCCAAACACATGGCGCTTGGCGGTGGCCACGTAGATGTTGCCCGGGCCGACCACCTTGTCTACCTGCGGCACGCTCTCGGTGCCGTAGGCCAGTGCGGCAACCGCCTGGGCGCCACCGATGGTGAACACCCGGTCGACCCCGGCGATGCACGCCGCAGCCAGCACCAGCTCGTTGATTTCACCACGCGGGGTGGGTACCACCATGACCACTTCGGACACCCCGGCAACCTTGGCCGGAATCGCGTTCATCAGTACCGACGAAGGGTACGACGCCTTGCCACCCGGTACGTACAGCCCGGCGCGGTCCAGCGGCGTGACCTTCTGGCCCAGCACGGTGCCGTCGGCCTCGGTGTAGGTCCAGGAGTCCTGCTTCTGCCTTTCGTGGTAGCTGCGCACCCGGCGGGCGGCGGTTTCCAGCGCCTCGCGCTGCGCCGGGGTGATGCGACTCAGGGCCAGCTCCAGGCGCTCGCGCCCCAGGATCAGGTCATCGATGGAGGTGGCCTGGACGCCGTCGAAACGCTGGGTGAATTCCACCAGCGCCGCGTCGCCGCGCTCGCGCACGGCCTTGATGATGTCCAGCACCCGCTGGTTGACCGCATCGTCAGACACGCTTTCCCAGCTCAGCAGATGATCCAGATGTCGGGCGAAATCCGGGTCAGCAGCGTTGAGTCGGCGAATTGCAGTGGACGTGGTCATGGCTAAGGCCTCGGTAAATGGCGGATGCTCAGGCGCCCTAAGCTACCAGTCCATCCGCGCGGGCACCCGAGAAAATTGGCTATGACGCGGATAGACGGGCGCGACAGCGAAGGTCGCGCGCAGAAGTCAGCCGCGGTGTCGCGATTCCACGGCCAGACGCAAGGCGTCGATCAGGCTCTGGATGCGTGCGTGCTGCATCTTCATCGAGGCCTTGTTGACCACCAGCCGGGAGCTGATGGTGGCGATCAGTTCCTGGGGTTCCAGGCCGTTGGCACGCAGGGTGTTGCCGGTGTCGACCACGTCGATGATCTTGTCGGCCAGGTTGATCAGCGGTGCCAGCTCCATCGAGCCGTACAGCTTGATGATGTCGACCTGACGGCCCTGCTCGGCGTAGTAGCGCTTGGCGACGTTGACGAACTTGGTGGCCACGCGCAGGCGCCCCTTGGGTTCGGCAGCGCCGATGGCACCGGCGGTCATCAGCTTGCATTGGGCAATCTGCAGGTCCAGCGGCTCGTACAGGCCCTGGCCGCCGTACTCCATCAGCACGTCCTTGCCGGCCACGCCCAGGTCGGCGGCGCCATGCTCGACGTAGGTCGGCACGTCGGTGGCACGCACGATCAGCAGGCGCACATCGTCCTGGGTGGTCGGGATGATCAGCTTGCGGCTTTTGTCCGGATTCTCGGTAGGCACGATGCCCGCCTCTGCCAGCAATGGCAGGGTGTCGTCGAGAATGCGGCCCTTGGACAGCGCGATGGTCAACATGGGAAACGTCAATCCTTAAGCGGCTTTAGCCGCCGGACCCGTGCAGGCGCCCGACGGCAATCGATTCTTGTGGCGCGTCCCTGCGCCGAGTGCAGGGCTAGCCCGGTACGCGACGGATCTTCGCGCCCAGCATCTGCAGTTTCTCTTCGATGCACTCGTAGCCACGGTCTATGTGGTAGATGCGATCGATCAGGGTGTCGCCCTCGGCGACCAGCGCCGAAATGACCAGGCTGGCCGAAGCCCGCAGGTCGGTGGCCATGACCGGAGCGCCCTTGAGGGTCTTGGTGCCGGTGACGATGGCGGTGTTGCCTTCGACCTGGATCTGCGCGCCCATGCGGTGCATCTCGTACACGTGCATGAAGCGGTTTTCGAAGATCGTCTCGATCACCGCGCCGGTGCCTTCGGCAATGGCGTTGAGGGAGATGAACTGCGCCTGCATGTCGGTAGGGAACGCCGGGTACGGGGCGGTGCGCAGGTTCACGGCTTTTGGCCGCTTGCCGTGCATGTCCAGCTCGATCCAGTCTTCACCGGTGGTGATTTCGGCACCGGCTTCCTTGAGCTTCTCCAGTACCGCCTCGAGGATGGTCGGATCGGTGTCCTTGACCTTGACGCGACCGCCGGTCACGGCAGCGGCCACCAGGTAGGTGCCGGTCTCGATACGGTCGGGCATCACGCGGTATACCGCCGACCCCAGGCGCTCGACGCCGTCGATGGTGATGGTGTCGGTACCGGCACCCTGCACCTTGGCGCCCATGGCGTTGAGGAAGTTGGCCAGGTCGACCACTTCCGGCTCGCGTGCGGCGTTCTGCAGCACGCTGCGGCCCTTGGCCAGGGCAGCGGCCATCATGATGTTCTCGGTACCGGTCACGCTGACGGTGTCGAAGAAGAAGTGCGCACCGCGCAGGCCGCCTTCAGGCGCCTTGGCCTTGATGTAGCCGCCTTCGACTTCGATCTTCGCGCCCATCGCCTCGAGGCCGCGGATGTGCAGGTCGACCGGGCGCGAGCCAATGGCGCAACCGCCAGGCAGGGCCACTTCGGCCTCGCCGAAACGGGCGACCATCGGGCCCAGCACCAGGATCGAGGCGCGCATGGTCTTCACCAGCTCATACGGCGCGACCAGGGTCTTGATGGTGCGTGGGTCGATCTCCACCGCGAGCTTCTCGTCGATCACAGGCTCGATGCCCATGCGACCGAACAGCTCGATCATGGTGGTGATGTCGTGCAGGTGCGGCAGGTTGCCGACGGTGACCGGGCCGTCGCACAGCAGGGTGGCCGCCAGAATCGGCAGCGCTGCGTTCTTTGCGCCGGAAATGCGGATTTCGCCATCGAGACGAACGCCGCCAGTGATAATCAGTTTGTCCATTGGAATCTCGCCGCCAAGTTGGCTCAGGTGCGCTCAGCCCAGGCTGCGCTGCTGAAAAATTTCATGGTTACCGCATGGATGCTGCCATCGGTGATCCACGGGTTCAGGTGAGCATAGATCTGCTGCTGACGTTTGACCGGGCTCAGGGCCGCCAATTCGTCACTGATTACGTTCAGCTGGAAGTTGCAGCCTTCGCCTTCAACTTCGACCCGGGTTCCCGGCAACTTTTCTTCAAGGAAGTTCTTAACTTCTACGGCCTGCATGCTCAACCTCAATCGGCGCCCTGTGCGCGCGGGTCGGCCATCATACAAAAAAGCCCCTCGCCTGCGAACCCCGTAAACGAGGACTCTGACAGAGGGGCCCGTCGCGCACCCGTATTTATTGACCGGCCAGCAGCTCGCCGAGCCCGTACACCTGAGCGATTTCGTGCATGCCATGGGGCATGCCGCGCACCTCGATGGCCTTGCCCGCCGCCTGCCCGTCACGGGTGAAGGCCAGCAGCAGGGACAGACCCACGCTGCTGGAAAGCTCCACCGCCGAACAGTCCAGCACCAGCGAAGGCTCGCGACTGGCAGCAATCAGGGCCCTGCCCTGCTTGCGCAGCACCGGGCCGGTGCGGTAATCCAGCACACCGGACAGGCTCAGCACGCCGGGTGCGGCAAGGGTGACTGCCGCACTCATTGGGCCTGCTTCTCGGCCGCTTGCTCGGTGGTTTCCTTGGCCTTGGCCACTTCGCCGGCCCAGCCGTCGATGGTCTTGTCCAGGTCGTTGCCGTTGCGCTGCATGGCGTCGGCGAACTGGTCACGGAACAGCTTGCCGATGTTGATGCCGTTGACGATGACGTTACGCACCTTCCACTCGCCATTGAGCTTGGTCAGGGTGTAGGAAACCGGGTAGACGGCGCCGTTGTTGCCCTTGACCGTCATGTCGACGCTGGCACGGTCGTCGCCGTCCTTCTTCTCGGCGCCTACGGTGATGCCCTGGTTGTTGTATTCCAGCAGGGCGTTGCCATAGAACTGCATCAGGCTGCGCTTGAAGTTTTCCTGGAAGCGCTGCATCTGGGCCGGGGTAGCCTTGCGCGAGTACTTGACCGTCATGATGCTGCGGGAGATGCCATCGGCATCCACCACCGGTCCCAGGTTGGCGTTGAGCGCATCGTAGAACGCGCTGGGGTTGGCCTTGTACTGCTCCTTGTTCGCCTTGAGGTCGGACAGCAGTTGCGTGGTGGTGGTCTGGATCACTTCTTTGGGCGATTGCGTGGCCGCAACGGCCATCAACGGCAGGCTCGCCAGCAATACCAACAGGCCGCGTCGCAGGATGGAAATCATGGAAACTCCTTATTTAGCTTCTTTGCCAACGGTATTGAGCAAAAACTTGCCAATCAGATCTTCCAGTACCAGCGCCGACTGGGTGTCATGGATGGTTCCACCTTCCTTGAGCACCGCTTCCTCACCGCCCACGCTGATGCCGATGTACTTCTCGCCGAGCAACCCGGCGGTCAGGATCGAGGCGGTGGAATCGGTCGGCAGGTTGTCGACGCGTTTTTCCAGCTGCAACGTCACCCGACCGGTATAGGTATCGCGGTCCAGATCGATGGCCGTGACCTTGCCGATGGTTACACCGGCCATGGTCACTTTAGCTCTGACAGTCAAACCGGCGATATTGTCGAAGTAGGCGTAAAGTTTATAGGTATCGCTGCTCGGGCTGGCGGACAGGCCGCTGACGCGCAGGGCCAGCAGAAGCAGTGCCAGGATCCCGGCCAGGAGGAACAGGCCGACACCGATTTCCAGGGTGCGGTTTTGCATCAGAAATCTCCAAACATCAAGGCGGTCAGAATAAAGTCCAGACCCAGGACTGCCAGCGAGGCATAGACCACGGTCTTGGTAGTGGCACGGCTGATCCCCTCTGAAGTGGGCTCACAGTCATAGCCTTGGAATACGGCAATCCAGGTGACGACGAAGGCAAACACGAGGCTCTTGAGCACCCCGTTGAGTACATCGTCGACGAACGAAACGCTGTTCTGCATGTTCGACCAGAAGGAACCTTCATAGACTCCCAGCCAGTCCACCGCCACCCAGGACCCGCCCCAGATGCCGACCACGCTGAAGATCATCGCCAGCAGCGGCAGCGAGATGAAGCCGGCCCACAGGCGCGGTGCAACGATGTACTTGAGCGGGTCGACGCCGATCATCTCCAGGCTCGACAGCTGTTCGGTGGATTTCATGTTGCCGATTTCGGCCGTCAGCGCCGACCCGGCCCGCCCGGCGAACAGCAGCGCGGTCACCACCGGGCCCAGTTCACGCAGCAGGGTCAGGGCAACCATCTGCCCCACCGCCTGTTCCGAACCGTACTTGGTGAGGATGCTGAAGCCCTGCAGGGCCAGCACCATGCCGATGAACACGCCGGACACGACGATGATGGCCAGCGACATCACGCCGACCGAGTACAGCTGCTTGACCAGCAACTGGAACCCGCCGCCAATCCCGCCGCGCCCCACCAGGGCATGCAGCAGGAACAGGCAGGAGCGCCCCAGCACGGCCACCACGTCGATCGCGGAGCGACCAAACAGACGAATACGTTCGAGCAATGACTTTCTGCGCATCAACGCTTCCCCAACAGATCGGCGCGGTAATCAGGCGCAGGAAAATGAAAGGGCACCGGGCCATCCGGATCGCCTTTCATGAATTGGCGGATACGCGGGTTGTCCGACTCCATCAGCTCCTGCGGCGTACCCTGGCCCAGTACCTGGCCGTCCCCCACCACATACAGGTAGTCGGCAATGCTCGCGGTTTCTGCAAGATCGTGCGAAACCACGATGCTGGTGATGCCCAGCGCATCGTTGAGCAGGCGGATCAGGCGTACCAGCACGCCCATGGCGATCGGGTCCTGGCCGACGAAAGGTTCGTCGTACATGAGGATCTGCGGGTCCAGGGCAATCGCCCGGGCCAGCGCCACACGGCGCTTCATGCCGCCGGACAGTTCGTCGGGCATCAGTTCGATGGCACCGCGCAAGCCCACGGCCTGCAGCTTCATCAGCACGATGTCGCGGATCATTTCCTCGGGCAGCTGGGTATGCACCCGCAGCGGGAAGGCGACGTTCTCGAACACGTCGAGGTCGGTGAACAGTGCACCGCTCTGGAACAGCACGCCCATGTGCTTGCGCGCGTCGAACAGGTCGCTGCGCGACAGGGTCGGCAGGTTTTGCCCGGCCACCCACACCTCGCCGCTGGCGGGGCGCAGTTGCGCGCCCATCAGACGCAGCAGCGTGGTCTTGCCGCACCCGGAAGGCCCCATGATGCCGGTAACCTTGCCGCGGGGAATGCGTATGTCGACATTATTGAAGATGCTGCGCGCGCCGCGCTTGAAGGTCACGCCCTTCAATTCGACCGCGTAGGCGTTATCAACGCTCATCTAAACTCCTTGCGATGCAGCCTTTTCACTCAGACGCCAACCTCCTTCATGGAGGCACGCACGCTCCGAGCGGGCCGAACAGGCGGCGAACTATAGCACCGCTGATAGAGCCACCCCAAGGCCATCACCGAGGCTGTTCAGCTCAAGTTAAGGCTCACTTAAGGTTTCTGGCAGAGCATCCTTGCAATCACAGGTGAGGCTTTGGCGCATTACCGCTATAATCCCCGCCTTTTCATCAGGCAATCCGATCTACGACATGAGCCAATCCACCGACCTGATCCAATCCGCACAGCGCACCATCCGTCTCGAGATCGAAGCGGTAGAGGGCCTGCTGGCCCATATCGACGCCGATTTCGTCAAGGCCTGCGAGCTGATCCTGGCCAGCAAGGGCCGGGTCGTGGTGGTGGGCATGGGCAAATCCGGGCACATCGGCAACAAGATTGCCGCCACCCTGGCCAGCACCGGCACCACGTCGTTCTTCGTTCACCCCGCCGAGGCCAGCCACGGCGACATGGGCATGATCACCCGGGACGACATCATCCTGGCACTGTCCAACTCGGGCACCACCAACGAAATCGTGACCCTGCTGCCACTGATCAAGCGCCTGGGCATCAAGCTCATCAGCCTCACCGGCAACCCCGACTCGCCGCTGGCCAAGGCCGCCGAGGTCAACCTGGACGCCCGCGTGGGCCAGGAGGCCTGCCCGCTGAACCTGGCCCCGACGTCCTCCACCACCGCTGCGCTGGTACTCGGCGACGCCCTGGCCATCGCCCTGCTCGAGGCGCGCGGCTTCACCGCCGAAGACTTCGCCTTCTCGCACCCGGGCGGTGCCTTGGGCCGACGCCTGCTGCTCAAGGTCGAGAACGTGATGCACGGCGGTGACGAACTGCCCCAGGTTCAGCGCGGCACGCTGCTCAAGGACGCCCTGCTTGAAATGTCTCGCAAAGGTTTGGGCATGACCGTGGTGCGCGAAAGCGACGGCCGCCTGGCCGGGGTGTTCACCGACGGCGACCTGCGCCGCAGCCTGGATCGCAACATCGACGTGCACACCACGCTGATCGACGAAGTGATGACCGTACACGGCAAGACCGCCCGCGCCGAGATGCTCGCGGCCGAGGCCTTGAAGATCATGGAAGACCACAAGATCAGCGCGCTGGTGGTGGTGGACACGCTCGACCAGCCGGTCGGCGCCCTGAACATGCACGACCTGCTGCGCGCCGGAGTGATGTAAATGAACGACGATCTGCTGCAACGCGGCAAGGCCATCAAGCTGGCGGTATTCGATGTGGACGGCGTGCTGACCGACGGTCGCCTGTACTTTCTCGAGGACGGCAGCGAATTCAAGACCTTCAACACCCTCGACGGCCAGGGCATCAAGATGCTCATGAACTCGGGCGTGACCACCGCGATCATCAGCGGGCGCAAGACGCCGGTGGTCGAACGTCGTGCGAAAAACCTCGGCATCCCGCACCTGTACCAGGGCCGCGAAGATAAACTGGTGGTGCTCGACGACCTTCTTGGTCAACTGGGCCTAAGCTATGAACAGGTTGCCTACCTGGGCGACGACCTGCCAGACCTGCCGGTGATTCGCCGGGTCGGCTTGGGCATGGCCGTAGCCAGTGCCGCTCCGTTCGTGCGCCAGCACGCCCATGGCGTGACCCTTGCGCGCGGTGGCGAAGGCGCAGCCCGCGAGTTCTGCGAACTGATCCTGCAAGCCCAGGGCAACCTGGACGCGGCGAATGCCAACTACCTGTAGAGCGATCCATGTTCAGTAAAAAGATCCGCAATATCGCGCTGTTCAGTGTGATCGCTGCCTTGTTTGCAGCGGTCGGCTACTGGAACATCAGCCCCGAGACGTTCCTCGACGAGCCCGCAGCGCAGGTCGACGAAAGCGCCATCGACTACTACGCCATCAATGCCCACAGCGTGCAGTTTCTGCCCGATGGCAAGCTGCAGTACGAGATGACCGCCGACAAGGTCGAACACCTCAAGGTCAGCGAAGTGACGCTGCTGACCACGCCGGACCTCAACATGTACCGCGGTACCGCCTACCCGTGGCACGTGCAGAGCACCCGCGGCGAGGTCAACCCGGACGGCACCGAAGTGGAACTGATCGACAACGTGCGGGTTGCCCGCACCGACGACCAGAACCGCGAAACCATCATTACCACTACCCGCATGACAGTCTTCCCGCAGAAGCAATATGCGCAGACCGAGCAAGCCGTTAGAATCGACGGCGCCGGTGGCACAACTACGGGCAAGGGAATGAAAGCGTATCTGAAAGACGGCAGGATGAACCTGCTGTCCAACGTAAGAGGACAGTATGAGGCTCGTTAAAACCCTCCCCTTTTTGCTCAGCCTGAGCGCAGCACTGGGAAGCGCGAGCGCCTGGGCCCTGCCGAACGACCGTGATCAGCCTATCCGTATCCAGGCTGACCAGGCTCAACTGGATGACAAGAAAGGCGTTGCCACCTATACCGGTGACGTGATCATCACCCAGGGCTCGATGATGATCAAAGGCAACACCGTGACCATCACCCGCACTGCCTCCGGCGATATCGACGTCGTGACCTCGGTGGGCAACCTGGCCTACTTCGAGCAGCAGCAGAGCGCAGCCAAGCCGGACAAGATGCAGGGCTACGGCAAGACCATTCAGTACAATGCGCCACAGAACCGCATCGTGCTGATCGACCGCGCCAAGGTCATCAATGAAGGCAACACCACCGAAGGCGAGAAAATCGTCTACGACACGGTGAAGCAGATCGCTACCGCTGGTCGCGGTGGCAAAGTCACCGAGTCGCGTCCGCGCATCGACATGGTGATCCAGCCGAAGAAGAAGGCCGAGTAGATGGCAACCCTCAAAGCCCAGCACCTGGCCAAGGCCTACAAAAGCCGGCAAGTCGTGCGTGATGTCAGCCTGTCCATCGACAGCGGCCAGATCGTCGGCCTGCTCGGCCCCAACGGCGCCGGCAAGACCACCTGCTTCTACATGATCGTCGGCCTGGTACAGGCCGACCAGGGCCGCGTGCTGATCGACGACCTGGACGTCAGCCACCAGCCCATGCATGGTCGCGCACGTGCCGGCATCGGCTACCTGCCGCAGGAAGCCTCGATCTTTCGCAAGCTGTCGGTGGCCGACAACATCATGGCGATCCTCGAGACCCGCAAGGAGCTCGACCGCGATGGTCGCCGCAAGGAGCTTGAAAGCCTGCTGCAGGAATTTCACATCAGCCACATCCGCGACAACCTGGGCATGAGCCTGTCCGGTGGTGAGCGGCGCAGGGTGGAGATTGCCCGGGCACTGGCCACCGCGCCCAAGTTCATCCTGCTCGACGAACCTTTCGCCGGTGTCGACCCGATCTCCGTGGGCGACATCAAGCAGATCATCCACCACCTGAAGGCCAAGGGCATCGGCGTGCTGATCACCGACCACAACGTCCGTGAAACCCTGGATATCTGCGAAACCGCCTACATCGTCAACGATGGCCAGTTGATCGCCGAAGGCGATGCACAGACCATCCTGGCCAACGACCTGGTGAAAGAGGTGTACCTCGGCCACGAGTTCCGCCTGTAAGCTGCGGCACATGGCTGAACATGGCGCTGCCTGGGCGCTGGCAAATGGCTCCACCCGGGGTTAATTGTTCCAGCGCTCTAGGCAAACGCTTTGATTTCAGGCATATAATTTGCTTAAAGTTGGCGCCTCTCGCGCCCTTGTAGTAGATGGCGCCTGTGCGCCGGCGAATAAGGTGTTAAGCCCCAGCCATGAAACCATCGCTCGTCCTAAGAATGGGCCAGCAACTGACGATGACTCCTCAGTTGCAACAGGCTATCCGACTGCTCCAGCTCTCCACCCTGGACCTGCAACAGGAAATCCAGGAGGCGCTGGAGTCCAACCCGATGCTCGAACGCCAGGAAGAAGGCGAGGATTTCGACAACAGCGACCCGATGGCCGACAACGCCGAGACCAAGCCGGTTGCCGAACCTCAGGAGAGCAGCTTCCAGGAGTCCGCCCCCACGGTGGACAACCTCGAAGAAGGCGAATGGAACGAGCGCATCCCCAACGAACTGCCGGTCGACACGGCCTGGGAAGACATCTACCAGACCAGCGCCAGCAGCCTGCCCAGCAATGACGATGACGAGTGGGACTTCACCACCCGCACCTCTGCCGGCGAGAGCCTGCAGAGCCACCTGCTGTGGCAGCTCAACCTGGCACCGATGTCCGACACCGACCGGCTGATTGCCGTGACGCTGATCGACTGCATCAACAACCAGGGCTATCTCGAAGAAACCCTCGAAGAGGTGTGCGAGTCGTTCGACCCGGAACTGGACATCGAACTCGACGAAGTCGAGGCCGTGCTGCACCGTATCCAGCAGTTCGAGCCCGCCGGCATCGGTGCCCGCAACCTCAGCGAATGCCTGCTGCTGCAACTGCGCCAGCTGCCGCCGCGTACGCCGTGGATGGCCGAGGCGCAGCGCCTGGTCAGCGACTACATCGACCTGCTCGGCAGCCGCGACTACAGCCAGCTGATGCGTCGCATGAAGCTCAAGGAAGACGAACTGCGCCAGGTCATCGAACTGGTACAGAGCCTCAACCCGCGCCCCGGCTCGCAGATCGAGTCCAGCGAAGCCGAATACGTGGTGCCCGATGTCATCGTGCGCAAGGATTCCGACCGCTGGCTGGTCGAGCTGAACCAGGAAGCCGTGCCGCGCCTGCGGGTCAACCCGCAATACGCCGGTTTCGTGCGTCGCGCCGACACCAGCGCCGACAACACCTTCATGCGCAACCAGTTGCAGGAGGCGCGCTGGTTCATCAAGAGCCTGCAGAGCCGCAACGAGACGCTGATGAAGGTGGCCACGCAGATCGTCGAGCACCAGCGCGGCTTTCTCGACCACGGCGACGAGGCGATGAAACCGCTGGTACTGCACGATATCGCCGAGGCGGTGGGCATGCACGAGTCGACCATTTCGCGGGTGACCACGCAGAAATACATGCACACCCCGCGCGGCATCTACGAACTGAAATACTTTTTCTCGAGCCACGTGAGCACCTCCGAGGGCGGCGAATGCTCGTCCACGGCGATCCGCGCGATCATCAAGAAACTGGTCGCGGCTGAAAATCAGAAAAAGCCATTGAGTGACAGCAAGATCGCTGGTTTACTGGAGGCACAAGGCATCCAGGTAGCCCGTCGCACCGTCGCCAAGTACCGCGAGTCCCTTGGCATTGCACCGTCGAGCGAACGCAAGCGATTGATGTGACATCCCCTGAGATGTGCCACCGCAATTCAGTGGCAGGCGCAACACCTGCCTCTTATGCACCGGCAACAAAAGGAGAAGCTGTATGCAAGTCAATATCAGTGGACAGCATGTAGAAGTCACTCCGCCACTGCGCGAGTATGTCGAGCAGAAGCTGAAACGACTGGAGGGTCACTTCGACAAGATCACCAACGTGACGGTGATCATGAAGGTCGAAAAGCTTCAGCAGAAAATTGAGGCTACCTTGCAGATCCCGGGCGGCGAAGTGGTTGCCAACGCCGAACATCAAGACATGTATGCAGCGATCGACGCCCTTACCGACAAGCTCGACCGCCAACTGAAAAAACACAAGGAAAAACAGCAAAGCCTCCTGCAAGGTGCAGCGGCCCGCTGATCCCCCCCACCCATGATCCGACTAGAAGATATCCTGACCCCCGGCCGTTCCCTCGTGAACGTGCCGGGCGGCAGTAAAAAGCGTGCGCTCGAACAGATTGCCAATCTGATCGGCAAGGAAGTACCCGAGCTGGACACCCAAACCGTGTTCGAGAGCCTGATCGCCCGTGAAAAACTGGGTTCGACCGGCTTCGGCAATGGTATCGCCATCCCGCACTGCCGCTTGAAAGGTTGTGAAAAACCGGTAAGCGCCCTGCTGCACCTGGACGCTCCCATCGACTTCGACGCCATCGATGGCGCTCCCGTCGACCTGCTGTTTCTGCTGCTGGTCCCGGAAGCCGCCACCGATGCGCACCTTGAGCTGCTGCGCCAGATCGCCAGCATGCTCGACCGCAAGGACGTGCGCGACAAACTGCGCGCGGCCACCGATAGCCAATCCCTGTACCAGGTCGTACTGGACGTGCAAAACGGGCACTGAACATGCGCTTGATCATCGTCAGCGGTCGCTCCGGCTCCGGCAAGAGCACCGCGCTCGCGGTACTTGAGGACAACGGCTACTACTGCATCGACAACCTGCCTGCCGGGCTGTTGCCGCAACTGGCCGAAAACGCACTGATCAATACCGAGCTGCTGCAGCCGCTGGTGGCCGTTTCCATCGACGCGCGCAACCTGCCCAGCCACCTGAGCCGCTTCCCCGAGCTGCTGGAGGATGCCCGCAGCAAGCACATCCATTGCGATGTGGTGTACCTGGACGCCGACGAGGAAACGCTGCTCAAGCGCTTCTCGGAGACGCGCCGGCGCCACCCGCTGACCAACACGCAACGCTCCCTGGCCGAAGCCATCCGGGTAGAGAGCGACCTGCTGGGGCCGATCGCCGACCTGGCCGACCTCAAGATCGACACCACCAATCTCAACCTGTACCAGCTGCGCGACTCGATCAAGCTGCGCCTGCTCAACCAGCCCGAGCCGGGCACGGCGTTTCTGGTGGAGTCGTTCGGCTTCAAGCGTGGCATGCCGGTCGACGCCGACCTGGTGTTCGATGTGCGCTGCCTGCCCAACCCCTATTGGAAGCCCGAGCTGCGGGATCATTCGGGGTTGGAGCAACCGGTCATCGACTACCTGGCCGCGCAACCGGACGTCGAGGAGATGTTCCAGGACATTTCGTCGTACCTGCTCAAGTGGCTGCCACGGTTCGCCGCCAGCAACCGGGCCTATGTCACCATCGCCATCGGCTGCACCGGCGGTCATCATCGCTCGGTGTACATCACCGAACGCCTGGGCCAGGTGCTGCAACAAACATTGAAGAACGTCCAGGTTCGCCACCGCGACCTCTAGCCCTCAGGATCCCGCCCGCGATGCCCGCCATTGAAATCGAGATTATCAACAAGCTGGGGCTGCACGCCCGGGCAGCGGCCAAGTTCGTTGGCGTGGCGGGCAAGTACCCGTGTTCGGTGCGTGTAGGCCGTACCCCGGAGTCGATGGTCGATGGCAAGAGCATCATGGCCGTGATGATGCTCGCCGCCGGCAAGGGCACGAGCATCCACCTCAAGACCGAAGGCGAACAGGAAGCCGAAGCGCTGCAAGGCCTGGTCGAACTGATCAACAACTATTTCGACGAAGGCGAGTAACCTCGCCTTCTCGCTTCAGGACAACGCGGTATCCATCACCATCATCAGGCAGAAGCCGATGCACAGCCCCAGGCTGGCCAGGCGATGATTGCCGTTGCTGCGTGACTCGGGAATGATCTCCTGGGTCACCACCAGCAACATGGCCCCGGCAGCGAAAGCCAGGCCCAGCGGCAGCATCAGTTCGGCGACGCTCACCACCCACGCGCACAGCACCGCCGCCAGTGGCTCCACCAGCCCGGATGCCGCGCCGATCAGAAACGCCTTGAAACGGCCCATCCCCGCTCCAGCCAGCACCAGCGCGATCACCAGCCCCTCTGGCACATCCTGCAGGGCGATACCCATGGCCAGGCTGTCGGCATCCGGCATGCCGCCACCGGCCGACACCCCGATGGCCATGCCTTCGGGGATGTTGTGGGCAATGATGGCAATCACGAACACCCAGATGCGCGCCGGAATCACCGGCCTGCCGGGCACGGCGACCAGGTCGTCCGGTGTTGCGCCCGAGACCCTGCGGTCCACCAGGTAGATGCAGAACGCACCGAACAGCAGGCCGAAGCTGATCAGGCCACCTGCCCCCCATTTGCCGAAGCCGACCGCCTGGGCGGCGTCCAGCCCCGGGATGATCAACGAGAACGCCGTGGCGGCCAGCATCACGCCTGCGCCGAACCCCATCAGGGTATCGGCCACGGCCACCGGCATGCTGCGAATCACCAACACCGGCACTGCGCCCAGGGCAGTGCCCAGCGCACACATGGCCCCACCCTCAAGCGCACGCAACATCCGCGGTTCCAGGTCCAGCCAGGCGAAGCCCTGTACCAGCAGCAACGCCGTCCCCACCAACAGCAACAGTGTGCCCAGCGCCAACCTGAACAGGCGCACACCGCCAATGGCCATCACCTCCGAGCGCATGCCGCTAGGACTCACACCAGGGCAGCAACGTAGCGACGCTCTACTTCGGACCAGTTGATCACGTTGTAGAAGGCGCCGATGTATTCGGGGCGACGGTTCTGGTACAGCAGGTAGTAGGCATGCTCCCACACGTCCAGGCCAAGAATGGGCGTATTGCCATTCATCAGCGGGCTGTCCTGGTTGCCGCTGCTCTCTACCACCAGGGTTTTCTGCGGCGTTACGCTCAGCCACGCCCAGCCACTGCCGAAGCGGGTCAGCGCAGCCTTGGTGAACGCATCCTTGAATGCATCGAAACCGCCCAGCTGGTCATCGATCGCCTCGCCCACCGCGCCGTGGGGCTGACCGCCGCCGCCGGGCGCCATCACCGTCCAGAACAGACTGTGGTTGGCATGCCCGCCGCCCTGGTTGATCACTGCGGCCTGCAGATTCTGCGGCAGGCTCTTGACGCTGGCGACCAGCTGCTCGATCGGCCACTCGGCGTATTCGGTGCCCTCGATGGCGGCATTGAGGTTGTTGATGTAGGTCTGGTGGTGCTTGCTGTGGTGAATCTGCATGGTCTGGGTGTCGATGTGCGGTTCCAGCGCATCGTAGGCGTACGGCAATGCAGGCAAGGTATGCGGCATATCAGTGGGTTCCATAATGAAGGGCTGGGGGCTGTAGTTGTTCCTGGCCGGCAAACAGTGCCGGCTGCGCCCCCTGGCGGTAGAGCAGGCGTTCGGTACGGGGGTACTGGCCATACTCGCTGATGAAATTGAGCAGTTCGGTGTAGGTCTTGCTGCTCTGGCGCAGCGCCGCATCGCGCAGCAACGGCGAAAGGCGCTGATCCTGGCTGGCCTGCAACAGGCGCTGGTGGATGGCGCACAGGTACTCGGCGCTCTCCTGCGGCTGCTTGAGGCGCAAATGCAGGTCGGCCAGGTTGTGGTGCGAAATCACACAGGCGGCCACCGCCTCGTCGGCGTCCTGCCAGCGCTCGAACAACACCTGGGCCAAGGCCAGGGCCTGCAAGTACAACTCGCGGGCATCCACCAGATCGCCCTGTTGGAACAGGCGGTTGGCTATTTCAGTGGTGCGTTTCCAATGCTGCATGACAGAAACCTCCGAAGCGGTGGGCGGTGTCAGATACCGCCGGCCGTGAGTTTTTCAGGGTCGAGCAGGACTTCCAGCTGGCTGCGCGGCAGGTCGGTGTGTTCCAGCGCAACCTCGATGATCGGGCGCCCCTGCTTGTAGGCGGTCTTGGCGATTTCGGCAGCCTTCTGGTAGCCGATGATCGGGTTCAGCGCGGTCACCAGGATCGGGTTGCGCGCCAGGGCTTCCTTGAGCTTGGGTTCGTTGACCTTGAAGGTGGCGATGGCCTTGTCGGCCAGCAGACGGCTCACATTGGCCATCAGCTCGATGCTGCCCAGCAGGTTCTGCGCAATGATCGGCAGCATCACGTTCAGTTCGAAGTTGCCCGACTGGCCCGCCACGGCGATGGCCGCATCGTTGCCGATGACCTGCGCGGCCACCATGGCGGTGGCTTCCGGAATCACCGGGTTGACCTTGCCCGGCATGATCGAGGAGCCAGGCTGCAGCCCTTCAAGCTCGATCTCGCCCAGCCCGGCAAGCGGGCCGGAGTTCATCCAGCGCAGGTCGTTGGCGATCTTCATCAGGGCCACGGCGGTGGCCTTGAGCTGGCCGGAAACAGCCACGGCGGTGTCTTGCGAGCCGATCAGGGCAAACAGGTTTTCCCCCGGCACGAACTGCACCCCGGTCAGGCCGCTCAGTTGCTGGCTGAAACGCGCGGCGAACCCGGGGTGGGCGTTGATCCCGGTGCCCACCGCAGTGCCGCCCTGGGCCAGGGCCTGCAGGCTTGGCAGGGTGTCGTTCAGGTGACCGATGCCCGCCTTGACCTGTGCCGCCCAGCCGCCCAGCACCTGGCTCATGCGCACGGGCATGGCGTCCATCAGGTGGGTGCGACCGGTCTTGATGAACGGGTGCACCTGCTCGGCCTTGTGCTCGATCACCTGCACCAGGTGCCTGAGCGCCGGCAGCAGTTGTTCGTGCAGGGCCAGCGCGGCGCTCACGTGGATGGTGGTGGGGATGATGTCGTTGCTGCTCTGGCCGCAGTTGACATGGTCATTTGGGTTTACCGTGTCGCCCAGCACACGGCTGGCCAGGGTCGCGATCACCTCGTTGGCATTCATGTTGGAGCTGGTGCCGGAGCCGGTCTGGTACACGTCGACCGGGAAGTGCTGCATGAAATCGCCAGCCAGCAACTGTTCCACGGCGGTGACGATGGCAGCGCCCTGTGCCTGGCTGATCTGCTCCAGCTCGACGTTGGCCTTGGCGGCGGCGGCCTTGGCCAGCAGCAGGGCCCGGATGAACTGGGTCGGCATGCGCTGCTGGCTGATCGGGAAGTTGTTCACCGCGCGCTGGGTCTGGGCGCCATACAGGGCCTCGGCCGGCACCTGCAGCTCACCCATGCTGTCACGCTCGATACGGGTATTACTCATCATCAAGTCCTTGCATCAGTTCAGCGAAAGAAATCGAAGGCAGCAGCGTGCAGTTCGCCAGTTGCAGGGCGAAGGGCTGCCAGCGCTGGCCGTGCTCGCCGCCGTCGAGCTTGCGCAGCTGCAGCAGCGGCTTCCAGGCCTGGTCCAGGCACAAGCAGCGCCAATGCCACGGCAGCATGCGGTCGCACGCGGTGTCGAGCAGCAGGCGGAAGGAAGTCAAGGCGACGGTCCAGGCCGAGGTCTCGGTGCAGCAGACCAGGTAGCGACCTTCGGCCAGGTAGTGTTCGATCAGGCGCGGCTCGTCGGGCTCGAGGGCACAGCGAATTCGCCGGCTCAGCCAGCGCCAGTTTTCGAGGTAGGGCAATTCGTGAAGGACAGGTCTCATGAACATCATCGCCTAGATAATGATAGTCATTATTAAGTGATAATCAGAATCAGTTCAAGTGCGACCAAAGGCGAAAAGCAAAAAGCCCGGCACGGGGCCGGGCTTCGATGTGTAACCGGAGGTGGCCCCTTCGCCGGCAACGCCGGCGCCTACGGGGACCGCGCACAGGCCGGCGGTGTCAGCTGCCGGCGACCGTCATGCGCTCGATCAGCACCGAGCCTGTGTGAATATTGCTACGGGTTTCAAGATCGTTGCCGATAGCGACAATCTGCTGGAACATGTCCTTCATGTTGCCGGCAATCGTGACTTCCTGAACCGCAAACTGGATCTCGCCGTTCTCCACCCAGTACCCCGCTGCGCCGCGCGAATAGTCACCGGTCACCATGTTCAAGCCATGCCCCATCAGCTCGGTCACCAGCAACCCGCGCCCCATGCGGCGCAGCAATGCAGCCTGATCTTCGACCCCATGCGTGACGAACAGGTTGTGCACGCCACCGGCGTTGGCGGTGCTTGGCAGCCCCAGCTTGCGTCCGGAATAGGTGCTCAGCACATACGACACCAGCTCGCCATTTTCGACGAACGGCTTGGCATAGGTCGCCAGGCCGTCCCCATCGAACGAGGCACTGCCCAGGGCACGCTGCAGGTGCGGCCGCTCGTCCAGAGTCAGCCAGCTGGGGAACAGGCGCTGGCCCATGCAGCCTTCCAGAAACGACGACTTGCGGTACAGGTTGCCGCCGGAAATCGCCGACAGGAAACTGCCGAACAACCCGCCGGCCAGCTCCGCCGAGAACAGCACCGGTACCTCGCAGGTCGGCACCGGACGTGCGCCCAGGCGCGCCGCCGCACGCTGCGCAGCGCGACGCCCGATGCTCTGCGGATCGGCCAGCAGCTCGCCCTGGCGGTTCACGTCATACCAGTAGTCACGCTGCATCTGCCCGTCACCTTCGGCGATCATCACGCAGCTCAGGCTGTGGCGGGTGGAGGCGTAGCCACCGATGAAGCCGTGGCTGTTGCCGTACACCCGGCATCCCTGGTGGGTGCTGAGTGTGGTGCCATCGGCGTTCTTGATGCGGGCATCGGTGTCGAACGCCGCAGCTTCGCAGGCCAGGGCCTTTTCGATGGCCTGCTCGGGGGTGATGTCCCAGGCGTGATAGAGGTCGAAATCCTGCAGGTCACGGGCCATCAGGGCCGGGTCGGCCAGGCCCGAGCATTCGTCCTCGGAGGTGTGCTTGGCGATGGCCAGGGCCGCCGCCACGGTTTCGCGAATGGCATCGCTGCCACTGGCCGAGGTGCTTGCCGAGCCCTTGCGCTGGCCCACATACAGGGTGATGCCGAAGCCCTGGTCGCGGTTGAACTCCACCGTCTCCACCTCGCGCTGGCGCACCGAGGTCGACAGCCCCTGCTCCAGCGATACGGCCACTTCGCAGGCGCTGGCGCCCTGGCGCCGGGCTTCGGCGATGATCTGTTCGACCTGTTCCTGCAACGCCGGCAGGGCCTGCGGACCTACGCTCTGGACTGCACTCATGGTTTTCTCCACTCAAATTCTGCGTTCGGCTCGGGTCAATCTACGACCGGACCGGACAAGCGGCCCCCGACTGGTTATCATGGCGGCGATTCTCAGCGGACTGCCCCCATGGTTGATTCTTACGACACCGCCTTCGACGGCGAAAAAAGCAAAACCCAAATCAAGCGCGAGATGCAGGCGCTGGTTGATATGGGCGAGCGCCTTACCACGCTCAAGCCCGATATCCTGGCCAAACTGCCCTTGACCGACGAACTGCGCGCGGCCCTGGAAGAGCACAAGCGGCACACCGCGAACGAAGCCAAGCGCCGTCACAAGTCGTTCATCGGCAAGCTGATGCGCGACCAGGACATCGACGCGATCCTCGCGCTGCTCGACCAGCTCGACGCCTCTTCGCGCCAGTACAACGAACGCTTCCACAACCTCGAACGCTGGCGCGACCGGCTGATCGGCGGCACCGACGACGTACTGGAGAAGTTCGTCCAGGAATACCCGGACGCCGATCGCCAGCAGCTGCGCTCGCTGATCCGCCAGGCCCAGCACGAGCTGGCGCGCAACAAGGCGCCCACCGCCAGCCGCAAGATCTTCAAGTACATCCGCGACCTCGACGAAATCCAGCGCGGCCTGCGCTGATTCTCGCCACCGGGCAGGCACCCTGCCCGCCCGGTTTCATGCTCATGCGCCCGTGCCACCCACGGTGATCGCATCGATCTTCAGGGTCGGCTGGCCAACGCCCACCGGCACCGACTGCCCATCCTTGCCACAGGTACCCACACCACTGTCCAGCGACAGGTCGTTGCCGACCATCGACACCCGGCTCATGGCCTCGGGGCCGTTGCCGATCAGCGTCGCACCCTTGACCGGCGCGGTGATCTTGCCGTCTTTGATCAGGTAAGCCTCGCTGGTGGAGAACACGAACTTGCCGCTGGTGATGTCCACCTGGCCACCGCCGAGGTTGGCGCAGTAGATGCCACGCTTGACCGAGGCGATGATCTCCGCCGGGTCGCTTTCGCCGGCGCGCATGTAGGTGTTGGTCATGCGTGGCATCGGCAGGTGCGCATACGACTCGCGCCGCCCGTTGCCGGTGACTGCCATGCCCATCAGGCGGGCATTGAGCTTGTCCTGCATGTAGCCCTTGAGAATGCCGTTCTCGATCAGTGTGGTGCATTCGGTCGGGGTGCCTTCGTCATCCACGCTCAACGAACCGCGGCGCCCTTCGAGGGTGCCGTCGTCGACGATGGTGCACAGGCTGGACGCGACCTTCTCGCCCAGGTGGCCACTGTAGGCCGAGCTGCCCTTGCGGTTGAAATCGCCCTCCAGGCCATGCCCGACCGCCTCGTGCAGCAGCACACCGGACCACCCGGCGCCCATCACCACCGGCAAGGTGCCGGCCGGTGCCGGAATGGCCTCGAGGTTGACCAGTGCCTGGCGCAGCGCTTCGCGGGCAAAACCCATCACCCGCTCGTCGGTGAAGTAGCGGTAGTCGGTGCGCCCGCCGCCGCCATGCCCGCCACGTTCGCGACGGCCATTCTGCTCGACGATCACACTGACGTTGAAGCGCACCAGCGGCCGCACGTCGGCCGCCAGGCTGCCATCGGCAGCGGCCACCAGAATGCGCTCCCACACCCCGGCCATGCTCACGCTGACCTGCTGGATACGCGGGTCCAGGGCACGCGTGGCTACGTCGACACGCTTGAGCAGCTCGACCTTCTCGGCGCGGCTGAGCACATCCAGCGGGTTGCCCGGCGCATACAGCGCGGTCACGTCCTGGCTCTTGAAGGCCTGCACGCTGCCATTCTGGCCGGCGCGGGAAATGGAGCGCGCGGCGCGTGCAGCGGAAGTCAGGGCTTCGAGGTTGATCGCGTTGCTGTAGGCAAAGCCGGTCTTTTCACCAGACTGGGCGCGTACCCCGACCCCCTGGTCGAGGTTGAAGCTGCCTTCCTTGACGATGCCGTCTTCAAGCGCCCAGGACTCTGAAATCTGGCCCTGGAAGTACAGGTCGGCTGCGTCGATTCCCGGCCCGGCTAACTCGCCCAGCACCGATTGCAGGCTGTCGAGGGTCAGGCCGCCCGGCGCCAGCAGGTGATCGCTGACAGTGGATAACAACTCGCTCATAGTCACTCCGAGGTGTGCGCAGGCCGCAATGCGTCCTGCGAAAAAAAGCGCCGGTGCGAGGCCACCGGCATCCGCGCCCGAATGGACGCCTGTTCGCTGCTGTCGCGGGGCGCCAGCAGCACCGCTTCACCGCTGGCCTGCTGGGCAACGATACGCCCCCAGGGGTCGACAATGGCGGCATGGCCATGGGTTTCCCGTGGCCCCGGGTGCGTGCCGCCCTGGGCGGCCGCCAATACGTAACACTGTGTTTCTATGGCCCTGGCGCGAATCAGCACGTCCCAATGGGCCGCACCGGTTACTGCAGTAAAGGCTGCCGGTGCACTGATCAGTTCGGCTCCGGCCGCACGCAGCGCGCTGTACAGCTCGGGAAAGCGCAGGTCGTAGCACACGCTCAGGCCCAGGCGCCCCACCGGGGTATCGGCCACCACCACCCGCGCGCCGTGGGCATAATCGTCCGACTCGCGGTAGCGCCCACGGTTGTCGGCCACATCCACATCGAACAGATGCAATTTGTCGTAGCGGGCCACCTGCTCGCCGTGCTCGTCGACCAGCAGGGAGCAGGCATGGGCTTTGGCCTCGGGCCGGTCGAGCGGCGGCAGCGGCAAGGTGCCCGCTACAATCCATAACCTGAGGTCGCGGGCCGCCTGTTTCAACCATGGCAGGATCGGCCCCTCCCCCAGCGCCTCGGCCCGGCCGATGGCGGCGCTGTCGCGCCGGCCCATGGCAGCGAAGTTTTCCGGCAGCACCGCCAGCCGCGCGCCCCCTTCGGCAGCCCGCTCCAGCAGGGCACGGGCCCGCGCCAGGTTGCCCGGCACATCGTCCTGGCTGACCATCTGAATAACCGCTGACGTCATGTCCATGTTCTAGCGCGACTTCTCGAAAGGTTTGATAAAGCTAATCTTAGGCTCTTTCCACGGGCCCTCGACGCGGTAATGCACACTGGCATAGCGCGCCACCCGATCCCCCAGCAGCCGGTCCACCAGGAACAGCGCCCCGCCCACCGCTGGCGCGCCCACGATCAGCGCCGCCAGGGGCAGGTTGTTGGTCACCGGCAAGGTCACCTGCAAGGTCGCATCGACCCGGTCCCGAACCATGTCCAGGGTGCCATCGAGCTCGAGGTTGCTGGACGGGCCGGTCAGGGTGATCGGCTCGCGCGTCACATACACCCCCTCGCTTGCCACCAGCAGGCCCTTGACCCGGTCGTAGCTCAGGCCCTTGTCGAGCAGGTCGGAGAAGTCCAGGCGCAGGCGCCGGCCGATCGAGTTGAAATTGAGCAGGCCGAACACGCGCAAGGCCTGCGCTCCGCCTTCCACTTCGACGAACTGCCCCTTGCGCAGCAAGGCATCAAGGTTGCCGGAGAAGTGCTTGAGGCTGACCCAGGCCGGCGACCCCTGCCAGCGTCCGTCCACGTCCAGGCGGAAGTCTCGGCTGGTCACCGTCGGCGCGAAGCCCCAGGCGGTCAGCACATCGGCCAGGTTCTTGCCTTCCAGGCGCCCCTTGTACCAACTGTCGCTGCGCCCCGGCGTGCCTTCCCAGGTGGCGGTGCCATCGATCGCCAGGCCCTTGAGGTTCAGGTCCAGGTCGTTCAGGGCCACGCCCTTGGAGGTGGGACGGGTTTTCAGCGCGACGCTGCCGAGCAGATCATCGCCAAGGAACAGCCTGCCGATGCTCAGGTCGATCGCCGGGATCTTGCGCGGGTCGACATCGGCCAGCGGGTCCGGTCCGTCCACTGCGCTGGCGTCGGCCGGGTCGGACGGCGGCAGGTGGAGGGTCGGCAGGTTGATCACGATCGGGGCGCCCTTGGCATCGGGCAGGCGGGCCGTGCCGATGACCTCCTTGCTGTCCAGGCGCAGGTTCCAGAAGTTGCTCCCGCGGTCCAGGCGTACCACTGCCTGGTTGAGGGTCTGGCCAAAGCCCTTGAGCTGGCCGATGCTCACGTCCACGCTGTTGAGCACCTGCCGGGCATTGCCGCCCGGATCGTCACCGGCCATCTGCTCGAACTGCTTCTGCCAGGGCTCAATGTCCAGCTGCGCGAGCCGGCCACGCACCCGCAGGCCCTGACCGGCCGGCAGTTGCGCCGTGCCGTTGCCCAGCAGCAGCTCACCGCGCCCCTGGCCGAGCTTGCCGGCAGGCGCGGCATAGGCCAGCCTGGCGACGTCGGCGTAGGCCACATCGAAGCGCTGTTGCGGCCCTTGCAGGTTCATCTTGAACTGCGTGGCCCGGGTTTCGCTGACCGCCTTGCCGAACGGCGCCGGCAGGTCCACTTTCAGGCCCTTGAGGGTAGAGTCGATGCTCAGCTGGTTTTCGCGGCTGCCGACACTGACCTGCAACTGGTAGGGGATTTCTCCGGAGGCTGGCAAGGGCTGGGTGAATTTCAGCCAGTCGGTCAGCGCCTTCAAGGCGATCTGGCCCTTGGCGGCGATACGGGTCTGCAATTGCCCAGGCTGCCCCTCGGCAAAGATCTGTGCGCTGATGGGCTTGTCGAAGGCGCGCGCGGTGATGTTCTGGCCGCTGAGCCCCTTGTCGAAGTCGAAGCGGAAAGTGCCGTTCAACTGGCTCAGCTCCAGCGGCGGTTCACTCAGCTTCAGGCGCGCCTGTTCGGTGCTGAAATCCACCAGCACCTTGGGCTGCTGGCCGTGCTCCAGGGGGATATCGAGCTTGAGCTTGCCCTGCAGCGGGCCCTCGCCTTCCCAGCCGGCGAAGGTCGGGCCGGTACCGATCGGCGCGTCCTGCAGGATCTTCACCCCGTCGGCCAGGCGCCCGTCGAACTCTCCGTCCAGGTACAGGTGGGTATGCTCGCCTTCGTTCACATGGGGAATGTTCACGTCCACATTGCGCACCCGGGTGCCGAGCAACTGCCCGCTGCGCGCCTTGACCCGCACACCGGTGTCCTCGATGAACACGTCGCCATCGACCTTGCTCACGTGGGGCCAGCCGGGCTGGAAGTCCAACTCGGCGTCATGCACCTTGAAGAACAGGCTGATGCTGCGCGACTCGGGGGTCGCGCCGTGGTGCAGCGAGCCCTGGTACTGGAAATAGCCTTCATCCACCGCGCCCTTGAGGATTGCGGTGCGCAACCAGTGATCCAGCGCAGGGCTGAGCACTTCGGGCAGGTACTTGGCGGTGTAGCGGCCATCGCCGTCGACCAGGCCCACACGCAGGTCCATGTAGTCTTCGCGTGCATCGTCGAACAGCAGCCGGATCAGGAAGTCGCCGGCAATCCTGCCCTCGTCACCCAGCACCTTAAGGTACGGCGCAACCAGGGTGAAACCCTCGGAGTCCAGTCGCCAGGTCAGGCGTGCATTGGCCTTCAGGTAATGCCAGGGGTCGGCGAAGATCGGCGTCAGGTGCAGCATGAACTTGTCGGTGTCCAGGCGCAGCTCGCCCTGGCCCAGGTCGCCGCTGATGCTGCCGCTGACATTCCCGGCAGCCGGGGCGCCGTGGTAGGCATTGAAGCCGACGCGGTCCAGGTTGGCTGCAAAGTTCAGGCGCTGATCGCCTTCGGCCCTGGGCCGCACGTCCAGGCGCACATTGCGCAGGCCGCCGGTGACCTTGAGGCCCTCGACCACGGCCATGCCCGCCTCCGGCAGCGGCGCGAGCGCCTGAATCAGCGGGGTCAGCGGGGTCAAATCGAGGCGGTCGGCCTGGATCGCCCACACTTCATCGGCCGGCTCGGTGGCGGCGCTCTGCCTGAGTTGAACGTGGGATTCCCAGCGGGTGTCGCCCAGGCTCATGGCCAGGGAATCGAGCACCACGTCAAAGCCCTTGTCGCTGCGCCTGAACCAGGCGTTGAGCGCAAGGTTCTCGACCTTTACCGCCTTGCGACCGGCATGCGCACCCTTGAGCTGGGGCGCGTTGAGGCGCAGCGTCGCGGTCTGCAACTGGCCTTTGCCCCACCCTACCCAGGCCTCGCCACCGGCACGCAGTTCGCTGGCCGTGTACGGGCCCAGCAGCCGCGCCGGCACCCATTTGGCCCAGTCGCTCTGTGGCAGGCTGAGGTAGGCATCCACCGCACCGTCGCGCCACTGGTCGGCGCGCACGCGGCTGCGCAGGCTCAGGCTCATCGGCTGGCCGTCGGGCAGGGTCAGGCGCGCATCCAGGCGCTGGCGCACGCTGCCGGTCTGCAGCCCGAGGCTCACATAGGTCAGGGTCATCGGCTCATGCGCGAACGGCTCCAGGGTCACCTGGCTGTCGAGCACCGACACCTTCGCCACCACCTGGCTGCGTTCGAGCAACTGCTGTACATCCAGTGGCTGATCGTCCTGCACCGGCAGACCCTTGAGGCTCCAGTGACCGTTTTCATCTTCGTGCAGGTTCAGTTGCAGGCCGCCCAGTTCGACCTGGGCCAGGCGGACCTGACGCTGCATCAGGCTGGCCCACAGGTCGGGCACCACCTTGACCTCGTCCAGGCGCAAGGCGCCGGCGCCTTCGCCCAGCTGCACGTCGCGTACGCGCAACACCGGCGCAAGGCCGCTCCAGCGGCCTTCCAGGGCACCGATATGCACCGGCATGCCCAGTGCGGCCTCGGCCTTCTGCTCCACCTCGGCGCGGTACTCGGCAACCAGTGGCACCAGCTCGCGGCCGAGGCTGACGTACAACGCCACCAGCACGGCAAGCAAGGCGCACAGGCCAAGCCCCCAACGGGTCAAGATGCCCAGAACGCGGATCAGACGCTCCATGGCAAGGGCTCCCCGTGTGGTCCGTTAACTATGGCCCGGTACGCGCAGTTTTCCAGCGCAGGGTAGGTTTCAACGCGAGTCAGAGCAGCACCACATCGTATTGTTCCTGGGAATACATGGACTCCACCTGGAAGCGGATGGTTCGCCCGATGAATGCCTCCAGCTCCGCCACGTTGCCCGATTCCTCGTCGAGCAGGCGGTCCACCACCTTCTGGTTGGCCAGCACCCGGTAGCCTTCGGCCTGGTAGGCGCGGGCCTCGCGCAGGATCTCGCGGAAAATTTCGTAACAGATGGTCTCAGGGGTCTTCAGCTTGCCGCGGCCCTGGCAACTGGCGCATGGTTCGCACAGCACCTGTTCAAGGCTTTCGCGGGTGCGCTTGCGGGTCATCTGCACCAGCCCCAGCTCGGTGATGCCGATGATGTTGGTCTTGGCGTGATCACGTTCCAGCTGTTTTTCCAGGGTACGCAGCACCTGGCGCTGGTGTTCTTCGTCTTCCATGTCGATGAAGTCGATGATGATGATGCCGCCGATGTTGCGCAGGCGCAGCTGGCGGGCAATCGCCGTGGCAGCCTCCAGGTTGGTCTTGAAGATGGTCTCTTCGAGGTTGCGGTGGCCGACGAAGGCCCCGGTGTTGACGTCGATGGTGGTCATCGCCTCGGCCGGGTCGACCACCAGGTAGCCACCGGACTTGAGCGGCACCTTGCGCTCCAGGGCACGCTGGATCTCGTCCTCGACGCCATACAGGTCGAAGATCGGCCGCTCCCCCGGGTAGTGCTCCAGGCGGTCGGCGATTTCCGGCATCAGCTCGGCGACGAACTGCGTGGTCTTCTGGAAGGTTTCCCGCGAATCGATGCGGATCTTCTCGATCTTGGGGTTGACCAGGTCGCGCAGGGTACGCAGGGCCAGGCCCAGGTCTTCGTAGATTTCGGTGGGTGCGCCAACGGTCTTGATCTGGGCGCCGATCTGGTCCCACAAGCGACGCAGGTAGCGGATGTCCATGACGATCTCGTCGGCGCCGGCGCCCTCGGCCGCGGTGCGCAGGATGAACCCGCCGGCGTCCTGGATGTTTTCCTGGGCGATGCAGTCGGTGACCACCTGCTTGAGCCGCTCGCGTTCGCCTTCGTCCTCGATCTTCAGCGAGATGCCCACATGGCTGGTACGCGGCATGTACACCAGATAGCGCGACGGGATCGACAGCTGGGTAGTCAGGCGTGCGCCCTTGGAGCCGATCGGGTCCTTGGTCACCTGCACCACCAGGCTCTGGCCTTCGTGCACCAGGGCACTGATGGTCTCGACACTGGCGCCTTCGCGCTGGGAGATTTCCGAGGCGTGGATGAACGCCGCGCGCTCCAGGCCGATGTCGACGAACGCCGCCTGCATGCCGGGCAGCACCCGCACCACCTTGCCTTTGTAGATGTTGCCGACGATGCCCCGCCGCTGGGTGCGCTCGACGTGCACCTCCTGAAGAACACCGTTCTCCACCACCGCCACGCGTGATTCCATCGGCGTGATATTGATCAGAATCTCTTCACTCATGGCAGGCTCTCGTCAAAGGTCTTCAGCTAATGATGGATTGCCCGGCGGTCGCTGGCGAGCAATTAAAGGGGTACGGGCAGTTCCTCGCTCAACGGGGCGGCAGGCCTTGCCAGCAGGGAATGGCAAATTGCTCCAGCAGCTCGGCGGTTTCGCTCAACGGCAAGCCGACCACCGCCGAGTAGCTGCCCTGCAGCGCCTTGACGAAAATTGCCGCCAGGCCCTGAATCGCATAGCTGCCGGCCTTGTCCTGCGGCTCGCCGCTGGCCCAGTAGGCCAGGGCCTGTTCGGGGCTGATGGGGCGCAGGCTGACGCGGCTGGCAACGTTCACGCTCAGGCAGCGCTCGCCATCGGTCACCGCCACTGCCGTCAGCACGTCGTGCTCGCGTCCGGACAATGCGGCCAGCATGGCCAGGGCGTCGGCCTGCCCCTGCGGCTTGCCGAGGATCTGCCCGTCGAGCACCACCGCAGTGTCGGCGCCCAGTACCGCCAGGTGCCCTTCCACGCCGCTGGCGCGCAACACCGCCAGGCCGGCAGCCGCCTTCTCGCGCGCCAGGCGCTCGACATAGGCGTCAGCCGGTTCGGCATCCAGAGGGGTTTCATCGATGCTGGCGGCCACCGGGGTGAACGGCACGCCGATCTGGGAGAGCAGCTCACGTCGGCGTGGCGAACCAGAGGCCAGGTACAGCGGGGTCATGTGACGTCTCCGTGTCAGCGTCGGTGGGCAACGTGAATCAGTTGATACTCAGGCGTCGGCGCAGGCCGCGCAAGGCGAAGCTGATCCAGGGCCACAGCAGCGCACTGATCACCGCCGGCCACACCAGCGCCAGGGTCGGCTGGCGGTTGCCGGTCAGGGCGCTGAGCCACAGCTGAACCAGCTGGGCCAGGCCGAAGATCACCAGAATCACCAGGCTCTGCTGCCACATGGGGAACATGCGCAGGCGCTGCTGCAGCGACAGCACCAGGAAGGTGATAAGCACCAGCACCAGGGCGTTCTGCCCCAGCAGCGTGCCGTACAGCACGTCCTCGGCAAGCCCCAGCACGAATGCGGTGGTCATGCCGACCTTGTGCGGCAGGTGCAGCGTCCAGAAGGCCAGCAGCAGGGCCAGCCACAGCGGACGGAAAATCTCCATGAACGGCAGCGTGGGCCACACGCTCAGCAGCAGGCCGATCAGGAAGGTCAACCAGACCACCCAACCGTTGCGGCTACGGGTACTGCTCATCAGTGTCTCTCCCGAGAAGTGGCCGGTGCGGCTGCAGGGGCAGCGGGCGCGGCGGCAGGAGCAGGTGCAGGGGTTGGCGCAGGCGTGCCCGGCGCAGCGGGTGCGGCAGGTGCGCCCGGCGCGGCAGCCGGCATGCTGCCATCGATCGGGCTCTGCGCCTGGCGATCAGCCGCTTCCTGAGCCTGCGCAGCATCGGCGGCGCGCTGTTCGGGGGTACGGCTGTCGGAAAACACCAGCAGCATGTAGCGGCTGCGGTTGAGCGCCGCGGTCGGCACCGCCCGCACGATGGCGAACGGCTGCCCGGAGTCGTGGATCACCTCGCGCACCGTGGCCACCGGGTAGCCAGCCGGGAAGCGCTGGCCCAGGCCGGAACTGACCAGCAGGTCGCCTTCCTTGATGTCGGCGGTGTCGGCCACGTGGCGCAGTTCCAGGCGTTCGGGATTGCCGGTGCCACTGGCAATCGCGCGCAGGCCGTTGCGGTTGACCTGCACCGGAATGCTGTGGGTGGTGTCGGTGAGCAGCAGCACCCGCGAGGTGTACGGCATCAGCTCGACCACCTGGCCCATCAGGCCACGGGCGTCGAGCACCGGCTGGCCCAGCACCACGCCGTCGCGTTCGCCCTTGTTGATCAGGATGCGGTGGGTAAAGGGGTTGGGGTCGACGCCGATCAGCTCGGCCACCTCGACCTTCTCGTTGACCAGTGCCGAGGAGTTGAGCAACTCGCGCAGGCGCACGTTCTGCTCGGTCAGGGCCGCCAGCTTCTGCAGGCGACCTTGCAGCAGCAAGGCTTCGGTCTTGAGTTTCTCGTTCTCGGCGATCAGCTCGGTGCGGCTGCCGAACTGGCTGGCCACGCCCTGCCACATGCGTTGCGGGAAGTCGCTGATGGTATAGGAAGGCATCAGCACCAGCGCCATCTGGCTGCGCAGCGGCTTGAGCAAGGTAAAGCGGGCGTCCACCACCATCAGGGCGATAGACAGCACAACCAGCACAAGCAGGTGCACGCCCAGCGAAGGGCCTTTGGCGAAAAGCGGTTTAATAGGCCGCTCCTCGAAGATTCAGGGGGTCATTCATACGGCAACGCACCGGCCTGCTTGCAGGATGGATGGAAACGACGCCCACACGCGCCACCAGCACATACAGGTAGCACTGTGGGCGCTACCTGTAAACCGGGGGACGGGGTGGGCGGTCAGCAAATCACTCGCTGGAGAGCAGGTCCATGGTGTGTTTGTCCATCATCTCCAGCGCGCGACCGCCGCCACGGGCGACACAGGTCAGCGGGTCTTCGGCGACGATCACCGGCAGGCCGGTTTCCTGGGCCAGCAGCTTGTCCAGGTCGCGCAGCAGCGCACCACCACCGGTCAGCACCAGGCCGCGCTCGGCGATGTCCGAAGCCAGCTCCGGTGGCGATTGCTCCAGGGCGCTCTTGACCGCCTGCACGATGGTCGCCAGCGATTCCTGAAGGGCTTCGAGCACTTCGTTGGAGTTCAGGGTGAAGGCACGTGGCACGCCTTCGGCCAGGTTGCGGCCGCGTACGTCGACTTCACGCACTTCGCCGCCCGGGTAGGCAGTACCGATTTCCTGCTTGATACGCTCGGCGGTGGACTCGCCGATCAGGCTGCCGTAGTTGCGGCGCACGTAGGTGACGATGGCCTCGTCGAAACGGTCGCCACCCACACGCACGGATTCGGCGTACACCACACCATTGAGGGAGATCAGTGCGATTTCGGTGGTACCACCACCAATATCGACGACCATCGAACCACGGGCTTCCTCGACCGGCAGGCCGGCACCGATGGCGGCGGCCATCGGCTCTTCGATCAGGAACACTTCACGGGCACCGGCACCGAGGGCCGACTCGCGAATGGCGCGGCGCTCTACCTGGGTCGACTTGCACGGAACGCAGATCAGCACGCGAGGGCTGGGCTGCAGAAAACTGTTTTCGTGAACCTTGTTGATGAAGTACTGCAGCATCTTTTCGCAGACGCTGAAATCGGCGATCACGCCGTCCTTCATCGGACGAATGGCAGCGATGTTGCCGGGCGTACGGCCGAGCATGCGCTTGGCCTCGGTGCCGACAGCGACGACACTTTTCTGGTTGCCGTGAGTACGAATGGCCACAACCGAAGGCTCATTCAGGACGATACCGCGCTCACGCACGTAAATAAGGGTGTTGGCAGTGCCCAGGTCGATGGAAAGATCGCTGGAAAACATGCCACGCAGTTTCTTGAACATGGGAAAGTGACCCTAGGCAACGCGTGGGTAAAAAAGTGCGGCAAACTCTAACAACGGCGGGGATTTTGGGCAAGGCGCCAATATGTTAAATTGGCAGTTTTTCCGAGCAAGCCAGCACACAATCGCGGCCTTATGACCGTAAATCTGCCAGCATGTTCCTCATTCGCGGACCAATTCCGTTTTTTGTTTTCCCCTGGAGATCCCCATGGCGCTTGAACGCTGCGACGTGGAAAAGATCGCTCACCTGGCCCGCCTGGGCCTCAATGAAGCCGATCTTCCGCGCACTACCGATGCCTTGAACAGTATTCTGGGTTTGGTCGACCAGATGCAAGCGGTCGACACCACTGGCATCGAGCCACTGGCCCACCCCCTTGAAGCCCGTCAGCGCCTGCGTGCCGACGTGGTAACAGAAAGTAACCAGAGAGACAGCTACCAGGCCATCGCCCCGGCGACCGAAAGCGGCCTGTACCTGGTTCCTAAAGTCATCGAGTAAGGGAATAGAGCCTGCCATGCATCAACTGACCCTGGCCGAGATCGCCCGCGGACTCGCCGACAAAGCCTTTTCTGCCGAAGAGCTGACCCGCACGCTGCTGGCGCGCATCCAGCAGCTCGACCCGCAAATCAACAGTTTCATCAGCGTCACCGAAGACCTGGCCCTGGACCAGGCGCGTGCCGCCGACGCCCGCCGTGCTGGCGGTGAAACCGGCGCCCTGCTGGGCGCCCCCATCGCCCACAAGGACCTGTTCTGCACCCAGGGCGTGCGCACCAGCTGCGGCTCGAAGATGCTCGACAACTTCGTCTCGCCGTATGACGCCACCGTGGTCAGCAAGCTGGCCGAGGCCGGCATGGTCACCCTGGGCAAGACCAACATGGACGAGTTCGCCATGGGTTCGGCCAACGAATCCAGCCACTACGGCGCGGTGAAGAACCCGTGGAACCTCGAACACGTGCCGGGCGGTTCGTCCGGCGGTTCGGCCGCCGCCGTGGCCGCGCGCCTGCTGCCGGCCACCACCGGCACCGACACCGGCGGTTCGATCCGCCAGCCGGCGGCGCTGACCAACCTCACCGGCCTCAAGCCGACCTACGGTCGCGTGTCGCGCTGGGGCATGATTGCCTACGCCTCCAGCCTCGACCAGGGTGGCCCGCTGGCGCGTACCGCCGAAGACTGCGCGCTGCTGCTGCAGGCCATGGCCGGTTTTGACGCCAAGGACTCCACCAGCATCGACGAACCGGTGCCCGACTACAGCGCCCCGCTCAACGCCTCGCTGCAGGGCCTGCGCATCGGCCTGCCGAAGGAGTACTTCGGTGCCGGCCTGGACCCGCGCATCGCCGACCTGATCCAGGCCAGCGTCAAGGAGCTGGAAAAGCTCGGCGCGGTGGTCAAGCAGATCAGCCTGCCGAACATGCAGCACGCGATCCCTGCGTACTACGTCATCGCCCCGGCCGAAGCCTCGTCCAACCTCTCGCGTTTCGACGGCGTGCGCTTCGGATACCGCTGCGAAGACCCCAAGGACCTCACCGACCTGTACAAGCGTTCGCGCGGTGAAGGCTTCGGCCCCGAGGTGCAGCGGCGCATCATGGTCGGCGCCTACGCGCTGTCGGCCGGCTACTACGATGCCTACTACCTGCAGGCGCAGAAGATCCGCCGCCTGATCAAGAACGACTTCATGGCCGCCTTCGAAGAGGTCGACGTGATTCTCGGCCCGACCACGCCCAACCCGGCCTGGAAGCTTGGCGCCAAGAACAGCGACCCGGTCGCCGCCTACCTGGAAGACGTCTACACCATCACCGCCAACCTCGCCGGCCTGCCAGGCCTGTCGATGCCGGCCGGTTTTGTCGACGGCCTGCCGGTCGGCGTGCAACTGCTGGCCCCGTATTTCCAGGAAGGCCGCCTGCTCAACGTCGCGCACCGCTATCAGCAAGTGACTGATTGGCACACCCGCGCACCTACCGGCTTCTGAGGGACAGACACATGCAATGGGAAGTTGTGATCGGGCTGGAAATTCATACCCAGCTCGCCACCCAGTCGAAGATTTTCTCCGGCAGCGCCACCACGTTCGGCTCCGAGCCGAACACCCAGGCCAGCCTGATCGACCTGGGCATGCCCGGCGTACTGCCGGTGCTCAACGAAGAAGCCGTGCGCATGGCCTGCATGTTCGGCCTGGCGATCGACGCCGAAATCGGCGAGCACAACGTGTTCGCGCGCAAGAACTACTTCTACCCCGACCTGCCCAAGGGCTACCAGATCAGCCAGATGGAGCTGCCGATCGTCGGCAAGGGCTACCTGGACATCGCCCTTGAAGACGGCACCGTCAAGCGCATCGGCATCACCCGCGCACACTTGGAGGAAGACGCCGGCAAGAGCCTGCACGAAGACTTCAGCGGCGCCACCGGCATCGACCTGAACCGCGCCGGCACGCCACTGCTGGAAATCGTCTCCGAGCCGGAAATGCGCAGCGCCAAGGAAGCCGTGGCCTACGTCAAGGCGATCCACGCACTGGTGCGCTACCTGGGCATCTGCGACGGCAACATGGCCGAGGGCTCGCTGCGCTGCGACTGCAACGTGTCGATCCGGCCCAAGGGCCAGGTCGAGTTCGGCACCCGCTGCGAGATCAAGAACGTCAACTCGTTCCGCTTCATCGAGAAGGCGATCAACACCGAGGTGCAGCGCCAGATCGAACTGATCGAGGATGGCGGCCGGGTGATCCAGGAAACCCGCCTGTACGACCCGAACAAGGACGAGACCCGCTCCATGCGCAGCAAGGAGGAGGCCAACGACTACCGTTACTTCCCCGACCCGGACCTGCTGCCGGTGGTCATCGAGCCGGCGTTCCTCGACGCCATCCGCGCCACCCTGCCCGAACTGCCGCCGCAGAAGCGCGAGCGCTTCCAGAGCCAGTTCGGCCTGTCGGCCTACGACGCCAACGTGCTGGCCTCCAGCCGCGAGCAGGCCGACTACTTCGAGCAGGTGGTCGGTGTGTGCGGCGATGCCAAGCTGGCGGCCAACTGGGTCATGGTCGAGCTGGGCAGCCTGCTGAACAAGCTGGGCCTGGAGATCGACCAGGCGCCGGTCAGCGCCGCGCAACTGGGCGGCATGCTGCAGCGCATTCTGGACAACACCATCAGCGGCAAGATCGCCAAGGTGGTGTTCGAGAAGATGGCCGCCGGTGAAGGCGATGCCGACCAGATCATCGAGGCAGAAGGCCTGAAACAGGTGACCGACACCGGCGCGATCGAGAAGGTGCTGGACGAAGTGCTGGCGGCCAACGCCGAGCAGGTCGAGCAGTACCGCGCGGCGGACGAGGCCAAGCGCGGCAAGATGTTCGGCTTCTTCGTCGGCCAGGCGATGAAGGCGTCCAAGGGCAAGGCCAACCCGCAACAGGTGAACCAATTGCTCAAGAGCAAGCTCGAAGGCTGAACCGCGTCGCCTGCATTCGCCGGCAACGCCGGCTCCTACAAGGACGCACCAATCCCTGCAGGAGCCGGCGTTGCCGGCGAAGGCCACACCACGGAGTAACCGGATACATGTGGCGTCCCCTCAGCGCACTGCTCGCGCTTTTCACCCTGCTCGCCGGCTGTGCCAGCCACACCCTCGACCCCCGCGGTTACGACCAGACCGGCACTGCCTCCTATTACGGTTCCCGCCATCACGGCAAACGCACCGCCAGTGGCGAACCCTTCGACCAGCACGGCCTGACCGCCGCCCATCGCAGCCTGCCCTTCGGCACCCGCGTGCAGGTCACCAACCTCGCCAACGACCGCCGCGTCGTGGTACGCATCAACGACCGCGGCCCGCATACCCGGGGTCGACTCATCGACCTGTCACGCGCCGCCGCCGACCAACTGGGCATGCTCCGTAGCGGAACCGCGCGGGTACGGGTACAAAGTCTCAGCAACTGACCCTGCTTCGGAGCACGACCATTTTCGACCTGGCCGCTTTACCCACCTTCAGCCTGCTGCAACTGGCCCTGGGCCTGCTGCTGCTGATCACCGGCGCCGAACTGCTGGTGCGCGCCGCCCTGCGCCTGGCCGCCAGCCTGCAGGTGCGTCCGCTGATCATCGGCCTGAGCCTGGTGGCCTTCGGCAGCAGCGCCCCGCAACTGACCGTGAGCCTGCAGGCGGCCTACACCGGCGCACCCGACGTGGCGGTGGGCAGCGTGATCGGCAGCAACATCTTCAACGTGCTGGTCACCCTGGGCCTGGCCGCTCTGATCATCCCCCTGCGCGTTTCGCGGCAACTGGTACGCCTGGACATCCCGCTGATGATCGGCGCCAGCCTGCTGGTGTACCTGCTGGCCCTGGACGAACGCATCGGCCGCCTCGAAGGCGCCCTGCTGCTGCTCGGGCTGGTTGCCTACCTGGCCATCCTGTGGCACCAGTCACGCCACCACGCACGCACCTACCCCGCCCCCGGCCCGCGGCCGCAGCGTGGCGTCGGCTTCTGGTTCGGCACCCTGGCACTGATGCTCACCGGCCTGGGCCTGCTGAGCCTGGCCGGGCACCTGTTGCTGGAGGCAGCAGTGGAAGTGGCCGTCGACCTGGGCCTGTCGGAGCGGGTGATCGGCCTGACCGTGGTGGCGGTATGCACCTCGCTGCCGGAGCTGGCCACCTCGCTGATCGCCGCCTTGCGCGGCGAGCGTGAAATCGCCGTGGGCAACGTGATCGGCAGCAACCTGTTCAACCTGCTGGCGGTGCTCGGGCTGACCGCGCTGGTGGCCCCGGTGCCGCTGTCGATCTCGCCCAACGCGCTGGCCTTCGACCTGCCGGTGATGCTCGGCGTGGCCGTGCTGACCCTGCCGGTGTTCTATTCCGGCTACCGCGTCACCCGCGCCGAAGGTCTGGTGTTCCTGTGTCTTTACCTGGCCTATGGTCTGCACGTGGTGGCCTTCACCACCGGCATGCCGCTGGCCAACCGTCTGGAGCAGCTGATGCTGCTTTATGTCCTGCCGACGCTGGCGGTGGTGCTGATGTACACCACCGTGCGCGCCTGGCGCCGCCAACACTAAGGAAAACAACATGGGCGAGAGCAACAAAACCGGCGAACAGGTTCGCCGCCAGGTCATGGGCGATGCATTCGTGGACCGTGCACTGGGCAATGCCACCGAGTTCACCGAGCCGCTGCAGGCGTTCGTCAACGAGCACGCCTGGGGCAGCGTGTGGAGCCGCGAAGGCCTGCCGCTGAAAACCCGCAGCCTGATCACCCTGGCGGCGCTGACCGCGCTCAAGTGCCCGCAGGAGCTCAAGGGCCACGTGCGTGGCGCCCTGAACAACGGCTGTACGGTGGAAGAGATTCGCGAGGCGTTGCTGCATTGCGCCGTGTACGCCGGCGTACCGGCGGCGATCGATGCGTTTCGCGCCGCCCAGGAAGTGATCGACAGCTACCAGCAGGGCTGACCGATCACCCCGCAGGGCCGTCAGCCGGCGACGGCGGCGGCCTTCTGCCCCTTCTTCTTGAGCCAGAACGCCACGCCCAGGGTGGCGATCCAGGCCGGAATCAGCAGTACCGAGATGCGGATCGGCGGGGTCAGGTACATCACCACCAGAATCAGCACGATGAACGCCAGGCACAGGTAGTTGGTGACCGGGTGCCCCCAGCTCTTGTAGAAGGTCGACTCGCCGGCAGCGATCTTGGCCTTGCGAAACTTCAGGTGGGTGATGCTGATGCTCGCCCAGTTGATCACCAGTGCCGACACCGCCAGCGCCATGAGCAGGCCGAAGGCTTCGCCCGGCATCAGGTAGTTGATCAGCACGCACAGGCCGGTGGCCACCGCCGATACGCCCAGCGCCGCCAGCGGCACGCCACGACGGTTGATCTTGAGCAGTGCCCGCGGCGCATCACCCTGGCTGGCCAGGCCGAACAGCATGCGGCTGTTGCAGTAAACGCAGCTGTTGTACACCGACAGCGCGGCAGTCAGCACCACCACATTGAGAATGGTGGCCACCAGGTTGCTGTCCAGATTGTGGAAGATCATCACGAACGGGCTGCCGCCCTGCACCACCTTCTGCCAGGGGTACAGCGACAGCAGCACTGCCAGTGCGCCGATGTAGAAGATCAGGATGCGGTACACCACCTGGTTGGTCGCGCGTGGAATGCTGTAGCGCGGGTTGTCCGCCTCGGCCGCGGTGATGCCGACCAGCTCCAGCCCGCCGAAGGAGAACATGATCACCGCCATCGCCATCACCAGCCCGGTGATGCCATTGGGGAAGAACCCGCCGTACTGCCACAGGTTGGCCACGCTGGCATCCGGCCCGCCGCTGCCGCTGGCCAGCAGCCAGGCGCCGAAGCCGATCATGCTGACGATGGCGATCACCTTGACCAGCGCGAACCAGAATTCCAGCTCGCCGTACACCTTGACCTGGGTGAGGTTGATCAGGTTGATCGCCACGAAGAAGATCGCCGCAGTGGCCCAGGTGGGGAAGTCCGGCCACCAGTACTGCACGTAGATACCCACCGCCGTCAGCTCGGCCATGCCCACCAGCACATAGACCACCCAGTAGTTCCAGCCCGAGACGAAGCCGGCGAACTCGTTCCAGTAGCGGTGCGCAAAGTGGCTGAAGCTGCCCGCCACCGGTTCCTCGACCACCATCTCACCCAGCTGGCGCATGATGAAAAAGGCCATCAGGCCGGCGATGGCGTAGCCCAGCAGCACGGCAGGGCCTGCCATCTGGATGGTCTGGGCGATGCCCAGGAACAACCCGGTGCCGATGGCGCCGCCCAGCGCGATCAACTGGATGTGACGGTTCTTCAGGCCGCGATGCAAACGCTCGGGCGTGATCTGGTCTTGCATGAAGTGTCCTCAGGCAGGGAGGCCGTTATTTTGAGTGTGGGCGACAGGATCTAGATCCAGCCGCCCCACTGCAAGATAAATATGCCGATATTCGTCGTAACTGCGGCCATCAGCGTGGTAATCACGATGATCGAGGCGGCCAGCTGGTGATTGCCGTCGGCCGCGCGCGCCATCACGTAGCTGGACGCGGCGGTGGGGCTGGCGATGTACAGGAACAGCACCCCCAGCTCCGCGCCGCGAAAGCCGCACAGCCAGGCACCGAAGGTGGCCAGCAGCGGCAGCCACACCATCTTTACCAGGCTGGCACTCAGCGCCATGCGCCCGCTGGCGTGCAACGAGGCCATCGACAGCGTGCCGCCGATGCAGATCAGCGCCAGCGGCAGGGTCATCTGCGCCAGGTAGTCACCGGAGGTCAGCAGCCAGTTGGGCAGACCCACCTTGGCATACGCCAGCACGCCGGCCACCAGCACACTGATGATCAGCGGGTTGCGCAGGATGCTCTTGAGGATGCTCCAGGGGTCGGACTTGATGGTCGGGCTGTACACCGCCAGCACCACGGCCGACAGCGAGTTGTAGAGCAGGATCACCAGCCCGGCCAGCACCGCGCCGATGGAGATGCCATGATCGCCGTACATGCTCCCGGCCAGCGCCAGGCCGATGACCGCATTGTTGCCGCGAAAGCCGCCCTGGGCGTAGATGCCGCGATCTTCACGGGGGCAGCGCCAGATCGCGATCAGCCAGGCCAGGCCGAAGCTGCCCAGGGTGGCGACAGTGAAGTAGAGCAGCAGCGAGGGTTGGACCGCCGCCTCGAGATCGGCGTGGTAGATGCCCAGAAACAGCAGCGCCGGCATGCTCACGTTGAACACCAGGGCCGAGGCGGTCTGGATGAAGCTGTCGTTGATGGCGTTGATACGGCGCAGCAGCACGCCCATGAACATCATCGCGAACACCGGCGCGGTGATGTTCAGGGTCTGGAGAAAAAGGGCGAGCATGCAGGTGGTCCCGTCGGCGTCGTTAGGGAGCTAATCATACGTCAACCTTGGGGCTGCCATGCAGCCTCTTCGCCGCCAGTGCCGGCGCCATCAGGTTCACACCGACCACCTAGGAGCCGGCCTTGCCGGCGAAGAGGCCCTGAGGTTCAGCGCCGAACCGGGCGCTTCTGCAATTTGCGCTGCAGGGTACGCCGGTGCATGCCCAGCGCCCGCGCCGTGGCCGAGATATTGCCCTCATGCTCGGTCAGCACACGCTGGATGTGCTCCCACTGCAGGCGGTCCACCGACATCGGGTTTTCCGGTACCAGCGTGTCCAGGTCGGCGTGCTCGGACGCCAGCGCCGCCAGCACGTCGTCGGCATCGGCCGGCTTGCACAGGTAATTGCAGGCGCCGCGCTTGATCGCCTCCACCGCGGTGGCAATGCTCGAATAGCCGGTGAGGATCACCACGCGCATCTCCGGGTCCAGTTCCAGCAGCTTGGGCAGCAGCACCAGCCCGGAGTCGCCCTCCATCTTCAGGTCCAGCGTGGCGTAGTCCGGCACGTCCTGCTGGGCAATCTGCAGGCCCTCTTCGGCAGAACCCGCCGTGCTCACGCGAAACCCGCGCCGGCTCATGGCCCGGGCCATCACCCGGGTAAACGTGGCGTCGTCATCCACCAGCAGCAGGTGCGGCAGCTCTTCGCCTTCAGCCTGAATTTCATCACTCATCACACGTCTCCTCGCGCGTCACGCGGCAGGCGCAGCTCGGTGAGCGTACCGCCTTCCTCATGACTATAGAGTTTTACCGAGCCGCCAGCACGGGTCACGCTGGCCTTGCTCAAGAACAGGCCCAGGCCGAAGCCCTTGCCCTTGGTGGTAAAGAAGGGTTTGCCGATCTGCTCGGCGATCGCCACCGGCACGCCGGGGCCATGGTCGCGAATGCTGATCACGATGTCCTCGGCGTCCCAGTCCAGGTACACCTCCAGGTCATTGGGGCAGGCATCGGCTGCATTGTTCAACAGGTTCAGCAGGGCCTGGGTCAGGTCCGGCGGCGGCGCCAGGCGCGGCACCGTACCCTGCCCCAGGCGCTGGAAGCGATAGCTGGCCTCGGGGCGCATCAGGTGCCAGCGGTTGAGCGCCTCGTCCAGCCAGAAGCTCGCCTCCTGCTCTTGCACCGCCATGCGCCGGTTGGCCTCGGCGGCGCGCACCAGGTTCTGCAAGGTGTGCTTGCACTGCTTGACCTGCTCCTGCAGCGTCTCCAGGTCTTCCTGCAGCAGCGGGTCGGTGTGGTCCTGGCGCATCTCGTTGATCAGCACGCTCATGGTCGCCAGCGGCGTACCCAGCTCATGGGCGGCACCGGCGGCCTGGGTGGCCACGGCCAGCAGTTGCTGGTCGCGCAGGCCTTCCTCGCGGCGCTGGGCCTGGAACTGCTGCTGGCGACGCAGCTCTTCGGCCATCTTGGCGGCAAAGAAGGTGATCACCCCGGCGGCCAGGGCAAAACTCAGCCACATGCCGTAGATCTGCATCTTCTCGCGGGCCATGGGAAAGGTTTCGAGCGGGAAGTACTGCACCAGCAGCAGGGTGTAGGCCACCAGCGCAATGCCCGACAGAATCAGCGAATACAGCCATGGCAGCGTCACCGCGGCAATCGCCAGGGGCACCAGGTAATAGGACACGAAGGGGTTGGTCGAGCCCCCGGAAAAATACAGCAGCGCACTGTGGATCAGCAGGTCGCAGGCCAGCTGAACCGCATACTCCAGCTCGGTGACCGGCAGCGAGGTGCGCAGCCGGATGGCCGTGAGCACGCACAGCACCATGGAGAACCCCAGGGTGATGCTCAGCGCCAGCCACGGCAGTGGCAGCAGTTCGGTCCAGTAGGCGACCGCCACCGAACCGGCCTGGGCGGCCAGCACCAGGGTGCGGATGAAGGTCAGGCGCCAGAGGTTCTGACGTGTGGCAGACAGCATGAGTACGGGGGCGAGCATGAGCTCTCCTGATGAGTGCTCCAGGTGAATCGTGGCGAGTATACCCAAGCTGCACCCCGCGCTGCAGCAATGCGGCAAAGCGCCACAGGCACACCGGCATCGATGATGGCTTTTTGAACCTCGTCGGTTTGTGCGAGTCTGATGGGGTCTGCGTGGTCGGGATCGACCGCCGCCACGCCTCAATTTCAAGGAGTTGCCCATGCACACTGTGTCTCGCGCCAGTACCACCCTCGTCCTCGCGACCGGCCTGTTTGCCAGCTTTGCGGCACTGGCCGACGAGCCTCGCTACAACCAGGTTTCACTGCGCGCCGAAGCCAGCAAGGAAGTCGCCCGCGACCTGATGGTCGTGACCCTGTATACCGAGGCGCAGAACACCGACCCGGCCAAGCTGGCCAACGAGATCACCACCAGCATGAACAAGGCGCTGGAAAAGGCCCGTGCGGTCAAGGACGTCAAGCTCAGCCAGGACAGCCGCAACAGCTACCCGATCTACGACAACAAGAACCAGAAGATCACCGGCTGGCGCGAACGTGCCGAGCTGCGCCTGGAAAGCGCGAACTTCCCGGCGCTGTCCAAGCTCACCGGCGAGCTGCTGCAGGACCTGAAGATGGGCGGGATGGATTTCGCCATCGCCCCGGCCACCCGCAAGAGCAGCGAAGACGCCCTGCTCAAGGATGCCATCGACGCCTTCAAGGCCCGCGCCCAGCTGACCACCGAAGCCCTCGGCGGCAAGGGCTACAAGGTGGTCAACCTGAACCTCAACAGCAGCGGCTACCCGCACCCCTACGCCCGCGGCGCCATGATGATGAAGGCCAGCATGGACGCCGAAGCCGCGCCAAGCCCGGAAATCGAAGCCGGTACCAGCCAGGTCAGCCTCAGCGCCGACGGCACCATCGAAGTGCTGATGCCCTGATTCACCCGCGGGCAACGCCTGCATCGCTGTCAGCTATGGTTTGAGGGGCGCGCTGGTCAACAGGCCAGCCTCCCTGCCCGCCGAGCGGCCCCACTGGCCGCCCGGCGCACCAATGACATCGATGAGGCCAACAATGCTCAAACACGCGGTCCTTCCCTACCTGCTCGGCGCAGGCCTGCTGGCCGGCGCACCGCTGGCCCATGCGGCCAGCAACCTGGTGTTCTGCTCCGAGGGCAGCCCGGCGGGCTTCGACCCGGGCCAGTACACCACCAGCACCGACTTCGACGCCTCGGCCGAGACCGTCTTCAACCGCCTCAGCCAGTTCGAACGCGGCGGTACGGCGGTGATCCCCGGGCTTGCCACACGCTGGGACATCAGCGACGACGGCCTGAGCTACACCTTCCACCTGCGCGAAGGCGTGCAGTTCCACAGCACCGACTACTTCAAGCCCAGCCGCCCCTTCAACGCCGATGACGTGCTGTTCACCTTCAACCGCATGCTCGACAGGAACCTGCCGTTTCGCAAGGCCTACCCCACCGAGTTCCCCTACTTCACCGACATGGGCATGGACAAGAACATCGTCAAGCTCGAAAAACTCGACGAACACACGGTCAGGTTCACCCTGGCCAGCGTGGACGCCGCGTTCATCCAGAACATGGCCATGAGCTTCGCCTCGATCCAGTCCGCCGAATACGCCGAGCAACTGCTCAAGCAGGGCAAGCCTGCCGACATCAACCAGAAGCCGATCGGCACCGGCCCCTTCGTGTTCGCCAAGTACCAGAAAGACGCGCAGATCCGCTTCAAGGGCAACAAGACCTACTGGCAACCGCAGGACGTGAAGATCGACAACCTGATCTTCGCCATCACCACCGACCCGTCGGTGCGCATGCAGAAGCTCAAGAAGAACGAATGCCAGATCACCCTGTTCCCACGCCCGGCCGACCTCAAGTCGCTGGGAGCGGACCCCAACCTGAACCTGCCGCACCAGGCTGGCTTCAACCTGGGCTACATCGCCTACAACGTGACCGACCCGATCAAGGGCACCACCGCGCCCAACCCCATGGCCCAGCTCAAGGTGCGCCAGGCCCTGGACATGGCTGTGAACAAGCAGCAGATCATCGACGCGGTGTACCAGGGCGCGGGGCAGCTGGCGGTCAATGCCATGCCGCCCACCCAGTGGAGCTACGACGACACCATCAAGGACGTGCCCTACGACCCGGCCAAAGCCAAGGCGCTGGTGCACGAGGCCGGGGTCAGGGAGGGCACCGAGATCACCCTGTGGGCCATGCCGGTGCAACGCCCCTACAACCCCAACGCCCGGCTCATGGCCGAGATGATCCAGGCCGACTGGGCGAAGATCGGCATCAAGGCCAGCATCGTCAGCTACGAGTGGGGCGAATACATGAAGCGCGCCAAGGCCGGTGAGAACGGCGCCATGCTGATCGGCTGGAGCGGCGACAACGGCGACCCGGACAACTGGCTGGGCACCCTCTACGGCTGCGACGCGGTGAACGGCAACAACTTCTCCAAATGGTGCGACCCCGCCTACGACGCGCTGATCAAGCAGGCCAAGGCCACCCCCGACCAGGCCCGACGCACCGAGCTGTACAAGCAGGCGCAGCACATCATCAAGGCGCAGGTGCCGATCACCCCGATCGCCCATTCCACGGTGTACCAGCCGATGCGCAAGACCGTGCAGGACTTCAAGATCAGCCCCTTCGGCCTGAATGCCTTCTACGGCGTAAGCGTCAGCCAATAGACACGCAACGCGATGTTTAGCCTGTCCCTGCGGGCGCCGAGCTCATCGGTGCACGCGGGGCACTGATACCTGCTTGAAAATTACGACACCACACCAAGATTTTTCCCACGCCTCACACCCACTTCCTTACCTGCACGCCCGCCGCCCGCGTCCCTACCGTGGAGCGCGTGGTGGTGCTGGCACCCTGCTGTCGCCGCGCCCCCCACGCCTCGTACAACAACAAAGGAATGGGACCGCATGCGTATTTCTCCGGTTTTCGCCGCACTGCTGGGCCTGGGGTCACTGGCCTATGGCCCGACAGCCCTGGCCAAGGGCAACCTGGTGTTCTGCTCCGAGGGCAGCCCGGGCGGCTTCGATATCGCCCAGTACACCACCTCCATCGAAAACGACGCCGCCGAGCCGCTGTACAACGGCCTGGTGGAATTCGAACGCGGCGCCACCCGCGTCATCCCCTCGCTGGCGACCGGCTGGGACGTTTCCGATGACGGCCTGACCTATACCTTCCGCCTGCGCCAGGGCGTGAAGTTCCACGCCAACAAGGACTTCACCCCCACCCGCGACTTCAACGCCGACGACGTGCTGCTCACCTTCCAGCGCATGCTCGACCCGCAGCATCCGTTTCGCGTGGCCTACCCGGCCGAGTTCCCCTACTTCGTCAGCATGGACCTGGACAAGAACATCGCCCGGGTCGAAAAGCGCGACCCCTATACGGTGGTCTTCACCCTCAACAGCGTCGACGCCGCCTTCATCCAGAACCTGGCCATGGGCTTTGCCTCGATCGTCTCGGCCGAATACGCCACCCAGCTGATGGCCAGCGGGCGCCTCAGCGACTTCGACCAGAAGCCGATCGGCACCGGCCCCTTCGTGTTCCAGCGCTACCAGAAGGATGCGCAGATCCGCTACCGGGCCAACCCCGACTACTGGGACCCGCAACAGGTCAGGCTCGACCAGCTGATCTTCTCGATCAACACCGACGCCTCGGTGCGGGTGCAGAAGCTGCGCAAGGGGGAATGCCAGGTCACCGTCAACCCGCGCCCCGCCGACCTCAAGGCCCTGGCCGCCGACCCGAAGATCAACATGCTCGACCAGCCCGGCTTCAACCTGGGCTACATCGCCTACAACGTGCAGCACCCGCCGTTCGACCAACTGCAGGTGCGCCAGGCCATGGACATGGCGGTGAACAAGGCGGCCATCGTCAAGGCGGTGTACCAGGATGCCGGCCAACTGGCCGTGAACTTCATGCCGCCCACCCAGTGGTCCTACGACCCGAGCATCCGCGATGCCGGCTACGACCCCGACAAGGCCCGCGCCCTGCTGGCGGCCGCCGGGGTCAAGCCCGGCACGCCCATCACCCTGTGGGCCATGCCGGTGCAGCGCCCTTACAACCCCAACGCCAAGCTGATGGCCGAGATGCTCCAGGCCGACTGGGGCAAGGTCGGGCTGGACGTGAAGATCGTCAGCTACGAATGGGGCGAGTACATCAAGCGCACCAAGAACGGCGAGCACGACGTGATGCTGCTGGGCTGGACCGGTGACAACGGCGACCCCGACAACTGGATGGGCACCCTCTACAGCTGCGGTGCCATCGGCAGCAACAACGTATCGATGTGGTGCGACCCCGAATACGACGCCCTGGTGCAGCAGGCCAAGCGCATCACCGACCCCGCCGCGCGCACCGCGCTGTACCAGCAGGCCCAGCAGCGCATGAAGCAGCAGGTGCCGATCACCCCGGTCGCCCACTCCACCGTGCACCAACCGCTGAGCGTCCGGGTACAGGACTTCAAGGTCAGCCCGTTCGGGCGCAACAGTTTTTCGGGCGTCAGCGTCGACTGACCTCTGCCCGCCCCCTCCCAAGGTTCACCGCCGCACCCGCCGGGCTCACGAGGCCCGGCGGCTAATAAAAACATGCAAAGGAGCATCACCTTGAGACCTACCCGACACGCAGCACTTGCCCTGGCCCTTGGCGGCCTGAGCGCGCTGGCCCAGGCCGAGCCCGTCAGCCAGGATTTCGTTGCGCTTACCCTGCGCACCACCTCCGACCAGGCCCAGGCCAGCGGCTTTCTCGACGGCCAGCGCCTGTCCGGCTCGACCCGCAACTGGTACGCCCACGAGCACGCCACCCGCGGGCCACTGTGGTCCTACAGCAAGCGCGACGGCAGCCGCCACCCCACCAGCAGCCGCGACAACTGGGTCCAGGGCACCCTCCTCAACTACACCTCCGGCTTCACCGAGGGCACCGTGGGCCTGAGCACCGAAGTGGCGCTGTACAACGCGGTGGCCCTGCAGCGCGGTCGCGCCAGCGTGGCCGGGCCGAACAACCGCACCCTCACCCACGGCGACGGCGAGGTGCTCGACCAGTGGAGCAAGGTCGGCCTGGCCAACCTCAAGGCCCGGGTGTCCAACACCACCCTCACCGCCGGCCGACAGTCCATCGACACCCCGGTGATCGCCTACATCGGCAACCGCGCACTGCCCTCCAGCTTCCAGGGCGTGAGCCTGCACAGCGCCGAGTTCGACAACCTGAGCTTCGACCTGGGCACCTTCGACCGCGTGTCGATGCGTACCGAGCAGGGCCAGAGCAAGTTTCGCTCCGAGTATGGCGATTCCCGCCAGTTCACCGACCGGGTCAGCATGGCCGGGGTCAACTACCAGCCGCTGCAGAGCCTGAGCACCAGCCTCTACGTATCCAAGGTCGAGGACCTGTGGAACCAGTACTACTTCGGCGCCAACCACCTGCTGGGCGACAACGCGGTGCTGGGCCTGAACACCGGGCTCAACTACTACAAGACCCGCGACGCCGGCCAGAGCAAGCTGGGCGCCATCGACAACGACACCTTCAGCCTGTCGCTGGCCCTGACCCACCAGGCGCACACCGTGTCGGTCGCCTACCAGCAGGTCAACGGCAACGAGTACTTCGACTACCTGCACGACACCAACGCGATCTTCCTGGCCAACTCGCTGCTGTCGGATTTCAACGGCCCCAACGAGAAATCACTGCAGATCGGCTACGTGCTGAACATGGCCCCCTTCGGCGTGCCCGGCCTCAAGTTCAACCTGTACAACGCCCGCGGCTGGGGCATCGACGGCACCCATTACAAGGGCGGTGGCTACGACGTGAAGAACCTCGACGGCGAGCACCACGACGAATGGGGCATCGGCACCAGCTATGCCGTACAAGGCGGCGCGTTCAAGGACACCACCGTGCGCGCCACCTACACCACCCACCGCGCCAGCAAATTGCAGGGTGACGGGAGCCTGAACGAGGTGCGCGTGGTCACAACCATTCCGTTCAACATCCTCTAGGGCGGCAGGTCGCGGCCGATTCGCCGAATCGGCCGCGATGGCTACGCTGGTTTAATCGAATGCAGGGAAGTGTCATGAAACAGTCAACCCTACAGGCTGCCCTTGCAGCCATCCTGTTGAGCGCCGCAGCCCCGCTGATGGCCAAGCCCCTGGTGGTGTGCACCGAGGCCAGCCCCGAGGGCTTCGACATCGTGCAGTACACCACGGCCGTCACCGCCGATGCCGCCGCAGAAACCCTGTTCAACCGCCTGGTGGACTTCAAGCCCGGCACCACCGAGGTGCAGCCGGCCCTGGCCGAACGCTGGGAGGTCAGCCCCGACGGCCTGACCTACACCTTTCACCTGCGCAGCGGGGTCAGGTTCCACACCACCGACTACTTCACCCCCACCCGCGACCTGAACGCCGACGACGTGCTGTGGAGCTTCCAGCGCCAGCTCGACCCCGCCCACCCCTGGCACGACAAGACCAGCATCGGCTTCCCCTATTTCGAGAGCATGGGTTTCCAGCACCTGCTCAAGTCGGTGGAAAAGCTCGACCCGCACACCGTGGCGTTTCACCTGACCCGCCCCGAGGCGCCGTTTCTGCGCGACCTGGCCATGGCCTTCACCTCGATCTATTCCGCCGAATACGCTGACCAGTTGCTCAAGGCCGGCACCACCGCCGAACTCAACAGCAAGCCGGTCGGCACCGGCCCGTTCATCTTCCAGCGCTACAACAAGGACGCGCAGGTGCGCTACAGGCCCAACCCGGACTACTTTCGCGGCAAGCCGCCGAGCGATGCGCTGATCTTCGCCATCACCCCCGACAACAACGTGCGCCTGCAGAAGCTGCGCGCCAACGAATGCCAGGTGGCGCTGTACCCCAAGCCCGACGACATACCCGGCATCAAGGCCGACGCGCGCCTGAAGGTGGCCGAAATGGAGGCCCTGACCACCGGCTACATCTCGCTCAACACCGAGCACAGGTACCTGAGCGACGTGCGCGTACGACGCGCCATCAACCTGGCCTTCGACCGCGAACACCATGTCGAGCAACTGTTCGGCAAGGGCAACGCCCTGCTGGCGGTGACCCCCTACCCGCCGACCCTGATGGGCTACAACAGCCAGAACCGCAACCCGCCCCGCGACCTGGACCAGGCCCGCGCGCTGCTCAAGGAGGCCGGCGTACCCGAAGGCACCGTGCTCACCCTGTTCACCCGCAACGGCGGCGGGCCCACCAACCCCAACCCGCGCCTGAGCGCCGAGATGCTTCAGGCCGACCTCGCCCAGGTCGGCCTGAAGGTCGACATCCGCGTGATGGAATGGGCCGAGATGCTGCGCCGCGCCAAGGCCGGCGAAGCCGACATGGTGTCGGCCGGCTGGGCGGGCGACAACGGCGACCCGGACAACTTCCTGACCCCGCTGCTCAGCTGCGCCGCAGCGAAGAATGGGGAAAACTACGCACGCTGGTGCAACCCGCGATTCCAGGTGCTGATCGACCACGCCCGCGAAACCGCCGACCCCGATCAACGCGCCGCACTCTATGTCCAGGCACTGGCGGTGTACGATGAGGCCAAACCGTGGATCAACATGGCCCACCCGAAGGTGTTCACCGCCCTGCGCGAGAACGTCGAGGGCTACGTCATCAACCCGATGACCAACAACAACTTCGCCACCACGCGGGTGAAGTAGAACGATAACGCTTGCAGCGCCCGCCCCCGAGCGCTCGCAGGCATGCCTTAGGCTGATGAGGTACACCACACGATGTTTAGTTTTATTGCACGGCGTCTGGGCCTGTTGATCCCGTCGTTCTTCGGCATCACCCTGCTCACGTTCGCGCTCATACGCCTGATCCCCGGTGACCCGGTGGAGGTGATGATGGGCGAACGCAGGGTCGACCCCGAGATGCACGCCCAGGCCATGGAACGGCTCGGCCTGAACAAGCCGCTGGCGCAGCAGTACCTGGACTACGTCGGCAAGCTGGCCCAGGGCGACCTGGGCGAGTCGCTGCGTACCCGCGAAAGCGTGTGGCACGAGTTTCTCGCGCTGTTCCCCGCCACCCTCGAACTGGCCATGGCCGCGCTGCTGTTCGCCGGCATCGTCGGGCTGCTGGCCGGGGTGATCGCCGCGCTCAAGCGCGGCTCGCTGTTCGATCACGGGGTCATGGGCATCTCCCTGGCCGGCTACTCGATGCCGATCTTCTGGTGGGGCCTGATCCTGATCATGTTCTTCTCGGTCGGGTTGGGCTGGACGCCGGTGTCCGGGCGCATCGACCTGCTCTACGACATCGAGCCGACCACCGGCTTCATGCTCATCGACACCCTGCTCAGCGACGAGGAAGGCGCGTTCAAGGACGCGTTGATGCACCTGATCCTGCCGGCCATCGTGCTCGGCACCATCCCGCTGGCGGTGATCGCACGCATGACCCGCTCCTCGATGCTCGAAGTGCTGCGCGAGGACTACATCCGCACCGCACGGGCCAAGGGCCTGTCGCCGGCACGGGTGGTGTTCGTGCACGGCCTGCGCAACGCGCTGATCCCGGTGCTTACGGTGGTCGGCCTGCAGGTCGGCACGTTGCTCGGTGGCGCGGTGCTTACCGAAACCATCTTTTCCTGGCCGGGCATCGGCAAATGGCTGATCGAAGCCATCGGCGCCCGTGACTACCCCGTGGTACAGAACGGCATCCTGTTGATTGCCTGCCTGGTGATCCTGGTCAACTTCGTCGTGGACATCCTCTACGGCCTGGCCAACCCACGCATCCGACATCAGCGCTGAGGCCTTCGCTCATGACCAATCCGCTTGCAAAAACCGCTGCCGTCGACGCCGCGCCGCTCGACCAGAGCCTGCTCTACCCCTCCCCCTACAAGGAATTCTGGCACGCCTTCTCGCGCAACAAGGGCGCGGTGGCCGGCCTGCTGTTCATGTGCCTGATCGTGTTCTGCGCGCTGTTCGCCCCGTGGGTGGCGCCGCACAACCCCAGCGAGCAGTACCGCGACTTTCTGCTGACCCCGCCGGTATGGCTCGAAGGCGGCCAATGGCAGTTTCTGCTGGGTACCGACGAGCTGGGCCGCGACCTGCTCTCGCGGCTGATCCAGGGTTCGCGCCTGTCGCTGCTGATCGGCCTGTCATCGGTAATGATCTCGCTGATCCCGGGCGTGCTGCTGGGCCTGCTGGCCGGGTTTTTCCCGCGCCTGCTTGGCCCGTCCATCATGCGCCTGATGGACGTGATGCTGGCGCTGCCCTCGCTGCTGCTGGCGGTGGCCATCGTGGCGATCCTGGGCCCTGGCCTGATCAACACCGTGATCGCCATCGCCATCGTCTCGCTGCCGGCCTACGTGCGCCTCACCCGCGCCGCGGTGATGGGCGAGCTGAACCGCGACTACGTCACCGCCGCACGCCTGGCCGGGGCACGCCTGCCGCGCCTGATGTTCGTGACCGTGCTGCCCAACTGCATGGCGCCGCTGATCGTGCAGGCCACCCTGAGTTTCAGTTCGGCGATTCTCGATGCCGCCGCGCTGGGCTTCCTGGGCCTGGGCGTGCAACCGCCGACCCCGGAGTGGGGCACCATGCTGGCCTCGGCCCGCGACTACATCGAACGCGCCTGGTGGGTGGTCAGCCTGCCGGGCCTGACCATCCTGCTCAGCGTGCTGGCAATCAACCTGATGGGCGACGGGCTGCGCGATGCGCTGGACCCGAAACTCAAGAATGCCGCCTGAGGAGAAGCCCATGTCACTTCTACACATCAAGAACCTGAGCGTGCGCTTCGGCGACGCCTCGGCAGTACCGGTGGTCGACGGCCTCGACCTGAGCGTGGAAAAGGGCGAGGTGCTGGCGATTGTGGGCGAGTCCGGCTCGGGCAAGTCGGTGACCATGATGGCGCTGATGGGCCTGATCGACGCCCCCGGGCGCATCACCGCCGACGCTTTGACTTTCAACGGCAGCGACATGCTCACCCTGAGCGGCCGGCAGCGGCGCAAGGTGGTCGGCAAGGACATGGCGATGGTCTTCCAGGACCCCATGACCGCACTCAACCCCAGCTACACCGTGGGTTTCCAGATCGAGGAGGTGCTGCGCCAGCACCTGGGGCTGCGCGGCAAGGCGGCGCGCCAGCGTGCGCTGGAGCTGCTGAAGAAGGTCGAGATCCCGGCCCCGGAAAGCCGCCTGGATGCCTACCCCCACCAACTCTCCGGCGGCATGAGCCAGCGCGTGGCAATCGCCATGGCGATTGCCGGCGAACCCAAGCTGCTGATCGCCGACGAGCCCACCACGGCCCTGGACGTGACCATTCAGGCGCAGATCATGGAGCTGCTGCTCAACCTGCAGAAAGAGCAGGACATGGCGCTGATCCTGATTACCCACGACCTTGCCGTGGTGGCCGAAACCGCCCGCCGCGTGTGCGTGATGTATGCCGGCCAGGCAGTGGAAGTCGGCCAGGTGCCCGAGCTGTTCGAGGTGCCTGCGCACCCCTACAGCGAAGCCCTGCTGGCAGCGATCCCCGAGCACAGCGAAGGCGCCGAGCGCCTGGCGACCCTGCCCGGCATCGTGCCCGGACGCTACGACCGGCCCCACGGCTGCCTGCTGTCGCCGCGCTGCCCCTACGTGCAGGACCACTGCCGCCAGCAGCGTCCGAGCCTGGACCCCAAGGCCCACAGCCTGGCCCGCTGCTTCTACCCGCTCAACCAGGAGGTGGCGTGATGAGCGTCGTACTGACCGCCCGTGACCTCACCCGTCATTACGAAGTGTCCCTGGGCCTGTTCAAGGGCCATGCCCTGGTACGCGCCCTCAATGGGGTGTCGTTCGAACTGGAGGCCGGCAAGACCCTGGCCGTGGTCGGCGAATCCGGCTGCGGCAAGTCGACCCTGGCCCGCGCCCTGACCCTGATCGAGGAACCGTCGTCGGGCTCGTTGCAGATCGCCGGGCAGGAGGTGGCCGGTGCCAGCAAGCAGCAGCGCCGGCAACTGCGCCGCGATGTGCAGATGGTGTTCCAGAGCCCCTATGCCTCGCTCAACCCGCGCCAGAAGGTCGGTGACCAACTGGCCGAGCCGCTGCTGATCAACACCCGGCTGTCCAGGGCCGAACGCCGCGAAAAGGTGCAGGCGATGATGCAGCAGGTGGGCCTGCGGCCCGAGCACTACCAGCGCTACCCGCACATGTTCTCCGGTGGCCAGCGCCAGCGCATCGCCCTGGCGCGGGCCATGATGCTGCAACCCAAGGTGCTGGTGGCGGACGAGCCGACCTCGGCGCTGGACGTGTCGATCCAGGCGCAGGTGCTGAACCTGTTCATGGACCTGCAGAAGGAGTTCAACACCGCCTACGTGTTCATCTCGCACAACCTGGCGGTGGTGCGGCATGTGGCCGACCAGGTACTGGTGATGTACCTGGGGCGCCCGGCGGAAATGGGGCCCAAGGAGGATATCTATGCCAGGCCTTTGCACCCTTATACCCAGGCCCTGCTGTCGGCGACCCCGACCATTCACCCCGACCCGCTCAAGCCAAAGATCAGGATCGTGGGCGAGCTGCCCAACCCGCTGAACCCACCGCCGGGGTGCGCGTTCCACAAGCGTTGCCCGTATGCCACCGAGCGCTGTGCCAGTGAAGAGCCGGCGTTCCGGCCAGTGGGTACACGGCACGTGGCGTGCCACTATGCGGAGCAGTTTCTCTAGAACCGCTGCGCCAGCAATCGCGGGTCAAGCCCGCTCCCACACGGATCACTGCTGTCCTTGTGGGAGCGGGCTTGACCCGCGATAGGGCCCTGCAGGTATTCTGCTTTCCTACCTCCAATGAGCCAGCCCCATGGCCGCACACCCGATCCCCGACGGCCCCGAACACACCGCCGAAACCGCCGCCACCGTGCTGCGCTACCACCTGTGCTGGAAACACCGCGACCTCGACGGCGTGATGGCGCTCTATCACCCCGACATCCAGTACAACGACTTCTTCCAGAACCGCGTACTGCACCTGGCCGAGCTGCGCGAATACGTGGCCGCCAGCATGCCGCGCCAGGACGGCGAGGACATCGTGCACAGCGACCGCATCCGCACCGACGGCTGCACCGCCTTCATCCAGTACCAGGTAACGCTGCGCGGCGGCGACGGCATCACCGCGTTTCGTGCCAGCGAGGCCATCACCGTGCGCGACGGCCTGATCTGGCAGGTCAACGAATACGCCTCGCTGGTGCGCGAGCCTTCACGCCACACCGGCCACCCCAGCCTGCGCCCGGCCACCAGCCGCCTGGGCCTGTCACCGCGCCAGCTGAGCTTCATGGCCCAGGACTTGCAACACTACTTCACCCGTCGCCAGCCCTATCTGGACCCGCAACTGGACCTGCAACAGGTCGCCCGCGAGTGCGGCTACAGCCGCAACCAGATCTCCTACCTGCTCAACCAGGTGCTGGGCCAGAGCTTCTACCGCTACGTCAACCAGGCCCGCCTGCAGCATCTGCTGGCTGAACTGGAGCGCGCAGGCCCGGCGCCCAAGGTCGATGACCTGGCCTTCGCCGCCGGCTTCAATTCACTGTCGGCGTTCTACAAGTGCTTTCGCCAGCACACCGGCCTGTCGCCCAAGGCCTACGTGCAACAGATTTCTCTGCGGACACGCACGCAAGACAATCCGCCCGCCCAGCCCTAGCATCGGCCCACACCGTTACGGATGTGGAGCCGAACACAATGCAGGCATGGCGCAGTATCAGCCTTTGGATGGACCAGCTTGACGAGCCGCTGATCGCGCGCCCGGCGTTGCGCCAGGACCTGGACGTGGATGTATGCATCATCGGCGCCGGCTACACGGGCCTGTGGAGCGCCTACTACCTCAAGCGCCAGGCACCGCACCTGAACATCGCCATCGTCGAGGCCAACATCGCAGGCTTCGGCGCCTCGGGGCGTAACGGCGGCTGGCTGATGGGCAACCTGCTGGGCGAAGACCGCCTGCTGGCCGATTGCTCCCTCGAACAGCGCCGCGACGCCTATGACCTGCTGCACGGCATCCCCGACGAAGTGGAAACGGTACTCGAGCGCGAAGGCATCCACTGCGACTACCGCAAGGGCGGCGCCCTTTATTGTGCGGCGCGCTACCCCGAGCAGGAAGCGAGCCTGCGCAGCTACCTGCAAAAGCTCTACCGGCAGGGCCTGAACGAGGCCGAGTATCGCTGGCTGAGCCCGGTCGAGCTGGCCGCGCAGCTGCGCATCGCCAAGCCCTATGGGGCGATCTACACGCCGAACGTGGCCACCGTGCACCCGGCCAAACTGGTGCGCGGCCTGGCCCGGGCCGTCGAGCGTCTGGGGGTGAAGCTCTACGAGAACAGCCCGGTCATCGACTGGCACAAGGGGCAGGTACGCACCGCCCAGGCACAGGTGCGCTGCCAGTGGGTGGTGCCGGCGGTGGAAGGCTATGCCGTCGGGCTGCCGCCGCTGGGTCGCTATCAGTTGCCGGTACAGAGCCTGCTGGTGGCCACCGAGCCGCTGCCTGAGCAGGTGTGGGAGCAGATCGGGCTGAACGCCGGTCAGGCCTTCAGCGAAAACAGCCGCCAGGTCACCTACGGCCAGCGCAGCGCCGACAACCGCCTGGTGTTCGGCGCCCGCGGCGGCTATCGCTTCGCAGGGCGCCTGCGCGAAGACTTCACCCTCAGCGACAGCGAAATCGGCCTGCGCCGCTACCTGTTCGGCGAGCTGTTTCCGCAGCTCAAGAACGTCGACATCACCCACGCCTGGGGCGGCAACCTGGGCATGGCGCGGCGCTTTCGCCCGCACATGCTGTGCGATGCAGAGCAGGGAATCGCCCTGGCCGGTGGCTATGGCGGCGAAGGCGTGGGCGCCAGCAACCTGGGCGGGCGCACCGTGGCGGCGCTGATCCTGGGCCAACGCAACGCACTCACCGCCCAGCCCTGGGTACACCCCGCGGCGCGCCTGAACAGCCTGGCGCGCTGGGAGCCCGAGCCATGCCGCTGGCTCGGCTACAACGCGATCATCAAGAGCTTCGTCCACGAAGACCAGACCCTTGCCAACCCGGCCAGCGCCCCCTGGCGCCGGCGCCTGGCCAGCGGTGTGGCGGACTTCATGGAAAGCCTGATGCACTGACTTCCCCCTGCACAGGACCACCGGCATGCGCATTACCCAGTTCAAGCACACCCATAGCGTCGCTCTCGAACAGTCAAACCCGGTGGCCGTGCCCCTGGGCGAGCCGGTGGCGGTCACCTCGGTGACCTGCGTGGAGCGCAACGACGGCGTCGAAACCGGCATCTGGGAATGTACCCCGGGCCGCTGGCGGCGCCAGATCGAGCAGCAGGAGTTCTGCCACTTCATCAAGGGCCGCTGCACCTTCACCCCCGATGGCGGCGAGCCGCTGACCATAGAAGCCGGCGACGCACTGATGTTGCCGGCCAACAGCACCGGTATCTGGGATATCCACGAGACCGTGCGCAAGACCTACGTATTGATTTTCTGATCCTTTGATCGCCTGCCTCCTTCGACAAAAACAGACCAAGCAAGGAATCCGGACATGCGCCCATTGCTCTTCGCCCCGCTGTTGCTGGCCGCCTCCATCGCCCAGGCGGCCGACTCGGTAAAAATCTACAACTGGTCCAGCTACATCGCCCCCGACACCCTGAAGAACTTCCAGGCCGCCAGCGGCATCGTGCCCACCTATGACGTGTTCGACAGCAACGAGACCCTCGACGGCAAGCTGATGACCGGCAATTCGGGCTACGACGTGGTGTTCCCCTCCAACCACTTCATGGCCCGGCAGATCCAGGGCAAGGCGCTCAAGGCGCTGGACAAGCGCCAGTTGCCCAACTGGAAGAACCTCAACCCGGTGCTGCTCAAGGCGCTGGAAGTCAACGACCCGGGCAACCGCTACGGCTTCCCCTACCTGTGGGGCAGCACCGGCATCGGCTACAACATCGACAAGGTCAAGGCGGCGCTGGGCGAGAATGCCCCGGTGGACTCCTGGGACCTGATCTTCAAGCCAGAGAACATCAGCAAGCTCAAGAGCTGCGGCGTGGCGATCCTCGACAACGGCCCCGAACTGCTGCCGATCGCGCTCAACTACCTGGGCCTGCCGCACCACAGCCAGGACCCGGCCGACTACGAGAAGGCCAAGGCCCTGCTGATGAAGGTGCGCCCGTACATCAGCTACTTCCACTCCTCCAAGTACACCGGCGACCTGGCCAACGGCGATATCTGCGTGGTGGTGGGCTTCTCCGGCGACGTGCTGCAGGCCAGAAACCGTGCAGAAGAGGCCAGAAACGGGGTGAAGGTGGGCTATGAGATCCCCAGGGAAGGCGCGCCGATGTGGTTCGACATGGTCGCCATGCCCGCCGATGCCCCGGACGAAAAGGCCGGCTATGCCTACATGAACTACCTGTTGCAACCCGAGGTGATGGCCGACATCAGCAACCATGTGCAGTACGCCAACGGCAACCAGGCAGCCGACCGCCTGGTGGACCCGGCGCTCAAGGCCAACAGCATGATCTACCCGACCGATGCCATGCTCGGCAAGCTGTTCGCCCTGCAGGCCATGCCGGCCAAGATCGACCGCCTGCGCACCCGCATCTGGACCAGCATCAAGGCCGGCAACTGAGCCACCCTGCAATAGATACCACCCTCGGCCTGTGTGCCCCGGCAGCCTGAAGCCCTTGCCGGGGCAACAGCGCAGCCCGCCCGTTGCCCGGCGTCCATCCACTGCCGAGCACACACCATGCCCTTGAAGACCCTGCCGTACTTTCACCGCATTGCGCTGCGCCAGCGCTTTGCCGATCACCTGGCACAGGCCCGAGACAGCCTCGATGACGAGGAGCATCGCTGGCTGCAAGGCTGGCTGCAGGCGCCAGGGCCCGACGCGCCGCGAATCGACCGCCTGAGCGCGATCACCGCCAGCGCCCACGCCAGCGAACTGACCGCCAGCCTGCTGCTGAGCCGCAGCACGCACCCCCGTGTTTTTTTCTACCACCCGTTGCTGGGGCTGCTGCGCTTCGAAGACCGTACCCAGCTCAAGCACCACCTCGTTGAACTGCTGAGCAGCGGCCACCCGCACGTACTGCTGCACTACATCGCCCCCAGGGATCGCCTGCTGGCAGGCCAGGGCGGCATCGTGGATGTTCAGGTCGAACGGCTGGAGGACGAGGTGTTCGAGTACCTGATGCTGGTCATCGCCGCTCGCCAGGGCCAGGCGCTGGGCGAGCTGCAGCAGCAGGTACTGGGCCAGCCGCCAGCAGACTCGTTATGGGAGCAGGCCCTGGCCACCACCACCGCTACCGCTGCAGCGGCGCCGCAGCGCCTGGCGGCGGCACGCGACTGCCAACGGCAACTGCACCGGTACTGGCATACCGCCAAGGCCGGCAGCGACACGCCGGCCCGGCAACTGGCCCGCCTGATGGGCGCGCGCGTGCGCGAGGCGATCACGCGCCAGGCCTGGGCCAGCGCCCTTGCCGAAACCGACCACGCAGCGCTGCTGCAATGGCTGGACACCGAGGCCCTCTCGCCCCTGCAGGCGTTCAGCCTCAACGTCACCACCGCGCAAGGCCACAGCCAACTGCTCGAGGGCGTGCTCGCGCTCGGCACCCGTGCCGGCCCGGTGTTCACCTGGTGTGCTGCACGCGGGCTGGAGCGCCATGCCAGCAAGCGGGCGTTGTTATCGTCGCTGACCGACCCCCGGTTACGCGACAGCTGGCGCCCGGTGGTCAGCCCATCGCGGCAGAGCCAGCTGGGCGCCTTGCGCATCAGCGCCCTGCACCTGCAACCGCTGACCGCCCCTGCACTGGACAGCTGGGTTGGCCAGGTGCTGAGCGCCCAGCAACAGGACATCGAAACACAACTGCGCCATGACAGCGGCCAGGACGGTTATCAGGCATGCCGCCAGGCGCTGGACCTCGACAGTCGACTGGCCGGCGAACTCGCGCGTCTGGGCACCTCGCCCCACGCCCACGACAGCCCGGCCACCCTGGCCCGGCTGCAAACGTCGGCACAGGCAGCCGGCGCTGACCTGGAGGAACTGAACCGGCTGGTGAGCGCACTGACCGGCCACGCGCAGGCACTGTTCGAAGAGGTACCAGGCCTGGAGGCGGTGACTGCGGCAGGGCTCGACCAGGCCCTTGCCGCAGTGCTGGACAAGGGCCCGCCAGTGACCCAGGTACGCCTGGGTCAGCCCGGCGCCGGGCGCACCTGGCTGAGCCTGGCCGAGCTGGTGTGGCAGCGGCTCGGCGGTATCGGTACCTCGCTGGATGAACGCTGGCTGGTCAGCGGCCCGGTGGTGGCCGAACAGCCTGTGGCCTTGCCTGCGCTCGACCTGGCGCTGGCCCGACAGGCTGTCGCACAGGTCGCCGATGCCACCGCCAGCCAACTGACGAGCGCCCTGACGCAGTATCAAGCGCAGCGACGCACGTACCTCAAGCACCTGTGGCAACTGGCCCTGACCCTCGAATACCGCCTGCTCGACCACGACAGCCTGCTGCCAGCCTCGGCACGCGCGCTGATTCACGCCGCCCTGTTTCCGGCGCCCTCGCCGGCAGCGCCGGCCTGGGCCTGGCAACTGGCCCTGGACCAGGCGCCCAGCAGCGAGGCCCTGCTGCTGACCCGCCAGCCGCTCGAGGCACAGCCCGATCTGTGGCTGCTGTGGACCCTCGACCAGGGCTTTGCCGCATTCACCTCGCGCCTTGCGCTGGAGCAGGCCGACGCAGCGCGCTACCCCGCCGCGCAACGCTTTCAATGGCTGGCGCTGGCAGGCGCGCCTGCGCACCACCTGCAGAGCTGGCAGGCCGAACACGACGTGGCCGCAACGCGGCGCGCCTTCGACCGGCTCACCCGGTGCGGCCTGCCTGCCGCACACCTGCCCGACCTGCTGCGCAGCACGCTCGACACGCCTGGCACGCTGCGCTACCTGCAGCGTCTGCAGCGCCTGGCCAGTGCCCGGCGCCTGCGTGGCCATCTGCCTGACTGGCTGGCGCAGGCCGCCCCCAGCGAACAGTACGGCTACCTGCAGGTTCTGGGGCGCAACCTGCTGCAAAGCCCGTCACCACAGGACTACCTGTTCGACATCCCGGCGGTGACCGACTATGCCCGCCAACGGGTTCAGGCCCGCCTGGACCAGGACTTCGCGGCCGGCCGCTACCCTGCCGACCAGCTGTTGATCACCACCACGCGCTGGGTCACCGCGTTGCCGCCCACCGGTGAGGTCCCCACAGGCGAAGCGGCCGCCAGCATCCAGCATCGCCAGACGCTGGTCGACTACGCGCTCAACCATTACCGCGACTGGGACCACGCCATCACCGCAATCACGCTCGAGGGCGACATGACCGTGCCTGCGCGCATCGATGCCGCCTACCTGCGGGCGCTGGTGCGCGAACTGGACCTGGGTCAAGGCTATCGCCAGCTGCTGGCCGAGCAACTGGACCGCGACCATGCGAGCTACCCCAGGCGCCTGCGGCTGTTCTGCCGGCAATTGCCGGGGCAACTGCTGGAAGCGGCGTGGCGCGCCCGGCTCCAGGGGCAACTGGGCGCAGCCGACGTCGAGTGCATCCGCGCCGTCGTCGAGCAGCCCGACGCCACCGCCCGTGACCAGCTGCCAGCCCCCGCCGCACAACTGGTGCCCCTGGAACTGATCGCCGACAGCGGCCTGCCCCCCGATACCGTGCCCGGGGTGTACCTGTTCATGTACGCCAGCCCCGCGCCCGGCCCCGTGGTGATGTACACGCCGTACCAGGCCGGCGGTCTGTTCCAGGCCTTCAGCAGTTCGGCCGACCTGCTGCAGCAGCTTCGCAGCGTGCCGGCCCTGCAGGCCCGGATACTGGCCTGCATGCCCGACACGATGCGCCCGCGCTACGACCACGGTGGGTTCACCGAGGCCCACCTGCCCTACAGCGCCGAATTCGATTTCGAGCTGCCCCTGTATGCCCAGCAGCCGGTGACCCTGGCCTGGCGCCCGGTGCATGGCAACGCCCTGCAGTACCTGTTCGAGACCAATGCAGCTTTGCTGCAGGGCATGGCCCGTACCCAACTGGTGAGTACCGCCGAAGCCCGCTGGGCCACCCTGAAAGAGGTACTCGGGCTGCTCTGGAGCCAGCTGACCCTGTTCATCCCCGGCCGCATCGGCCTGCTGCTGGCCGCGTGGCAGGGCGAACTGTCGCTGCTGCAATTGGCCGAGCGCCCCTCGGGCGACTGGGCGCAGGCCTTGTCGGAACTGACCTGCACCCTGGTGCAGGGCCTGCTGGCCGGGCATGGCGTGCGCGAACAGGGCCCTGGCGCGCTGCCGGCCGACGAAGGCGAATTCTGGCGGCGCCTGGGGCAGGCGTCGCACCAGCGGCTGTCCGCCTACGAAGTACCGCAGCAGTCCCTCGATGGCCTGGCCAGCCGCGAGCAGATCTATACCGATGTCGATGGCCAGACGCAGTTCGCCTGCCTGGAGGGCAAGGTGTACGGCGTTCGCCAGCTGGACCAGCGCTGGCACCTGAGTGCGCCGGACATCGACGAACCAGGGCCACGCCTGCGCAGCGAAGGCAACGGCCGCTGGCAGATCGACCCGCAGCAGGCCATACCCGTGCTAAGTGGTGGCATCATCGGCAGGCTGGGCGGGTGGGCCTCGCGTCAGGTGATGGCCGGCAACGATATCGTCATCCGGGCCGTGGGCATGCGCCAGATCCAGCGACTCATGCCGGCCCGTGCGCGCATGCTGCGCCAGGCACACCGCACGGCGCTCGACTACCTGGGCATCTGCCTGGACAACCTGCAGCAGGCCAGCCCGGTGCAACGCATGCCGGCACAGACCCGCACGATCCTCAGCGATTTCTTCGGCGTCGAACCCGACGAAGCGCTGCTGCAGCGCGTACGTGAACCGGTGGAAAAACTCTTCGAACTGATGACCTCGCAGGACTACTCGGTCGCCACGTCCAGGCGCTACATCCTGGCCAGCAATATCGGCAACTACACCGGCATTGCCTTCACCTCGCCCCATGACCCGCTCCGGCAACTGTTTCTGCTGGACGCTTATTTCGACGTCAGCTACCTGGGCAGGCTCCAGCTCAGGCCCGAGCTGTCCTGGCAGGAAGCCGATGCCATTGCGCGTGCCAACTGCCTGCTGCACGAGTTCTCGCATATCGCCTATGACACACGCGACATGCGCTACCTGGATGCCTCGCTGGCGTTTGCCGACCTGCTCATGCCCGGCGAGCAGCAGGATTGGCTCAGGCGCCAGCACGACGAGGCGTTCTCTCACCGTTCACCGGCCCGGCGCCTGTTCGTGGTGCGCTCACGCGACGGTACCCGACGCGACATCACCCGTGACGACAACAAGGGCCTGAGCCTGATCCTCAAGATCGCCGACACCCATGACCTGGCGGTCGCGCGCCAGCGCTTTCTGGACGATGCGGTGGTGCGCTCGCGAATCATGCTCAAGAACGCCGACTCGCTGACCCTGCTGGTCTACCGCCTGGGCCAGGCAAGCCATCGCCCACCGGCGGCGGGGGGCTGAAACGAAAACGCCCGCGCAGCCAGGGGGCTGCGCGGGCGTGGGGTGTGCGAAAACTCAGTGGTGTTCGCGGGTGGCGCGGAATTTCACGTCCGGCCAGCGTTCTTCCATCAGCGCCAGGTTGACCCGGGTCGGCGCCAGGTAGGTCAGGTGACCGCCACCGTCGATGGCCAGGTTTTCCACGGCCTTGTTGCTGAATTCCTCGAGTTTCTTCTTGTCGTCGCAGCTGATCCAGCGCGCCGACCACACGGTGATCGGCTCGTAGCCGCACTCGACCTTGTACTCTTCCTTCAGGCGGCTGGCGACCACGTCGAACTGCAGCACACCCACGGCGCCGAGGATGATGTCGTTGCTGCGCTCGGGGAAGAACACCTGGGTGGCGCCCTCTTCGGCCAGTTGCTGCAGGCCCTGGCGCAGCTGCTTGGACTTGAGCGGGTCCTTCAGGCGCACGCGGCGGAACAGCTCAGGGGCGAAGTGCGGGATACCGGTGAAGCCCAGGCTCTCGCCCTCGGTGAAGGTGTCGCCGATCTGGATGGTGCCGTGGTTGTGCAGGCCGATGATGTCGCCGGCGAACGCCTCTTCGAGCTGCTCGCGCTCGGACGAGAAGAACGTCAGGGCGTCGCCGATGCGCAGGTCCTTGCCGGTGCGCACGTGGCGCATCTTCATGCCCTTCTCGTACTTGCCCGAGCAGATGCGCATGAACGCGATGCGGTCGCGGTGCTTGGGGTCCATGTTCGCCTGGATCTTGAACACGAAGCCGCTGAACTTCTCTTCGGTCGGCTCCACGGTGCGCTCATGGGCCACACGTGGCAGCGGACGTGGCGCCCAGTCGACCACCGCGTCGAGCACATGGTCGACACCGAAGTTGCCCAGCGCGGTACCGAAGAACACCGGGGTCAGCTGGCCGTTGATGAACTCGTCCTGGTCGAACTCATGGCAGGCGCCCTGCACCAGTTCCAGTTGCTCGATGAAGCGCTCGTACTCGTCACCCAGGTGGGCGCGGGCTTCATCCGAGTCGAGCTTCTCGATGATCTTCACCTCGGTACGCTCGTGGCCGTGGCCCGGGGTGTACACGATGATGTAGTCACCGGCCAGGTGGTACACGCCCTTGAAGTCGCGGTAGCAGCCGATCGGCCAGGTGATCGGCGCGGCCTTGATCTTGAGAACCGCCTCGATCTCGTCGAGCAGCTCGATCGGGTCGCGGATATCGCGGTCGAGTTTGTTGATGAAGCTGACGATGGGCGTGTCACGCAGACGGCACACGTCCATCAGGGCGATGGTACGTGGCTCTACGCCCTTGCCGCCGTCGAGCACCATCAGCGCCGAGTCCACTGCGGTCAGGGTGCGGTAGGTGTCTTCGGAGAAGTCTTCGTGGCCGGGGGTATCGAGCAGGTTGACCATATGGTCGCGATACGGGAACTGCATCACCGAGGTGGTGATGGAGATGCCACGCTGCTTTTCCATTTCCATCCAGTCGGAGGTGGCATGGCGGTCGGACTTTCGCGATTTCACCGTACCGGCGACGGCAATCGCCTTGCCCATCAGCAGCAGCTTCTCGGTGATGGTGGTCTTACCCGCATCGGGGTGGGAAATAATGGCGAAGGTGCGGCGTTTCGCGACTTCGGCGGCCTGGTTGGTCATGGGAAATCGCCTGACTGGAGATTCAAAAAAGGGCGGCGATTATAGCCCAAACTCACCCCCTAACTGAACCACTGGGTCGATCTGCGCTGGCCAAATGCCGCTTCGGATGGGAACCTTTGCGACTGCGGAGACGTCCACTGCCCTGTTACGAGATGTTACGTATACGGTTTTCAACCGTTCGTCAGGGTGGGTTTCATCGGCAACATGCGCCTGACGAGGCTGCGCTCATGGCGTGTTCCGCTCTACCGGAGCGACCCGCTGCTTATCGCGATCACACTGCCTGCTGCCTGGACCGGCAGCCGCCACGGGAGTGTGCCCGCCGACAAAAAAAAGGAGTCCGCCTGTGGCTAAACGCTATGGCAAGGGGCTGATGGGATGGGCCGCCGCGCTCGTCATCCTGGCCCTGCTGATCCACTGGATCGGCATCGATACAATCGCGCACTACCGCGCCGATCTGTGGTTCTACCTGCAAGCGCACCTGATGCTGGTGGCGTGCTCGATGGTGGCGGCGCTGGCCGTGGGTATCCCCGCCGGCATTGCCTTGAGTCGACCGCACCGGGTCGACCGCGCCGAACGCTTCATGCAGATCTTCAACATTGGCAACACCGTTCCCCCCCTGGCCGTTCTGGCCATCGCCCTGAGCTTTCTGGGCATCGGCGCAGGCCCGGCAATCTTCGCGCTGTTCCTCGCCTCCCTGCTGCCCATCGTGCGCAACACCTACGAAGGCCTGAAAAACGTCCCCGCCTCGCTCAAGGAAGCCGCCACCGGCATCGGCATGACCCCGCGTCAGACGCTGTGGCGGGTCGAGCTGCCCAATGCGGTACCGATCATCGTCGGCGGCGTTCGAGTGGCACTGGCAATCAACGTGGGTACCGCGCCGCTGTCGTTCCTGATCGGCGCCAACAGCCTGGGCAGCCTGATCTTCCCCGGCATCGCCCTTAACAACCAGCCGCAACTGTTGCTGGGCGCCGCCACCACGGCCTTGCTCGCCCTGCTGCTCGATGCGCTGGTCAGCCAATGCAGTCGCCGCTGGCTCGAACGCGGCCTGGCCAACTAAGCGAAGGACCCCCCATGAAAAGAATCGCCTTGTTGCTGGGCGCGGCCCTGCTGTTCGCAGGATTCGCCCAAGCCGCCGACAAACCCCTGATCCGCCTCGGCGCGCGGGTGTTCACCGAACAGACCGTGCTGGCCGAAATCACCGCGCAGTACCTGCGCAGCCACGGCTTCGACGTGCGCATCACCGGCGGCCTGGGCAGCACCCTGGCGCGCAGCGCGCAGGAAAGCGGCCAACTGGACATGGTGTGGGAATACACCGGCGTGTCGCTGGTGTCCTACAACCATATCGACGAACGCATGGACAGCGCCGAGGCCACCTACGCCCGGGTCAAGCAGCTGGACGCGAAGAAGGGCCTGGTGTGGCTGGCACCCTCGAAGTTCAGCAACACCTATGCCCTGGCGCTGCCGCGCAACATCGCCGAGCAGTACCCCCAGGTCAACAGCATCAGCCAGCTCAATCAGGTGCTGCGCGACGAGCCCGACCGCAGCCATGTACTGGCGCTGGACACCGAGTTCGCCAACCGCCCCGACGGCCTGGTGGGCCTGACCCAGACCTACGACCTGCAGTTCACCCGCCGCGACATCCGCCAGATGGACGCCGGGCTGGTGTACACCGCGCTGCGCAACGGCCAGGTGTTCAGCGGGCTGGTGTACACCACCGACGGGCGCCTGAGCGCCTTCAACCTCAAACTGCTGGACGACGACCTGCACTACTTCCCCGACTACACCGCCGCCCCGGTGGTGCGCCAGGCCGTACTCGACGCCCATCCGCAACTGGCCGGGCTGCTCAAGCCGCTGGCCGAGCAACTGGATGACGAGACCATGCGCCAGCTCAATGCCAAGGTGGACGTCGAGCACCAGAGCCCGAGCAAAGTCGCCGCCACCTACCTGCGCCAGCATCCACCTGCCGAGGAGCAACCATGAGTCTGCTTGATACCTTCGCCCACCTGGACTGGGCCCAGGTGCTGCAACTGACCTGGGAGCACATCACCCTGGTCGGCATCGCGGTCACCCTGGCCATTCTGATCGGCGTACCGCTGGGCATCCTGATGACCCGCTTTCCGGTGCTTGCCGGGCCTCTGCAGGCCAGCGCCACGGTGCTGCTGACCGTGCCGTCGATCGCCCTGTTCGGCCTGCTGCTGCCGTTCTATTCCAAGTTCGGCCAGGGCCTGGGCCCGCTGCCGGCGATCACCGCAGTGTTTCTGTATTCACTGCTGCCGATCCTGCGCAACACCTACCTGGCGCTGACCAACGTCGAGCCCGGCATACGCGAAGCCGCCCGCGGCATCGGCATGACCTTCGGCCAGCGCCTGCGCATGGTCGAGCTGCCGATTGCGGTACCGGTGATTCTGGCCGGTGTACGCACCGCCGTGGTGATGAACATCGGCGTGATGACCATTGCCGCGACCATCGGTGCCGGTGGCCTTGGCGTACTTATCCTGACCTCCATCAGCCGCAGCGACATGTCGATGCTGCTGGTCGGCGCCGTGCTGGTGAGCCTGCTGGCCATCTTCGCCGACCTGCTGCTGCAAGCCCTGCAACGCTCGCTGACTCCAAAAGGACTGCTCAAATGATCGAACTTCAGAACCTGTGCAAGACCTTCCACAGCAACGGCAAGGACGTAAAGGCCGTCGACTCGGTAAGCCTGACGGTCAACGAAGGCGAGATCTGCGTGTTCCTCGGCCCGTCCGGGTGCGGCAAGAGCACCACCCTCAAGATGATCAACCGCCTGATCGCGCCCACCTCGGGCAAGGTGCTGATCAATGGCGAAGACACCACCGACCTGGACGCGGTGACGCTGCGTCGCACCATCGGCTATGTGATCCAGCAGATCGGCCTGTTCCCCAACATGACCATCGAGGAGAACATCACCGTGGTGCCGCGCCTGCTCGGTTGGGACAAGCACAAGTGCCACGAGCGGGCCCGCGAGCTGATGAGCATGATCAAGCTCGAGCCCAAGCAGTACCTGCACCGCTACCCGCGTGAACTGTCCGGTGGCCAGCAGCAGCGTATCGGCGTGATCCGCGCGCTGGCGGCGGATGCGCCGCTGCTGCTGATGGACGAGCCGTTCGGTGCGGTCGACCCGATCAACCGCGAGATGATCCAGAACGAGTTCTTCGAGATGCAGCGTGCGCTGAACAAGACCGTGATCATGGTCAGCCACGACATCGACGAAGCGATCAAGCTGGGCGACAAGATCGCCATCTTCCGCGCCGGCAAGCTGATCCAGATCGACCACCCCGACACCTTGCTGGCGCACCCGGCAGATGACTTCGTGAGCAACTTCGTGGGCCAGGACAGCACCCTCAAGCGCCTGCTGCTGGTGCGTGCCGAGGATGCGGCGGACAACGCGCCATCGGTGAGCCCCGAGACGTCGGTGGCCGATGCGCTGGAGCTGATGGACGAACATGACCGTCGCTACGTGGTGGTCACCGATGGCCAGAACAAGGCGATGGGCTATGTGCGCCGGCGCGACCTGCACCGTCAGCAGGGCACCTGCGCGGACTTCCTGCGCACGTTCAACGCCACCGCCGCGCATGACGAGCACCTGCGCATCCTGCTGTCGCGCATGTACGAGTTCAACCGTTCGTGGTTGCCGGTACTGGACGCCGAGAACGTGTTCCTGGGCGAGGTCACCCAGGAATCGATTGCCGCGTACCTGAGTTCGGGGCGTTCGCGGGGCATGAAGACCAGCATCGTGTCGCCGGCCGAAACGGTGGCCTGAATAGCTCCACCGCGATCTACTGCCGAACAGACAAGGCTGACAACGCCGGTCCGGCAGGCCATGGCCTGAGTGATCGGCGTAGCGAAGGCGTTGTCAGAACCCTACACTGGCCTGCACATAGAACGTGCGCGGCTCGCCCAGGTAGATCCCCGAATTGTTGTCGCTGGAACGGGTGAAGAACTGCTTGTCGAAGATGTTCTTCACCCCCGCCGCCAGCTTCAGGTTCGACAGCTGGGCACCAAAGTCATACCCGCCCCGCGCACTCCAGGTCACATACCCCGGAATGTCGCCATACTGCCCATCAGCCGTCGGTTCGGTGATGTAGTCGCCGGTGAAGGCACCTTTGCTGGTCATGCCGGTACCCGGAGCACGCTGTTTGGATTGCGCATAGGCGTCCACATTCCAGGTCCAGCGGTCCACCTGGTAACGCAGCCCGGCATTGGCGATCTGGCGTGAGTAGAACGGCAGGTCGCGCCCTTCGAAGCCCGGGATCGCCCCTTCATAGGTGGCGCGGGTGTAGGTGAAGCCGGCGTTCGCACTCAAGCCCTGCAGACGCGGGTCCAGCCCTGCCAGGTCGTAGTGCATCGAGGCCTCGATGCCCTGGTGCTTGGTCGCGCCCAGGTTGGTCCAGCCCACGTCGTTGCTGATGTACTGCAGCTCGTCATCGAAGTCGATGTAGAACGCGGTCAGCTCGCCGCCCCAGTTGCCGTTGTCATAGCGCGTGCCGATCTCGTAGGTCTTGGCCTTCTCGGCCTGCAAACCGTTGGCGGTCTGGTCGCCCTGCCCGCCCTGGCCCAGCTGGAAGTACTGCAGGCTGCCGAACGAGGTCTCGTAGTTGGCGAACAGCTTCCACGCATCGGACAGGTGATACATCACGCTCAATGCCGGCAGCGGTTCGTTGCTGGTCACGCTGCGGCTCTTGGCCACCACCGGCTTGTTGCCCAGGCCCATGACCGGGCGATCGTTCCAGTCGGTGTTGATGTGCTCGAAACGCACGCCCGGGGTGATGGTCCAGTTGCCCACGTCGATCTTGTTGTCGATGTAGTAGGCGCTGGCCTCGGTGCCGCCGGTACGGTCCTGGTACACGTGGCCGTCGGATTCCGGGGTCACAATGGGCACGTTGTCGATCAGCGCCAGGCGCGTGGCCTGCTCGTGCATGGCTTCCTTGAGGTAGCGATAACCGACGCTGACCTCCTGGGTGGCCGGGCCGGTGACGAACACCCGCGACAGGCGCGGCTCGACGGCAAAGGTGTGGTAGCTGCGCGGGTACGACGACAGCGTTTGCTGGTCGCGCGCGGCAATGCTGCTGCCACGGAAGCTGTCGGTGTAGTAGGTCTGCACCTCGAACTGGGTCACGTCGTCGATCTGGCGCAGGTACTTGAGCGAGACATCCTTGCGCCGACCGGTGAAGTTGTCGTGGTCGCGGTCGGACTGGTAGGGGTTCTTGTCGAACTGGGCCTGGGTCAGGCCGCCGGGCATGTCGGCCTTGCCATCGTAGTAATGGAAGTTCAGCGACAGCTCGTCACGGTCGGTCAGCGCCCAGTGGGTCTTGAACAGCACGTCGTCGATGTCGTTGCTGTTGTTGCTGCTGCGGTAGCCATTGCCCTTGACCCCGGAGTACAGCAACGCCGCACCCAGGCCATTGTCGGCGGTGCCGCCAAGGAAGGCCGACTCGATGTGCTTCCAGCCGCCATGACGCGAGGTCTGGATCGTGGTGCCCAGCTCGCCGGTGGCCTTCTCGGGGATGGCTCGGGTGACGAAGTTGATCACCCCGCCGACGTTCTGCGGCCCATAGCGCACCGAGCCTGCGCCGCGCACCACGTCGATGCTGTCCAGGTTGCCCGAGGAAATCGGCGCCATCGACAACTGCGGCTGGCCATACGGGGCGAATGCGGCGGGAATGCCGTCGATCAGCACCGTGGAACGCGGCGACAGGCGCGAGGTGAGCCCGCGCACGCCGACGTTCAGCGCGATGTCGCTGCCGCCGGTGCCGTTGGAGTCCTGCACCTGCACACCCGGCACCCCGCGCAGCACGTCGCGCACGCTCAGCGCGCCCTGCTCGACCATGGCTTCACGGCGTACCACGGTGCGCGCACCGGGGTGGTTCTGCACCACGCTTTCCTGGGCGTCGCCCAGCCAGTCGCCGACCATGCTGATGTCGGTAGGCGCCAGCTCCAGGGTGCCGGGCGCCGTGCTCACTGGCTGCGCCGCGTGCAGCACCACGGTGCCCTGGGAAATCTCGTAGGTCAGCCCGCTGCCCTGCAGCAGGGCCTGCAGCGCCTGTTCGGGGGCCAGGTTGCCGGACACCGCCGGGGCCTGTTTGCCGGCCACCAGGTCGGGGCTGAAGAACAGTTGCAGCGATGTCTGCCGGCCCAGCTGGCCCAGTGCCGCGGCCAGCGGCTGGGCCTGGATCTGGATGCTGGTGGGTGCCGAATCGGCGTAGCTGTTGGCGATGCCGCCGCTGACGGCCAATGCCAGTGCCAGCGGCAGCCAGCGTTTGGAAACCTTGTTGTTGTTCACGTCGTCGAGAAGTCCTGAGGGTCAGAAAATCGGCCACCGCCTGCGAATGAAAATGCTTGGCAGTTGCAGTTGGGCAGGAAGACGAACAACGGGAAAAAAACCTGAATCTATTTTGCGATTATTTCTTGCGAGCCATCGGCATGGGCCTTGATGGCCACCGGCAGGATGCTGGGCAAGGCGCGCAGCAGGGCGTCGGTGTCATCGGTGCTGAAGCTGCTGCTGAGGCGCAGCGCCGCCGTTTTGCCGGGAGCCACGCGCAGCGGGTGTTCGCGGTAGCGCGAGACCTCGCGCACCACCTCGCCCAGCGGCACATCGTTGAACACCAGTTTGCCGCCGCGCCAGGCGGTCAACGCGGCGGCGTCCACCGTATAGGGCGCTGCCACCGCGCCATGGGCATCGATGTGCGAACCGAGGCCGGCGCTCAGCAGCGCCTGCCCCTGGCCGTCGCCCTGCACGCGCACCGAACCCTGCTCGACCGCCACGCGGGTCTGCTCGCTGTCGCGGCGCACATCGAAGCGCGTACCGGTGACCGTGACCTTGCCATGGCCGGTGCTGACCACGAAGGGGCGGGCCGTATCATGGGCAACGCTGAACATCACCTCGCCCTGCTCCAGGCGAATGTCCCGCTGCCCGGCACTGAAACTCACCTGCACCCGCGTGCGGCCGTTGAGCTCCAGGCGCGAGCCATCGGGCAGGTCGAGCTGGCGACGCTCGCCCAGGCCGGTCTGCATCTGGCCCTGGTAATTGAGCTGGTGCTGCTGCCAGCCGAACCAGCCAAGCCCTGCCGCGACCGCCACCACACTGGCTGCCAGGGCCTGGCGCAACAGGCGTCGACGCGGCAGCTGGCGCACCGGGTCGGGCGCACACAAGGCCTGCAGGCGCTCGCGCGGCAGCAGGTCGGCCGCGCCCCACAGGCGCCCGAGCAGGTCGTACTCATGTTTATGCTGGGGGTGCTGCGCCAGCCAGGCATGCAGTTGCGCCTGCTGCTGGGGCGTCAGGGGCGCATCGCGGCCACGGGCGAACCATTCGGCGGCCTGCTCGCGCACGGCGTCATCGCCGCAGGGGCATGTGCCCTGATTCATGAAAACATTTGCCTGACTCATCTCGTTGACACATCCAGGTGCTCACGCAGATGCCGGAGCGTGCGGATCATATACTTTTCGACCATGTTCTTGGTCAAGCCCATGCGCTCGGCGATCTCGGCCTGGGTCAGGCCTTCGAGCTTCTGCCAGATGAACACCTTGCGGCAGTTGAGCGGCAGCTCGGCCAGGGCGCGTTCCACGCTGTCGGCCAGCTCCAGTGCATGCACATAGGCCTCGGGGTCATCGCCCGGGGTGGGCGAGAGGTCCAGCCCTTCCTGCTCCAGGGCCTGGCGCCGGTCTTCGCGCCGGTAGCCGTCCACGGCAATGTTGCGTGCCGTCTTGTGCAGATAGGCGCGCGGCTGCTCGACTGGCAGGGCGGGGTTTTCCAGCACCCGCACAAAGGCATCGTGCGCGAGGTCCTCGGCCTGCTGACGACTGCGCAGCTTGCGTGTCCAGGTGCCGATCAGCTCATGGTAGTGGTCGAGGAAGCCTTTGTGTCGAGACACGGTGCGGGGGTCGTCGCTAGGCGGGAGGGAGGTTGCGAATAGTAATGTTTCTTATTAAACCCGGCAATCACCGCCGGGCGATTGCCCTGCAACAGCGCCCATGCGAGCGGCTAAAAATATGCACACACGCCCCGCTGTGAACGGTGCCCGTGCCCTGCCCGTTCAAGCTGTTTGCGCGTGCTTGCCCAACCTTTTGGGGCCATCGTCGCCGAAGTTGACGCCATCGTTGTTTTAGCCGAGTTGGCCTGCAAAAGCTGCGAACGTGCGGGTATTTTTAACGCTTCGCAAAACTTCGGGAACATCTGCCTGTCATCCGGGTCGGTTAAAACGAGGGGTGTCTGCAACGTGCGTCAGCGTAGCGAAAAAACGCGAGATTTTTTGTTGATCTTGAATCCTTCAGGTCCTAAAGTTCGCGCCGAGCGTCCATGCTGGAAACGATCCATCCGGCTCAAGTACTGACGACGAGACAGCAAGGTCACCCGCTGCGCAGCTTCTGCGACCCGGTTGACCTTTTTGCTTTCGGCGACATGCCTTGGGAAGTAGGCGAACCAAAGTGGGGATACGGAGGGCGCTCAGTTGCAGCCACTTATTCATTCAGTTTGCCCATGGAGTCCCCCAGCATGTCGATCCAGGTCGAAGACTACTTCGCACGCGATACCTTCAACAAAATGAAGGCGTTCGCCGACAAGCAAGAAACCCCGTTCGTGCTCATCGACACGGCCATGATCAGCAAGGCCTATGACGACCTGCGCGCCGGTTTCGAATTCGCCAAGGTGTACTACGCGGTCAAGGCCAACCCTGCGGTCGAAATCATCGACCTGCTCAAGGACAAGGGCTCGAACTTCGACATCGCCTCGATCTACGAGCTGGACAAGGTGATGGCCCGCGGCATCGGCCCGGAGCGCATCAGCTACGGCAACACCATCAAGAAATCCAAGGACATCCGCTACTTCTACGAGAAGGGCGTGCGCCTGTACGCCACCGACTCCGAAGCCGACCTGCGCAATATCGCCAAGGCCGCACCGGGCTCGAAAGTGTATGTACGCATCCTCACCGAAGGCTCCACCACCGCCGACTGGCCGCTGTCGCGCAAGTTCGGCTGCCAGACCGACATGGCCATGGACCTGCTGATCCTGGCCCGCGACCTGGGCCTGGTGCCTTACGGCATCTCCTTCCACGTGGGTTCGCAGCAGCGCGACATCAGCGTGTGGGATGCGGCCATCGCCAAGGTCAAGGTGATCTTCGAGCGCCTGAAGGAAGAAGACGGCATCGTGCTCAAGCTGATCAACATGGGTGGCGGCTTTCCGGCCAACTACATCACCCGTACCAACAGCCTGGAAACCTACGCCGAAGAGATCATTCGCTTTCTCAAGGAAGACTTCGGCGACGACCTGCCGGAAATCATCCTGGAGCCTGGCCGCTCGCTGATCGCCAACGCCGGCATCCTGGTCAGCGAAGTGGTGCTGGTGGCGCGCAAGTCGCGTACCGCCGTGGAGCGCTGGGTTTACACCGACGTGGGCAAGTTCTCCGGCCTGATCGAAACCATGGACGAGTCGATCAAGTTCCCGATCTGGACCGAAAAGAAAGGCGAGATGGAAGAGGTGGTGATCGCCGGCCCGACCTGCGACAGCGCCGACATCATGTACGAACACTACAAGTACGGCCTGCCGCTGAACCTGGCCATCGGTGACCGCCTGTACTGGCTGTCGACCGGCGCCTACACCACCAGCTACAGCGCGGTGGAGTTCAACGGCTTCCCGCCGCTGAAGGCGTACTACCTGTAACCACGGGTCAGCTGCACACGAAAGGCGACGGTTGCAACCGTCGCCTTTTTTCATGGGCCCGCGAGGTCAGCTCAGCACGCGCAGTACATGTGCCTCGAACTCGAGGTTCTCCCCGCTGATCACATTCAGGTAATCCATGCCGTCGGAGTGACGGTAGTTGCCGATGCTGCACTCGTAGGTGTCATAGAGCTTCAGTCGCAGCACGTCATGGTCGCCCCACTCCCCCAAGGGCTTGACCAGCCAGGGCTCGCTGGTACCCCCCGGGAACAGGCCCACATAGTGATTGAAGTTCTTGCCCACCGCCGCGCCCCGATAGAACCCGGTATCCGAAGAGCTGGAGATGTTGTAGGTAATGCGCCGGTCGGTGTGGGAGACGTAGTCGAAACGAAAATTGACCGGCTTGATGAGCCGGGTGTCGGTCATCACCTGCAACCAGCCATCGTTGTCGATGCCGCCTTCGACCAGGCTGATACCGATACGGCCCTTGTGGCCCGGCGTCACCGAGTAGAGGCTGGCGATGAATGAGAAATTCCAGGTGTCACTCATGGCGACCCCCTGCGCAGGCAAGGCCCGGGTGACTGGCAATACGGTGGTTGCTGTTCATGGTCGATCTTCCTTGAGAAGCATGGGAGTGATCGAGCATAGAAAGGCGGCAGGCTAAACCCGAGAGTGAAGGCTTTCCGTGGCCTGCCGCGACACCTGCTCCAGACGCTGCCGATAGGCCCCCGCCATCGCCTGGATCTGCGGCTGCTGGGCCTGCTCCAGGCTGGCCACTGCAGCACGCAGGAAGTTGCCGTTACCCTGCTCCAGGGCCTTTTGCAGCCACACCAGCGACTGCTCCATGTGGCCTTGCTCGGCGAGGATCGCCGCATGGCTGAACTGCCCGCGAAAATCGCCGGCCTCGGCAGAAAGACGATACCAGTGCATGGCGGCGTGCCGGTCGGCCGCGCAGGCCAGCCCCTGCTCCAGGTAACGTCCCAGCAGGTTCATCGACTTGGCGTGGCCGGCGTGGGCGGCCTGCTGATACAGGTGCAGAGCCGCAGCATGGTCCTGGCCCACACCCCGCCCCGTGGCCAGCAGGTTGGCCAGGTTGTACTGCCCCCAGTCCAGCCCTGCGGCAGCGGCCGCACGGTAGTGACCGGCCGCCGCCGCCAGGTCGGCCTGCCCTCCCCACCCATGCTCCAGGCAGCGCCCGAGCATGTTGTGCCCCATCGAACTGCCCTGGCGGGCGGCAATGCCGAACCAGGTCCGCGCCAGTGCCGGGTCCTGCTCGATGCCACGCCCGTCGAGCAGGATCTGCCCCAGCAGCAGCTGGGCCTCGACAACGTTCTGCGCGGCAGCCGCCAGCAGGGCCTGGGCCGCCTTGCCCGGACTGTGTTCGATGAGTTGATGCAACTGGTCGATATCGACCTGTTCTTCGCGACGCAGGCTGAAGGTCACGGCTCAGACCTCTGCCCAGCGGCGCAGCAGGTTGTGGTAGGTGCCGGTGAGCTGAATCAGCGACGGGTGGTCGGGCACATCCACCGTGAGCTGCTGGATGGCGTTGTCCATCTCGAACAGCAAGGCCCGCTGGCTGTCCTCGCGCACCATGCTCTGGGTCCAGAAAAACGCCGCATAGCGCGCCCCGCGGGTTACCGGGTTGACCTTGTGCAGGCTGGTGCCGGGGTACAGCACCATGTCGCCTGCCGCCAGCTTGACCTGCTGCAGGCCATAGGTGTCCTGGATCTCCAGCTCGCCACCGTCGTATTCGTCGGGGTCGCTGAAGAACAGTGTCGACGACAGGTCGGTACGAACCCGCTCATGGCTGCCACGCGGCTGGCGGATGGCGTTGTCGATGTGAAAGCCGAAGCTGCCCCCTTCGCGGTAGCAGTTGACCAACGGTGGGAACACCTTGAACGGCAGCGCCGCCGACATGAAGCGCGGGTTGCTCCACAGGCGCTCGATCATCGCGCTGCCGATTTCCTTGGCCCGCGGGTGCGCCTCGGGCAGCTGCAGGTTGTGCTTGGCCTTGGCCGACTGGTAGCCCGCGGTGATCTTGCCGTCGGCCCAATCGGCCTGCTCCAGCGCCTGGCGAATACGCTGCACTTCTTCGCGGGTGAACAGGCCGGGAATGTGTAAAAGCATGGCGCAGGCACCAGGGGTCGGCTAAAGGGCGTCAATGGTATTGATTCTTATTGAACCAGTACAAGCCCCTTGCGAGGGGCGGGACGTTTCAGCAGGCATAAACCGCCACACAAAGGTGTAAAGAATGTAAATTCAGTACGAATAGCAATTGATCTCAATTGTTACTCATATTTGTTTACATTATATTTCGGCGCCTTCACACCTTGGGGACCTTCCGATGTCGCGCCATTACGTGCCTACCGCTGTCAGTTCACCACGCCTGCTTGCTTCTGCCATCGGGGTCGCGTTGAGCGCCACGTCCGCCGGCCACCTGGCCTATGCGGCCGACGCAGCCCCGGCCACAAGCGGCTCGATCGCGCTGGATGCCACCAGCATCAATGGCCAGGCCGATACCGCCAGCACCGACTACAAGGTCGAGAAGTCCTCATCGCAGAAGTACACGGCGCCGCTGGTGGACATCCCGCGCAGCGTGACCGTGGTGCCGCAACAGGTCATCAAGGACACCAACGCCCTGACCCTGCAGGATGCCCTGCGTACCGTGCCTGGCATCACCATGGGCGCCGGCGAAGGCGGCAACCCGTCGGGCGATCGCCCGTTCATTCGCGGCTTCGACTCGCAAGGCTCGATGTACCTGGACGGCGTGCGTGACGTGGGCTCGCAGACCCGCGAGATCTTCGCCATCGAATCGGTTGAAGTGGCCAAGGGCCCCAACTCGACCATCGGCGGGCGCGGTGCAGCCGGTGGCACCATCAACCTGGTGACCAAGAAGGCCCACCTGGGCAACAGCACCGACGGTGCCTTCACCTGGGGCTCGGACCAGACCAAGCGCTACACCTTCGATGGCAACTACCAGTTCCTCGACACCGCAGCGTTTCGCCTGAACCTGATGAGCCACGAAAGCAACGTGGCCGGTCGCGACGAGGTCAACTACGACCGCTGGGGCGTGGCCCCGTCCCTGGTATTCGGCCTGGGTACCCCGACCCGCGTGAGCCTGGACTACTACCACGTGGAGAGCGACGACCTGCCGGATTCGGGCATCCCCTACGGCCTGCGCTCGGGCAGCACCGCCGGGCGCACCTCGGCCAACCCGGACAAGCCTGACGATGGCGGCCGCAGCAGCAACTACTACGGCCTGGTCGATCGCGACTTCTACAAGACCCGTGCCGATATCGCGACCATCGCCGTCGAGCACGACCTGAACGATGCGCTGACCCTCAAGAACACCCTGCGCCACGGCAACACCCTGCAAGACTTCATCTACAGCCAGCCCGACGACAGCAAGGGCAACATCCTCAACGGTGAAGTCTGGCGCCGCCCGAACAACCGCGTGGCCAACACCCGCACCACCACCAACCAGACCGACCTGTTCGGCGAGGTGTACATCGGCGGGTTCAAGAACACCTTCTCCACCGGTATCGAGCTGAGCCGCGAGGCCTCCACCAAGGAAGGCTACGACATCACCGGCTTCCGTTCCGGCAACTGCTCTTCGGCCACCGGCCAGATCCCGGGTGTGTGCACCTCGTTCCCCAATCCCAACCCGAACGAGGCCTGGGGCGGCGACGTGACCCGTACCGATGCCGGCGCCGACACCACCAGCAGCACCCGCGCCATCTACCTGACCGATACCCTGGAGCTGAACCCGGCCTGGCTGCTGACCATGGGCCTGCGCTACGACCACTTCGACACCAAGGCCAAGACCAAGGTGGCGGGTGGTGCGACCAGCTTCAAGACCGAAGACACCAGCGAGTTCGTGACCGGCCAGTTGGGCCTGACCTGGAAGCCGACCGACAACGGCAGCGTGTACATCTCGTATGCGACCTCGGCCACCCCGGCCGGCGCTTCGCTGGGTGAAGGCAGCGACGGCAACCCGCTGCTGACGCCGACCACCACCAGCGACCTGAAGGCCGAAGAGACCACCAACTACGAAATCGGCACCAAGTGGGACCTGCTCGATCAGCGTCTGAACCTGACCGCCGCGATCTTCCGCACCGAGAAGGAAAACGCCCGCGTACTGGTCGATGCCAACACCTACCAGAACGCCGGCAAGAGCCGCGTCGATGGCCTGGAGCTGACCGCCACCGGCAAGCTGACCAATGACTGGCAGGTGTTTGCCGGCTACACCTACATGGACGCCAAGCTGGTCGACGGTGGCGCGCAGTCGGTCGGCGGTGTGCTGGTGGACGGCTACAACGACGGCAACCAGATGCCCAACACGCCGAACAACAGCCTGACCCTGTGGACCACCTACAACGTCACGCCAAAACTCACCCTCGGCGGTGGTGCCTTCTACGTCGACGACGTGTTCGGCAACGTGACCAACAGCGTGATGGTCGATTCGTACTGGCGCTACGACGCCATGGCCAGCTACAAGCTGACCAAGAACGTCGACCTGCAGCTGAACGTGCAGAACCTCACCAACGAGGTCTACTACGACAAGGCCTACGCGGCGCACTACGCCAACCAGGCGGCCGGTCGCACGGCGCTGCTGACCACCAGCTTCCACTTCTGACGGCAGCTGGCAGGCCCGGCCCCGTTCACTTCGGTGATCGGGGCCTTTGTGTATCAAGGCATAATGCGCGGCGCATTCACGCAACCCGCAACACAAGGTGGTCGATGTGGTGAAGAAAAGCCTGTTTCAACTGCACTGGTTCTTCGGCATCACCGCCGGGCTGGTGCTGGCGCTGATGGGAGTGACCGGGGCAACCTGGTCGTTCCAGGACGAATTGCTGCGCCTGTTCAACCCACAGGTGCTCAAGGTGCAGGTGCGCGACGAAGGCGTGCTGCCGCCGGCCGAACTGGTGCGCCGCGTCGAGGCCGAACAGGGCGACAAGGTGTCGATGCTGTGGGTGAACGTGCGCAGCGACGAAGCTGCGCGCATCTTCTTCACCCCACCGACGGGCGAGCGCCGCGGCACCCTGCGCTATGCCGACCCCTACACCGGCAAGCTGCAGCCCCCGGTCAGTGGCCAGGGGTTCTTCGACCTGATGCTGCAGTTGCACCGCTTCCTCGCCATGGGCGACACCGGCCGGCAGATCACCGGCGCCTGTACCCTGATGCTGATCTTCTTCTGCCTGTCGGGGCTGTACCTGCGCTGGCCGCGTCAGGCGCTGAACTGGCGAACCTGGCTGACCCTGGACTGGGCGAAGAAAGGTCGTGCCTTCAACTGGGACCTGCACGCGGTGGCCGGTACCTGGTGCCTGCTGTTCTACCTGCTGTTTGCCCTGACCGGGTTGTTCTGGTCCTACGAGTGGTACCGCGAGGGGCTGAACCGGTTGCTGGGCGATGCACCGGCCGCTGGCGAACAGCGCAAGCGCGGCGAAGGCCGTGGCCGCCCGCCCGCACCCGGCAAGGATGCGGCGCCGCTGGTGGTGGACTACGACGCCATCTGGACCAGCCTGCAGGCAGCGGCCGGCCCGGGCCTGCGCACCTACAACCTGCGCCTGCCACCGGCCGGCGGCCAGCCCGCCACCCTGTTCTACCTGCTCGACAACGCCGAGCACGAGCGCGCGCTCAACACCCTGAGCCTGGACCCGGCCACCGGCGTGGTACGCCAGCACGATCGCTACACCGACAAGTCGTTCAAGGCGCAGCTGCTGGCCAGCGTGTATGCCCTGCATGTGGGCAGCTACTTCGGGCTCACCGGGCGCATCCTGGTGACCCTCGCCAGCCTGAGCATGCCGCTGTTCTTCATCACCGGCTGGCTGCTGTACCTGGACCGCAGGCGCAAGAAGCGCCAGGTACGCGAGGCGCGCAAGGGCCTGAACCCGGCCGGCGACACAGGCAACGGATGGCTGGTGGGGTTTGCCAGCCAGAGCGGCTTCGCCGAACAACTGGCCTGGCAGAGCGCCGGGCAACTGCAGGCGGCGGGCCTGGCGGTGCGCGTGCAGCCCCTGGCGACGCTGACCGAAACCGATCTGCAGCAGGCGCAACGCGCGCTGTTCGTGGTCAGCACCTTTGGCGACGGCGAGGCGCCGGACAGCGCCCGAGGCTTCGAGCGCAAGGTGCTTGGCCAGCCGTGGACGCTGGGTAACCTGAACTACGCCCTGCTCGCACTGGGAGACCGCCAGTACCCGCATTTCTGCGGTTTTGCGCGCAGCTTGCAGCACTGGCTGGAGGCTCGCGGTGCCACCGCCAGTTTCTCTGCCGTGGAAGTCGACAGTGCAGATCCTGCTGCCTTGCAGCAATGGCAGCAGCAGTTGGCGGCATTGACCGGCGCAGCGCCGCTGTCTGCCTGGCAGCCGCCGCAGTTCAGCGCCTGGACCTTGACCCGGCGCGAGCTGCTCAACCCTGGCAGCCAGGGCGCACCGGTGTACTTGCTCGGCCTGCAACCGTCGCAGCCAGAGCGCTGGGATGCCGGGGACCTGGTCGATGTACTGCCGCGCAATGCCGGTTCGACGGTCAAGGCGTTGCTCGACGGGCTTGGCCTTGAGCCTCACACGCCTGTGCGTGTGGACGGCCTGGAGGAGCGCCTGGACCATGCACTGGGCGGGCGGTTGTTGCCGGCCAGCCGCGGCCACCTGATCGGCCTGCACGCGCAGGCGCTGGTGGATGCGTTGATCCCGGTGGCAGCGCGCGAATACTCCATCGCCTCGATTGCCAGTGACGGTGTGCTGGAGCTGATCGTGCGCCAGGAGCGTCATCCGGACGGCACGCTGGGCCTGGGCTCGGGCTGGCTGACCGAACACCTGGCGCTGGGCGCGAGCGTGAGCGTGCGGTTGCGCCGCAACAGCGGTTTCCATCTGCCGACGGCTCCGGCACCGATGATCCTGATCGGCAACGGTACCGGGCTGGCCGGGTTGCGCAGCCTGCTGAGGGCGCGAATCGTGGACGGCGAGCAACGCAACTGGCTGCTGTTTGGCGAGCGTAACCGGGCGCATGACTTCCTGTGCGAGGAGGAACTGCAGGGCTGGCTGGCAAGTGGTGAACTGGCGCGGCTGGACCTGGCGTTCTCGCGGGACCAGGCGCAGAAGGTGTATGTGCAGGATCGGCTGCGCGAACAGGCTGATGAGCTGCGCCGATGGCTGGCGGAGGGAGCGTCGATCTATATCTGTGGCAGCCTTGAAGGCATGGCGGCGGGTGTGGATGCGGTGCTGGCCGAGGTGCTGGGGGCTGAAGAGCTTGAGCAGTTGATCGAGCTGGGGCGGTACCGGCGGGATGTGTATTGAGCGTCACTCTTCGCTGGCAAGGCCGGCGAAGGGGTCAGTGCAGGTCGAAGGTATCGGCATCCAGGTTGGCCGGGAACCGCGTGCGGTATGCGGCAAGGTCCGCCGCACTCAGCACCACGGTGAACACGCCGTCGGCCTCGCCGGCACTGAGCAGGCTCTCGCCCTGGAAGTCCAGCACCTGGCTGTCGCCGCTGTAACCAAAGCCCTTGCCATCGGTGCCCACGCGGTTCACCGCCGCCACGTAGCACAGGTTCTCGATGCCCCGTGCCGGCAGCAGGCGGTTCCAGTGCAGGCGCCGCGCCGCCGGCCAGTTGGCGGTGTACAGCAGCAGGTCGGTGTCCTGTGCATCGCGGCTCCACACCGGGAAGCGCAGGTCGTAGCAGATCAGCGGGCGCACCCGCCACCCCTTGAGCTCGAACTGCACCTGGCGCTCGCCGGGGGTGTAGTGCTTGTGCTCGCCGGCCATGCGGAACAGGTGGCGCTTGTCGTAGAACAGGATCTCGCCGTCCGGGCGCGCCCACAGCAGGCGGTTGCGGTGGCTGCCGTCCTCGGCCTGGATGATCACGCTGCCGGTCACCACGGCATCGAGCTTCCTGGCCTGGCTCTTGAGCCATTTGTAGGTGGGGCCGTTTTCCGGCTCGGCCAGGCTTTCGGAGTCCATCGAAAAACCGGTGGTGAACATCTCCGGCAGGATGATCAGGTCCGCGCCGCGGGCCTGCTCCAGCAGCACCTCGAAATGCTCGTAGTTGGCCATGCGGTCCTGCCAGGCCAGGCTGGTCTGCACCAGCGCCACGGTCAGGTTGGGCAATGTACTCAGATCGCGCATAGTTTTTCCGCTGCCTGACGCAGCGTCTCCTCGCGTTTGGCGAAACACAGGCGCACCAGGCGCTGCTCGGGAATGGGTTGCTGGTAGAACACCGACACCGGAATGGTCGCCACGCCGTGTTCGCGGGTCAGCCATACCGACATCTGCACGTCGTCGAGGTCCGGGCGAATCGCCGAATAGTCCACCAGCTGGAAATACGTACCGGCCACCGGCTTGAACTGGAAGCGAGAGCCTTGCAGCAGGCCACAGAACAGGTCGCGCTTGGCCTGGTAGAACGCCGGCAGCTCTTCGACATGTTCCGGGTGCTCGGCCATGAAATCGGCCAGCGCCCACTGCAGCGGCGTCACGCCGCAGAAGTTGACGTACTGATGCACCTTGCGCAACTCGGCACTCAGGGCTGGCGGCGCGATCACATAGCCGGTCTTCCAGCCGGTCACGTGGTAGGTCTTGCCGAACGAACTGACCACGAAGGCCCGCGCGTACAGGGCCTCGTGGGCCAGCACGCTGGCGTGGCGCGCGCCGTCGTACACCAGGTGCTCGTACACCTCGTCGCTGAGCACATAGATGTCACGGTCGGCGATCAGCGCCGCCAGCTGGTCCAGCTCGGCACGGGTAATCAGCGCGCCGCTGGGGTTGTGCGGCGAGTTGATGACGATCATGCGGGTACGCGGGCTCAGCGCATCGCTGAGTTTCTGCCAGTCGATGGCAAAGCTGTCGGCGCCCAGTTGCACGTGCACGCAACGGCCACCGGCCAGTTCCACGGCGGGTTCGTAGCTGTCGTAGCAGGGGTCGAAGACGATGACTTCGTCGCCGGGGCGGATCACCGCGTGGATGGCGCAGAAGATCGCGGCCGTGGCGCCGGGGGTGATGGTCACCTCGTGGTCGGCGTCTACCGTCACGCCATACTGGCGAGCGACCTTGGCCGCTACCTGCTGACGCAGGGCCGGCAGGCCGGTCATGGGGGAATACTGGTTGTGGCCGGCACTGATGTGCCGCCCTACCGCGTCCAGCAGCGCTTGCGGGCCGTTGAAATCGGGAAAGCCCTGGGACAGGTTCAGGGCGCCGGTTTGCACGGCGAGCTGGGACATGGTGGTAAAGATGGTGGTGCCGACGTTCGGCAACTTGCTGCTGATCATGGAGCCCTCTTTCCTGCGCGGTCAGGCTCCGAGCATAGCGGATTGGACCGCCAGGTTGTAGGAGCCAGCGTTGCTGGCGAAAGGGTAAGCGCGGTTCAGTTGATCCGCGCTGCCCATTTCGCCGGCAAGGCCGGCTCCCGCACCATCAGCGCTTGTCCTTGCGCTTCTTGGCCGACTTCTTGTGGTGCGACATCAGGCGGCGCTTCTTGTTGACCTGGCGGTCGGTCAGGGTGTTCTTGTTGCCTTCGTACGGGTTCTCGCCACCCTTGTACTCGATGCGAATCGGCGTACCGACCAGCTTGAGCACACGGCGGTAGGTGTTTTCCAGGTAGCGCGAGTAGGACTTGGGCACCTTCTCCACCTGGTTGCCGTGGATCACGATGATCGGCGGGTTGGCACCCCCCAGGTGGGCATAGCGCAGCTTGATGCGACGGCTGTTGACCATCGGCGGCTGGTGCTCGCTGACCGCGTCTTCGAGGATCTGGGTCAGGCGGCTGGTCGGCCAGCGGGTGACCGCCGACTTGAACGAGTTCTGCACCGACTGGTACAGGTTGCCCACGCCAGTGCCGTGCAGTGCCGAAATGAAGTGAATGTCGGCGAAGTCGACGAAAAACAGCCGGCGTTCCAGCTCGGTCTTCACGTAGTCACGCTCGCCCGGCTGCATGCCGTCCCACTTGTTGAGCGCGATCACGATGGCGCGACCGGCTTCCAGGGCGAAGCCCAGCAGGTTCAGGTCGTGGTCCACCACGCCTTCGCGGGCATCCATGACGAAGATCACCACGTTGGCGTCCTTGATCGCCTGCAGGGTCTTGACCACCGAGAACTTTTCGACTTCCTCGTGGATCTTGCCGCGCTTGCGCACACCGGCGGTGTCGATCAGCGTGTACTTCTCGTCATTGCGCTCGAAGGGAATGTAGATGCTGTCGCGGGTGGTGCCGGGCTGGTCGTACACGATCACACGGTCTTCACCGAGCATGCGGTTGACCAAGGTCGACTTGCCGACGTTGGGGCGACCGATGATGGCGATCTTGATGCCATCCTTCTCGCTGGGGCCAGGAATGCGCACGGCTTCCTCGCCCTCGGCGACGTTCATGTCGATCTCTTCTTCTTCCTTGTCCCGCGGGAAGTCGCTGAGCACAGCCTCGAGCAGGTTGTTCACGCCACGGCCCTGGGCGCCGGCCACGCCGATGGCGTTGCCCATACCCAACGGTGCGAACTCGGCAATGGCGGTGTTCGGGTCGATGTTGTCGATCTTGTTGGCCACCAGGAACGAGCGCTTGTTGCGCTTGCGCAGGTGCTCGGAAATCATCTGGTCGGCAGCGGTCAGACCGGCACGGGCATCGACCAGGAACAGCACCACATCGGCTTCTTCGATGGCCAGCAGCGACTGCTCGGCCATTTTTTCGTCCATGCCATGTTCGTCACCGGAGATACCACCGGTGTCGACCAGGATGTAGGAGCGCCCTTGCCAGCGCGCCTCGCCATATTGACGGTCACGGGTCAGGCCAGACAGGTCGCCAACGATGGCATCGCGGGTCCTGGTCAGGCGGTTGAACATTGTAGATTTGCCGACGTTCGGTCGGCCCACCAGGGCGATTACGGGAACCATGCGGCTCTCCACTGCTTGAATTCAAAAAATACAAAGGCCGCTGCAGTGCAGCGGCCGGAGTTCGGGCGGCGCCCCGAAGGCGCCGCAGCCCGAGGCCCGCAGGCCTCAAGCATAGACTCAGCGAATGGTCAGCGCCTCGAGTTTGCCGCTGTTGCCAAACACATAAATCATGTCACCTACCACCAGCGGGCGTGCACGCAGGCCATCGCTGTCGATGCGCTCGCGACCCACGAAGCGGCCGTCCACCTGGCTCAGCAGGTGCAGGTAACCTTCCAGGTCACCCACGGCCACGTAGCTGGAGAACACTTCCGGTGCCGACAGCTGGCGACGGGCCAGCGAGTCGTTGCTCCACAGCGCCGACGAAGAACGCTCGTCGATGCCTTCGACCGTACCGGACGCCAGGCTCACGTAGACGTTGCCAAAGCCCTGGGCCACACCGGCGTAGCTGGAGGCATCGCGCTGCCACAGCACGCGACCGCTTTCCAGCTCGAGGCCGGCGACGCGCCCCTGGTAGCTGGCCACGTACAGCACACCGCCCGACAGCAGCAGGCCGCCGTCGATATCCACCACGCGGTCCAGCTCGGAACGCCCTTGCGGAACGGCAACACGTTGCTCCCAGACCGGCACGCCGTTCTGGGTGTCCAGCGCCACGACCTTGCCGGTCGAGAGGCCGGCCACGGCCAGGCGGTTGGTCACGATCGGCGCACCGGTACCGCGCAGGGTCAGTACGGCCGGGGTGCTTTCGTAGATCCAGCGGCGGTCGCCGGTGCTGGCATCCAGGCCGATCACGCGATCGTCCTGGGTCTGCACCACCACCACGTCACCGTTGGTCGCCGGGGGCGCCAGTACTTCACTGGTGACCCGCGCACGCCACTTTTCTTCGCCGGTGCTGGCATCCATGGCGATCACTTCACCCTTGAGGGTGCCGAGCATGACCAGGCCGTAGCCGACACCCACCGCACCGGATACCGGCAGGTCGAGGTCTTTCTTCCAGATCACGTCGCCGTTCATGCGGTCCAGCGCCATCACCACGCCGGTCACATCGGCGGCGTAGATGCGGTCGTTCTCGATGGCCGGGACGAGCATGTTGAAGCTCTCGCCCTGGCCGTCACCGATCGAACGGCTCCACTGCTTCTTCAGTACCACCTCTTCGGTGAACTTGGTCAGCTCGGCCGGCGGCAGTTCCTTTTTGCTGTTGCTGCTGCAACCAACGGCCAGAAGGGCCACGGCCAGCACTGCTGCATGTTTCCAACCGATCACGTCACGCATCCCCTTTGGCAAGGTCGTCGAGCTTGAGTTGCAGGCCACCGATCGCGGCGTCATCCGACAGCGCGGCCTTGGCCTTCTGATACGCGGCGTGAGCATCATCGGCGCGACCCAGCTGTACCAGCAGGTCGCCCTTGAGTTCTTCACGGCTGGCCAGGAAGGCCTTGTCGGCATCGCCATCGAGCAGCTTCAGGGCGTCATCGACCTTGTTCTGCGCGGCCAGTACACGGGCCAGGCGCTGACGGGCAATTTCGCCCAGGGTGGCGTCGGCCGGCTTGTCGAGCACGCTTTTCAGTTCGCTGGCGGCGTCGTCGAGCTTGCCGCTCTCGACCGCGACCTTGGCCACGAACAGGCTGGCGTACTGCGCGTAGGCCGTGCCGCCGAACTCGCTCTTGAGCTTGCCCGACAGGTCCGCGACCTGGGCCATGTCCGGCTGGCCGGTTGGCGTCAGGGTGGTTTCAAGCAGGGCCTGATAAAGGTTCGAAGCACCTTGGGACTGGTTGCCCTGGTACTTCTGCCAGGTCTGCCAGCCCAACACTACCACCAGCGCCAACAGGCCACCGGTCAGCAGTGGTTTGCCGTTGCGCTGCCACCAATCCTTGAATGCGGCCAGTTGTTCATCATCGCTACTCGACACCCCAATACTCCTTTTCACCAAATCGGCTGTTGACCCGCTTCACGCCTGCGCGAGGGAAGCTTCCAGGTGCTCGGCCAGAGCATCCCAGGCAATGTTTTGTTGTTCGCCCTGACCACGCAGGGGTTTGAAACCTACCACTTGTTGCGCCAGTTCGTCGTCCCCCAGGATCAAGGCATACAGAGCGTTGCTCTTGTCGGCCTTCTTGAACTGGCTCTTGAAGCTGCCGCCACCGGCATTGACCTGCAGGCGCAAGCCCGGCAGGCGGTCACGCAGACGCTCGCTCAGGGCCAGCCCGGCGAGTTCGGCCTGTTCGCCAAAGGCGCACAGGTAGACGTCGATCTGACGCGAAATCGACTCGGGCACCTGGCCCAGGGTCTCGATCAGCAGCAGCAGACGCTCGATGCCCATGGCAAAACCCACGCCCGGGGTCGGCTTGCCGCCCATCTGCTCGACCAGGCCGTCGTAGCGGCCACCGGCACATACGGTGCCCTGGGACCCGAGCTTGTCGGTGACCCACTCGAACACGGTCTTGCTGTAGTAGTCCAGGCCACGCACCAGCTTGGTGTTGATCACGAACGGAATGCCGGCGGCGTCCAGACGAGCCTTGAGGCCCTCGAAGTGCACGCGCGATTCTTCGTCCAGGTAGTCTTCGAGCTTCGGTGCACCCACCAGCGCCGCCTGGGTGTTGGCGTCCTTGCTGTCGAGGATGCGCAGCGGGTTGGTCTTGAGGCGACGTTGGCTGTCTTCGTCCAGTTGCTCCAGGCGCGCCGAGAGGAACTCGACCAGCGCGTCACGGTAACGGCCGCGGGCTTCGCTGGTACCCAGGCTGTTGAGTTCGAGCTTGACCGCATCGCGGATGCCCAGCAGGCCCCACAGGCGCCAGGTGAGCACGATCAGCTCGGCGTCGATGTCCGGGCCATCGAGGTTGAACACCTCCAGGCCGATCTGGTGGAACTGGCGATAGCGGCCCTTCTGCGGGCGCTCGTGGCGGAACATCTGGCCGATGTACCAGAGCTTCTGCACCTGGCCACCACCGCTGATGCCGTGTTCGAGCACGGCGCGCACACAGGCGGCGGTGCCTTCGGGGCGCAGGGTCAGGGAGTCGCCGTTGCGGTCGGCGAAGGTGTACATCTCTTTTTCGACGATGTCGGTCACTTCACCGATGGAACGCTTGAACAGCTCGGTCGGCTCGACGATCGGGGTGCGGATCTGGCGATAGCCGTAGGTGTCCAGCAGGCCGGCCACGGTGCTCTCGAAATAGCGCCACAGCGGGGTCTGCTCGGGCAGGATGTCGTTCATGCCACGAATGGCTTGCAGCGATTTGCTCACGGTAAATCCTTAACGAAATCGGTGTCGGTCAACCGCGGGCAATCACTGCCGCGTCGGCCTCGGCCTTCTCGGCCGCTTTCTGGCGGATGAGTTTTTCCAGCTCATCCACCAGGTTGTCATTGGTCAGCTTCTGCGCCGGCTTGCCATCGATGTAGATCAGGTTCGGCGTGCCGCCGGTGAGCCCCACGTGGGCTTCCTTGGCTTCGCCGGGGCCGTTGACCACACAGCCGATCACCGCCACGTCCAGCGGTACCAGCAGGTCTTCGAGGCGCCCTTCTAGCTCGTTCATGGTCTTGACCACATCGAAGTTCTGCCGCGAGCAGCTCGGGCAGGCGATGAAGTTGATGCCACGCGAACGCAGGTGCAGCGACTTGAGGATGTCGTAGCCGACCTTCACTTCCTCGACCGGGTCGGCGGCAAGCGAGATGCGGATAGTATCGCCAATCCCTTCGGCAAGCAGCATACCGAGGCCCACGGCCGATTTCACCGTGCCCGAGCGCAGGCCGCCGGCTTCGGTGATGCCCAGGTGCAGCGGCTGCACGATCTGCTTGGCCAGCAGGCGATAGGCCTCGACGGCCATGAACACGTCGGAGGCCTTCACGCTGACCTTGAAGTCCTGGAAGTCCAGGCGATCGAGGTGCTCCACGTGACGCATGGCCGACTCGACCAGGGCCGCCGGGGTGGGCTCGCCGTACTTCTTCTGCAGGTCCTTTTCCAGGGAGCCGGCGTTGACGCCGATACGGATAGGGATGCCGCGATCACGCGCGGCATCCACCACCGCGCGCACGCGGTCTTCACGGCCGATGTTGCCGGGGTTGATGCGCAGGCAGTCCACACCCAGCTCGGCCACGCGCAAGGCGATGCGGTAGTCGAAGTGGATATCGGCCACCAGCGGCACGCTGACCCGCTGCTTGATGCGGCCGAAGGCTTCGGCCGCGTCCATGTCCGGTACCGAGACGCGCACGATGTCGACGCCGGCATCCACCAGGCGGGTGATCTGTGCGACGGTGGCATCGACGTCGTTGGTGTCGGTGTTGGTCATGCTCTGGACGGCGATGGGTGCATCGCCGCCGACAGGCACATTACCTACCCAGATTTTGCGCGATTCGCGACGTTTGATCGGAGATTCGCCGTGCATGACTTATTGTCCCAACTTCAGGCGAGCAGTCTCGCCACTGGTGAACGGCGCCACGTCGACGGGCTGGCCGTTGAAACTGATCTGTGCGCCACGGGCAAAGCCCAGGCGTACCGCGAACGGCGGCTTGCCGGTGAGCTCGAGGGTCTCGCCCTTGCGCTTGGTGGCATTGACCAGCACCTTGCCGTTGCCGTCGGTGACCGAAGTCCAGCAATCGGCAACGAACTGCATGTGCAACGAGGCGCTGCCGGCAGCCGGTGCAGCCGCTGGCGCAGCGGGGGTGGCAGGCGCAAGGGCGGCAGCCACAGCCGGGGCGCTGGCCGCAGGGGCCGGCGCTACGGGAGCCGGGGCTACGGGTGCGGCAGGCGCAGCTGGCGCCGGGTTGCTGGCGGCCGGGGCCTGTGCGGCAGCCTCGTCGGTGGCAGGCTGGGCCTGCTCGGCCGGTGCGCTGGCAGCCGGCGCTTCCTGGCTTTGGGCCACGGCCTGGTCTTCAGGCTCGTCCAGCGGGTGGATCTGGGTGGTACCGTCGGCGCTCTCGACCTCGACGTGTTCCATGGCCAGGCTGGCCAGGTCCTTGCCGCGCAGGCTGGTCTGGTCCTGCCACCAGAAGAAGCCACCGCCGATCACCAGGATCAGCAGCAACAGGCTGACGATGCGCAGGATGTTGTGCGACAGGCGTACCGGCTCTTCGATACGCCCCAGCGCATGCACGTCGCTGCCCTGGGAATTGCTGCCGGTGGCCTGGTCGAAGGCCAGCACCAGTTCGGCCTGGTCCATCTCGAACAGCTTGGCGTAGGCGCGGATATAGCCGCGGGCGAAGGTATGCCCTGGCAGCTTGTCGAACGCGCCGGTTTCAAGGTTGTTCAGGGAACTCACGGTCAGGTTGAGCTTGCGGGCCACTTCGGCCTGCGACAAGCCCTTGCTTTCACGGGCCTGACGCAAGGTCTCACCGGGATTCTGGCGAGTCGCTGCTGCTACTTCGGGATGCGCCGCTTTCATCATTGCTCCGACAGGTATTGCTGATATTCCGGCGTACCGGGATAAAGTCGTTGTAATTGCACGCCCAGTTCGGCGGCCTTGTCAGGTTCTTCGAATACAGTTGCCAGGCGCGAACCCAGCAGCAGGCTGCGGGGGCCGTGATCGCTCAGCTGGCTGAAACGATCGTAGTAGTCGCGCGCCGGCACATAATGCCTGTCTTCGTAAGACAACTCAGCCATTTCGAGCAACGCGCGCGGTTGCTGCTGGTTGAGCCGTAAAGCCTTTTGCAGGTGTTCACGCGCCTGCTCGCGCTGACCCAGCTTGATGGCGGTCAGGCCAAGGTTCTCGAAAACCCGGGAGCGTTCAGGATACAGGGTATCGGCCGCCGCTTGGCGAAACATCTGCTGCGCCTGGGCATAGCGCCCCTGTGCATACAGGAAACTGCCGAAATTGTTGCGAATACGGGGGTCGTCGGGGTTGGCAGCCAGGGCCTTGCGGTAATACCCCTCGGCCAGCGCCGGCTCGTCCTCGCGCTGGAACACCAGGGCCAGCGCGGCATTGGCTGCCGGGTCGCGAGCGTCCAGTTCAAGGGCCTTTTTCAGCGGCACCTTGGCGCGTTCGGTCAAACCTTGTTGCAAATAACCCAGGCCCAATTGCACATAGGCCTGGCGTGCCTCTTCGCGCCCCTTGCCGCTTTGCAGCGGGTCGGAACTGCCGCTGCCGACGCAGCCGGCAAGCAGCGTCAGCAACAGGGTTGGCAGCGCGGCGCGCAGGCCCATGTCGGCCTCAGTTGCCCGCCGCGCCGGTTTGCGGCATATCGGCGTCGGCATTGAGCTGCCGTACCGCGATATAGCGCTCACTGCGGCGCGTGCGGTCCATCACCTGCCCCACCAGCTGACCACAGGCCGCGTCGATGTCCTCGCCACGGGTGGTGCGCACGGTAACGTTGTAGCCGGCCTGGTGCAGGTGGTCCTGGAAGCGGCGGATCGCGTTGTTGCTCGGACGCTCGTAGCCGGAGTGCGGGAACGGGTTGAACGGAATCAGGTTGATCTTGCACGGGATGTTCTTGAGCAGCTCGACCATCTCGACCGCGTGCTCGAGCTTGTCGTTGACGTCCTTGAGCAGGGTGTACTCGATGGTCAGCACACGCTTCTCGCCGAGTTCGGCCATGTAGCGCATGCACGACTCGAGCAGCATCTTGAGCGGGTACTTCTTGTTGATCGGTACCAGCTCGTTGCGCAGGGCGTCGTTGGGTGCGTGCAGCGACAGCGCCAGGGACACGTCGATGTGCTTGGCCAGCTGGTCGATCATCGGCACCACGCCGGAGGTGGACAGGGTCACACGGCGCTTGGAAATGCCGTAGCCCAGGTCGTCCATCATCAGGTGCATGGCGGCGACCACGTTGTCGAAGTTGAGCAGCGGCTCACCCATGCCCATCATCACCACGTTGGTGATGGCGCGGTCGATGGTGGCGGGAATGCTGCCGAACGACTTGTTGGCAATCCACACCTGGCCGATCACTTCGGCGGCGGTGAGGTTGCTGTTGAATCCTTGCTTGCCGGTGGAGCAGAAACTGCAGTCCAGGGCGCAACCGGCCTGGGACGAGACACACAGGGTGCCACGCTTGCCCTGGGGGATGTACACGGTCTCGACGCAGCTGCCGGACGCCACGCGCACCACCCACTTGCGGGTGCCGTCGCTGGAGATGTCCTCGCTGACCACTTCGGGGCCGCGAATCTCGGCAACGGCCTTGAGCTTCTCGCGCAGGGCCTTGCCGACATTCGTCATGGCGTCGAAATCATCGACGCCAAAGTGGTGAATCCATTTCATTACCTGGCCGGCACGGAAACGCTTCTCCCCGATGGACTCGAAGAATTTTTCCATTTCCGGCTGGGTCAGGCCCAACAGGTTAGTTTTACCAGTCGATGTCGTCATGGATTCACCCTCACTCGTAAGCTGTCGCTTAGCGAGCGGTTACCTCGGTAGCTGCGAAGAAGTACGAGATTTCGCGAGCAGCAGCGGCTTCGGAGTCCGAACCGTGAACGGCGTTGGCGTCGATCGACTCGGCGAAGTCGGCACGGATGGTACCGGCAGCAGCTTCTTTAGGGTTGGTGGCGCCCATCAGCTCACGGTTCAGAGCGATGGCGTTTTCGCCTTCCAGAACCTGTACAACGACCGGGCCGGAGATCATGAAGGCAACCAGGTCACCGAAGAAGCCGCGCTCTTTGTGCTCGGCGTAGAAGCCTTCGGCTTCGGCTTTGGACAGTTGCTTGAGTTTCGAGGCAACGACGCGCAGGCCGGCTTTTTCGAAACGGGTGGTGATCTCGCCGATCACGTTCTTGGCAACGGCGTCAGGCTTGATGATGGAGAAAGTACGTTGAACAGCCATGGTGTAACTCCAGAAACAGTAAGTGAAGCGAAAAATTAAACCCGCGAATTATACGCGGGTTCCGGGGGATTGCCTAACCTGCCGAGTGCGCTCAGTCGGCTTCTTCGATCCAGGCGGCCTGAATGGCTTCAAGCACCTTCTCTCCGCCACGGTTCGGATCGTCGCTGAAGTCGGGCAGGGCCTGCACCCAGCGGCTCAGTTCGACGAAATTCACGTAGCGAGGATCGACTTCCGGCTTGCTTTCGGCAAGCTGAATTGCAATTTCAAGTACATCAACCCATTTCAGGCTCATGATGACTCCAACGGTCAGTGCGGCGCTTCGGCGGCGTGGTTGAGCGAGTATTTCGGGATCTCGACGGTCACGTCCTCGGTGCCGACCTTGGCCTGGCAGGTCAGGCGCGACGTGGGCTCCAGGCCCCAGGCGCGGTCGAGGTAGTCCTCTTCCAGCTCGTCGGCCTCGTTCAGCGAGTTGAAACCCTCGCGGATCACGCAGTGGCACGTGGTGCAGGCGCAGACGCCGCCGCAGGCGCTTTCGATCTCGATGTGGTTGTCATGGGCCACTTCAAGGATGGACTTACCGGTTTCGGCCTCCACCACCATTCCGTCCGGACAGAACTTCTCGTGGGGCAGAAAAATCACCTGCGGCATCAGTTATTCCTCGATCTCATTCAGGTTGCGCCCGGCCAAAGCGGCTTTTACCGTCGAATCAAGGCGACGGGCGGCAAAGGCATCGGTCACTTGCGACAGACGCTTGGTCTGCTGCTCGATGGCGGCGCCATCGGTACCGTTCATCAAATCACGCAAGTCTTGCATCTGTTGTTCGATCGCCAGGCGCTCTTCGGCGTCCAGCAGGCGCTCGCCATCGGCGTCCAGCGCGCCCTGCACCGCTTCGAGCAGACGCTCGGCGTCGACCTGGTGCTCGCGCAGCTGGCGCGCCACCTTGTCGTAGCCGGCATGTTCGAAGGAGTCCTTGAGCATGCGAGTGATCTCGCCGTCGGTCAGGCCGTAGGACGGCTTGACCTGAATGCTCGATTCCACACCCGAGCCCAGCTCGCGCGCCGAAACGCTGAGCAGGCCGTCGGCGTCGACCTGGAAGGTGACGCGAATCTTCGCCGCACCGGCCACCATGGCCGGGATGCCGCGCAGTTCGAAGCGCGCCAGGGAGCGGCAGTCGCTGATCAGCTCACGCTCACCCTGCAGCACGTGGATCATCATGGCCGACTGGCCGTCCTTGTACGTGGTGAATTCCTGGGCACGGGCAACCGGGATGGTGGTGTTGCGCGGGATCACCTTCTCCATCAACCCGCCCATGGTTTCCAGCCCCAGGGACAGCGGAATCACGTCGAGCAGCAGCAGTTCGCCGCCGTCGCGCTTGTTGCCGGCCAGGGTATCGGCCTGGATCGCGGCGCCGATGGCCACCACCTGATCGGGGTCGATCTCGGTCAGCGGGGTACGCCCGAACAGCGCGCCCACCGCCTCGCGCACACGCGGCACGCGAGTGGAACCACCGACCATGACCACGGCTTCGACTTCATCCAGCTCGATGCCACTGTCGCGCACGGCGCGGCGACAGGCCTTGAGGCTGCGCGCCACCATCGGTTCGATCAGCGCGTCGAAGCCGGCACGGGTCAACTCGCCCTGCCAGGCGCCATGGCTCACGGACACGACATCGCTGTTGGTCAACGCTTCCTTGGCCGCACAGGCAGCTTGCAGCAGTTGACGCTGGGTGCCGGGGTCGAGGTCGGCAGACAGGCCCGCCTGCTCGATGATCCAGCCGGCCACCGCATGGTCGAAGTCATCGCCGCCCAGGGCGCTGTCGCCGCCGGTGGCCATCACCTCGAACACACCGCCGGTCAGGCGCAGGATGGAAATGTCGAAGGTGCCGCCGCCCAGGTCATAGATGGCCACCACGCCTTCGGCGTTCTGGTCCAGGCCATAGGCCACAGCCGCAGCGGTCGGTTCGTTGAGCAGGCGCAGCACGTTCAGCCCGGCCAGGCGCGCAGCGTCCTTGGTGGCCTGGCGCTGAGCGTCGTCGAAGTACGCCGGCACGGTGATCACCGCGCCGACCAGCTCGCCACCCAGGGTGGCTTCGGCGCGCTGGCGCAGCACCTTGAGAATGTCGGCCGAGACTTCCACCGGGCTTTTCGGGCCCTGCACCGTGTCGATGAACGGCATGTGCGACTCGCCGCCGACAAAGCGGTAGGGCAGTTGCTCGCCCAGTTGCTTGACGTCGGCCAGGCCGCGCCCCATCAGGCGCTTGACCGACAGCACGGTGTTCAGCGGGTCGCTGGAGGCCGCGTCACGGGCACTGTAGCCCACGTCGACATGGTTGGCGTGATAGCGCACCGCCGACGGCAGGATGACCCGGCCCTCGGCGTCTGGCAGCGGTTCGGAAATGCCGCTGCGCAATGCAGCGACCAGCGAATTGGTGGTGCCAAGGTCAATGCCCACGGCCAGGCGGCGCTGATGGGGCTGTGGCGTCTGACCGGGTTCGGCGATCTGCAGTAGGGCCATGCTTATCTGATACCAGGGGTGTCGCCAACGGCGCCACCGGGTTAATCGTCGAGGCGCTCTTCCAGCTGGCGCACTTCATAGGCGAGCTTGTCGAGGAACTGCATGCGGCGCATCAGGCGCTCGGCCTGTTCACGCTGCGCAGCATCCTCCCAGCAGGCGGCGAAGTCCTCGTTGAGTGCTTCCTGGGCGACCTTCAGGCGGCGCTTGAACGCGGCCACGCCATCAAGGTCGGCACTGTCCTGCAGGTCTTCGAGCTCTTCTCGCCATTGCATCTGCTGGAAGAGGAACTCGGGGTCGTGGACAGTGACTTCCTGCGGCACTTCGTGCCCCCCCATCGCCAACAGGTAGCGCGCCCGCTTGGGCGCACTCCTGAGGGTCTGGTAGGCGTCGTTGAGGCCGGCCGAGCGCTCCAGCGCCAGGCGCTGTTCACGCTCGGGGGCATCGGCGAAGCGGTCCGGGTGAACCTCGCGGGCCAGCTCGCGATAGCGCGCGGCCAGCTTGTCGAGGTCCAGGCGAAAGCCCGGCTGCAGGTCAAACAGGGCGAAATGACAAGGAGTACCCACGCGCAGCCTCAGACGTTGAAGCTTTCGCCGCAGCCACACTCACCGCGCACGTTGGGATTGTTGAACTTGAAGCCTTCGTTCAACCCTTCCTTGACGAAATCCAGTTCGGTTCCGTCCAGGTACACCAGGCTTTTCGGGTCGATGATCACCTTGACGCCGTGACTTTCGAACACCTGGTCCTCGCTGTCCGGCGCGTCGACGAACTCCAGCACGTAGGCCAGGCCCGAGCAGCCGGTGGTGCGAACGCCCAGGCGAATGCCGTCACCCTTGCCGCGTCCTTCGAGGGAGCGCCGCACGTGGTTGGCGGCGGCTTCTGTCATGCTGATAGCCATCGAGACTCCTTACCTGCAACAGGCGAACTTAGAGCAAACCTTTCTTCTGCTTGTAATCGCGCACGGCCGCCTTGATGGCGTCCTCGGCGAGTACCGAGCAGTGGATCTTCACCGGCGGCAACGCCAGTTCTTCGGCCAGCTGGGTGTTCTTGATGGTTTCGGCTTCGTCCAGGGTCTTGCCCTTCATCCACTCGGTAGCGAGGGAGCTGGAAGCGATGGCCGAACCACAGCCGTAGGTCTTGAACTTGGCATCTTCGATGACGCCCTGCTCGTTGACCTTGATCTGCAGGCGCATCACGTCGCCGCACGCAGGCGCGCCGACCATGCCGGTACCGACATCCGGGTCCTCGGCATTCATCTTGCCGACGTTGCGTGGGTTTTCGTAGTGGTCGATGACCTTTTCACTGTAAGCCATGGTGCTATTCCTTCCTCATCAGAGAGCCGCTCTTGCTGGCGACTACTTAGTGCGCAGCCCACTCGATCTTGGAGATGTCGACGCCGTCTTTGTACATATCCCACAGCGGCGACAATTCGCGCAGCTTGGTCACGGCCTCGCAGACCTTCTGCGCGGCGTAGTCGATTTCTTCTTCGGTGGTGAAGCGACCGAAGGTGAAGCGGATCGAGCTGTGCGCCAGTTCGTCGTTGCGGCCCAGGGCGCGCAGCACGTAGGACGGCTCGAGCGATGCCGAGGTGCACGCCGAACCCGAAGACACTGCCAGGTCCTTGAGGGCCATGATCAGCGACTCGCCTTCGACGTAGTTGAAGCTCAGGTTCAGGTTGTGCGGAATACGCGCGGTCATGCTGCCGTTGATGTACAGCTCTTCAAGGTTCTCGACCTGCTTGTAGAAGCGGTCGCTCAGGGCCTTGATGCGCAGGTTCTCGCTGGCCATCAGCTCCTTGGCGATGGCGAAGGCTTCGCCCATGCCGACGATCTGGTGGGTAGCCAGGGTGCCCGAACGCATGCCGCGCTCGTGACCGCCGCCGTGCATGGTGGCCTCAAGACGCACGCGCGGCTTGCGGCTGACGTACAGCGCGCCGATGCCTTTGGGGCCGTAGGTCTTGTGCGCCGAGAACGACATCAGGTCGACCTTCAGCTTCTGCAGGTCGATCTCGACCTTGCCGGTGGACTGCGCGGCATCGACGTGGAACATGACGCCACGCGAGCGGGTCAGTTCGCCAATGGCGGCGATGTCGTTGATGGTGCCGATTTCGTTGTTCACATGCATGATCGACACCAGGATGGTGTCTTCACGCAGGGCTGCCTCGACCATGGCCGGGGTGATCAGGCCATCGGCGCCCGGCTCGATATAGGTGACTTCGAAGCCTTCACGCTCCAGCTGACGGGTGCTGTCCAGAACGGCCTTGTGCTCGATCTTGGAGGTGATCAGGTGCTTGCCCTTGGTGCCGTAGAAGTGCGCGACGCCCTTGATTGCCAGGTTGTCGGACTCGGTGGCGCCACTGGTCCAGACAATTTCCCGCGGGTCGGCGTTGACCAGGTCGGCGACCTGGCGGCGAGCGTTCTCGACCGCTTCTTCGGCTTTCCAGCCAAAGACGTGGGAGCGCGAGGCCGGGTTACCGAAGTTCCCGTCGACCAGCAGGCAATCGCTCATCTTCTGGGCGACACGTGGGTCGACCGGGGTGGTCGCGGAGTAATCGAGGTAGATCGGCAACTTCATTGAATATCTCCTATCAGGCGGGCTCATCGCGCAGTCGAAACGGTCATTCGACGGCGGATGTCTCAATCTTGTCCAGATGCGGTGTCCGGCCCGCCATGCGGCGCAGGTCCTGACGCTGGGCGACTTCTTGCACCTCACGGCGAGTAACAAGGTCAGCCAGGCTGATACCGCTCAGAAATTCGTGAATCTGCTGGCTGAGATCACACCACAAGTGGTGGGTCAGGCAGGTATCGCCAGCGTGGCAATCACCCAGGCCCTGGCAGCGTGTAGCGTCGACCGATTCGTTGACCGCATCGATCACCTGGGCTACCTGGATGCTTTCCATCACGCGCGACAGCTGGTAGCCGCCGCCTGGACCGCGCACACTGGAGACCAGACTGCTGCGACGCAGCTTGGCAAACAGCTGCTCCAGATAGGAAAGGGAGATGCCTTGGCGCTCGGAAATGTCGGCCAGGGACACCGGCCCGTTTTGCGCGTGCAACGCCAGGTCAAGCATGGCAGTCACGGCGTATCGGCCTTTTGTAGTCAGTCGCATGGCTATTTGGTACCACGGGAGTTACGGGATGTGTGCGAGTATGCGATTCCCGAGCATTTAAGTCAACTATAAGACCTACTGCTTTAGTCGGGATTGCGCCTGAGAGGCGGCGCAGAGTGTAGCAAAGTCGGGCGCGCCAGCGCACGCCCTTCTGTCAATGCGTCGACGCGTCGCTGCGGGCGTCGGCCTTCACATCCGCGAAGTCTTCGTCACGCAGGGCCGGCAGTTCCTTGGCGCAGTAGTCGCTGCCCAGGTTCTTGAGCGCACCGCACATGTCCTCCAGGCGCCCGTCCACCGCTTGCAGGTGGTCGAGCAACTGGCCGATGGCGCGGGCCACCGGGTCGGGCATGTCTTCGCTCACGCCGTAGGCGTCGAAGCCGATCTTCTCGGCCATGGCCTTGCGCCGGGCCTCCTGCTCGGCGTCGGACTTGACGATGATACGCCCCGGGATGCCCACCGCCGTGGCGCCGGCCGGCACCGCCTTGGTGACCACCGCATTGGAGCCGATCTTGGCCCCCGCGCCCACGGTGAACGGGCCCAGCACCTTGGCGCCGGCCCCCACCACCACGCCGTCCTCCAGGGTCGGGTGGCGCTTGCCCTTGTTCCAGCTGGTGCCGCCCAGGGTCACGCCCTGGTACAGGGTCACGTCATCGCCGATCTCGGCGGTTTCGCCGATCACGATGCCCATGCCGTGGTCGATGAAGAAGCGCCGGCCTACCTTTGCACCGGGGTGAATCTCGATGCCGGTCATCCAGCGACCGAAGTTGGACACCAGCCGCGCCAGCCACTTCCAGTCCCGTACCCACAGGGCATGCGCCGCGCGGTGCAGCCAGATCGCATGCATGCCCGGGTAGCAGGTCAGCACTTCAAAGGCATTGCGCGCCGCCGGGTCACGGTGGAAAACGCTTTGGATATCTTCACGCAGACGCTCGAACATTTACTGATCCTTCCGCTTGTGCGCATCGCCCCGGGCCGCTTTCTGGGTTTCGGTGAGGATGCCGCGCAAAATGCTTATTTCCGATCGACTCACCGCGCTGCGCCCGTACAGGCGACGCAAACGCGGCATCAGGTGCTTGGGCTTGGTCGGGTCGAGAAAGCCGATGTCCACCAGCGCGGACTCCAGGTGCTGGTAGAACAGCTCCATTTCGTCCATGGTCGCCAGCTCTGCGCTGCGCACCGAGGCCACTTCGACCTTCTCGACTTTCGACGCCTGCCCGTCGGCTGCCAGCCAGGCCATGCGCACTTCATAGGCCAGGACCTGGACCGCAGCCGCCAGATTCAGCGAACTGAAATCCGGGTTGGACGGGATATGCACGTGATAATGACATCGCTGCAGCTCGTCGTTGGTCAGGCCGGCATGTTCACGGCCGAACACCAGCGCCACCTCGGCACCCTCGCCTGCCTGCTCGACGACCTTGGCGCCGCATTCGCGCGGATCGAGCAGGGGCCACGGGATGCGCCGGTCGCGGGCACTGGTGCCCACCACCAGGGTGCAGCCCACCAGCGCATCCTCGAGCGTGGCCACCACCTCGGCACCCGCCAGCACGTCATCAGCGCCGGAGGCACGGGCACTGGCCTCGTGGGAAGGAAAGTCGTTCGGCTCGACCAGCACCAGGCGCGACAGGCCCATGTTTTTCATGGCGCGCGCAGCCCCGCCGATATTGCCGGGGTGACTGGTATTGACCAGGACGACACGAATTCTTGGCAGCACGGGCACGGCTCACAGACACGGAAGGAAGGGAGCAAATCTTACAGAAGCGACCGGCATTACGCTATGAAAGCAAATGTCGCCCTTCTTCGTTCAAAGTTTTCTGCTAGAATGTTCGGCTTTCTTTAACGACCCAGGTGAAACGTCCATGCAGCCCATGCTGAATATCGCGCTGCGCGCCGCCCGCAGCGCCAGTGAATTGATTTTCCGCTCCATCGAGCGCCTGGATACCATCAAGGTAGATGAGAAAGACGCCAAGGATTACGTCTCCGAAGTCGACCGCGCGGCGGAAAAAGTCATCGTCGACGCCCTGCGCAAGGCGTACCCCAACCACTCCATCTACGGTGAAGAAACCGGCCTGCACGCTGGCAACGGCGAAGAAGGCAAGGACTACCTGTGGGTCATCGACCCGCTCGACGGTACCACCAACTTCCTGCGTGGCGTTCCTCACTTTGCCGTGAGCATCGCGTGCAAGTACCGCGGCCGCCTGGAACACGCCGTGGTCCTCGACCCGGTACGCCAGGAAGAATTCACCGCCAGCCGTGGCCGTGGCGCCCAGCTCAATGGTCGCCGCCTGCGCGTCAGCGGTCGCACCAGCCTGGACGGCGCCCTGCTGGGTACCGGCTTCCCGTTCCGTGACAACCAGATGGATGGCCTGGACAACTACCTGGGCATGTTCCGTGCCCTGGTCGGCCAGACCGCCGGCATCCGCCGCGCCGGCGCCGCGAGCCTGGACCTGGCCTATGTGGCCGCCGGCCGCTTCGATGCGTTCTGGGAGTCGGGCCTGAGCGAGTGGGACATGGCGGCAGGCGCACTGCTGATCCAGGAAGCGGGCGGCCTGGTGAGCGACTTCACCGGTGGTCATGACTTCCTCGAGAAGGGCCACATCGTTGCCGGCAACATCAAGTGCTTCAAGGCGGTGTTGACGGCGATCCAGCCGCACCTGCCGGCCTCGCTGAAGCGCTGAGTTTCAGCCGGGCAATAAAAAAGCACCCTTCGGGGTGCTTTTTTGTGGCTGGCTTTCGGGCCTCTTCGCCGGCAAGGCCGGCGAAAGGGCCATCACTGCCCAGGCTGTGCCTGCGTCAGTACCAGCTTGCCATTCTCGTCCAGCGGGATCTGCGAACCCGGGTCGCGCTCCATGCGCACCTGCCCGGCCTTGTCGCCAATCGAATACTTCACGTCGTACCCCACCACCTTCTCGCTCAGGTCATTGACCGTGTTGCAGCGGGTTTGCGTGGTGGTGTAGGTATCGCGGTTCTGCATGCCTTCCTGCACCTTGTTGCCGGCATAGCCACCACCGACGGCACCGGCCACGGTCGCGATCTTCTTGCCATTGCCGCCGCCGATCTGGTTACCCAGCAACCCACCTGCCACGGCGCCCAGCACGGTACCGGCGATCTGGTGTTGATCCTTCACCGGCGCCTGACGGGTCACCGTGACATCCTTGCAGACTTCCCGTGGCGTCTTGACGGTCTGCTTGACCGGCTGCACCGACGTCACCTGCGCGTATTGCGGCCCGCCCTTGACCAAGCTGTAGGTAGCCACGGCACCTCCGGCAGTGACACCGACAGCACCCAGCACCGCACCCACCAGCATTGACTTGTTCACGTGAACCTCCTGATTTACCTGCGGGAACACGCCCGCGCTTCTCCCAGCCTTGGAGCATAAAAAAAGGCGCGAGTTCAATACTCGCGCCTTCTTGTACCGCTCAGGACAGTGGCAAAAAGCCTTATGGACGCTCGTCCACACCCTCGGTTTTCACCGGCGGGATCAGGTCTTCACTGTTCAGGTTCAGCCAGATCAGCACCACGTTGGCGATGTAGATCGACGAGTAGGTACCGGCCATTACACCGATGAACAGTGCCAGCGAGAAGCCCCACAGGTTGTCACCACCGAAGAACAGCAGTGCCGCGATCGCCAGCAAGGTGGACACCGAGGTGGCCACGGTACGCAGCAGGGTCTGGGTGGTCGAGACGTTGATGTTCTCGATCAGCGAAGCCTTGCGCATCACGCGGAAGTTTTCCCGTACCCGGTCGAACACCACGATGGTGTCGTTGAGCGAGTAGCCGATGATCGCCAGCACCGCCGCCAGCACCGTCAGGTCGAAGGTGATCTGGAAGAACGACAGGATGCCCATGGTCACGATCACGTCGTGCACCAGCGACAGGATGGCGCCCACCGCAAACTTCCACTGGAAGCGGAAGGCCAGGTAGACCAGGATGCCGCCCAGCGCCAGCAGCATGCCCAGGCCGCCCTGGTCACGCAGTTCCTCGCCCACCTGCGGGCCGACGAACTCGACACGCTTGACCGTGGCCGGGTTGTCGGTGCTGATCTTCTGCAGCGCCTCGGCCACCTTGTTGCCCAGCATCGGGTCGTCGCCCGGCATGCGCACCAGCAGGTCGGTGGTAGCACCGAAGCTCTGCACCACGGCATCGTGGAAGCCGGACCTGACCAGCTCTTCACGAACCTCGCCAAGGTTGGCCGGGCGCTCGTAGGTCAGCTCGATGAGCGTACCGCCGGTGAAGTCCAGGCCGAAGTTGAGCCCTTTGTAGAACCAGCTGAACAGTGCCAGCACAGTCAGCAGCAGGGTGACGCCGAACGCGACGTTCCGCACACCCATGAAGTTAATGGTACGTAACATGGCAGCCCCTTATACCCACAACTTCTTGATATCCCGCCCACCGCAGGTCAGGTTGACCATTGCGCGGGTGACCATGACGGCCGTGAACATCGAGGTGAAAATCCCGAGGGACATGGTAACCGCGAAGCCCTTGACCGGACCGGTACCCATGGCGAACAGGATGCCGCCCACCAGCAGGGTGGTCAGGTTGGCATCGACGATCGCGGTGTAGGCACGATTGAAGCCTTCGTGGATGGCGCGCTGCACCGACATGCCATTGGCCAGTTCTTCACGTATGCGCGAGAAGATCAGTACGTTGGCATCGACCGCCATACCCATGGTCAGCACGATACCGGCAATGCCCGGCAGGGTTAGCGTAGCCCCCAGCAGCGACATCAGCGCCAGCAGCAGCACCATGTTGCCCGCCAGGGCGATGGTGGCGATCAGGCCGAAGGCACGGTAGATGGCCATGATGAACAGCGACACGAACAGCATGCCCCACAGCGATGCATCGATACCCTTGGTGATGTTGTCGGCACCCAGGCTTGGGCCAATGGTACGTTCTTCGGCGAAGTACATCGGCGCCGCCAGACCACCGGCACGCAGCAGCAGGGCCAGCTCGGACGACTCACCCTGGCCGTTCAGGCCGGTGATGCGGAACTGGCTGCCCAGCGGCGACTGGATGGTCGCCAGGCTGATGATGCGCTTCTCTTCCACGAACGACTGCACCGGCACGTCTTTCTCGACACCGTCGACCATCTGCTTGACGTAGCGGGTAACCGGACGCTGTTCGATGAAGATCACCGCCATGCTGCGCCCGACGTTGCTGCGCGTGGCGCGGCTCATCAGTTCGCCGCCGTGGCCATCCAGGCGGATGTTCACCTGCGGGCGACCCTGCTCGTCGAAGCTGGCCTGGGCGTCGGTGACCTGGTCACCGGTGATGATCAGGCCACGCTCGACCGCTGCCGGTGGGCGACCGCCCTCACGGAACTCGAAGGTCTCGGTAGTGGCCTTGGACGCACCCGGCTCGGCACCCAGACGGAACTCCAGGTTCGCGGTCTTGCCCAGGATACGCTTGGCTTCGGCGGTGTCCTGCACGCCTGGCAGCTCGACCACGATGCGGTTGGCACCCTGGCGCTGAACCAGTGGCTCGGCCACACCCAGTTCGTTGACGCGGTTACGTACCGTGGTCAGGTTCTGCTTGATCGAGTATTCACGGATTTCCGCGACCTTGGCCGGGGTAATCGCCAGACGCAGCACCGACAGGCCGTTACGCTCGGTGGTGGTCAGCTCGAAATCGTTGAAATTCTTGCGGATCAGGCTGCGAGCCTGTTCGCGGGACTGGTCATCGGAGAAGCCCAGTTGAATGCCGCCATCTTGCTGCGGCAGGCTGCGGTAGCGCACACGCTCCTTGCGCAGCAGGCTTTTGACTTCGCCTTCGTACACCTTCAGACGTGCCGCCATGGCCTTGTCCATGTCCACTTCAAGTAGGAAGTGCACACCACCGGACAGGTCCAGGCCCAGCTTCATCGGGCTTGCACCCAGGTTGCGCAGCCATTGCGGAGTGGTCGGGGCCAGGTTCAGTGCAACGACGTAGTCGTCACCCAGCGCCTTGCGCACAACGTCCTTGGCAGGCAGTTGGTCGTCCTGTTTGGCCAGACGCACCAGTGCGCCCTTGCCCTTCTCGCCCAGGCTTGCACCCTTGACCGCGATACCGGCGTCGGCCAGTGCCTTGGTGGCACGGTCCAGGTCGGCCTGGCTGACCTGCAGCGCCGTGCTGGCACCGCTGACCTGAATAGCCGCGTCGTCAGGGTAGAGGTTGGGAGCGGAATAAATAAAACCGATCGCCAGTACCGCCAGGATCAGTGCGTATTTCCATAGAGGATATTTGTTCAGCATCACGCCGCCCGTTCAAGACGCGGGGCGCCTTGCGCGCCCCGTCGATTGTAGAAAATCTGAAACTTAGATCGCTTTGAGCGTGCCCTTGGGCAGGGTCGCGGCAATAGCACCCTTCTGGAACTTCAGTTCCACGGTGTCGGACACTTCCAGCACCACGAAGTCATCGGCCACTTTGACGATCTTGCCGGCAATACCGCCGTTGGTGACAACTTCGTCACCTTTCTGCAGGTTGCTCAGCAGGTTCTTCTGCTCTTTGGCGCGCTTGGCCTGCGGACGCCAGATCATCAGGTAGAAGATGACCAGGAAGCCGACCAGGAAAATCCACTCGAAGCCGGTACCGGCTGGGCCGGCGGCAGCTGCCGGGGCTGCTGCGTCCGCGTAAGCGGCAGGAATCAGAAAGCTCATTTAGCACTCCAAGTTGCAAGTTGTTGTACGTGTGTCAGGTTCGACAGAACATCAATCCAAGGGCGGCACAGGCAGCCCGCGCTTGGCGTAAAAGGCATCGACAAAGGCGGCCAATGTACCCTGTTGAATAGCCTCGCGCAAACCAGCCATCAGGCGCTGGTAATGACGCAAGTTGTGGATGGTATTCAACATGCTGCCCAACATTTCGCCGCATTTATCCAGGTGATGCAGATAAGCGCGGGAGAAGTTCTGGCAGGTGTAGCAGTCACAGGTCGGATCCAGTGGCGAATCATCATGGCGATGGAACGCGTTACGGATTTTAAGCACGCCGGTATCGACAAACAGATGACCGTTGCGCGCATTGCGCGTGGGCATCACGCAATCGAACATGTCGACGCCGCGGCGCACACCCTCAACGAGATCTTCCGGCTTGCCTACCCCCATAAGGTAACGAGGTTTGTCAGCCGGCATCATGCCCGGCAGGTAGTCCAGCACCTTGATCATCTCGTGCTTGGGCTCGCCCACCGACAGCCCGCCAATGGCCAGGCCGTCGAAGCCGATCTTGTCCAGGCCCTCGAGCGAACGCTCGCGCAGGTTGCGGTGCATGCCGCCCTGCACGATGCCGAACAGCGCCGCAGTGCTGTCGCCGTGGGCGTTCTTGGAGCGCTGGGCCCAGCGCAGCGACAGCTCCATGGAGATGCGCGCCACATCTTCATCGGCCGGGTACGGGGTGCACTCGTCGAAAATCATAACCACGTCCGAGCCCAGGTCGCGCTGCACCTGCATCGACTCTTCCGGGCCCATGAACACCTTGGAGCCGTCCACCGGGGAGGCGAAGGTCACGCCCTCCTCCTTGATCTTGCGCATCGCACCCAGGCTGAACACCTGGAAGCCGCCGGAGTCGGTGAGGATCGGGCCCTGCCACTTCATGAAGTCGTGCAGGTCGCCGTGGGCCTTGATCACCTCGGTGCCCGGGCGCAGCCACAGGTGGAAGGTGTTGCCCAGGATCATCTGCGCGCCGATGGCCTCGATGTCGCGCGGCAGCATGCCCTTGACCGTGCCATAGGTGCCCACCGGCATGAAGGCCGGGGTTTCGACCACGCCCCGGGGGAATGTCAGGCGGCCGCGACGGGCCTTGCCGTCGGTGGCCAGCAACTCGAAGGACATACGACAGGTGCGACTCATGCTTGATCCTCGGGCCCGCGTGGCGCCGGATTGCGGGTGATGAACATGGCATCACCGTAACTGAAGAAGCGGTAGCCGTTTTCCACCGCTGCGGCGTAGGCAGCCATGGTCTCGGGGTAACCGGCGAAGGCCGAAACCAGCATCAGCAGCGTGGATTCGGGCAAATGGAAGTTGGTCACCAGGGCGTCGACCACGTGGAACGGGCGGCCCGGGAAAATAAAGATGTCGGTATCGCCGCTGAACGGCTTGAGCGTACCGTCGCGCGCCGCGCTTTCCAGCGAGCGCACGCTGGTGGTGCCGACCGCGATCACCCGCCCGCCGCGCGCCCGGCATTCGGCCACGGCGTCCACCACGTCCTGGCCCACTTCGAGCCACTCTTTATGCATGTGGTGATCTTCGATGCGCTCCACGCGCACCGGCTGGAAGGTGCCGGCGCCCACGTGCAGGGTGACGAAGGCGGTGCTCACGCCCTTTTCGGCGATCTTGCCCATCAGCTCTTCATCGAAGTGCAGGCCGGCGGTGGGCGCGGCCACGGCGCCGGAGCGCTGCGCATAGACCGTCTGATAGCGCTCGCGGTCGGCGCCTTCGTCGGGGCGGTCTATATAAGGAGGCAACGGCATGTGGCCGACGCGGTCGAGCAGTGGCAGCACCTCTTCGGTGAAGCGCAGCTCGAACAGCGCGTCGTGGCGCGCGACCATCTCGGCTTCGCCGCCGCCGTCGATCAGCAGCTGGGTGCCTGGCTTGGGCGACTTGCTCGAGCGCACGTGGGCGAGCACGCGATGGCTGTCGAGCACGCGCTCGATGAGGATCTCCAGCTTGCCGCCGGAGGCCTTCTGGCCGAACAGTCGGGCCGGGATCACCCGGGTGTTGTTGAACACCATCAGATCGCCCGGGCGCAGGTGCTCGAGCAGGTCGGTGAACTGGCGATGCGCGAGCGCGCCGGTGGGCCCGTCGAGGGTCAACAGCCGGCTGCTGCGCCGTTCAGCCAGTGGATGGCGGGCGATCAGGGAATCTGGAAGCTCAAAGGAGAAATCGGCGACGCGCATGATGGTGATCGGTTTGACAGGGCCGCAAAGTTTAGCGGAAAGCGGCAAAATTGACCATGAAAGCTGATTGACCAACGGTAGGCGCCTCACTATACTTCGCCGCCACAAGCCCTGATGGCGGAATTGGTAGACGCGGCGGATTCAAAATCCGTTTTCGAAAGGAGTGGGAGTTCGAGTCTCCCTCGGGGCACCATACAAATCCTTGTAAATCAAGGACTTAGAGAAGGGGTAGAAAGAAATTTCTACCCCTTTTTCTATCCAGAAAATCTGTTCTTCTCATAATCCATTTCCCTCGGAAAATGCGGCCCCAAAGCGTCACATCACGCGAAGTCAAGATCATACAAACCCACAAAAATCAATAGATTTTATGGGTATTCAAAAACCTTCGCGTCTCCGGCAAGGTCGTTTTTTGTGGTTGAACGTGTTCAAGCATGAAAATTGAGCACGGGTCTAACCCTAACTTTTAATTTTTGACAGCTACCATCCAACCCTACATATATTTTCAATCTACCATTGACACAATATTTCGTTGCATTAAGCAATTATTTGACTGTCATCGAAATTAAAAGACCGAACAAATCAAGCATTCAACAATGCTTGGCAACTGTATAGCAGGCATTGAAAAGGCCACCTTGAAGGGCAGCCTGATAGTTATCGACCATTATACGAACGCGGTCTATCTTCTCTTCATCGACCTCAAATCAACAAAAACACTGATGTGCTTTATTGTCGTTTACACATTTCAAAAAACAGTGCCATCATCCAAGGCAGACTTCAACTCGCTCTTGTAATTACTCTTATTAAAACTGTCGACTTTCTTGTAAGTATTCAGCTTTTCAGGAGAGCGATATTGCGTATCACTTGCGAACGATTGAAAGGTGTCATCGTCAACCATTCTTATATGCATTTGAAGCTCCCTTGAATCATAGCCATAAAACTCAACAAAACCGGGAATTTGACTTTGACGTGCAACCATCAACGCTTCTTTGACTGGCTTGTCATAGAGATAGAATGTAGCAGTCACCATAATGGCACCCCCGGATTCCGTATTGTTCTTACCGAATTGGGGATTGACATAAGGGGTGAACACGACCCCACCATCCATAGCCTTGGTTTGTCCTAGCCATTTACGTTCTTTAATCGCACTGATTGTCTTATTGATAGGTCCAGAATACTCAACGCTTCTTCTGTCTTTATCAAGCTCGACGTGTTCAAAGGTTTCTGCTGATGCTGTGCACGCAAAAGCGGCAACCAACGATGCCAGCACAAAGCTTTTAATTTTTTCCATTTTTTCCTTATCCATTCAGTTGAATCGCGAGAGCCAAGTCTTGCTGGCAAGGCAAAATGCTATCACCATTTGAGCAATAGTTAAACGCCAGCATTCCAACATCGCGGGGATGCAATATATTTAAGACTGGAACTTGTATGCGAGTTTTTCAAGTGCTTTCCTTCGGAATACCTGTCAACAGTCATCCGCAACAAACCCTCTGCTTTATGACCTACCCATGAAATGATGACAAGGTTTTTTACATCTGCACGCTCTAATGTAGCAATTACGGTTTTTCGTATGCGGTGGAAAACACATCGCTTATCACAGCCCAACTCTGTTTTGGATGTGCTTACCGAATGGCTTCCAAACCCATTACTATTTCGATGTACATAGCCGTCCAACGACGACTACGCAACACCCATAAAGCCCACTGACTGCGGGCTTTTTAGTCTCTGGGGTTTCATCCCCTTCCCTGGCAAGTCAACGCTTCAGCGCCAACAATCCAATTGCCCCTGCGCACGAGTGCTGAAGATCGTCAGCAGCTCGCCCAGTGTATGCGGTGGCGGTTCGGCAGCGCGGGTCACCGCGTACAGGGTGATCGGCAACGCTGGAGCCAGGGGGCGAATGGCGGTGGCCCCAGGCGACGCGCTGAGGGCGGTGAAGGGATCGATCACCGCCAGCCCTGCACCGGATTCGACCATCGCCCTGGCCAGTGAATAGGTTTGCACCGCGATGCTCACCCGTGGCGGCGGCTCTACCGCCTCGAGATAGCTGTCGAGGCGGGCCGACAGCGGATCGGCACTGGACAGCCCGATCAGCGGCGCGTCGGCCAGGGCCTGCAGCGACAGCGGCTGGCCTTCTTCCTCCTGGGGCCAGTAACCGGCCGGCGCCAACGCCACCAACACCCCACTGGCCAGCGCCTGGGCCTTGAGCCCCGGGTGATCGGGTAGTTGCAGGGTCAGGGCGACATCGATTTCGCGCATCAGCAGGTTCTGCACCAGCTCGCGGCTATGGGCACTGGACAGCTCGCAGGCGATCTCCGGATAGCGTTGCGTCCATTCATGAATGGCCGGCGGCAACAACGACAGGGCCAGTGCCGGGGTCGCGCCGATCCGCAGGCTGTGGCCCGGCTCGCGGCGCAGGCTCTGGGCCAGGCGTCGCACCCCTTGCAGGCTTTCGGTGACCTTGTCGACCTCACGCTCCAGCTCCAGCGCTTCCGGGGTGGCCTGGAGTTTGCCGCGCACCCGTAGAAACAGCGGGAACCCCAGATGCTGCTCAGCGTGTTGCAGCACTTTGGTCACGGCGGGTTGGGAGACATGCAGTAACTGCGCGGCAGCGCTGACCGAACCGGTCTGGCGGATGGCCTGGAAGATCTCGATGTGGCGAAGGCGCATGGCGAGTCCATAACCTTTGTTTATGGGATGACCATCTTTATTCATTGTTCGGCGCCTGTCACCTGGCTCTAACCTCGGTCTCGTCTCAACCACGGCTAAGGAATGACATGGCTCAGCGTGTATGCATCATCGGCGGCGGCGTCATTGGCCTGGCAACGGCTTACGCACTGGTGCGCGATGGCGTTGAGGTGACCCTGGTCGAGGCGCGGGATTCGCTGGGCAGTGAAACCAGCTTTGCCAATGGCGGCCAGTTGTCCTATCGCTACGTAGCGCCCCTGGCCGATGCCGGCGTGCCATTGCAGGCCATCGGCTGGATGCTGCGCGGTGACTCACCGTTGAAGCTGCGCCCCCGCCTGGACCCGGCGCAGTGGCGCTGGATGGCGTCCTTTCTGGGGGCCTGCCGCTCCTCCGTCAACCGCACCAATGCAGCCCACCTGCTGCGCCTGGCGTTGTTCAGCCAGGCCACCCTGCAGGCCTGGCGCGAGGACGATGCCCTGGACGGTTTCCACTGGCGGCGCAATGGCAAGCTGGTGACCTTTCGCAACACCGCGAGCTTCGAGCACGCCCGCCACAGGCTGGCCGCCCCCCAGCAACAGCAGGTGCTGTCGTCTGCCGACTGCGCCCGCCTGGACCCGGCGCTGGCCGATGCCCCCTTTGTTGGCGCGATCTACACCCCCGATGAAGAGGTCGGTGACTGCCACGGCTTCTGCCAGCAACTGGCGGCGCGTTTGCGGGCCTCGGGCCGTTGCGAGTTCCGCCTGGGCCAGGCCGTGACCGGTATTCGCCAGGCCAATGGCATGGTGAGCGCAATTGAACTGGGGGATGAAGTGCTGCCAGTGGAGCATCTGGTGATTGCCGCCGGCCATCGCAGCCCACTGCTGACGTTGCCAGGGGTGCACCTGCCCCTGTACCCGCTCAAGGGCTATAGCCTCACCGTGCCGATCGGCGCCCACCACCGGGCCCCGGATCTGAGCATCACTGACTATGACCGCAAGATCGTCTACGCCCGCATCGGCGAGCAACTGCGGGTAGCGGCCATGGTCGACATCGTCGGCTTTGAACCGGCGCTGGACCCCAAGCGGCTGGCCCTGATCAAGCGCCAGGCGCGTGACACCTTCGCCAATGCCGGCGACTACGAGCAGGCCATCGAGTGGGCCGGTATGCGCCCGGCGACCCCTAGCGGCGTGCCGCTGCTGGGCGCAACGGCGTATCGCAACCTGTGGCTCAACCTCGGCCATGGTGCCCTGGGCTTCACCCTGGCCTGCGGCAGTGCGCAGTTGCTCGGCGAGCTGATCGGCCAGCGCCGCCCCTCCATTGATCTGCAGGGCTTTGCGCCCCGTGTGGCCTGAAATTACCCAAGAGAAGGACTATCCGATGACCATCAGCCGCATCCAGACCAATCCACGCTTGTCCGCTGCCGTGACCTTTGGCGACCTGGTGTTTCTCTCCGGCCAAGTACCGGGTGATGCCACCGACGCCGCTGGCCAGACTCGCCAGGTGCTGGCAAAAATCGACGCGCTGTTGGCCGAGGCGGGCAGCGACAAGGATCACCTGCTCAGCGCGACCATTTACCTGAAGGACATTGGTGAGGATTTCGCGGCGATGAACTACGTATGGTCGGACTGGTTGTCGCCTGGCCAGGCACCGAGTCGCACGACCTTGCAGGCCGAGCTGGCCCGCCCGCAGGTGCGAGTCGAAATCAGCGTTATCGCGGCCCGCCGCTAAGCAATCCATCACCCACAACGGAGAATAACAATGCAAAAAATCACGTTGCTCGGCTGCACCCTGGGCGTATTGCTCGGCACTCAAGTGCAGGCTGAAGAAACCTCGCTGGGGCCGACCCTGAGCAAGATTGCCAGTACCAACAGCATTACCCTGGGCTATCGCGATGCGTCGGTACCCTTCTCCTACGTGGGCGATCACTCGGGTCAACCGATGGGTTACTCGGTGGACCTGGCGAACAAGATCGTCGAGCGCGTGCAGCAAAAGCTCGCGGCGCCCCAGCTCAAGGTCAAGTACAACCTGGTGACTTCGCAAACCCGCATTCCGCTGGTGCAGAACGGCACGGTCGACCTGGAATGTGGCTCGACCGGCGTGACCGCTGAGCGGCAAAAACAGGTGGCGTTTTCCTACGGCTTCATCTACGTCAAAGGCCAGTTGTTGACCGCCAACGACAGTGGGATCAAGAGCTTCGCCGACCTGCGCGGCAAGAACGTGGTGACCACCGCCGGCACCACCAACGAGCGCTATCTGAAGAGCTACAACATCGATAACAAGATCGACATGTTCGTGATCAGCGCCAAGGACCACGGCGAAGCCTTCCAGCTGTTGCAGTCCGGTCGGGCAGCGGCGTTCTACATGGACGATGCGTTGCTCTACGGCGAGCGCGCCAAGGCTCGCGATCCACACAAGTGGGTAGTGGTTGGGGAGGAGCAGTCGCGGGAAATCTACAGCTGTATGGTGCGCAAGGACGATCCGCAATTCCTCGCACTGGTGAATTCGACACTGGGCGAGCTGTACAGCTCGGGGGAGATCAACGGGATCTACCAGCGCTGGTTTGAGCAGCCGATCCCGCCAAAAGGCTTGAACCTCGAGTTCCCGATGACCAGTGAACTCAAGGCGATCATTGCCAAGCCGGTGAGTGATCCGGTGCAGTAGCGATCAGTGCCCTCACCGGTTGGCGCGGGCTACCCGCCACCAGGGCTTGGGGATTGCTATCCCCCAAACGGTAGGTCGAGCAGCAGTGTTCCGCTGAGTTCTTCAGCGTTCACTCTGAGGCGATTCACTGAGGACACGGTGATTTTTCTGGGCTGCCATACAGGCAGCTCAGAAGTTGTTTCCAGACAAAAAAGTCGCTGAAGCATTCCAGAATCAACCTACACCGAAGCCCCTCGATGCGAGCGCGCACAGAGTTCGATTCCCAGCGCATGCATCACCTTCAGCACCGTATCGAAACGAGGCTTTGCGCCTGGCGCGAAGGCCTTGTAAAGGCTCTCTCTTCCCAATCCAGTCTCTTTGGCAACCAGCGACATTCCGCGCGCTTTGGCCACGTACCCTATTGCACGTAAAAGCTCGTCGCTGTCGCCCTCTGCCAGCACCTGAGACAAGTACTCGCTGATGGCTTCATCACTATCAAGCAGTGCCGCCATGTCGAATGGAATCAATGTAACGCTCATGGTCAAACCTCTTTGGCCAACCGCTTGGCCATCCGGATATCTGCTGCTTGAGAAGACTTGTCCCCGCCTGTCAGCAACAAGATTGCTACGCCGCTACGCACGGTGAAGTACACCCGATAGCCTGGGCCGGAATCGATGCGCATCTCTGAAACACCATCACCAACCGCCTTCGTATCCCCCAAGTTGCCCGCAAGCGCACGTTCGATGCGTCGACCAATGGCGATCCTCGCTCGTACATCGCGTAGCGCCAGAAGCCAGCCGCTGAATGCCAAAGTCTGTTCTATGGAATAGATCACATCAGGCCCTGAATGTATCCCTACGGATACAGGCTGGCAAGCAACATCACGTTTGGATGCTTACCAGACTGCCGGTGAATCGCTCGCCTTTCGAACGAGCAACTGGAATACGATGGGCGCTTGCGCATGCCTCTGGAACAAGACAATTCCTTATTTGAAGCGGTACATTTCCCAAGGTTAAAAAACCTCCAGCTATTGCAGCTGCAAGAGCATGTCACCTCCCTTCGCCAGCAACGCTGGCGCCTACACCGTCTCGCGCTCCCCTGTAAGCGCCAGCCTTGCTGGCGAATGCGCCCGCCCAGGCCACTTCACGAACCCCGCCCCCAGCGCCGCCAGAATCAACCCGATCGAAACCGCCTCGTGCGCATCCACCCGGTGCCCCAGCAGCACCATCGACCCTGCCACCCCGAATACCGGGATCAGCAACGACAACGGCGCCACCTTCGACACCGGGTACTCACGCAGCAGCAGGTTCCACCCCCAGTAACAGAAGTGCGTCGCCGCATACACCTGGAACACCAGCGAAAACACCGCCACCCACCCCACCTGCGCAGCCACACCGGAGAACGGCGCGGTGCCATGCATCAGCCAGGTGAGCAACACCAGAGGCAGCGGTGCGAACAGGCTCGCCCACACCACAAAGGCAAACATCTCGCGCACCTTCGAGCGCTTGATGATGACGTTGCCCACACTCCAGCTGAACGCACTCACCAGCAACAAGCCATAACCCACCACCGAGCCATCGCCGGGCCTGCCATTGATGATGGACACCAGCCCCAGCACTGCCAGCCCCACCCCGACGCCCTGCTCCACGCCAAGGCGTTCGCGAAACAGCAACACGCCCCAACCCAGGGTGAAAAACGCACTGAACTGCACCAGCAACGCCGCCGTGCCCGGCGGCACGCCCAGCTCGATACCCAGGTTGATCAACGCCCACATCGCCACGCCAAAGATCAACCCGTATGCCACCACCCAGCCCAGGCCGACCGCCGGGCGCCGGATGAAGAACACCCACGGCAACGCCGCCAGGGTGAATCGCAACGCCGTCAACAGCAGCGGGTCAATTGCGGCCAGGCCGAGCTTGGTGATGGGAAAGTTGAACCCCCACACCGCCGTCACCAGCACGGCCAGGGCCAGATGTTTCTTTTGCATGGCGTACCTATCCCGAAAGTCAGGGCGCCACTATGCGCAATGAGCACACTGGCTCGCTTGCACTATCAGGTCATAGATCATTAAATTCGGGCCATGCGCGAAATCGACATCGACCCCTATGAACACACCCCCCGCGACGCCGTGGTCACGGCCAACGACTATGGCGACGGGCAGCACTTTGCCTTGCATACCCATCAGCGTGGGCAGTTCGCGTATGCGGCCTGCGGGGTGATCACGGTGTTCACCCGCCAGGGCAACTGGGTGGTGCCGCCGCAGCGGGCCATCTGGGTGCCCGCAGGCGTGCCCCACGAGATGAGCATGAACGGCCCGGTGACGATGCTGAACACCTATGTGCGCCAGCCTGCCGCCACCCGCCTGGGCCTGCCCGCACACTGCCAGGTGTTCGGTGTGTCGACACTGCTGCGCCAACTGCTGCTGCGCGCCCGGGATGTGCCGGCGCTGTATGCCGAAGGCAGCCGCGAGGGCTACCTGATGAACCTGCTGCTGCACGAGATTGCCGACATGCCGGCGCTGTCGCTGAATGCACCGCTGCCCAGCGAACCCAGGCTCGCCCGGGCCTGCCAGCACTTGCTGGCACAGCCCTCGCTGGATACAGGGATCGATGACATGGCCCGCCAGGTGGGCATGAGCCGGCGCACCTTCACCCGGCTGTTTCGCCAGCACACCGGCATCAGCTTCGTGGCATGGCGACAGCAGGCATGCCTGATGGCGGCGGTGGTGCGCCTGGGCAATGGCGAGGCGATCACGCGGGTGGCGACGGACCTTGGCTACAGCAGCCCCAGTGCGTTCACCAGTGTGTTCCGGCGCGTGCTGGGCGCGGCGCCCAGCCAGTACTTCGCCAACGCGGCAAGTTGATGCAACACGATTCGCTGCAACCCAAGCAGTAGCGCGCCAGGCCTACACAGATAGCCAACTGTCTGCCCAGCAACTGTTGCCCCAGCAACAGCCAGCCAACAAAAACCTCCCGCACCAACACCATTGCCACCTCACTACCGCGCCAGGCCCAGCAAAAACGGGGCCTGCGACTGTGGTACGGCTCTTGCTCAAGCCTGGGTAACGCTCTGAGCGCAGGGCCACACCACAGGACGCACACATGACCGCAGCACTCAAGGTCGTCGCCGTTTCCGGCGGCGCCTATCGCCCCTCACGCACCCTGGCACTGACCGAGGCGATCGTCGCCGAGCTGGGCAAGCACCTGCACATCGACGCCCAGCTCATCGAGCTGAGCGAGATCGCCCGCCCGGTAGGCGGCGCCCTGTCGCGCGCCGAACTGCCGGCCACGGTCGAACAGCAGCTGCAGGCCATCGAGCATGCCGACCTGCTGATCGTCGCCTCGCCGGTTTACCGCGGCTCGTACCCCGGCCTGCTCAAGCACCTGTTCGACCTGGTGGGCCAGGACAGCCTGATCGACACCCCGGTGCTGCTGGCCGCCACCGGTGGCAGCCCGCTGCATGCGCTGGTGATCGACCACCAGCTGCGCCCGCTGTTCAGCTTCTTCCAGGCGCTGACCCTGCCCATCGGCGTGTATGGCAGCGAAGGCGACCTGCAGAACTACCAGGTCAGCAGCCCGGTGCTGCAAGCCCGTGTCAGCCTGGCCGCCGAGCGTGCCGCACCGTTCTTCGCCGCCCACGCCCACAGCCAGCGCAAGCTCGCCAGCGGGGCCGAACGGTGAACGTGTTCTGGTTCCTGCCCACCCACGGCGACGGTCATTTCCTCGGCACCAGCGACGGCGCGCGCCCGGTCACCCTCAACTACCTCAAGCAGATCGCCCAGGCCGCCGATGGCCTGGGCTACCACGGCGTGCTGATCCCCACCGGCCGCTCGTGCGAGGACTCCTGGGTGGTCGCCTCGGCCCTGGCGCCGCTGACCGAACGCCTGCGCTACCTGGTGGCGATACGCCCCGGCATCATCTCGCCCACCGTGTCGGCGCGCATGACCGCCACCCTGGACCGCCTGTCCGGCGGGCGCCTGCTGATCAACGTGGTCACCGGCGGCGACCCCGACGAGAACCGCGGCGACGGCATCCACCTCAGCCATAGCGAACGCTACGAGGTCACCGACGAGTTCCTGCGTATCTGGCGCCGCGTACTGCAAGGCGAGTCGGTGGATTTCGAGGGCAAGCACTTCAAGGTCGAGAACGCCAAGGCGCTCTACCCACCGGTACAAAAGCCCTACCCGCCGCTGTACTTCGGTGGCTCGTCCGACGCCGCCCATGACCTGGCCGCCGAACAGCTGGACGTCTACCTCACCTGGGGCGAACCGCCCGCCGCCGTCGCCGAGAAGATCGCAGATGTGCGCGCCCGCGCCGCCAGGCACGGGCGCACGGTGAAATTCGGCATCCGCCTGCACGTGATCGTGCGCGAAACCGCCGAAGAGGCCTGGCAGGCCGCCGACCGCCTGATCGCGCACATCAGCGACGACACCATCGCCGCGGCGCAACAGTCCTTCGCGCGCTTCGACTCCGAAGGCCAACGGCGCATGGCTGCCCTGCACGGCGGTCGCCGCGACCAGCTGGAGATCGCCCCCAACCTGTGGGCCGGTGTGGGCCTGGTACGGGGCGGCGCCGGCACCGCGCTGGTGGGCGACCCGCAACAGGTGGCCGCGCGCATCAAGGAATACGCCGACCTGGGCATCGAAAGCTTCATCTTCTCCGGCTACCCCCATCTGGAGGAAGCCTACCGCTTCGCCGAGCTGGTGTTCCCGCTGCTGCCAGAACCCTACGCCAGCCTGGCCGGGCGCGGCGTCACCAACCTGACCGGGCCGTTCGGCGAAATGATCGCCAACGATGTGCTGCCCAAGGCGCAGACCGCATGAGTGCCAAGCAACCGGAACCCAACCTGCTCAGCCCGCTGCAGGCCGCGCGCGCCCTGGCCGCCGAGTTCGCACTGACCGCCGCCGAACGCGACGAGCGTGGCGGCACACCCAAGGCCGAGCGTGACGCCATTCGCCACAGCGGCCTCTTGGCCCTGAGCATTCCCACGCAGTTCGGCGGCATGGGCGCCAGCTGGGGCGAAACCCTGAACATCGTGCGCGAGTTCGCCCGGGTCGACAGCTCCATCGCCCACGTGTTCGGCTTCCAGCACCTGATGCTGGCCACCGTGCGCCTGTTCTCCAGCCCCGACCAGTGGCAGCCCTGGTTCGAGCAGACCGCCCGCAAGAACTGGTTCTGGGGCAACGCCCTGAACCCGCTCGACACCCGCACCGTGGTCAAGAAGTACGACGGCTGGCGCGAATTCTCGGGCAAGAAGAGCTTCTGCTCCGGCGCCAGCGACTCGGAAATGCTGATCGCCTCGGCGGTGGATGAAAGCGCCGGCGGCAAGTTGCTGATCGCCGCCATCCCCACGGCACGTACCGGCATCACCCTGCATGGCGACTGGAACAACATGGGCCAGCGCCAGACCGACAGCGGCAGCGCCACCTTCGAGCGCGTGCGCGTCGAGGAATCCGAACTGCTGCTCGACCCCGGCCCGCTGAGCACTCCGTTCGCCTGCCTGCGCCCGCTGATCGCGCAACTGCACTTTGCGCACATCTTCCTCGGCATCGCCGAAGGGGCGCTGGAAGAGGCGCGCCAGTACACGCTCAAGGAAGGGCGACCGTGGTTCAAGTCCAACGCCCGGCACGTCAGCGAAGACCCGTACATCCTGCGCCACTACGGCGACTTCTGGGTGGGCCTGGAAGGCGTTCGGCTGCTGGCCGAACGCGCCTGCAACCAGCTCGACGAAGCCTGGCACAAGGGCCCCACGCTGAGCAGCGACGAGCGCGGGCAGCTGGCGCTGTCCATCGCCGCGGCCAAGGTGGCGGCCACCCGCACCGGCCTGGACCTGTGCAACCGCCTGTTCGAAGTGACCGGCGCGCGCGCCACGCATGCCTCGCTGCGCTTCGATCGCTACTGGCGCAACCTGCGCACCCAGACCCTGCACGACCCGGTGGACTACAAGGTCCACGAGCTGGGTGACTGGGCCCTGAACCGGACGGTGCCCGCCCCGTCCTTCTACTCCTGAGGGCTGCCCATGCACCTGTTGACGCTCCCGCCATCGCCAACCCTGGCCACCTCGATCAGGGCCACCGCACAGGTGTTCGAAGACCCGAGGTCGCAGGCGCTGCTCGCCCACCTGCAGCAGGTCGCGCCGAGTGAGGCCAGCGTGCTGATCATTGGCGAAACCGGTACGGGCAAGGAGCTGGTGGCGCGACATATCCACAACCTCAGCCGGCGCCACCAAGGGCCGTTCGTGGCGGTCAACTGCGGGGCGTTCTCCGAGTCGCTGGTCGAGGCCGAACTGTTCGGACACGAAAAGGGCGCCTTCACCGGCGCCCTGGCGTCCAAGGCCGGCTGGTTCGAGGAAGCCGACGGCGGCACGCTGTTTCTCGACGAGATCGGCGACCTGCCGATGGCCATCCAGGTCAAGCTGCTGCGTGTGCTGCAGGAGCGCGAAGTGGTGCGCCTGGGGTCGCGCAAGAGCATCCCGATCAACGTGCGCGTGCTGGCCGCCACCAATGTGCAGCTGGAAAAGGCGATCAACGCCGGGCACTTTCGCGAAGACCTGTTCTACCGCCTCAACGTGGTCAGCCTGCAGCTGCACCCGCTGCGCGAGCGCCCCGGCGATATCCTGCCGCTGACCCGCCACTTCATGGCCAGCTACAGCGCCCGCCTGGGCTATGGCGATGTGCAGTTGAGCAGCGAGGCCGAGCACAAGCTGGCCAGCTACGACTGGCCGGGCAACATCCGCGAGCTGGAAAACGTCATCCACCACACCCTGCTGATCTGCCATGACGGCGTGATCCAGCAGGACGACCTGCGCCTGTCCAACCTGCGCATCGAGCGGCCCGAGGGCACACCCGCCCCGGACACATCCGCCAACGCCCTGTTGCAGCGCGCGTTTCAGAAGCTGTTCGAAGAAGAGCACGGCGCGCTGCATGAAAAGGTCGAGGAGGCGCTGCTGCGCAGTGCCTACCGCTTCTGCCACTACAACCAGGTGCACACCGCGCGCCTGCTCGGCCTGAGCCGCAACGTCACCCGTGCCCTGCTGATCCGCATCGGCGAACTGGTGGTGAACAAGCGCCAGCCGCCACCGGAGCCGAACGCCACACGCGTCATCAACCTGTCGATCTGACCCAGACTTGCCCAAGCAAGCAGCGACTTCACCCACCTTGCGTTGCACGCCGTCCCGGCCGGGACGGTGGCCCATTCTTCCTGCAACGAGCACCCCACCATGAGCCTCGATATCTTCTGGTTTCTGCCCACCTCCGGCGACACCCGCTACCTCGGCCACTCCGCCAGCGGGCGCCCGGCCACCAACGCCTACATGCGCCAGATTGCCGTGGCCGCCGAGAACCTCGGCTATGACGGCATTCTCATCCCCACCGGCAGCAGCTGCCTCGACCCCTGGGTCACCGCCGCCAGCCTGGTGCCGGTGACCCACCGCCTCAAGCTGCTGGTGGCCCTGCGCACCTCGCTGGGCAACCCCACCGCGTCGGCGCGCCAGGCCGCCACCCTCGACCAGGCCAGCGGCGGACGCCTGCTGCTCAACGTGGTGCCCGGCGGCGATGCCACCGAGCTGGCCGCCGATGGCGTGTTTCTCGCGCACGACCAGCGCTACGACGCCGCCGACGAATTCCTCACCGTGTGGCGCCAGCTGCTCAGTGGCGAACGGGTCGACTTTCACGGCGAGCACCTGCGGGTGGAAGGCGCGCAGAACTTCTTCGCGCCGGTGCAGACGCCCTACCCGCCGCTGTACTTCGGTGGCTCGTCAGCCGCCGCGCACGAGCTGGCGGCCAGGCATGTGGACGCCTACCTGACCTGGGGCGAGCCACCCGCCGCGGTGGCCGAAAAGATCGCCGACGTGCGCGCCCGTGCCACCCGCCACGGGCGCACGGTGCAGTTTGGCGTGCGCCTGCATGTGATCGTGCGTGAAACCAGTGAACAGGCCTGGGCGGCGGCCGAGGAACTGATCAGCCACCTGGACGAGGCCACCATCGCCGCCGCACAGGCCAACTACGCCAGCATGGATTCCGAAGGCCAGCGGCGCATGGCCGCGCTGCACGGCGGGCGCCGCGACCGGCTGGAAGTCTCGCCCAACCTGTGGGCCGGGGTCGGCCTGGTGCGTGGCGGCGCCGGCACCGCACTGGTCGGCGACCCGGCCACGGTGGCGGCACGGCTGCAGGAGTACGTCGCCCTGGGCGTGGACCGCTTCGTGCTGTCGGGCTACCCGCACCTGGAGGAAGCCTACCGCTTCGCCGAACTGGTGTTCCCGCTGCTGCCCGGCAAAAGCAAGGTGACGGTGGATGGCGCCTTCACCGGGGGCGCCTTCGACGTGCGTGCCGGCCAGGCCAGGCCCGCCGCCAGCCAGTAACGGGCAGGGCCCGGGCTACCCGGTGCAGGCCGGTCGGCTCAGGCCCGTGCGGCCACCCGCTCGACGCTGTCGGCCACTGTGCGGGCCTGCTGCAGCACCTGCGCACACACCTGTTCAGGGGCCTCCACGCGCACGCGCAGACGGCCAAGGATACGCCCCTGGATACGCTCGATATTGGCCTGCACCAGGTGGGTCGGGTACCCCAGTGCCGCGCTGATCGCGCTCAGCTCCGGCGCCTGGCCACGGGCCCCGGTGTAATGCAGGTCGAGCAGCCAGTCGCCGGCGCTGGCTGGGGCCAGGTCATGGGCGCCGCCAGGGTGCAGGGTGCGCAGCAGGGTGCGGGTCACCTCGTGGCACGGGCAGCCGAACACCCGCCACACCTCGCCCTGCTCCACCACCTCGCCCGCCTCCAGCACCACCACGCGGTCGCACAGCTCGCGGATCACTTCCATCTCGTGGGTAATCAGCACGATGGTCAGGTTCAGGCGCCGGTTGATATCGCGTAGCAGCGCCAGAATCGACTGGGTGCTTTGCGGGTCCAGCGCCGAGGTCGCCTCGTCGCACAGCAGCAGGTCGGGCTGCAGCACCAGCGCCCGGGCGATGCCGACGCGCTGCTTCTGGCCACCGGACAGCTGTGCGGGGAAGGCATCGCGCTTGTCCTCCAGGCCCACCAGTTGCAGCATCTCGCTCACCCGCCGCTCGCGCTCGGCGCGGCCAATGCCGGCCAGCTTGAGCGGCAGGCCGATGTTCTCGCCGACGGTTTTCACCGACATCAGGTTGAAGTGCTGGAAGATCATGCCGGTGCGCTGGCGCTGGCGGGCCAGTTGCGCGGTGTCGTAGCCGGCGATGTCCTCGCCGTCGATCAGCACCTGGCCGTTGCTGGGTTGCTCCAGGCGGTTGAGCGAACGCAGCAGCGACGACTTGCCCGCGCCGCTGCGCCCGATGATGCCGAACACCTCGCCCCGGCGTATCTCCAGGTTGATGTCGCGCAGCGCATGCACAGTGCGCTCGCGCCCCGGGTACTGCTTGCCGAGCCCCACCAGGCGGATATGCACGGCGCCTGCCAGCGGCTGTTGATTGAAACTGACCATGGATCAAGGCCTGCCCTGCGAAGGATGCGATTCGACCAAGGCCCGCGCTGTCGCCAGCGCGGGCCACCGGGGCTCAGAAGCCGGGCACTATCTGGCCCTTGTAGCGGGTCAGGATGAAGTCGCGCACCTGTGGCGAGTTCAGCGCCTTGGCCAGCTTCTGGATGCGCGGGTCATCGATGTTGTCGGGGCGTGCGACCAGGTACTCCACGTACAGGTCCTTGCCCTTCTCCACGATCAGCGCGCTGCTGGTATCGATGCCCGCCTCCAGCGCGTAGTTGGCGAAGACGAACGCCAGGTCCACCTGGTTCACCGCACGGGCCAGCAGCGCGCCTTCGAGTTCGCGAATCTTCAGGTGCCTTGGGTTGGCCGCGATGTCGCGCTGGGTCGCCAGGGTGTTGCTCGGGTCCTTGAGGGTGAGCAGCCCGGCTTCGTGCAGCAGCACCAGGGCACGCCCGGCGTTGACCGGGTCGTTGGGGATGGCGACGCTGGCACCGTCCTTGAGCTCGGCGATGCTCCTGATGCGGGTGGAGTACGCACCGAAAGGCTCGATGTGCACGCCCACCACCGGCACCAGGTCGGTCTTGCGGGTGGCGTTGAATTCGTCGAGGAACGGCCGGTACTGGTAGTAGTTGGCGTCCAGGTTCTTCTCGGCCAGTTGCAGGTTGGGCTGGATGAAATCGCTGAACACCTTGATGTCCAGGTCCACGCCTTCGGCCGCCAGCGCCGGTTTGACGAACTCGAGGATCTCGGCATGCGGCACCGGGGTGGCACCCACCACCAGTTTCTCGTTGGCGTGCGCCGACAGCGACAGCACGGCGGCCAGTACGGCCAGGGTCTTCTTCATGGGCTTGCTCCTGAACAGGTAGAACATTGGCCGCCGTGGGATACGTGGGCCGGCGGCAGCGAAACCCGGCTGCCGCTGACGGGAAACACAATTCAACGCCGGGTGAAGCGCCGCACCAGCCGGTCGCCACTCACCTGCAGCACCTGTACCAGCACGATCAGCAGCAGCACGGTCACCACCATCACGTCGGTCTGAAAGCGCTGGTAGCCGAAGCGGATCGCCAGGTCGCCCAGGCCGCCGCCGCCGACCACCCCGGCCATCGCCGTGTAGTCCACCAGCACGATGGCGGTCACCGTCACCGCCGCAATCAGGCCGGTGCGCGCCTCGGGCAGCACGGTGTGCCACACGATCTGCCAGGTGCTGCCACCCATCGACTGGGTGGCCTCCACCAGGCCGCGGTCGACCTCGCGCAGGGCGATCTCCACCAGCCGCGCAAAGAACGGCGTACAGCCGATCACCAGCGGAGGTATGGCGCCGGGCACGCCCAGCGAAGTACCGGCCACCACCTGGGTGAGCGGGATCAGCACAATCAGCAGGATGATGAACGGCATCGAACGCAGCACGTTCACCACCACCGACAGCACGCGGTACACCAGCGGCGAGGCCAGCAACTGGCGCTGGCCGGTGAGGTACAGCAGCACCCCCAGCGGCAGCCCCATCAGCACCGTGAAACCCAGCGCTACGCCGAGCATGCTCAAGGTGTCGAGGCAGGCCTGGCCCACCTCGGGCCAGTTGACATGGGCCAGCAGCTCGCTCATTGCCCAGCGCCCCTGCGCAGCGCGGCGGCCGGGTGCGGCGCGCCCAGCCGGTCACCTGCGTCGAACAGCTTGTTGCGCAGCGTGCCCTGGGCGTAATCGCGCTTGAACAGGCCACGGGCCTGCAACTCGGGCACCAGCAGGTCGACCACCGCCTCGAAGGTTTCCGGGGCCACCACGCTGGCCAGGTTGAAGCCGTCCACGTCGGTCTCTTGCACCCATTCCTGCAACTGGTCGGCCACCGTCTGCGCCGAGCCCACCAGCACCGGGCCGTCGCCACCGATGGCGCAATAGTCGGCAATTTCGGCGGTGGTCCAGGTGCGGCTGGGGTCGGCACGGGTGAAGGCTTCCACCGCCGACTGGATCGCATCGCTCTGCACTTCGCGCAGCACCTGGTCGCTCTGGTACTGGGCGAAGTCGATGCCGGTCCAGCCCGACATCAGCGTCAGCGCACCGCTGGCGCTGGCGTACTCGCGGTACTCGCGCAGGCGCGCCAGGGCCTGTTCATCGGTGGGGGCGACAATCACCGTAAGCTGCTCCAGCACCAGGATATCGCCCGGTGCGCGGCCGGCCGCCACCGCCGCAGCGCGCACCTGCGCCACCTGGTTCTTGAGCACCGTCTTGCTCGGCGCAGCAACGAACACGCACTCGGCGTTGGCCGCCGCAAACGCCCTGCCGCGCGTCGAGGCACCGGCCTGGTACAGCACCGGGGTGCGCTGGGGCGAGGGCTCGCACAGGTGAAAGCCCGGCACCTGGAAGAACTCGCCCTGGTGGCCGATGCCGTGCACCTTGGCCGGGTCGGCATACACCCCGCTGGCGCGGTCGGCGCGCACGGCGTCGTCTTCCCAGCTGGCCTCCCACAGCTTGTAGCAGACCTGCAGGTACTCCTCGGCCAGGGCGTAGCGCTGGTCATGCGACAGCTGTTCGCGCTGGCCAAGGTTGCGCGCCCCGCTGGACAGGTACGAGGTGACGATGTTCCAGCCGGCGCGGCCACGGGTCAGGTGGTCGAGCGTGGACATGCGCCGGGCAAACGGGTACGGGTGCTCGAACGACACCGAGGCGGTCACGCCAAACCCCAGGTGCTCGGTGACGGCGGCCATGGCCGGCACCAGCTGCAGCGGGTCGTTGACCGGCACCTGCGCAGCCGTACGCAGCGCCTCGTCGGCGTTGCCGCCGTACACGTCGTAGGCGCCCAGCACATCGGCGATGAACAACCCGTCGATCTTGCCGCGCTCCAGGGTCCTGGCCAGCTCGGTCCAGTAGTGGATGTCGGTGTAGCGCGTGGCCTGGTCACGCGGATGGCGCCACAAGCCCGGCGACAGGTGGCCGACGGTGTTCATGGCAAAGGCATTGAGGCGTATCTGCTTGGGCATGGTGGCGGCCTAGTTCCAGTCGTGACGCTGTGGCTTGGCTCCGTTCAAGGCCCAGTTGCCCACCAGGTGGTACTTCCAGCGCACCGGGTCGTGCAGGGTGTGCACGCGGGCGTTGCGCCAGTGCCGGTCGAGGTTGTGGCGCACCTGGGTGGAGCGCGTGCCGCCCAGCTCGAACAGGCGGTTGCTGGCCTCGATCGCCGCTTCGGTGGTCAGCACCTTGGCCTTGGCCACGGCCACCGAGGCCTGGGCCACCGAGTCCTCGTCGGGGGCCAGGCTGGCCCGGTCGAGCACCTTGCCGGCGCGCTCCAGCAGGGCCTCGGCGGCTTCCTGGCGAATCTCCAGCGCGCCGATCTGCACGATGGTCAGCGGGTCCTGGCTGGCCTGCTCCACGCCCGCATCGATCCACGGGCGGGCCTGCTCGCGGATGAAGGTGATGGCGTCGTCCAGCGCCGCACGGCCGATGCCGGCGTCGATGGCGGCGGTGGTCAGTTGCGCGAAGGGGCCGGCCAGGGTCGGGGTTTCGTACGAGCGGTAGGTGGGAAACAGGTTGAAGGCCGGTACGATCAGTTGCTGCGCCAGCACCGTGCCGCTGGAGGTGGTGCGCTGGCCGATGTTGTCCCAGTCATCGACGATCACCAGGCCCGGGGTATCGCGGCGCACGAAGGCCAGTTGCGAGCGGTCCTGCGCGTCCAGCGCCAGCACCCCCAGCCAGTGCGCGTACAACGAGCCGGTGCAGTAGCCCTTGCGCCCGTCGATGCGGTAGCCATCGGCATGGGGCACGATGCGGGTCTGGATCTCCTTGACGTTCTTGCCGCCGGTTTCCGACAGCGCATTGGCAAAGCGGTGGCCGGCCAGCACCAGGTCGAAGAAGAAGCGCTTCTGCTCTTCGCTACCCTGCAGGCGGATGTCTTCGAGCAGGCAGTAGTGGTTCTGCGGTATCTGCCCCAGCGAAGGGTCGGCGGCGGAGATGATCGCGATCACCTCGGCCAGGGTGGCGAAGGACACCTGCGCCCCGCCGTATTGTTTCGGTACGGTGATGCCCCACAGGCCGCTGTTGGAGAACGCATCCACCACGTCGGCCGGGACCTGGCGGCTGCGGTCGCGCTCGGACGCGCCTTCGCGCAGCAGCGCGGCAACCCGATGGGCAATGGCGATGGCTTCGGCATCGTCACGGATGACGTGGGCATCCGGCTGGCGGATGTCGTAGTGGGCAGAAACAGGGGTGGCAGTCATGATCTATCTCGATGAGTACACAGAGTCCCCCGTGAGATAGCACAACCCATGCCACTTGAATTTCACCTATAAATCAATGAGTTACGCACAACAGAAAGCGGCATGGCTGGATGCACGGCAACAAAGTGTTGGCCAACTGTTCGTAGTGCAACAGTACGACAGCGGTCAGTTGCTCCCCGTACACCGCGCGCCTATTCGCAGTAAAGGGCGGGCATGAAAAAACCGGCTACTGCGAGCCGGTTCCCATGCAGTACCGCCAGCCTCAGCCGCCGCTGGCTGCCACGCTCTTGCGTTCAGCCACGAAGAACAGTGGGCGAATCCGCACCCCCACCACGTTGCCGGCATACGCCGCCACCAGCCACAGCCAGCCATGCACGCTGCCCGAGGCGATGCCGCTGAAGTACGCGCCGATGTTGCAGCCATACGCCAGCCGCGAGCCGTAGCCCAGCAGCAGGCCGCCGATCACCGCGGCCAGCAGCGAGCGCATCGGAATCCTCAGGCTCGGCGCGAAGCGCCCGGCCAGGCCTGCTGCCAGCAACGCACCCAGCACGATGCCGATGTCCATCACCGTGGTCACGTCCTCCCACAGCGGTGCAGCCAGGGCCTTGGCGTTGCCCGGCATCTGCCAGAACGCCCAGCTGCCCACGTCCACGCCCAGCCCGCTCAGGGTCTTGGCGCCCCACAGGGCGAACGCCGAGGTGATGCCCCACGGCCGGCCCGCCAGTGCCAAGGTCGCGTAGTTCAGCAGCGCCAGGCCGATCGCGCCCCACACCAGCGGCCACGGGCCACGCAGGAAGCGACGCAGGCCCTCATGCTGGCTGCCTGCCGGGGCCTCGAGGGCGCCGTGGCGACGCTTCTCCAGCACCACCGTGCCCCAGGCGATCAGGCCGAACACCACCAGGTTAAGCACCAGCGCGGGGGCCACGCCAAAGGTCTGCACCACGGAGGTGGCCGGGAACGACGGCAGCGCGAACCACCAGTCGGCGTGGTGGGTTGCGGTTACCGAACCGATGATGAAGAACAGCAGCGTCACCAGCATGCGCGCGTTGCCACCGCCCACCGTGAACAGTGTGCCCGAGGCACAGCCGCCGCCCATCTGCATGCCGATGCCGAAGATGAACGCACCGAACACCACCGACACCCCGGCCGGCGCCACCAGCCCGGTCACCGGCTGGCCGAACAGCGTGCCGGCGCCCAGGGCCGGAAAGAACAGCAGCACGGCGATAGCCAGCATCACCATCTGCGCGCGCAGGCCGGCGCCACGGCGCTCATTGATGAACACCCGCCAGGCGGACGTGAAGCCGAACGCGGCGTGGTACAGCGTGAGGCCCAGGGCGGCGCCGACGATCAGCAGCAGCACCTGTTTGATGCCCACGCTGGCATTCAGGAAGACGGCGCCGACCACCAGCAATGACAGCGCAACCAGTGGCGCGCCGAGACGGCGCTCAGGCGCCGCGGAGAGAGAAAGACCCATGACGATACTCGGATATAGACGGAACAGGCCGCGAGTATACCGTCACCAGCCACCGTGCGGGCTCACGGATAGAACAGCGGGTACATCGCCAGTGCCAGGGTCGAGGCGCAGGCATGCATCGCCATGGGCACCAGCAGGCCGCCGGTTCTGATCCGCGCATAGGCCAGCATCAGGGCGAGGATGAACAACAGCACCACGGTCGACCTGAAGGTGTACTGCAGGTGGATGGCGGCAAACGCCAGGGCGCTGACCACGATCGCCACCACCGCCCACAGCGGCTTGCGGAACGGGAACAGGTTGAGCAGAAAATGCCGGAATGCCAGCTCTTCGCCCAGGGGGGCGAGCACGATGACCATGCTGGTCAGCAGCACGCGATCGGCCAGCGAACCGGCACCGAGCAGGGTCATGAACTGCAGCATGAACGGCTCGGCGGGCTGGTCGACCAGGGCGGCGTAGTTGTAGGCCAGCAGGTAGACCACCACCACGCTGGTCAGGCCAAGCCAGAGGGCCTTGTAGCTGAAGTTGGCCCCCCTGAAGGCATGCCCGGCCAGCGGGTTGCGCCGCAGCAACAGGTAAAGCCCGCCGATGGCTGCACACGCCACCAGGTGGGCGCCGAACAAAGCCAGGGTGAAGTCCAGGCCACTGCCGAACAGAAAGGCGCCGGCGAACTGCGCGGTGAAGTACAGCAGCAGGCCCAGCAGCGCGAGGCCGATGCGCTTGCCGGTGGTGCTGGCGATGTAAGGGGTGGTAACGGGACTTCCTTGTACGGGGTTGTTCACAGCGTTCTCCTTGGCGGGGGGCGCATTATGGCGAGTTTCGCGGCTGCTGCGCAGCCCATCGCCGGCAGCCGGCTGCTCAGGCTAAGCGCTCAAGTAGATTCACATCTGGATACATCCGGCCATTTGCCATTCCCCTCGCCCTCTGTTTGCATCCGCGCTCTCTCCCCGTGCAGACAAGGAAATCACCCCATGAAAACCCTGGTAGTCGGTGCCAGCAAAGGGCTGGGCAAGGCCCTGATCGAAGGCCTCGGCGAGGCGGGCGACACGCTGGTCGGCGTGTCGCGCACGCGCCCCGACGGCATCGCCGCCAAGGCCGGCGTGCAGTTGAACTGGGTCGAAGCCAACCTGGCCGAGCCGGCCAGCGCCGCGCAAGCCATCGCCCAGGCTGTGGCAGAGCACGGCCTCGACACGCTGATCTACAACCTCGGCATCTGGGAAGAGCTGGCCTTCGACCCGGCCTACGACTTTCTCGGCGACAGCGACGCGCAGGTACAGGCCATCGTCAGTTGCAACATCACCGCCACCCTGCTGCTGATCAAGCGCCTGCTGCCCACCCTGCTGCGCAGCGCCACCCCGCGCATCATCCTCACCGGTTCCACCTCCGGCCTGCCCCAGAGCGGGCGCCCCGAGGTGGCCTTCGGCGCCTCCAAGTTCGCCCTGCGTGGCATCGCCGATGCGCTGCGCGAAGGCTACCGCGAGCAACGCCTGGCCGTGACCTGCCTGAACCTGGGTTACCTCAACACCGAAGACCCGCTCAGCACGCCCCGCGACGTGGCCGAGCAACGCGGCGAAGGCCAGCTGATCCCCGTGCACGACGTGGTGCAGGTGGTGCGCATGGCACTGAGCCTGTCGTCGGCCAGCTACGTCAAGGAGCTGACCTTGCCGGCCCTGCTCGACGAGCGCTTCTGAGCGCTGATGAGCACGCTGGATAAAAACCGGCGAAAGCGCCATCCTTCCCGCCTTTGACGCGCAGCCTGGCTGCGCCCACCGTTATGTGAAGGACCTTTTTCATGCAGACGCTCAACGACACCGACTTCGAGTTCATCGAAGACATCCTGCTGCAGTATGGCGATGACCATTCGGTGCTCAACGCCTCGGAACTGGACGGCTACCTCACCGCGCTGGTGTCCGGCCCGGCGCCTGTGGCTATCGACGAATGGTTCCCGGGGATCTTCGGTGGTCGCCAGCCGGAATGGGAAAGCGCTGCAGACTGCCAGCGCTTCGTCGAGCTGGTGACCCTGCACGCGAACAACCTGGCCGAGCGTTTCTCGCCGCGCTTCGAAGAGACCGAGCACAACGGCCAGCCGCTGACGCTGGCCGAAGAGTGGTGCTTTGGCTACCTGCGCGGTGCAGGCCTGGCCAACTGGCCGGCCTTGCCGGCGGCGCAGCAGGTGGCACTGGATGTGATCGAGACCTGTGCCGCACAGGACAACTTCGAACTGCCTGCCGACCTGGATGTGGTGCTGCATCGCCAGCGCGTGGCCGCCATCGAGCCGGCGGCGCGGGCGTTGCAGGGGTATTGGGCGACGCAGCGCTGAAGCGGGCAGCGCCCTTCGCCGGCAATGCCGGCTCCTACGTAGGAGCCGGCATTGCCGGCGAAGAGTCCTGCAGGCATACCACCCGGCAAGGAGCCAAGCA
>NZ_JAFKEC010000070.1 GCF_017848315.1 Pseudomonas palmensis
GTCAGTTGCAGCCCTTGCGGTACCCGCGTGGCCAGCGGTGCAAGTACCTGCCCACCTGGGGACGCGGCGCGCAGCACGGCATCCAGCCCCTGGATGCGCTCCTGCAGCGCATCGCCCCGGGCGGTCAGGTCGGCCAGTTCTGCCAGCGGGCCCTCAAGCCGGGCGATGGCATCGCGCAGGGCCGCATTGGCCTGCCCCTGGTGCGCCAGGCGATAGGCGCCATGCCGGTCCAGCAGCACCACGATGGCGAGCCCCAGCAGCAGAGCCACCAGCATCAACCCCTGCAACTGCCGCACACTGCGCTGGCGTTGCCAGGCCCGCCACGGCAGCAGGTTGATATCGCGCCTCACGGGGCACGCCTCATCGCCAGCCCATAGGCCAGCGCCAGGGCGGGTTCGGCGGCATCGAACACCGTGGTTTCGATACCCAGCCGACGCTGCACTTCCAGCGCCCGGGCCGAATCGGCAGCCGCCCCGGTCACCACCAGCCGCGCCGGTGCAGGGCCCTCCAGGGCCTGCAACCAGCGTTCGATGCAGGCAGCCAACGCCTGCGGCACATCGGCCGCTGCACCCGCGTCGGCACGCCATGCCTGGTGCTGTGCATGCAGCGCCCAGTGCCCTGGCTCGACCCGCACCACGGCGACCGCGTCATCGTCCGCCCCGACCGCGCGCAACAACGCCAGGCTGTCGGTCTCGACCACCCGCGCACGCAGGCCTGCCAGCTCCAGTGCCGCCTCCAGCCCGTCGAGCCAGCCCTGATGACAGGCATACACCCCCACCGCCTCGTAGCACGGGTCGTGCGCCACCGAGCCGCGGCACTCGAAATCGAAGGCCGCCTCGTCCAGGGCAAAGGGTATGAAAGGTTCGGCCTCATGGCACAGGCGAGCAATCAGGGCATCCTCTGCCAGCCCCGCCGGCACCTGCACGGTCTTGCTCAGCACGGCCGCGGCCGGAATCGCCAGCGCCGCCTCGCGCAAGGTGGCACCGCTGCGGGCCAGGGCATCGCCCAGCACCTGCGCCAGCTGTGCCGGGTCGGCCACCCGGCCGTCCTGCAGCACGCCCGCCGCCAGCGTCTGCACGGCCTGCGCACGCACCTCGAAGGCCCCTGCCACCTGCCGCAGCTGCAGCAATCGCACCGCGCAACATGAAATATCGATACCCAGCAGTGAACCGGCATCCTTGCCGAAACGTCCAAACATTGGCTTTCCCTGGCATCCGCCTGCTTCGACCGGCCCCCAGACAGGGCACCGGTCAGCCCGTGCACCGCGCAACCCACGCGGCACAGTGAAAATTGCTTATAATGCCCAGCGTTTTTTCTCGTCGATCAGCCCTGCGCTCAATCCATATTTCAAACTGGACACCCCAAAGCCTTGATACGCCTGCTGAAGTTCTTCTGGTGGTCTTTCGTCGCAGTCATCTGTGCCGTCGTGCTCGGTCTGAGCGGCGCGTTTCTGTATCTTAGCCCCAGCCTGCCCTCGGTAGAGGCCCTGAGAAGCATCCAGTTGCAGATCCCTTTGCGGGTATACAGCAGCGATGGAAAGCTGATTGCCGAGTTCGGCGAGATGCGGCGTTCTCCCATCCGTTTCGCCGACATTCCCCCGCATTTCATCCAGGCTTTGCTGTCCGCCGAAGACGACAACTTCGCCAATCACTATGGGGTCGACCCCAGCAGCCTGATGCGCGCTGCAACACAATTGCTCAAGTCCGGACACATCCAGACCGGCGGCAGCACCATCACCATGCAGGTGGCGAAGAACTTCTTCCTCAGCAGCGAACGCAGCTTCTCGCGCAAGACCAACGAGATCCTGCTGGCCCTGCAGATCGAGCGCGAGCTGACCAAGGACGAGATCCTCGAGCTGTACGTGAACAAGATCTACCTGGGCAACCGTGCCTACGGCATCGAAGCCGCAGCGCAGGTGTACTACGGCAAGTCGATCCGTGACGTGAGCCTGGCGCAGATGGCGATGATCGCCGGCCTGCCCAAGGCACCGTCGCGCTTCAACCCGCTGGCCAACCCGACGCGCGCCAAGGAACGCCGCGACTGGATCCTGGGGCGCATGTACAAGCTGGGCAAGATCGACGAAGCCAGCTACCAGGCCGCCCTGGCCGAACCGATCAACGCCAGCTACCACGTGCCGACGCCCGAGGTGAATGCCCCGTACATCGCCGAGATGGCCCGCGCCGAGATGGTCGGCCGCTACGGCAGCGACGCCTACACCGAAGGTTTCCGCGTGACCACCACGGTGCCGAGCGACCTGCAGGAAATGGCCAACAGCGCCGTGCTCGATGGCCTCAGTGCCTACGACCACCGCCACGGCTACCGCGGCCCCGAGTCGCGCCTGCCGGGCAAGACCCAGGCCGCCTGGCTGCAGGAACTGACCAAGCTGCGCCCACTGGGCGGGCTGGAACCGGCCATCGTCACCCAGGTCGACAAGACCGGCCTGCAGGTGCTGACCAAGTCGGGCCAGACCGAGACCGTGGCCTGGGACACCATGAAATGGGCCCGCCCATTCCTCAACACCAATAGCCAGGGCCGCGCCCCGCAGCAGCCGGGCGATGTGGCCCAGGTCGGCGACGTGATCCGCGTGCAACGCACCGGCGAAGGCGAACTGAAGTTCAGCCAGGTGCCGGGCGCCCAGAGCGCACTGGTGACCCTGGACCCGAACAACGGCGCCATCCGCGCTCTGGTGGGCGGCTTCTCGTTCGAGCAGAGCAACTACAACCGCGCCATGCAGGCCAAGCGCCAGCCGGGCTCGAGCTTCAAGCCGTTCGTCTACAGCGCGGCGCTGGACAACGGCTACACCGCCGCCAGCCTGGTCAACGACGCCCCTATCGTGTTCGTCGACGAGTACCTGGACAAGGTGTGGCGACCCAAGAACGACACCAACACCTTCCTTGGCCCGATCCGCATGCGCGAGGCGCTGTACAAGTCGCGCAACCTGGTATCGATCCGCCTGCTGCAGGCCATGGGCGTGGACAAGACCATCGACTACATCGCCCGTTTCGGCTTCAACAAGCAGGACCTGCCGCGCAACCTGTCGCTGGCGCTGGGCACCGCGACCCTCACACCGATGGAGATCGCCACCGGCTGGAGCGCGTTTGCCAACGGCGGCTACAAGATCACCCCGTACCTGATCGACCGCATCGAAAGCCGCAATGGCGAGACGCTGTTCACCGCCAACCCGCCCAGCGTGCCCCGGGGGCATCAGGACGAGGCCGGGATTGGCGCCGCCGAAACGCCGATCGTCACCGATGCGGCACTGGGCGCCGACGTGAGTGCAGTGGCGCCGCAGGTGCCGGCGGTGGCCGAACAGATCATCGACGGACGTACCAGCTACATCCTCACCAGCATGCTGCAGGACGTGATCAAGCGTGGCACCGGGCGACGTGCCCTGGCGCTGGGGCGCACCGACCTGGCGGGCAAGACCGGTACCACCAACGAGTCCAAGGATGCGTGGTTCTCCGGTTACAACGCCGACTACGTGACCACCGTATGGAGCGGCTTCGACCAGCCCGAGACCCTGGGCCGTCGCGAGTATGGCGGTACCGTGGCGCTGCCGATCTGGATGAGCTTCATGGGCGCCGCGCTCAAGGACAAGCCGATGCACACGCTGCCGCAGCCTGAAGGCATCCTCAGCCTGCGGGTGGACCCGGTGAGCGGCCGTGCGGCCACGCCGAGCACGCCTGATGCGTACTTCGAGCTGTTCAAGGCCGAAGACACCCCGCCGTCGGTCAACGAGCTGGGTGGCAGTGCGCCAGGCAGCCCGCTGCCGGCGGACGAGTCGGCGCCGATCGATCTGTTCTGATGGGTAACCCGGGGGCTGCCCTGCAGCCCATAGGCCAGCACAATTACCAGCCCCAAACAAAAAGCCCCGACTCTCGCGAGCCGGGGCTTTTTGCTACAACGCTACAACGGCTCAGCCGTTGAACACGTCATCCACGCTTTTGAGCGGGTAGTTCTTCGGATACGGCAGGGTCGCCACACCGCTTTCGATCGCAGCCTTGGCCACGGCATCGGAAACCACGGTGATCAGGCGTGCGTCCATCGGCTTCGGAATGATGTACTCACGACCGAATTCCAGCGCGTCGACGCCGTAGGCAGCGCAGACTTCCTTGGGCACCGGCAGCTTGGCCAGGTCCTTCAGGGCGTTGGCGGCAGCGATCTTCATCTCTTCGTTGATGCGCTTGGCGCGAACGTCCAGGGCACCACGGAAGATGAACGGGAAGCCCAGCACGTTGTTGACCTGGTTCGGGTAGTCGGAACGACCGGTGGCCATGATCACGTCGCTGCGGGTGGCGTGGGCCAGCTCCGGCGAGATTTCCGGGTCCGGGTTCGAGCAGGCGAACACGATCGGGTTCGGTGCCATCGACTTGAGGCCTTCAGGGCTCAGCAGGTTCGGACCGGACAGGCCGACGAACACGTCAGCGCCTTCCAGGGCATCGGCCAGGCTGCGCTTGTCGGTAGCGTGGGCGAACACCGCCTTGTACTGATTCAGGTCGTCACGGCCAGCGTGGATCACGCCGGTACGGTCGACCATGAAGATGTTTTCGATCTTCGCGCCCATGCTCACCAGCAGCTTCATGCAGGAGATGGCCGCAGCACCGGCGCCCAGGCAGACGATCTTGGCATCGGCGAGGGTCTTGCCCGCGATTTCCAGGGCGTTGATCATGCCGGCCGCGGTCACGATCGCGGTGCCGTGCTGGTCATCGTGGAACACCGGGATGTCGCACTGCTCGATCAGCGCGCGCTCGATCTCGAAGCACTCGGGTGCCTTGATGTCTTCCAGGTTGATGCCGCCGAAGGTGATCGAGATGCGCTTGACGGTGTCGATGAAGGCCTGCGGGCTTTCGGCATCGACTTCGATGTCGAACACGTCGATACCGGCGAAACGCTTGAACAGAACACCCTTGCCTTCCATCACCGGCTTGGACGCCAGTGGGCCCAGGTTGCCCAGGCCGAGAATGGCGGTGCCGTCGGAAATGACTGCTACCAGGTTGCCCTTGCCGGTGTACTGGTAGGCCAGCTCCGGGTCACGGGCGATTTCACGTACTGGCTCGGCAACACCCGGGCTGTAGGCCAGCGCCAGGTCGCGAGCAGTCGCGGTCGGTTTGGTGAGCTCTACGCTCAGTTTCCCCGGACGAGGCTGAGCATGGTATTCGAGAGCGGCAGTTTTCAAATCTGACATGATGGGCATTCCGCTTTTACTGTTCTGACGGACCGCCGAGGATACGCAAAGAGCAATGGGCCGACAAGACTGCCCGGTCACTTGTGTCAAGGCCTTTAGCCTACGACTTTAAGCCAAGAGCCGCAGCCCGCAAGGCTTTCAGTGTGTACAATCCATTTTTAAAATGTTCACAATTTATTATCTTTATTGTCTTTCCAGCATCGTCGGGTCGGTGAGTGGCAGCATCCAGCGCGCCTGACCCGGCTTGAGCCCGGCCTTGCGGGAACGATCCAGCACCCAACCGCGGGCTTCGACGCGTCGGCCTTCGAGACCGTCGGTGAAATCAGGCGCAAAATTGCGCGACAACCTGGCCGGCACCTGAAGCACCAGCGAATGGCCCAACTCGATCCAGATGGCGCCACCCCTGTGCTCGACCGACTGAACCTGGCCAGCGACCAGCGCAAAGCCGGCCTGGCGCAGGTGCCCCGGCGCGATCACCGGCGGCTGGCCCCACAGCCCCGCGCGGGCGCTGCGGGCGGCCTGTTCAGCCTGTTGATGGCAGTCGCGCAGGGCGATGTTGGGCGCTACCGCGATGCGATAACCCAGACCCTCGCCCAGCAGTTGTTCTTCCAGATTGTGACCAGAGCGGTCGAACACATGGGCCAGGGTGCGCTTGTATTTGTCGCGCGGCTCTGTACCCGGCAGCAGCTCGACCCGCCCGCCACTGGCCTTGACCAGGGCCTGCAAACGCTGGCGCGCGGCCACCGCATAGGGCTCGCTGGGCCGCCTCTTGCGCCCGATCTCGGGAGCATTGATGCCGATCAGGCGCACATTGCGCCCATCCTTCAGACGCAAGGTATCGCCGTCGATCACCTGGCGCACCGCAACGCTCTGCACCTCGCGCTGCGCGTCGGCCGGCAGCGTACACAGCGCATGCGCCGGCAACTGCCAGATCGCGGCCACAAAAAAGGCGCCCACCAGGGACGCCTTCTTCAACAGCATTGCCAAGCCCATGGGGCCAGCTTCGCGCCGTCTTACTTCTTGGCACCGAACATGCCGAAACGGTCGGCGAACTTCTGTACGCGGCCGCCGGTGTCCAGCACTTTCTGCTTACCGGTGTAGAACGGGTGGCACTCGTTGCAGACGTCGGTGGCCAGTGGGGCGCACAGGGTCGAACGGGTCTGGAACACATTGCCGCAGCTGCAGGTGACTGCGACTGCTTCATAATTCGGATGAATTTCTGGTTTCATGGTCACTTCCTCGACTGCGTGCCGCCACCCAACACCATTGTTGAATACCGCACGTAATTAGGCGGCGAATAATACCAGAGCATGCCATCAGCGCAAGTTGTCGCTTGTACCGACTGTCGTCTGCTAGGCTCGGCGGCTACCGAATTGCCCTTCAGAGACCCTGCGCGTGTCCGACGTCATCCTTCGCCTTGCCTTGCCCTCGCCCCTGCGGCGGTTGTTCGACTACAGGGCCCCGGCAAGCATGGCGCACACCGCATTCACCCCCGGCATGCGCCTGCGCGTGCCGTTCGGGCGCCGCGAGATGATCGGCATCCTGGTGGAGGTGTGCGAGCACAGCGAGGTGCCCGCCGACAAACTCAAGCCCGCCATCGCCCTGCTTGACCCGGTATCGCCGATACCGCCAGCCCTGTTCAAGCTGTGCGTGTGGACCGCGCAGTACTATCAGCACAGCCTGGGTGACACCCTGAGCTGGGCGCTGCCGGTGCTGCTGCGCCAGGGCGAGCCGGCCGAAGCGCACCAGGAACGCTTCTGGCAGGTGGCCCCGGGGGCGCGCCACGACGACCCGCGCATCGCCCGCGCACCGCGCCAGCGCGATGCCCTGGCCACCCTCGCGCAGCATCCGCACGGCGTGGCCCACGGCCTGCTGAGCAAGCTCAAACTGAGCAAGGACAGCCTCGACCTGCTGCTGGCCAAGGAGCTGGTGCAGGTGGAGGTACGCCGGCATGCCCCGCCGGCGCGCCACGAACACTGGCTGGCACAGCCCGAACTGCCGCTCAACGATGAACAGAAGGCGGCGTTTCATGCGGTGCAGGCAGGGTTCGGCAGCTTCCATGCCTTTCTGTTGGCCGGGGTCACCGGCAGCGGCAAGACCGAGGTCTACCTGCAACTGATCCGCGAGACCCTGGAGGCCGGCAAGCAGGCGCTGATCCTGATTCCGGAGATCAACCTCGGGCCGCAGACCCTGGCGCGCTTCGAGCAGCGCTTCAATGCGCGCATTGCCCTGCTGCATTCGGCAGTCAACGACCGCGAACGCCTCAAAGCCTGGCTGGCAGCCCGTGATGGCGAGGCCGACATCATCATCGGTACCCGCTCGGCGCTATTCACGCCCATGAAGAACCCGGGCCTGATCATCATCGACGAGGAGCACGACGGCTCCTACAAGCAGCAGGAAGGCCTGCGCTATCACGCCCGCGACCTGGCCCTGGTGCGCGCGCACCAGGAGCACATCCCGATCCTGCTGGGCTCGGCCACGCCATCGCTGGAAAGCCTGCACAACGCCTACTCCGGCCGTTACGGCCTGCTGCGCATGAACCACCGCGCCGGCGGCGCCAAGGCGCCGCGCTTCCTGCGCCTGGACGTCAAGAGCCGGCCCCTGGACAGCGGCATCAGCGGGCCGATGCAACAGGCCATCGGCCAGACCCTGGCCGCAGGCCAGCAGGTGCTGGTGTTCCTCAACCGTCGCGGCTTTGCCCCCACGCTGCTGTGCCACGACTGCGGCTGGCTGTCGGAATGCCCGCGCTGCGATGCGCGCATGACCGTGCATCAGCGCTCCGGCGAACTGCGCTGCCACCACTGCGGCTATGACGAACGCGTACCGCGCCAGTGCCCGCAGTGCAACCATGTGGACCTGCGCCCGGTAGGTGCAGGCACCGAGCGCGCCGAAGAGCGCCTGAGCATTCTGTTTCCGGATGTACCGGTGCTACGCGTGGACCGCGACAGCACCTCGCGCAAGGACGCGATGAACCAGCTGTTCGCCACAGTGCAGCGCGGCGAGCCGTGCATCCTGGTCGGCACCCAGATGCTGGCCAAGGGGCACCACTTTCCGCGGGTCACCCTGGTGGCGATCCTGGATGCCGATGGCGGGCTGTTCTCCGGGGATTTTCGCGCCAGCGAGCGCATGGCCCAACTGATCGTGCAGGTGGCAGGGCGTGCCGGGCGTGCAGAGGAGCCAGGCAAGGTGATCATCCAGACGCACCTGGCCGATCATCCTCTATTGGTACAGCTTACCGAGCAGGGCTATTTCGCGTTTGCCGAACAGGCCCTGAGCGAGCGCCGCGCCGCCGGCCTGCCGCCCTTCGCGCACCTGGCGCTGCTGCGCGCCGAGGCGCACAAGCCGGGGCAGGCCGAGAGCTTTCTCGACGAGGCCTGCAGCGCCGCCGAGCAGTTGCTGGCAGAGCACGACCTGCACGGCATCGAGCTGCTGGGCCCGGTGCCGGCGCCGATGGAGCGACGGGCGGGACGTTTTCGTGCGCAATTGTTGTTGCAGGCCAATGCAAGGGCATCCTTGCATCGTCTGATGAGCGCCTGGCTGTTAGTGTTGGAGCAGATGCCGAGCGGGCGACAGGTGCGCTGGTCGCTGGATGTGGACCCGGTCGACCTGTACTGACCGCTTCGCCGGCAACGCCGGCTCCTACAGGTTTGATGAGCCCTGGCCCTCTGCAGAGCCTGCATTGTTGGCCAAAGGGCCCTAAAGGTTGGCAACCTCGCCCCGGCAACGGATAATACCCAGTTTTTCCACCTGCGCATCCAGGCGCCGCCGCGCTTGCGGTCGAAAGAGAAGCCCATGAAAGACACCATTCGCCAGCTGATCCAGCAAGCCCTCACCCAACTCGTCAACGACGGTGTGCTGCCTGACGGGCTGACGCCGGCGATCCAGGTGGAAAACGCCCGGGACAAGACCCACGGCGATTTCGCCAGCAACATCGCGATGATGCTGGCCAAGCCCGCCGGCCTCAAGCCGCGCGACCTGGCCGAAAAACTCATCGCCGCCCTGCCCGCCGACCCGCAGGTCAGCAAGGTGGAGATCGCAGGCCCGGGCTTCCTCAACTTCTTCCAGAACACCCAGGCCCTGGCCTCGCGCCTGGATGCCGCACTGGCCGACGCCAGGCTCGGCGTGCACAAGGCCGGCGCCACGCAGAAGGTCGTGATCGACATGTCGGCGCCCAACCTGGCCAAGGAAATGCACGTCGGCCACCTGCGCTCGACCATCATCGGCGACGCCGTGGCCCGTGTGCTGGAGTTTCTCGGTGACGATGTGGTACGCCAGAACCACGTGGGCGACTGGGGCACCCAGTTCGGCATGCTGATGGCGTACCTGGAAGAGAACCCGATCACCAGCGAAGAGCTGTCGGACCTGGAGAACTTCTACCGCGCCGCCAAGAAGCGGTTCGACGAGTCCAGCGAGTTCGCCGACCGCGCCCGTGGCCTGGTGGTCAAGCTGCAGGCCGGCGACCCCGAGTGCCTGAAGCTGTGGACCCGCTTCAAGGACATCTCGCTGTCGCACTGCCAGAAGACCTACGAGCTGCTCAACGTCAAGCTGACCATGGCCGACGTGATGGGCGAAAGCGCCTACAACGACGACCTGGCCAATGTGGTCGAGGACCTCAAGGCCAAGGGCATGCTGGTGGAAAGCAACGGCGCCCAGTGCGTGTTCCTCGACGAGTTCAAGAACGCCGAGGGCGAGCCGCTGCCGGTGATCATCGTCAAGGCCGACGGCGGCTACCTGTACGCCACCACCGACCTGGCCGCCGTGCGCTACCGCAGCGGCGTGCTCAAGGCCGACCGCGCCCTGTACTTCGTCGACCAGCGCCAGGCCCTGCACTTCCAGCAGGTGTTCGCGGTGGCCCGCAAGGCCGGCTTCGTGACCCACCCGATGGACATGGAGCACATGGGCTTCGGCACCATGAACGGCGCCGACGGCCGCCCGTTCAAGACCCGCGACGGCGGCACCGTGAAGCTGATCGACCTGCTCAACGAAGCCAAGGAGCGTGCCTACGCCCTGGTCAAGGAGAAGAACCCGCAGCTGCCTGAAGAAGAACTGCGCGCCATCGCCAAGGTGGTGGGCATCGGCGCGGTCAAGTACGCCGACCTGTCCAAGCACCGTACCAGCGACTACAGCTTCAACTTCGAGCTGATGCTCAACTTCGAAGGCAACACCGCGCCGTACCTGCTGTACGCCTACACCCGCGTGGCCGGCGTGTTCCGCAAGCTGGGCAAGGGCTTCGACCAGGTCGAAGGCGAGATCCGCTTGCAGGCACCGCAGGAACAGGACCTGGCCGCGCGCCTGGCGCAGTTCGGCGAAATCCTGAACAACGTCGCCGAAAAAGGTACCCCGCACGTACTGTGCAGCTACCTCTACGACGTGGCCGGCCTGTTCTCCAGCTTCTACGAGAACTGCCCGATCCTCGCCGCAGAAACACCCGAACAGCAGCAGAGCCGCCTGCGCCTGGCCGCCCTGACCGGTCGCACCCTCAAGCAGGGCCTGGAACTGCTTGGCCTGGAAACCCTGGAGCGCATGTAAGTTGGCTGCCAAGAAAAAACCTGCTCCCAAGCGCGGCGCCAGCCGCTATCAGGCCCCGGCCAAGCAACCGATACCGGGCTGGATGTGGCTGGCCATCGGCCTCACGGTCGGTGCGTTCATCGTGTTCCTGATGAAACTCGAGCCCAGCCGCGACGAGGTCAAGCGCACCAAGCCTGAAGCCCAGCAGAAGGCCGAGAAGATCGCCGAGGCGAACAAGACCGCGCCGAGCCCGCAGCAGCCGGTCAAGCCCAAGTACGACTTCTACACACTGCTGCCCGAGTCGGAAGTGATCGTGCCGCCCGAAGCCGTGCCGGAGAAAACCCCGCCGGTACCGGCGCAGCCACCGGTGACCCCGGCCGAGGCGGCCAAGATCGACACCGCCCGCGCCCAGGCCGCGCTGCTGGGGCAGACCCCGCCACCGGCACCGCCGGTGATCAAGCCGGCCGCTACCACGCAGTTCTACCTGCAGGCGGGCTCGTTCCGCAAAGAGGCTGATGCCGACAAGGTGCGTGCGCAGATCATCCTGCTCGGCCAGGCGGTGAAGGTGGAGTCCGGTACGGTGAAGGAAGAGACCTGGTACCGCGTGCTGGTCGGCCCGTTCAGCAATCGCGAACAGCTGACCGTGGCGCAGAAGCAACTGGCCGGAAGCGGCTTCAACAACCTGCTGCTGCAACAGCGCCAGATACGCCAGTAACCCCGATGTTCGGCGGCCCGCAGCAGCGGGCCGCCTGCTTTCAGGCCCGCGCCTGCACGTTCTTGAGCGATACCTGGGTGTTCAGCGTCCAGAAGTCGTACAGCACCCCCAGCAGAAACAGCCCGCCGGTAAAGGCATAGATCACGCCGCTGATCCACTTGCCCTGGTACATGCGGTGCACGCCGAATATCCCCAGGAAGGTCAGCAGGATCCAGGCCAGGCTGTAGTCCAGCGGGCCGGCGTGAAAGCGCAGGTCGGCCTCGCTGTCCATCTTCGGGATCAGGAACAGGTCGATCAGCCAGCCGATACCGAGCAGGCCCAGGGTGCAGAACCAGATGGTGCCGGTCACCGGCCTGCCGTAGTAGAAACGGTGCGACCCGGTAAAACCGAAGATCCACAGCAAGTAGCCGAGGACCTTGCTGTGGGTGTCCCGGGGCTGCGCCTGTTGCTGATAACTGTTCATTCATAGCCTCCACGGTTTAGAGAGAAATTTTCTAAGAAAAAATGTGACTTTTACGTGCTCAGCCGACGTATGGCGCCTCTGCAATCGACCAACGGACCAGAATTCGATCAAAAAGCTGTTATAAAGTTGCGCGCTTAACCAACAAGAGCCCTGCCCATGCGACCTTTTTTCAAGACATGGCTGACTGTTTGCCTTTTATTGCCACTGGCCGCCCACGCCACCAACCGTGAGCAACGTCTTCCCAACGGCTTCAACGTGCACACCACCAGCACTGCAGCCGTACGCTCGACCAAGGGCGCCCACGCCAAGGTCACCTCGTCCGCCGCCTCTTCCAAGGTCGCCAAGACCACCCGCCAGGTCGCCTCGATGCCGGCCAAGCAGAGCAGCGATGTGCTCAGCCGCGCGGTGAACGTGCTGGGCACCCCGTACCGCTGGGGCGGCAGCAGCCCGAGCAAGGGCTTCGACTGCAGCGGGCTGGTCAAGTACGCCTTCAACGACATCGACGAGGTCGACCTGCCGCGTACCTCCAACGCCATGGCCAGCGGCCACGGCGTGAAAGTCGACCGCAAGGACCTCAAGCCCGGCGACCTGCTGTTCTTCAACATCAAGAGTCGCCGCGTCAACCACGTGGCCATCTACCTGGGCAACGACCGCTTCATCCACGCGCCACGGCGCGGCAAGCGGGTCAGCATCGATACCCTGAACAAGCCCTACTGGCAGAGCCACTACGTGGTCGCCAAGCGTGTACTGCCCAAGGAGCAGCCGCAAACCCAGCTGCGCCTGGCCAAACGCTAGACCTGATCGGGCGAACGCGCGTTCGCCCTGGCCGTTTCCAGGCTGACGACTCCCCGCCTCACCAGGCCCTGCAGGCTGCTGTCCAGGGTCTGCATGCCCAACGCCGCACCGGTCTGCATGGCCGAATACAGCTGCGCCACCTTCCCCTCGCGAATCAGGTTGCGCACCGCCGGCGTGGCCAGCAGGACCTCGTGCGCGGCCACTCGCCCACCTTGCACCCTGGGCACCAGCACCTGGGCCACCACCGCCTGCAAGGCGTCGGCGAGCATGGTGCGTACCAGGGCCTTCTCCTGCGCGGCAAACACGTCCACCAGCCGGTCGATGGCCTTGGCCGCCGAGGCGGTGTGCAGGGTCGCCAGCACCAGGTGGCCGGTTTCGGCGGCGGTCAGAGCCAGGCGGATCGTCTCCAGGTCGCGCAGCTCGCCAAGCATGATCACGTCCGGGTCCTGGCGCAGCGCAGCCCGCAGCGCCTGGGCAAACCCCTGGCTGTGACGCCCCATCTCACGCTGGCTGAGCTGGCTGCGCAGCGGGCTGTGGATAAATTCGAGCGGGTCTTCCAAGGTCAGAATGTGCACGGCGCGCTCGCGGTTGAGGTGATCGACCAGCGCCGCCAGGGTGGACGACTTGCCTGAGCCGGTGGGGCCGGTCACCAGCACCAGCCCGGCCGGCGACTCGGCAATGCGACGAAACACCTCCGGCAGCTGCAGGCTCGCCAGCGTCGGCACCTGGTCGGGTATCAGGCGCAGTACCGCCGCCGGCCCGCGCACCTGCACGAAGGCGTTGACCCGAAAGCGCCCCAGCCCGGGCACGGCCACGGCAAAGTCCAGGTCCTGCAGCCTGGCGAAGTCCTCCTGCTGCTGTGGGCTCATGAGCTGCGCCAGCAGGGCATGCAGGTTGTCGCTGCTCAGCGCCGCCGGCCCCAGCGGCTGCATCTGCCCGTCACGCCGGATCATCGGCGCACTGCCGGCCGCCAGGTGCAGATCGGAGGCGCCTTCCCTGAGCGCCAGGGCCATCAGCCCGGTCATGTCCATAACACTCCCCAAACATCGCCAAGCAGGTAGAATGCCGCAGACCCGAACAGCCGCTGGCGTTGATCCATGTCCACCATAGCAGACAACCTTTCCACGCTTGCCGACCGCATCCGCAGCGCTGCACAGGCCGCCGGGCGTGACCCCGGGCAGGTCCGCCTGCTGGCCGTGAGCAAGACCAAGCCGGCTGCCGCGATACGCGAAGTGTATGCGGCCGGCGTGCGCGACGTGGGCGAAAACTACTTGCAGGAAGCCCTGGCCAAGCAGCTCGAATTGACCGACCTGCCCTTGACCTGGCACTTCATCGGCCCCATTCAATCGAACAAGACGCGAGCAATCGCCGAGCACTTCGACTGGGTACATTCGGTGGACCGACTGAAAATCGCACAACGCCTCAGCGAACAACGCCCTGCCGGGCTGCCCGCACTGAATGTGTGCGTGCAGGTCAACGTCAGCGGCGAGGCCAGCAAATCGGGCTGCAACCCCGACGAGCTGCCGGCGCTGGCCCAGGCCATCGCGGCGCTGCCGCACCTGAAGCTGCGCGGCCTGATGGCGATTCCCGAACCCACCGACGACCCGGCCGCCCAGGCGGCGGCATTCGCCCGTGTACGCCAATTGCAGGACAGCCTGAACCTGGGCCTGGACACCCTGTCGATGGGCATGAGCCACGACCTGGAAGCAGCGATTGCCCAGGGCGCGACCTGGGTGCGCATCGGCACCGCCCTGTTCGGTGCCCGCGACTACGGCCAGGCCTGACCCATGCATCGTTCACCTTCTTCAACCAAGGACCTGACATGAGCAAGACTCGAATTGCCTTCATCGGCGCCGGCAACATGGCCGCCAGCCTGATCGGCGGCTTGCGCGCCCAGGGTGTGGACGCCGCGCAGATCCGCGCCAGCGACCCGGGTGCCGAGACGCGCGCCAGGGTGCACGCCGAACACGGCATCCAGCTGTTCGAAGACAACGCCCAGGCCGTCGATGGCGCCGACGTGGTGCTGATCGCGGTCAAGCCGCAAGCCATGAAGGCGGTGTGCCAGGCGCTCAAGCCAAGCCTCAAGCCCAACCAGCTGGTGGTGTCGATTGCCGCCGGCATCACCTGCGCCAGCCTGCGCAACTGGCTGGGCGAGCAACCGCTGGTACGCTGCATGCCCAACACCCCGGCGCTGCTGCGCCAGGGCGTCAGCGGTCTGTACGCCACCGAGCAGGTATCGGCCGAACAACGCGCCGAAGCCGAGCAACTGCTCTCGGCAGTGGGCGTGGCCCTGTGGGTCGACAGCGAACAGCAACTGGATGCAGTGACCGCGGTCTCCGGTAGCGGCCCGGCGTATTTCTTCCTGCTGATCGAGGCGATGACCGCAGCCGGCGAAAAACTCGGCCTGCCCCGCGACGTCGCCTCTCGGCTGACCCTGCAAACCGCCCTGGGCGCGGCGCACATGGCCGTGGCCAGCGATGTCGAGGCCAGCGAACTGCGCCGGCGCGTCACCTCCCCCAATGGCACCACCGAGGCGGCGATCAAGTCGTTCCAGGCCAACGGGTTCGAGGCGCTGGTAGAAAAAGCACTGGGCGCCGCGGCGCACCGCTCGGCCGAAATGGCCGAACAACTGGGCAACTAAGGAGCTCTGCATGAATGCACTTTCGGGCGCCGCGATCTTCGTGGTGCAAACACTGGTCAGCCTGTACCTGGTCATCGTGCTGCTGCGCTTCGTGCTGCAGCTGGTAAAGGCCAACTTCTACAACCCGCTCAGCCAGTTCGCGGTGCGCGCCACCCAGCCGCTGCTCAAGCCGATCCGGCGCATCATCCCCAGCGTGTTCGGGCTGGACACCTCATCGCTGATCCTGTCGATCGTGATCCAGGCGCTGCTGATGGCGTTCGTGCTGATGGTCACCTACGGCACCTTCGGCGACATCCCGCACCTGCTGATGTGGGCCGTCATCGGCGTCACCTCGCTGTTCCTGAAGATCTTCTGGGTCGCGATGATCGTGATGGTGATCGTGTCGTGGATCGCCCCCGGCAGCCACAACCCCGCCGCCGAGCTGGCCTACCAGATCAGCGAGCCGGTGCTGGCACCGTTTCGCAAGCTGGTGCCCAACCTCGGAGGCCTGGATATTTCGCCGATCTTCGCCTTCCTGGCGATCCAGGTGATCCAGTCGTTCGTGATGCCGCCGCTGGCCGCCTACGCCGGAATGCCGCAGGAACTGTTCCGCATGATCTGACCCGCACCACCCCCGGCCGCAAGCCGCGCCATGTTGCTTGCCGCTGGGGGTGGCGGTCTTTAGACTTACGCCTCATTCAAGCGTGAGCAGGGTCGATGTCCACTGTCTTTCCCGAAGATTCGGTCGGTCTGGTAGTACCGCAACTGGCGCGATTCGATGAGCCCCTGGCCCTGGCCTGCGGTCGCTCGCTGGCCAGCTACGAGCTGGTCTTTGAAACCTACGGTACCCTCAACAGCGCGGCCAGCAATGCCGTGCTGATCTGCCATGCCCTGTCCGGGCATCACCATGCCGCCGGCTACCACAGCCCCGACGACCGCAAGCCGGGCTGGTGGGACAGCTGCATCGGGCCGGGCAAGCCGATCGATACCAACCGCTTCTTCGTGGTCAGCCTGAACAATCTCGGCGGCTGCAACGGCAGCACCGGCCCCAGCAGCGTCAACCCGGCCACCGGCCAGCCCTACGGCGCCGACTTCCCGGTACTCACCGTGGAAGACTGGGTGCACAGCCAGGCGCGCCTGGCCGATCGCCTGGGCATCGGCCAGTGGGCCGCCGTGGTGGGTGGCAGCCTGGGCGGCATGCAGGCGCTGCAATGGACCATCACCTACCCCGACCGCGTGCGCCACTGCCTGGACATCGCCTCGGCACCCAAGCTGTCGGCGCAGAACATCGCCTTCAACGAAGTGGCGCGCCAGGCCATCCTCACCGACCCCGAGTTCCACGGCGGCTCGTTCCAGGCCGAAGGCGTGATCCCCAAGCGCGGGCTGATGCTGGCGCGCATGGTCGGGCACATCACCTACCTGTCGGATGACTCGATGGGCGAGAAATTCGGCCGCGAGCTCAAGAGCGACAAGCTCAACTACGACTTTCACAGCGTCGAGTTCCAGGTCGAGAGCTACCTGCGCTACCAGGGCGAGGAGTTCTCCGGGCGTTTCGATGCCAACACCTACCTGCTGATGACCAAGGCGCTGGACTACTTCGACCCCGCCGCCAGCCACGGCGGCGACCTGGCCGCGACCCTGGCCCACGTCACCGCCGACTACTGCGTGATGTCGTTCACCACCGACTGGCGTTTCTCGCCGGCGCGCTCGCGGGAGATCGTCGATGCGCTGATCGCCGCGCGCAAGAATGTGTGCTACCTGGATATCGACTCGCCGTATGGCCACGATGCCTTCCTGATCCCGACCCCGCGCTACATCACGGGATTCACGAACTACATGAACCGCATCGTCTGCTGAGGACCCCATGAGAGCCGACCTGGAAATCATCCAAGACTGGATCCCCGCCGGCAGCCGGGTACTCGACCTCGGTTGCGGTACTGGCGAGCTGCTCGCCTCGCTGCGTGACACCAAGCAGGTGGCCGGCTACGGCCTGGAAATCGACCCCGACAACATCGCCCAGTGCGTGGCCAAGGGCGTCAACGTCATCGAGCAGGACCTAGACAAGGGCCTGGGCAACTTCGCCAGCAACAGCTTCGACGTGGTGGTCATGACCCAGGCCCTGCAGGCCGTGGAGTACCCCGACCGGATCCTCGACGAAATGCTGCGCGTGGGCCGCCAGTGCATCATCACCTTCCCCAACTTCGGCCACTGGCGCTGCCGCTGGTACCTGGCGACCAAGGGTCGCATGCCAGTGTCGGACTTCATGCCGTATACCTGGTACAACACGCCGAACATCCACTTCTGCACCTTCGAGGATTTCGAGGCGCTGTGCAGCGAACGTCGCGCCCAGGTGCTCGACCGCCTGGCGGTCGACCATATGCACCGGCATGGGTGGGCGAGCAAGCTATGGCCTAATCTTCTAGGGGAGATCGGCATTTACCGTGTCAGCAGCCCGGGCCTGCAGGAACACAAGGTCGCGGTTTGAACAACCCACACTGGAGGAGACAGATCATGGGTCGCTTGTTGAGCTTTTTACTGGTTGCCTGCCTGAGCACGACGGCGCTTGCTGCCGATGCGATCAAGGGCGAGCGCAAGGAAGTCTTCGGTGACACCACGGTGCACTACAGCACCTTCATCTCCACCTTCCTGCAGCCGGACATCGCCAAGGCGGCGCAACTGGTGCGCAGCAAGAACCAGGGCGTGATCAACGTGTCGGTGATCAAGGCCGGCAAGCCGCAGGTGACCCAGGTCAGCGGCAGCGTCAAGGACCTGAGCAGCCGCACGGTACCACTCAGCTTCAAGCAGATCACCGAACAGGGCGCGATCTACTACATCGCCCAGTTCCCGGTGGAGCAGCAGGAAACCCGCACCTTCACGATCAATGTTGCAATTGGTGGCAAGACCGAGACCATCAGTTTCAACCAAGAGCTCTTCCCAGGCGAATGATGAACATCCAGCAACTCGTATTGGCCAGCCACAACGCCGGCAAACTCAAGGAACTGCAGGCCATGCTCGGTGACACCGTGCAACTGCGTTCGATTGGCGAATTCAGCAGCGTCGAGCCGGAGGAAACCGGCCTGTCGTTCGTCGAGAACGCCATCCTCAAGGCGCGCAATGCCGCACGTATCTCCGGGCTGCCGGCCCTGGCCGACGACTCGGGCCTGGCGGTGGACTTTCTCGGTGGTGCGCCGGGCATCTACTCGGCGCGCTACGCCGATGGCCAGGGCGACGCGGCGAACAACGCCAAGTTGCTCGAGGTACTCAAGGACGTGCCGGACGCCGAGCGCGGCGCGCAGTTCGTATGCGTGCTGGCGCTGGTACGCCATGCCGACGACCCGCTGCCGATCCTGTGCGAGGGCCTGTGGCATGGGCGCATCCTGCACCAGGCCAGCGGTGCCCACGGCTTTGGCTACGACCCGCTGTTCTGGGTACCGGAGCGCGACTGCTCCAGCGCCGAGCTGAGCCCCGCCGACAAGAACCAGATCAGCCACCGCGCCCGCGCCATGAGCCTGCTGCGTCAGCGCCTGGGCCTGCAATGACCGACCGCACGCCGGCACAGCCACTGCATCTGGGCGAGGCTGGCTTCAGCTCCAACGCACCACGGGCGGCACTCGCGCAGCTGCCGCCGCTGTCGCTGTACATCCATATCCCGTGGTGCGTGCGCAAATGCCCGTACTGCGACTTCAACTCCCATGCCGCCACCCCGCAGCTGCCGGAAGAGGCCTACGTCGACGCCCTGCTCGCCGACCTCGACCAGGAGCTGGGCGCGGTGTACGGGCGACCGATCAGCTCGATCTTCTTTGGCGGCGGTACCCCGAGCCTGTTCAGTGCCCGTGCGCTGGGCCGCCTGCTGGCGGGCGTGGAGCAACGCATCCCGTTCGCCGCCGACATCGAGATCACCCTGGAGGCCAACCCCGGGACCTTCGAGCAGGAGAAGTTCAAGGCCTACCGGCAACTGGGCATCAATCGCCTGTCGATCGGCGTGCAGAGCTTCCAGCAGGCCAAGCTCCAGGCGCTGGGGCGCATCCACAACGGTGACGAGGCGGTGCGTGCGGCCGGCATGGCGCGTGCGGCGGGGTTCGACAACTTCAACCTGGACCTGATGCACGGCCTGCCCGACCAGTCGCTGGACGATGCGCTGGGCGACCTGCGCCAGGCCATCGCGCTCAACCCTACCCACCTGTCGTGGTACCAGTTGACCCTGGAGCCGAACACGGTGTTCTGGAACCAGCCGCCGCTGCTGCCCGAGGACGACATCCTGTGGGATATCCAGGAGGCCGGGCAGGCGCTGATGGCCGAGCACGGCTACCGCCAGTACGAAGTGTCGGCCTACGCCCAGCCCGGGCGCCCGGCGCGGCACAACCTCAACTACTGGAGCTTTGGCGACTTCATCGGCATCGGCGCCGGTGCCCACGGCAAGCTCAGCCACCCGGACGGGCGCATCGTGCGCACCTGGAAAACCCGGCTGCCCAAGGACTACCTGAACCCGGCCAAGGCGTTCAAGGCGGGCGACAAGCTGCTGGCGGTGGACGAACTGCCGTTCGAGTTCCTGATGAACGCCCTGCGCCTGACCGAGGGCGTGGAGGCTGCGCTGTTCGCGCAGCGTACCGGCCTGCCGCTGGAACAACTGGCGGCGGCGCGCCGTGAAGCCGAACAAAAGGGCCTTTTGCAGGTCGAACCGACGCGGCTGGTGGCGACACCGCAGGGCCAGCTGTTTCTCAACGACCTGCTGCAGTATTTCTTGACCTAAGGATAGCGAATGGACCTGGTACTCGACCTGCTCTCGACCGTCTCCCGCTGGAGCCGCAGTAACCTGTCGGAGATCTCTCTGGCGCTTGTAGGCTGTCTGCTGGTGTTGTTCGGCACCGACATCAAGGGCTGGGTCGAACAGCGCCTGGGCGGGCTGGCAGGTGCGCTGCGCGTGCCGTTCATGGCCCTGCTGGTGCTGATCGGCAGTGGTGCGGCGTTGATCTATGCCACGCCGTGGGTGGTACGCGGGCTGAGCCAGTTCAACAACTATGCACTGGCGCCGGTGCTGCTGGTGGTGCTGGTGTTGCTTGGCGTGGTCGCAGACCGCCGCTAGAAGCTTCGCCAGCAAGGCTGGCTCCTACAGGATCTCGCTGAATCTGTAGGAGCCGGCCTTGCCGGCGAATGGCCGTGATGCGGTCTTAAGCCAGCTTCTCGAACTTCAGATCCCACACCCCATGCCCCAGGCGCTCGCCACGGCGTTCGAACTTGGTGATCGGACGCTCGGCAGGGCGAGGTACGCACTTGCCGTCTTCGGCCAGGTTCCTGTACCCCGGCGCGACATTCATCACTTCCAGCATGTACTCGGCGTACGGTTCCCAGTCGGTCGCCATGTGGAACACGCCGCCCACCTTCAGCTTGCTGCGCACCAGCTCGGCAAATTCCGGCTGCACGATGCGACGCTTGTGGTGACGGCTCTTGTGCCACGGGTCCGGGAAGAACAGCATCAGGCGGTCCAGGCTGTTGTCGGCCACGCACTTGTTCAGCACTTCGATGGCATCGCAGTCATACACCCGCAGGTTCTGCAGGCCCTGGGTCAGCACGCCATTGAGCAGCGCGCCCACGCCCGGGCGGTGCACTTCGACACCGATGAAGTCCTGCTCGGGCGCGGCGGCGGCCATCTCCAGCAGGGAATGGCCCATGCCGAAGCCGATCTCCAGGGTGCGCGGCGCCGAACGGCCGAACACCTGGTCGTAATCCACCGGGCTGTCGGCCAGTGGCAGCACGAACAGCGGCGCGCCCTGGTCCAGGCCGCGCTGCTGGCCTTCGGTCATGCGCCCGGCACGCATCACGAAACTCTTGATGCGGCGGTGTTGGCGTTCTTCGCCTTCGGCGGTGATCGGCGATTCTTGCGATTCAGTCATCAGGGGCTCTTACTTGATCAGACCATCCAGCGGCGACGAGGCGCTGGCATAGAGTTTTTTCGGCATGCGGCCGGCCAGGTAGGCCAGGCGGCCTGCCACGATGGCGTGCTTCATGGCTTCGGCCATCATCACCGGTTGTTCGGCATGGGCGATGGCGGAGTTCATCAGCACTGCCTCGCAGCCCATTTCCATGGCGATGGTGGCGTCCGACGCGGTACCCACACCGGCATCGACCAGCACCGGCACTTTCGATTCCTCGAGAATGATGCGCAGGTTGTACGGGTTGCAGATGCCCAGGCCCGTACCGATCAGGCCTGCCAGCGGCATGACCGCGATGCAGCCGATTTCGGCCAGCTGACGCGCGATGATCGGGTCGTCGCTGGTGTAGACCATCACGTCGAAACCGTCCTTGACCAGCACTTCGGCGGCCTTGATGGTTTCGATCACGTTGGGGAACAGCGTCTTCTGGTCGGCCAGCACTTCGAGCTTGACCAGGTTGTGCCCGTCGAGCAGTTCGCGGGCCAGGCGGCAGGTGCGCACGGCCTCGACCGCGTCGTAGCAGCCGGCGGTGTTCGGTAGGATGGTGTAGCGGTCCGGTGGCAGCACGTCGAGCAGGTTCGGCTCGCCCGGGTTCTGGCCCAGGTTGGTGCGGCGCACGGCGACGGTGACGATCTCGGCACCCGAGGCCTCGATGGCCAGGCGGGTTTCTTCCATGTCGCGGTACTTGCCGGTACCGACCAGCAGGCGCGACTGGAAGGTACGACCGGCCAGCGTGAAGGGCTTGTCGCTACGAACATTGCTCATCGGTAATCCTCTTGAAGGTTGAGGGACTTGCAGGTGAAGCGCGTGGGCCTAGCCGCCGCCGATGGCGTGAACCACCTCGACCTGGTCGCCTTCGCGCAGGGCGGTGGCGTCGTGCTGGCTGCGCGGCACGATGTCCAGGTTCAGCTCCACCGCCACCCGGCGACCTGCGAGGTCGAGCCGGGTCAGCAGGGCCGCGACGCTTTCGCCGTCGGGCAATTCGAAAGGTTCACCGTTCAGTTGAATGCGCATGCGCACGGCCGCCATTGTTTTTAGGGGCCCGCATTCTAGCCCCTATCCGGGGCTGAACCCAAGGCCAAGCGGCGCCATTCGTCTCGATCCGGACCCGCGGGTCAACCCAGGCGCCAGGCCGCCAGGCCCAGGCACAGCCAGCCGCCGAGGAAGGCCAGGCCGCCAAAAGGGGTGATGATGCCGAGCTTGCCGATGCCACTCAGGGTCAACAGGTACAGGCTACCGGAAAACAGCACGATGCCCAGACAGAACAGACCACCGGCCCAGGCCGTGAGTCGCCCGGGCAGGTGCGCCCAGAGCACTGCCACGCCCAGCAGGGCCAGGGCGTGTACCAGCTGGTAGGTGACGCCGGTATGGAAGATCGCCAGGTACTCCTGGCTCAGGCGGCCCTTGAGGCCATGGGCGGCGAAGGCACCGAGGGCCACACCGGTAAAGCCGAAAAAGGCGGCGAGCAACAGAAAGCTGCGAAGCATGCGCAAGACTCCTTGGGGGCACAGGGTCTGTATAATGGCCCGCTCATTCGGTTCGGCCAAGCCATCTCTATGCTTTCATCCCTGATCCGCCGCCTCACCCGCGCCCTGCTCTGGTTCGCCGTTGCCAGCGTGTTGCTGGTGCTGCTGTTTCGCTGGGTACCGCCGCCGGGCACCATGCTGATGGTCGAGCGCAAGGTGGAATCGTGGGTCGACGGCCAGCCCATCGACCTGCAACGCGACTGGCGCCCATGGGGCGAGATCTCCGATGAACTGAAGGTGGCGGTGATTGCCGGCGAGGACCAGAAGTTCGCCGGGCACTGGGGTTTCGACTTCAATGCCATCCAGGCCGCACTGGCACACAACGAGCGTGGTGGCACGCTTCGCGGCGCCAGCACGCTGAGTCAGCAGGTGGCCAAGAACCAGTTCCTGTGGGCAGGCCGCAGTTGGCTGCGCAAAGGGCTGGAGGCATGGTTTACCGCACTGATCGAGCTGCTGTGGTCCAAGGAGCGCATCCTGGAGGTGTACCTCAACAGCGCCGAGTGGGATGACGGCGTATTCGGCGCCCAGGCAGCGGCCCGCCATCACTTCGGTACCGATGCGAGCAAGCTGACGCGCCAGCAGGCCAGCCTGTTGGCGGCGGTACTGCCCAGCCCGCGCAACTGGAGCGCAAGCCGGCCCAGCAGCTATGTGGCGCGACGGGCGGCGTGGATTCGTCAGCAGATGAGCCAGCTGGGCGGCAGCGGCTACCTGGTGCAACTGGATGAGCCGCGCAAGGCGCCCTGGGCCAACTGAAACAAAGAGGGCCCCTTCGCCGGCAAGGCCGGCTCCTACAGGGATTGTTGTAGGAGCCGGCCTTGCCGGTGAAGGGGCCCTCAGGGTCCCGCAGATCAGGCAGCGATCAGGGCTTTGACCTTGTTCATCGCATTCTTCTCCAACTGCCGGATACGCTCGGCCGACACGCTGTACTTGGCCGCCAGGTCATGCAGCGTGGCCTTCTCTTCGGCCAGCCAGCGCTGGTACAGGATGTCGCGGCTACGGTCGTCCAGGCCTTGCAGCGCCTCGTGCAGGTTGTTCGAGGAGCTGTCGCTCCAGTCCGCATCCTCCAGCTGACGTGCCGGGTCGTAACGGTGGTCTTCGAGGTAGTTGGCCGGTGACTGGAACGCGCTGTCGTCGTCCGCCTCGCTGGCCGGGTCGAAGGCCATGTCCTGACCGGTCAGGCGGCTTTCCATCTCGCGCACTTCACGCGGCTCCACCCCCAGGCTTTCGGCCACACGATGCACTTCATCGTTGTTCAGCCAGGCCAGACGCTTCTTCTGGCTGCGCAGGTTGAAGAACAGCTTGCGCTGCGCCTTGGTGGTCGCGACCTTGACGATGCGCCAGTTGCGCAGGATGAATTCGTGAATTTCGGCCTTGATCCAGTGCACGGCAAAGGACACCAGGCGCACACCCATCTCGGGGTTGAAACGCTTGACCGCTTTCATCAGGCCAACGTTGCCTTCCTGAATCAGGTCGGCCTGGGCCAGCCCGTAGCCCGAATAGCTACGCGCGATATGTACGACAAAACGCAGGTGGGCGAGCACCATCTGCCGAGCCGCCCCCAGATCCTGCTCATAGTAGAGACTCTCGGCCAGTTCACGCTCCTGCTCGGGCGTCAGCAATGGAATGCTGTTGACCGTGTGCACATAGGCCTCCAGGTTCGCACCCGGGACCAAGGCATAGGCAGGTTGCAACGAAGTGGTCATACGAAAAAACCTCCGACTCACTGAATTGTGCCATCAGGCACTGCCATCATTGACCGGGAACCGCGAAACAAGTTCCCGAAATACACGATAGTCAATGACGGCTGGAAGACACTATCGCGGTGCAAGCTCACGCAGATGCCGAGCGACCGCAATCCAAGCACCGATATACCCTAACAGCACCGCCCCAAGCAAGAGCGACAGACCATCGGCAGGCGGCACCCCGGCCAGCGAGAAATCGCTGCCGTATAGACCCGACAGGCCGACGACCGCGTCATCCAGCCAGTTGAGGCCGAACGCCAGTACCCCCCAGGACAGTACGCCTGCCCCCAGGCCATACAGCGCGCCCATGTACAGGAACGGCCGGCGCACGTAGGCATCGGTACCGCCCACCAGCTTGATGACCTCGATTTCGGTACGGCGGTTCTCGATATGCAGGCGAATGGTGTTGCCAATGACCAGCAGCAGCGCCGACACCAGCAGCACGGTCAGGCCGAAGACAAAGCGATCACCCAGCTTGAGGATCGCCGCCAGCCGCTCCACCCACACCAGGTCGAGCTGGGCCAGTTCCACCTTGGGCAGTTCGGCCAGGCGTTGGCGCAGGGCCTCCAGCGCTGGCTTGTCGACTTCGGCCGGGGTCACCACGACCACGCCAGGCAAGGGGTTCTCCGGCAGCTCGCGCAAGGCCTCGCCCAGCCCGGACTGCTGCTGGAACTCGTCGAGGGCCTGTTCACGGCTGACATACTCGGCATCGGCCACCCCCGGCATGCCCTTGATCTGGGTACGCAGGGCTTCGCCTTCGCTCACGCTGGCGTCAAGTTTGAGGTACAGCGAAATCTGCGCTGCACGCTGCCACGAGCCGCCCAGGCGCTCGACATTGCTCAGCAGCAGCGACAACCCCATCGGCAGGCTCAGGGCCACGGCCATCACCAGGCAGGTGAAGAAACTGCCGATCGGCTGCTTGCCCAGGCGACGCAGGCTGTCGAGCAGGCTGGAGCGATGGCTTTCCAGCCAGGCGTGCAGCAGCGTGCTGAAATCCGGGCCGTCATCGTCATCATCACGGCGCTTTTTCTGTTTCTGAGGGCTTGGCTCGGCTGCCGCAGGGGCCACCCGCTCGGACACCTTGGGACTACGTGTTGCACTCATTGCCCGGCCTCCCCATCGCCGATCAAGCGGCCGCGCTGCAGGGTCAGCATGCGATGGCGCATGCGCGCGATCAGCGCCAGGTCGTGGCTGGCGATCAGCACGCTGGTGCCCAGGCGGTTGATATCTTCGAAAACACCCATGATCTCGGCCGCCAGGCGCGGGTCGAGGTTGCCGGTGGGTTCATCCGCCAGCAACAGGGCCGGACGGTGCACGATGGCACGCGCAATGCCCACCCGTTGCTGCTGGCCGGTGGACAGGTCGCCGGGGAACAGCTGGGCCTTGTCCGACAGGGCCACACGCTCCAGCGCCGCGTCCACACGCTTGGCCACCTCGACCTTGGACAGGCCCAGGATCTGCAGCGGCAGGGCGACGTTGTTGAACACGGTACGGTCGAACAGCAACTGGTGGTTCTGGAACACCACGCCGATCTGGCGACGCAGGAACGGGATCTGCGCGTTGCTGATCTGACCAAGGTCCTGGCCGGCCAGCAGCAGCTTGCCGCTGGTCGGACGCTCCATGGCCAGCAGCAGGCGCAGCAAGGTGCTCTTGCCCGCGCCGGAATGGCCGGTGACGAACAGGAACTCGCCCCGACGCACCCGAAAACTCAATTCATGCAGGCCAACGTGACCGTTAGGGTAACGCTTGGCGACCTGTTCGAATCGGATCATGAAGGCTCCCGCTCGGCAAACAACGCTTGTACGAAGGGCTCGGCTTCGAAGGTGCGCAGGTCATCGATGCCTTCGCCCACACCAATGTAGCGGATCGGCAGGCCGAACTGCTTGGCCAGGGCGAAGATCACCCCGCCCTTGGCGGTGCCGTCGAGCTTGGTCAGCGCCAGGCCGGTGAGCTCCACGCTCTGGTTGAAGTGCTTGGCCTGGTTGATGGCGTTCTGCCCGGTGCCGGCGTCCAGCACCAGCAGCACCTCGTGCGGCGCGTCGGCGTCCAACTTGCCGATCACGCGGCGAACCTTCTTCAGCTCTTCCATCAGGTTGTCTTTGGTGTGCAAGCGACCGGCGGTGTCGGCGATCAGCACGTCGATGTTGCGCGCCTTGGCCGCCTGCACCGCGTCGAAGATCACCGAAGCGGAGTCGGCGCCGGTGTGCTGAGCGATCACCGGGATCTGGTTGCGCTCGCCCCATACCTGCAGCTGCTCCACCGCGGCAGCACGGAAGGTATCGCCGGCGGCCAGCATGACCTTCTTGCCTTCGAGCTGGAGCTTTTTCGCCAGCTTGCCGATGGTGGTGGTCTTGCCGGCGCCGTTGACGCCGACCACCAGGATCACGAACGGCTTGTTCGCGGCATGCACCTTCAGCGGCTGTTCGACCGGCTTGAGCAGGTCGGTCAGCTCGCCCTGCAGCGACTTGTACAGGGCATCGGCATCGGCCAACTGCTTGCGTGCGACCTTCTGGGTCAGGCTCTGCACGATCACCGAAGTGGCCTCGACGCCGACGTCGGCGGTCAGCAGGCGGGTCTCGATCTCTTCGAGCAGGTCGTCGTCGATGACCTTCTTGCCCAGGAACAGGCTGGCCATGCCCTCGCCAATGCTGGCGCTGGTCTTGGACAGGCCCTGCTTGAGGCGGGCGAAGAAGCCGGCCTTGGTGGTGGTTTCAGGCACCGACGGGGCGGCCTCGGGAACAGGCAGGGCGACCTCGGTGGCCGCAACAGGTGCGGGCGGCACCACTGCAGGCGGCTCGACCACCGGCTCGGGTGCGTTGTACTGCGGTACAGGCTCGACCACCGGCTCGGGCGCGCTGTACTGCGGTACAGCCTCGATCACCGGCTCGGGCGCGGCGTACTGCGGCGCAGGCGCTACCACAGGCTCGGGCGCAGCGTACTGCGGGGCAGGCTCGGGG
>NZ_JAFKEC010000071.1 GCF_017848315.1 Pseudomonas palmensis
GCCCCACCAGCTGGTCATACCCCAGCAACGGCTTCTCTACCCGCACATACCCAGGCTCGGCGAACAGCGCCTGCAGCGCCGCATCCGCATCCTCCAGGCTGACCTCGCGCAACCGGGTCTTCGCCTCGCCGACCCGACCGTCGGCATAGTCGTTCAACGCTCCCCAGTAGTAGTCGGCCAGCGCGCTGTTGCCCTGGCTGGTCCACGCTTCGCGGGCGATTGCCGCGGCCTTGATGCGCTCGAACGTGGCGCGGTCCAGGCCGTCCTTGCGCAGGCGCTCGATCATCTGCCCCAGGATCTGCTCGGCCGCCTCGACCTGATCGCTGTCCAGGTCGGCATTCAGGCTCAACAGGCCGGTGTCGCCAAAACGCTCGCGCTGCGCCGACGGCCCGTACGACAGGCTGTGCTGCAGGCGCAATTCGCGATACAGCGCCCAGTCCAGGTAGCGCTGCAGCAGGTCGTAGGTGGCGTCGTGGTTTTCATCCAGCACCGGCTCCAGGAACATCCAGTGCAACCGCGCACTGTCGCCCAGCCAGCCGCGGATCAGCTCGCGGCGTGCCTGGGCCTTGTGGGTCACGCCATCGAGTACCCGGCGCTCGCCCGGTTCCACCGGCTCCAGCTGGCCCCAGGTGCGCTCCAGGTAGGCGGGCAGCACGCGGTCCAGGCCGCCGACCACGATCAGGCTCATGTTGTTGGGGGCGTACCAGTGCTGGCGCAGTTCATTCACTTCTTCCAGGGTCATGTCCTGCACCGAGGAGCGCTCGGCACACTTGAGCCCCAGCTCCACCGCCAGCTGGTCGCTGGCGCGGTGGCCGAGGTCCTGGCGGTCCAGCCAGCGCTGCAGGTGGGTGTAGTGCCCGCCGTCTTCACGCTCGACGATGCTCTTCGACACCTGCAAGGCGTTGGCATCGATACGTGTGTCCTGGAGCACGGCCAGCAGCAGGTCGAGCACCTTGCGCTGGTTGCGCGCCGGGGCCTCGATGACGAAGGTGGTGTCGGCGCTGCTGGTGTAGGCGTTCCATTCACCGCCCAGGGCCTGCATGCGTTCTTCCAGCCCGCCTTCGCCCGTGTCGTCGATACCGCTGAACAACAGGTGTTCGAGCAGGTGCGGCAGTTCCTGGCGCGCGCACGGGAAGTCGTCGAAGCCAATGCCCACCACCAGTCGGATCGACACATGGTCGCGCTCGTAGCCGGGCTTGAGCAGCACCTGCAGGCCGTTGGGCAACAGGTAGCCCTCGACCTGGGTGCGGTCGAGGGCAAAGCTTGAAGGGGCGCTCAGCAACAGGCAGATGAACATCAGGCAACGCATCACAGGCTTCCTTGCACGGGTTCGGGGCAGCGCCGGGTCAAGGCGAATGGGCATCGTCCGGTACGCTGTCGATCATCAGGGCGCCGGTATCGCTGCCGCCCAGTACCGCATAGGCACTGCTGCAGAACAGCGAGTTGAGACGTTTCATGTCGGCGATCAGTTCCAGGTGCAGCGAGCTGGTCTCGATGCTCTGCACCACCTTGCGCTGCAGGCGGCTGACGTGGGCATGGGCCAGGCGCCGCTCCTGGGCGCGGAAGCGACGCTTCTCGCGCAGCAGCTGGCGTGCGCTGTGCGGGTCGCCACTGAGGAACACCGACAGGCCCAGGCGCAGGTTGGACAGCAGCTGGGTCTGCAGCACGGTCAGCTCCTCCAGGCCCACCTGGGAGAACTCGCGGCGCTGCGACGTCTTCTGCTGCTGCACCTTGCGCAGCATGCGCTCGATCAGGTCGCTGGCCAGCTTGAGGTTGATCGCCAGCTCGATGATCTCGGCCCAGCGCTGGCTGTCGTGCTCGCCGAGGTCTTCGCGGGGCATCTGCGCCAGGTACAGCTTGATGGCGTTGTACAGGCCCTCGACGTCGTCGCTGAGGGTGCGCACCTGCTGGGTCAGGGCGGTCTGGCTGCCGCGCAGCACGTTGAGCATGGCATCGAGCATGCTGTCGACCAGGTCGCCCAGGCGCAGGGTCTCGCGCACCGCGTTGGCCAGTGCCAGGCTCGGGGTGTCCAGCGCGGCAGGGTCCAGGTGGCGGGGCTTGGCGTGGCCGTTGGTTTCCTCGCGCTCGGGCAGCAGCCAGCGGCACAGGCGCCCCATTGGCGTCGCGGTGGGCAGCAGGGCCAGGCAGCGCAGGGTGTTGTAGATGAGGTGGAAGCCGATCACCAGCTCTTGCGGGCTGAAGGTCAGGCTGTCCATCCAGTGCACCAGCGGGTCGAGCACCGGGATGACCACCAGCAGGCCGATCAGCTTGTACAGCAGGCTGCCCAGCGCCACCTGGCGCCCGGCGGCGTTCTGCATGCTGGTGCTCAGGAACGCCAGCAGGCCGCTGCCGATGTTGGCGCCGATCACCAGGCCAATGGCCACCGGCAGGCTGATCATTTCGGCGCCGGCCAGGGTGGCGGTGAGCAGCACCGCGGCCAGGCTGGAATACGAGATCAGGGCGAACAGCGCGCCCACCAGGGCGTCGAGCAGGATGTCGCCGGTCAGCGAGGCAAACAGCACCTTGACGCCCTGGGCCTGGGTAATCGGTGCAGCGGCCTCCACGATCAGTTGCAGGGCCAGGATGATCAGGCCCAGGCCGATGCCTACGCGCCCCAGTTGCCCGGCGCGGGTCTGCTTGCGCGAGAGGAAGAAGATCACCCCGAGGAAGATCAGCAGCGGCGACAGCCACGACAGGTCCAGGGTCAGCACCCGCGCCATCAGCGCGGTCCCCACGTCGGCGCCGAGCATGATGGCCAGGGCCGGGGTGAGGGTCATCAGGCCCTGGCCGACGAACGAGGTCACCAGCATCGCGGTGGCGTTGCTGCTCTGCACCATGGCCGTGACCAGGATGCCGGCGATGAACGCCAGGGGCCGCTTGGCCATGTTCTGGCTCAGCAATCGGCGCAGGTTGGAACCGTACACCCGCAGGATGCCGGTACGTACGATATGTGTGCCCCAGATCAGCAGGGCCACGGCCGAGAGCAGGTTGAGCAGGGTCAGCATACTTACGGCCCCCTGTTAAGGCGCCCCAGTGGGGCAAGTGGATGACGCGGTGAGCCTGGCCTGGTGACCGGCGGTTTTTTCCAGTGCTCACTTAAGCTGTAGTCGGCCAAGGGCCGTGGCGCCAGCATGGCATGCATGCACAGGCTTTGAAACCTCGCGCGCCGGTTCGGGCAACTTCGCTGGCGCGTTGCCCTCCCAAAAGACAAAAGGCCCCATTCGGGGCCTGTTGTTCAACGCAGCCAGTGTTACTGACCCGGAATGTCCTTGCGAAGTTTCACCGGGTCGCTCTGCTGTTTCTTTTTCGCCGCCGCGGTGCGCATCTTGATGTTGATCGCCTCCACCGCCAGCGAGAAGGCCATGGCGAAGTAGACGTAGCCCTTGGGTACGTGCACGTCGAAGGCTTCTGCAATCAGCACGGTGCCGACCACGATCAGGAACGACAGCGCGAGCATCTTCAGCGACGGGTGCTTGTCGATGAACTCGCTGATGGTCCTGGCGCACAGCATCATCACCAGCACCGCGACGATGATCGCCGCCACCATCACCGGCACGTGGGACACCATGCCCACTGCGGTGATCACCGAGTCCAGCGAGAACACGATGTCGATGATCGCGATCTGGATGATGGTGTACAGGAACTTGCCACCGGCCTTGCCGGAAGACGGCTCGTCGTGGGTTTCGTCCTCGCCTTCGAGGCCGTGGTAGATCTCCTGGGAGCTCTTCCACAACAGGAACAGGCCACCGAAGAACAGGATCAGGTCACGCCCGGAAATGCCCTGGCCGAACACATGGAACAGGTCGGCGGTCAGGCGCATGACCCAGGCGATCGACAGCAGCAGCAGGATGCGCGTGACCATCGCCAGCGCCAGGCCGAAGATCCGGGTGCGCTGCTGCATGTGCTTGGGCATGCGGCTGACCAGGATCGAGATCATGATGATGTTGTCGATGCCCAGGACGATCTCGAGAGCCGTCAGGGTAAAAAAGGCAACCCAGATTTCCGGGTTGGTCAGCCATTCCATGTGTGTTCCTTCGAGCGTGTGGGGCGTTGCGCGCCGCAGGGGTCGACGCGCAAGCGTTGGGATGAAACGGATGAATTATAGGCTGCTGAACAGCGGGAAAATTCCCATCAGCAGCGCCGCGAACATGATGCACAGGCACACCAGCACCGCCCATTTGAGGGTGAAGCGCTGGTGATCGCCGAATTCTATACCGGCCAGGGCTACCAGCAAGTAGGTCGAGGGTACCAGCGGGCTGAGCAGGTGGACCGGTTGCCCGACGATCGAGGCACGGGCCATCTCCACCGGGCTGATGCCGTAGTGGCTGGCAGCTTCGGCCAGCACCGGCAGCACGCCGTAGTAGAAGGCGTCGTTGGACATGAAAAAGGTGAACGGCATGCTCACGATCGCGGTGATCACCGCCAGGTACGGGCCCATCGCTTCGGGGATCACCGCCAGCAGGCTCTTGGACATGGCTTCGACCATGCCGGTGCCGGACAGGATGCCGGTGAAGATGCCCGCCGCGAAGATCAGCCCCACCACCGCCAGCACGCTGCCGGCGTGGGCCGCGACGCGGTCCTTCTGCTGTTGCAGGCACGGGTAGTTGACCACCATGGCGATGCTGAAGGCGATCATGAACAGCACCGGCAGCGGCAGCAGGCCGGCGATCAGCGCGACCATCAGGGCCAGGGTCAATGCGCCGTTGAACCACAGCAGTTTGGGCCGGCGCGCGTCGGGATATTGCGATACGCTGATTTCACTGTGGTCGATTTCATCGCCCGGCAGGTGCAGTTCGCCCAGGCGGGCACGTTCGCGCTTGCCGTACATATAGGCGATGGCCAGGATGGCGAACACGCCGAAGGCCATGGCCGGGATCATCGGCACGAAGATGTCCGACGGGTCGACGTGCAGCGCGCTGGCGGCGCGGGCGGTGGGGCCGCCCCAGGGGGTCATGTTCATCACCCCGCCGGCCAGGATGATCAGGCCGGCCATGATCCGCGGGCTCATGCCCAGGCGGCTGTACAGCGGCAGCATGGCGGCCACGCAGATCATGTAGGTGGTGGCGCCGTCACCGTCCAGCGATACCACCAGGGCCAGCGCGGCGGTGCCCACCGAGACTTTCAGCGGGTCTCCCTTGACCAGCTTGAGGATCTTGCGCACGGCCGGGTCGAACAGCCCGGAGTCGATCATCAGGGCGAAGTACAGAATGGCGAACATCAGCATCACGCCGGTGGGTGCCAGCTTGCTGATGCCCTGCAGCATCATCGGGCCGATCTCGCCCGAGAAGCCGCCGAACAGGGCGAAAATGATCGGTACCAGAATCAGCGCGATCAAGGCCGACAGGCGCTTGGTCATGATCAGGTACATGAAGGTGATGACCATGGCGAAGCCGAGGAAGGTCAGCATGGGGCAGTTACTCCAGGCGAGGCGCGTCGAGAAAGGGACGAACGGATCAGCGCAAGGTGCGCGGTGCTGGGAGTGACGGCGGGAGGGCAGGCAGAACGCGGGCGTGGAAGGACATCAGTATCACCATTGTTGTTGTTGATTGGGCCGGGCACTGCAGTAAAGTCAGAGCCCTGGCTGACCGGTCTTTTGCCGGAGGTGAGGCGATGCTAAGTGCCCAAGCTTTCAGCCAGCTTTCGGCGGCACAAAGGCGACAGAAGGTTTCATCAACCAGTGCGGGTCTGCAGGAGCGACGAGGATGGGCGAAGTGCATGAAGGCGGCTGCCATTGCGGCGCCGTGCGGTATCGGGTGGCGGGTGCGCTGGAGGATGTCGCGCACTGCCATTGTTCGGTGTGCCGGCGCGTGACCGGCGGGTTGCTGGTGACCTGGGCGACGGTGCGCTGCGAGGACTTCCAGTGGCTGCTGGGCACGCCGCAGCGCTACGACTCGTCGGCCAGCTGCGTGCGCTACTTCTGCAGCCGCTGTGGCGCGCACATGGCGCTGACCACCGACCTGAGCCCCGAAAGCATCGATATCACCATCACCACCCTGGACGCACCGGAGCAGGTGCAGCCTCGCCGGCATATCTGGACCGACAGCCGGCTGCCCTGGGTGCACCTGGACGAGCAGCTGCCGGGCGAGCCCGGCGAGACGCTATAGCGCGGGCTACTCGATGATCACCCCGCCCAGGCCCTTTGGCGTGTTGAACGACTGAGCGCGCAGCTGCTCGGCCTGGCGCAGGATGATCTGCGCCTGGCGGTTGCCAGGGTCCTGGCTGAGCACGCTGTTGGCCAGCGAACGGGCGGTGGCACCGTCACGACGGGCCAGGGCGCTGCGTGCCTGGCTCAGTTGCTGGCCCACCAGCCCGGCATTGGCTGCGCTGGCAGGTCGTTGTACGGGCGGGCGCGGGGTGGTGAGCGGACGCTGCTGCGCCGGCTGCACGACGCGAGCCTGTTGTTCCAGCTGTTGCTGGCGCTTGGCGAGCTGGGTTTGCTCGTCGCGTAGCTGCTGCTCCTTGGTGGCCAGCTCACGGGCCTGCTGCTCGCGTTGCGCCCGTTCGGCAGCAGCCTGACGAGCGGCTGCCGCACTGGCCGCAGCGGCGGCCGCCTGGGCCTTGGCCTGCTGGTCGCGCTGCTGGCCCTCGAGCCCGGCCTGGGCGCGTTGCAGCAGGCTGATGGCGCGCGGGTCCTTGCTCTCGATGCGCAGCGCGCTTTCGGCTTTTTCCAGCGCACAGTCGAACTGGCTGCTGCGCAGGCACGCCTGGCCGGCGGCCAGTTCGGCTTCGAACTGCTGCAGCGACTGGCGCTGGCTGGCCTGGTAGGCACCGTAGCCGAGTACCGCCACAACCACACCGGCGGCCAGGGCAAGCTTGCGCCCGAGGTTGCGCGACTTGGCCACCGGCGCCCCTTGCACTATCGGCGGTACGGGCGGCGGCGTCACCACCGGTGTGCTCACGATGCCTGCCGGGGCCAGCGTGTGCACCGATTCGATCACCGGCGCGGGCGCCGCTGCGGGCATGGCGATCGGGGCCGCGCTCACCACGACCACCGGCGCCGGCGCGGCGGGTGCAGCGGCCACAACCTGGCTGCTGGCGCCGCAGTACGGACAGAACGCCACCGGGCCGCTCAGGGGCTGGTTGCACGCGCTGCTGGCGCAGTTGAGCGGGAAGGCCGGATTTTTCGCGGATGCGGACATGGGGCCTTCCTCAGTTCACAGGCGGTGGCGCCATCGGCGCAACGGGCGGTGGGGTACCGACAGGCGGCGCTGCGGCGGGCGTCGGGGCGAACAGGTGGGCCAGCTCGGCGATCTGCCCGGCGCCCAGCCAGGCGGCCATGCCTTCGCGCCACAACAGGCTGTCGCGGGTCACCTGGCCGGTCTGCACGTACTGCTGCAGCTGGCTGGTGGTGTACGGGCCATAGTTGGTGCCGGCCACGCTCAGGTGGTAGCTGTACTGCGGTGCGGCCACCGGCGGTGGCACCATGCCGGCTGCGCCTGGTGGCGGCGGTGGCGCCATGCCCGGCATGGGGGCGGCAACTGGCGCTGTGCTGGCGGCCGGCTGGAACAGGCTGTCGAGCCAGCCGCTGGTGAAGAAGTCCTTGAGCAGGGTGCGCTTCTCGCTGTGCTCGTCGTGCACTTCGTCGCGGTACACATCGGCGCGCGAGCCGCTGACCGGCTCGGTGAACTGCTGCAGCAACGCGCGCGCCTGCTCGACAAGGCGCTCGGCGTTGTCCGGGGCCTGGCGCTTGAGGCGGTTGTCGTACTCGTTTTTCAGCAGCTCGGCGATCTTGTACGGGAAGGTCTGGTACAGCGACGACACGCCGATTTCGTCCTGGCGCATCTGCGGCTTGTAGGCGCCGCGGCGCAGGTCTTCGAACAGCGCGACCATGGCTGCCAGTTGCTGCGGGCTGCGCAGTTGCTCGTAGCGTTGGCGCAGCTGGTCTTCGATGTCCTTGCGCTGCAGCTGGTTCAGGCCGTTCTGGCGGATCGCGAACTCGTCACCGACGCTGAAGTAGTCCTGGTCGATCATCAGTTCGTAGCGTTCCGACGGGTTGCGGCGCAGTACCCCCATCACGACCGCGTGCAGGTACAGCTTGAAGTCCTCGGCGAACTGGCGGTACTGCTCCTGGGTGAACTGGATCGGCTGCACGAACTGGCTGATGCGCTTGTGGCTGTGCAGCGGGATGGTGGTGCTTTCCTTGCGGTAGCTGGCCAGGTAGGTCGGCAGCGGGGTCAGCGCCGGCAGAGGGAAGCCGCTGAGCTCGGTAAAGCAGATCAGCTTGCCCGGGGTGCCCGACTCGACGAACTGGATCTGCCCGGCGGTCATGCCGGTGCCCTGTGGCAGGCACTGGCCGAGCATGGCGCCATAGGTGCGCTTGAACTCATTGGCGTCCTGCACGCCGACCAGGCAGGTGTAGCGGTCCTTGCCGATGCCGAAGCCGCCGGTGAGGTTGAGCGGGGTCCACGGCATGGCACGTTGCAGCAACTGGCGGAACTTCTCGCGCTGCTCGTCCGGGGTCAGCGCGGCCAGCGCACTGAGCAGCGGGTCGGTGCCCTGGGTCTGGCGCGGCAGTTGCTGTACGGCCTTGGCGCGCAGCTTGGACAGCAGCTCTTCCTGGCCCTCCTCGTCCTGCAGCTTGCCGAACAGGGTCTTGGAACCGCCGAAGTCCTTGAATGCGTCCTTGGCCCACTCGCGTACCTGGGCGCCGTCCACCGGTTGCTCTTCGTTGTTCTGCACCAGCGCCAGGGGGATCAGCGTGGCGTGTTTTTCCTTGATGCTGGCGTCGATCTTGCTGATGTCGGTCTCGATCCGGCGCAGCAGCTGGTCGACTGCGTTGCGCCCGTCCTGCAGGCGACCGACGAAGCCGTTCCACACCGCGCGACCGCTCTGGTCCACCGACTCCTTGCGGCCCAGCCAGTCGGACAGCTCGCGCAGCAACTGGGCCGCCTCGCGCGCGGCCACATGGCGCACGTAGAACAACAGGCTGTCGCGCAGGGTGTCCTTGACCTGGGTGAGCACGGTCTCGGCCTGCTTGTCCTTGCCGCTGAGGCGGGCCATCAGGCCGCCGCCGGTGGTTTCCTTGAGGCGCTCGAATTCGCGGGCCAGCTCCGAGGACTCCAGCTTCTCGGCCAGTTCCTTGAAGCGTGCGGCGTTCTTTTCCAGCGCCGGGATGATGCCGCTGCCTTCGTTTTCCAGGCGGTCCTTGAGCATCTCGACCAGGGCCAGGGTGTAGTCCAGGCCACCGCGCTCATCGTCGTCCAGGCGACGGAAGAGTTTTTCCGGCAGGGCGTCTTCGCGCACCAGCTCGGCCAGGCGGCGCTGGCGGTTTTCCTTGATGCGCACTTCGTGGTTGCGCTCGGCACTGTCGATGTTGCTGCCCTTGGTGTCGCGTTCCAGCTGCTGCTGGATCTCGCGCACGTGGGTCAGCCACTGGTCCTTGTCGGCGCCGCCGCTGTGCAGGCGTTCGAACAACGCTTCGACCTTCTGCTCGATCTGGGCGGTGATGCTGTTGTCGCCTTCCACCAGCAGCAGGTCGTCGGCGATCTGGTAGTGGGTGAACTCGCCGGTGGCCAGGGTCAGCTCGACCTTGGACAGGAAGTCCGGCAGTTCGGTGAAGGTACGCGGGGTGACGTTCAGCTGCTCGCGCAGGAAGTCGTCACGCTCGCGGTCGGTAGGACGGTTGTCGTTGGCCGAGGCGTTGGCGATGCCGAAGAACGCCTTGAGCATCTGCTGTACCTGACGGCTCAGGCGCACGTTCTGGCGCGCATCGATCTGGGTGTCGAGCACGGCCTGGCCGAGCGAGGAGTACGAGCACGGGAAGCGCAGCTCGGTGTCGTCGCCGTAGTCCTGGGGCAGGCGCACAGTGTAGGAGCGGATCTTGTGCTGGTTCTGGTTGACCGCGATCGAGCGCTTCTTGTTGGCGAAGTCCTGCGAGGTGAAGTCGGTGAACAGCACGTCCGAGAGCATCTCGTAGACGTCTTCCTGGTCGCTGGTCTTGGCCTGGGCGACGTTGCTGTTGTCGATGATGTAGACGTCATCGTACGGGCGGTTGTCGATGAACAGGTTGTCGGTGGCGTCCCAGTGCTTGACCAGACGGTTGCCGCGCATGCTGGTTTCCAGCTCCATCAGCGCCGCGTAGCCGTTGGCCTGCACGCGCTCGGTGTTGTAGGCATGGAAGCCGCCGGGCAACACGAAGAACAGGTCGACCTTGCCGGCGATGTTGTGTTCCTTGAGGATCGCCTTTGCCAGGTAGCCCATGTCCAGGAACGAACCGGACCCGGTGCCGCCGGCCGCCGAGCCGCTGATGACGATGCGGATCTTGCCGGGGTCGATTTCCAGGCCGAGCTTCTTGAGCTTGTCGGCGTTGCCGCCGATGTTGGCCAGCAGGCGCCCGACCTTGTCGCGCAGCTTGTCGCGGATCACCGGGTACTTGTCGTAGAAGTACAGGCGCGACAGCGCACGGATCTGCCCGGCGCCCTTGGAGGGGTCGATGCCCAGGGCGCGGATCTTGTCCGGGGTCAGCGGGAACCATTCGGCCACTTCACGGTGGCGGTTGAGCTCGTCCATCGAGTGGGTGTACTTGCTCAGGTTGAGCGGCTCGATGATCTTCTCTTCGGAGGTGAAGGCCACTTGCTCGGCCAGCACGTCGGTCTTGATCGACTTGCCGTCCTGGGTGACTTCGCCAGCATCCAGGTCGAAGTTGATGAACTGCACCAGGGGGAAGTCGGCAATCTGCTGCACCTGGTTGTTGCCGCCCCAGATGGCATTGAGAATGCGCCGGCGCAGGCGAATGTTGACCTTCATGCCGGTACCGCCCAGGGCGATGAACAGCGTCGGGTGGATCTTCTCGCTGACCATGTTCAGCGCTGCCGGGCCGGAAGGTTGTGCATTCTCGTTCATCTGAAACTCCATGAGCCCTGGCTGGGCTGGCCGAATCGGGTCGGCGGGCTAAATCCGTGGATCAAATTGAAGCGTCAGGCCAGGCCTGACGCGGGCAGTGCAGGCCGGGCTCAGCGCTTGGCCGAGAAGGTCATCAGCCAGGCCACCAGCGAAATGCCGGCCACGCCAGCCAGTGGTGCAAGGTACAGCGGGGTGAGGAACTGACCGGAGTTGATCACCGCCAGCACGGCCATGGCCGACACCAGCAGCAGGCCCAGGAACAGGAACCAGCCCGAGGCGTTGGCGCGGCTGGGGGCCACGCGCTCGCGCACGCGCCAGTTGGCGTAGGCGTTCTTGATCACGAAGAAGATCAGCGCCAGTACCACCAGCACGGCCACGCCGATCAGGGCGTCACGGCTGTCGACCTTTTTCGGGCCCAGGTCCATCAGCGGCGCCGGAACGCTCAGGGTGGAGGTGGTGGTGGCCGGTGCGGCGTCGTTTTCTACGGGGGCTGGCAGGGAGCTGGTCTGGGTCATGATCGGGGTCCTGGGTTATTTGAGGCGCACGGCGACGTCGGCGGCGAGTTTTTCGAGGGTGGCGCCGAACAGGCCGCGCTTTACGGTCGCGACCTTGTTCTGCCGGGCGTCATAGACGCTGGCGCTGCTGAACGGCTTGAGCGGGTATTGCTGGGCGATGCCTTCGACCATCACCGTGACCGGCTTCTTGCCGCCGATCAGGGCCTTGGCCAGCAACAGGCCGATCAACGCCAGCACCAGCAGGGCCAGCAGCAACAGCACCGGGCCCAGCGGGTAGCTGATCTGCAGCACGATCGGCAGGCGGGTGGCCGAAGCGCTGGCTTCGCTGGACGGCAGGAACACATCGGGCAGTGCATCGTTGGGGAACAGCTCGTTCATGCGCTCGATGAACTGCTGGGAAATCTGCAGTTGCTGCTCGCTCAGGCGCACTTCGATGGCCCCGGCACGCTGGTAGCCGCTGGACAGCAGCACTTCGCTGGACCACTGCGACGGCAGCGGCGGCAGTTGCAGGCTGATCGACAGCTCGTCGGAGCGGGCGCCGGGTTCGAGGTTCTCGATGCGGTCCATCGAGATCGCTGACTGCAGGGCTTCGCCGGGCATGTCCAGGCTCATCGCGACCTTGGCCGAGTGGATCTGGTAGGGGTTGAACTGGTTCTCGAAGCGGCCCAGCAACACCGCGGTCTTGGGCGAGCCGTCGACGTTGATGTTGAGCACCACGGTCTGCTGGTCGGGGGCCAGCTCTGCACTGACGTCGGGGGTGTCCTTGACGCCGGTCGGGATGAAGCGCACGGCGGCCTGGGTCAGCGGCTTGAGGCGTACACGCGCGTCGTTCAGCAGTTTGGCCAGGGCCGGCTGGGCCAGCACCTGTTCCAGCGCGGCACCGGCATTGGCGCCGTAGGCCAGGGCGTAGATCATCAGGCCGTTGGCTTCGAAGTTGCTGCTCTTGACCGGCATCTTCTGCGGGAAGGCGGCGATGCGGCTGATCACGTCTTCCTTGTGCAGCAGGTCGTAGAACTCGCGGTTCTTGAGCTGGGTCTCGCTGCTGTTGTTGGGGCTGTTCTTGTTGTTGGTGACGATCCAGATGATGCCTTCGCGCCCTTCCAGGCCGGTCTTGATCGCGGCCAGCAGGGCTTCCTTGAAGTCGGTGTCGGCATAGGCGCCACTGGCCTTGCGTGCCAGGGCCAGGGCATTGACGCTGTCGCCGAGCTTGGCGTGGGTGCCGGGGCCGCGGTAGGTCCATTGCGGCGAGGGGTGGCTGCTGTCGGCCTGGTTGAAGGCGCCGATCACCACTTCGCCGTTGCCGGCGGCGGTGGCGGCCAGTTGCGTGATCAGCGGTTTGAAGCCCGAAGCCGGGTCGAGGTAGAACGGCTCCATCCAGCCGGAGTTCTGTACCAGAAACACCTGGCGCAGCGGTTGCGCCTGGGCGCTCAGGCACACCAGGCTCAGGGCCAGCAGCAGGCCACGGCGCAGCAGGCGGTTCATGCGTTCCATCGGTAGAGCGCTCCAGTCGAATCGATGTACAGCCACAGGGCGTTGTCGTGGAAGAACCACTGGGCGTTCCAGGGTTGGGCCACTTTGAGGGTGATGCTCAAGGGCGGCTGGCCCACGCGTTCCAGGCAGAACTGGCTGTCGATGGCCTGGTCGTTGCCGAAGAACTGTTGCAGGCTCGACGGCCACTCGACGCGCACCGACAGCAGGTACTGGCTGTCGATGAACTCGATGAAGGGGTAGACCACTTCGCGCCGGGTGGGGGTGTTGTCGACGTCGTGCTCGCCCCAGGGCGCATCCAGGCGCACGTTGAACATGTAGTTCAGGTGGCCGGTGCTCAGGCGCGAGCCTTTGACTTCCTTGCGTTCGTCCGAGTCCAGGCGCAGGCAGTACTGCTCGCTGCCCTCGAACAGTTGCTGCCAGATGCCGTAGCCGTTGACGAACGGCGGGCCGTATTCGGGGCGGGCCTGGGCACCGGCGGGCCAGCTCAGCCACTGGGCGTCCAGCTGGGCGCCGAGCTTGACGCTGAGGTAGCCGTGGGCGCCGATCCACAGCAGGCGCCGCGAGGCCGGGTCGCGCAGTGGCGCGGACAGGCCCTGCAGGTGCGCCGGGTTGGCGTGGGCGATGGGGTGCAGGGTCCACTGTTCATTGTGGCGTGCCACCAGGCTGAAGCTGCCGTCGGGCATCTGCTGCGGGATCAGTACCTGGTCGTCGAGATCGCCGGGGGCGGCGATGGCACGGCCCGGGCAGCGGTCGACATGGTAGCGGCCATCGAGCGGGTCGACGCGCACCTCGGTGGCACCCTCGTCACAGGCCAGCAGCAGGCGTTGCTGTTCGCCCACCTCGCGCAGGCCCACGCCCCACGCCCAGCTGGGCAGGCTGCAACGGCCGATCGGGGTGCTGTGCGGCAACAGCGCCGCCCACTCCTGGGCCTGGCGCTGCCAGCGGAACAGGCTGCCGTCGCGGGCCAGCGCAAACAGCGCCTCGCGATGACCGCCCAGGTTGGCGACGAGAAAATTCAAGCCGTTCTTGCGTGGCAGCTGGTCGTACTTGTGCGCGGTGTTCAGGCTGCGCGGGGTGGCGCCGTCCAGCTTGCGGTACAACGCGGCGAGGGTGTGCTCGGCACCGTCGAGCCGGCAACTGCCCTCCACCACCCGGCGTCCGCTACCGTTGCCATAGGGCGGCAACCAGCGTTGCTGGCGGTCGAAGCGCACGGGCGTGAGGGCTGTACCGGTCTGCGGGCAATGGCGGAAGCTGGCCGGCAGCCAGCCCTGCGCACCGGGCGCCTGCTGCGCACCGACGAGAAAGTCCAGGTCGGGCTGCGCGTCTTCCAGCGCCTTGCCGGCGACGTGGGTCAGGGAGAACCTGCCATGGGCATCCTGCAACCAGCGTTGCCCATCCAGCGACCACTCGTACTCGCGGTCGTCTCCGACTACGTCCATATAATCCCACCATGCCAACGGTCGTCCGTGCGCGGCAGTGCCTGCTTGAGGTCAGGCCGTCACGTCGAAAGAAAGAGGTTCTGCGAAATGTCCCGGCGCCTTTCGGCGGGGCGCAATGGCAGCCAAATGCCATTTTTCAAGCGGCGAAATAGTGGCACAGGCAGTTACAAAGTCAACTACCGACTCAGGGCAATTGCAGCCCGCCAGCGGCCTTGTGCAATGCGCGCAGGTGTTCGCCGAGCTGCTTGAGGTTGGCTTCGACGGCGGCGATTTCGGCGGCGCGCTCGGGGCCGAGCAAGGCGCGTACTTCCTTGTCCAGGTCGCCGGTCAGGCGCTGCAGTTGCTGCTGGCGCTGGCTGCTGGCCTGCTCCAGCTGCTGGCGTTCGCTGGCCTGGGGCAGCCCGTAGCCGCTGCCGCTCAGCAGTTCGGCCGGTTTGCTGAGAAAGCCGCTGTTGGCGAGGATCTGCTGCAGGGTGCTGTTGGCCTGGGCCACGTTGGTGTCGTTGAGCTCGCGACCGCTGAGGTAGCGCTGCTTGACCTCGTCCTGGGCCAGCAGCAGCTGGCGGCGCAGGCCGGCCTGTTCCAGCAGCAACAAGGCCGCGCTGGTGCGCAGGTCGGCCTGGGCGAACCATTGCTGGCGCTGGGCGGGTGGCTGTTCGAGCCAGGCCTCCACGCTGGCCTGCGGCACCGGCAGGTGCTGCTTGAGCACCTGGAACATGGCCTGGTAGCGGTCGCGGTAGGAGTCGAAGCGGTAGCCCAGGCGCAAGGCTTCGCGCGGGTCGTCGAGCACGCTCATGTCGGCCAGGCCACGACCCTGCAGCACCTCGAGCAGGCCATTGGGCATGATGCTGTCGAGCCCGGCCAGGCGCGGGTTGCCGGTGCCGCTGCGCAGCAGCTTGAGGGTTTCGACCGCGCAGTTGTTGGACAGGAAGTAATAGTGGCCGTCGTAGTTCCAGTGCATCTCGGCGGCCTGGCGCACCAGGTCTTCGATTTCGTCCCGGTCGAGCTTGAGCGGGATCGAAGCCAGGCTGCGCAGTTCGGTCTTGGTGTACTCGTCGATCACCTGTGCCAGTGGCAGCACGAACAGACGCGAGGGATAGGCGCCGGTCAGGCCGTCCCAGCTCGATAGCTGCACGTCGTTGACGAAGGCGCGGTACGAGAGCACCAGGTGCTGGTCCAGGTCCAGGCGGCAGTCCGGACCGCGTGGGCGCCCCGGCGCGCAGATCACCAGGCGCAGCATGCTGTGGCCCCAGCGGCTGACCCAGTTCTGGTTGGCTTCGGCCAGCAGGAAGTCCACGGCGTACACGCGTTCGGGGTCGACCTGGCCCAGCGGCTGCTTGTCGAAGTCGTTGCCGGCGTTGAGGAACGGCAGCCCAGGCGCACACTCGGCAGCGGCAGGCGCCCAGTCGAAATGCTCGCGCAGGTACTTGTAGAGGGCCGGGCGGCGACAGGCGTAGCTCGGGTCGAGGAGGAAGTACTCCATGTTGACCGCGATGAATTCCTTGGGGCTGCTCAGCTCGTAGCTGTCCGGGGTGCGTGCGATCTGGCGGTTGTGCTGTTCGCGCTCGCCACGCCGGCCCACGTATTGCGGCCAGCCGGCGAGGTCGAGCAGGCGCGGGTCGTCGCTGAGGGTGAAGCGGCGTTCGGTCTGGCCGCGGCATTCATCGGGCAGCCCCACTTTGCCCAGGCTGGTGTTCTGGCGCACGCAGCGGCTGATCAGCCGGCGCTCGGGCGCTGGCCACAGGCGGGCGCGGTCATACAGGTGGGTGAGCTCGTGGAGAACGGTGGCCAGCAGCTCCTGGCGCACCGTGCCATGCGGCCGGCCGGTCTGCGCGGTGGCAGCGCTGCCATCGGTGAGGCCCGGCAGCAGGCGCCGGTTGAGCTCCAGGCTCGATACCAGCGACGCCTGGCCATAGGCGTCTTCGGGCATGCGGGTGGTCCAGGAGACGTCGACGCGGCGGTCCAGCTCAGCCTTCAAGCGTGGCGGCAGGGCCTGCAGGGCTTCGTCGAGCAATGCCTGGCTGGCCCGCTGCTGTTGCGGGTCGAGGCCGTCTGCCTGCAGGTGCAGTTGCAGGTCGGCCAGCGCAGGGGCGCCGAGCAGCGTCAGTACGCTGCCCAACAGCCAGGCAAGGGGTTTCACAGCGACAGGATGGCTTCGGCCAGCACCTGGTCGCTGGCGTCGCGTGCTTCGGGGACGCGCTGGCGCAGGGTATCGAAGGCAGCTTCCAGTTGCGCGCCACGGATATCGCCACGGCTGGCGACGAAGCTGGCGGCATCGTCACGGGCCTCGCGCACGACCTTGGAGTCGCGGATCGAGGTGGTGGTGTCGGAGGTGAAGTCGATCGAGCGGCCAAAGGCACGCACGATGATATTGCTGGTGGCCACCAGGGTTTGTGCCTGGACCACGTCGGCCAGCAGCATCAGGCCGAGGGTGGCGGCAATCAGCGGTTTACGCATTGAGCATCTCCGGAAAATCGGTTGTGATCATTGGACGAGAATTGCCTGCGCCAGTTCAAGGTCGCTGGCATGAAGTTCGGGGGTGTGCTGGCGCAGTGCGTTCAGGGCGGCTTCCAGCTGTGCGCCACGCAGGGCGCCGTCGCTGGCGACGAAGGCGGCGGCATCGTCGTGGGCGGCCAGGATCAGCTTGCGATCGAACGGGGCGGTGGTCACCTTGCTGGTGGCGTAGCCCGCAATCACAAGGCTTTGAGTGGTCAGGTCGAAGGCCTGGGCGGCAGTCGACGCGCAGAGTGCGAGCAGCAGCGGTAGCAAATAACGCATGAGGTCTGGTTGGCTGTGAAATCAGGCGGCAAGGCTATCCCAATGCGCGGGTGGGGACCAGCGCAGGGTACCCGGCTTTTACACGTTGTTACGTGTACCGGGCCCTTGCGCGGTTCAGATGGCCAGGATCGCCTGGGCCAGTTGGGCGTCGGAAGCCTGCAGGGTCGGGGCCTGCTGGCGGATGTGGGCGAAGGCGCTTTCCAGTTTCACACCGCGGATGGCGCCCTGGCTGGCGACGAAGCTGGCGGCGTCGTCACGGGCGGCGCGCACGATCTTGTCATCGCGCAGCGATGAGGAGGCATCGGAGGTCGCGTTGGTGGAGGCGGCAACGCCACGCACCACGGTATCGGTGGTGACCACGAAGCTGGATGCGTGGGCAGTGGAGGCCAGGGCCAGCAGCATTGCGGCGCCAAGCAGGCGGGTACGGGACATGGTCGATCTCCTGAATATGGGCCCGGCTATTATGCAGCAGGTGGTGCAGTGGCGTCTGCTTCGCCGGCTCGTGCAGCGCAGCTGTACGATTGTACTGGTGATATTTTGGTTTATAAAAACTGTACTGGTATTTGGTTCGAATGCTCTGGCACGGGCCTTTCAAACAAAAAAACCCGTCAGCAGTCACCTGCGACGGGTTTTTGAATTCGGGGTGCCGGCGTTGGCCGGCGGGCCCTGCATCAACGCCAGAAAGGCTTGCTCAGCTCTTCGTAACGTTGCGCTTCGCTGATACCGGCATCAGCCAGCAGACGCGAGTCCAGGCGAGCCAGTTGGTGGCGGCTGGCGATGCGGCGTTGCCACAGCATCAGGTTGGCCAGCAGGCGCAGTGGCAGCGAACCCTGGGATTGTTGAGCGTTGTTTTCAAAAGCCAGATCGGAACTGAGTGTACGTTCCATGGTGTCATCCTTCCGCTTGTGGCGGCATTAGGTAGTGATTTAACTGATGCCAATGATCCTCCTGTGTCGTCCATAACAGTAGATACAGTTCACCTGCATTGTGATGGTCCAGTTAACTGTTTATGCAGACTGTTGCACTCGGATTGGACGCAACTGTACCGGTCCGCACTGAAATGGTGCAATTCAGGGTCAATGAGGGGATTTTGCGTAGGAAGGTACCGTCAAAACACCGGTACAGTAGAACAGTTTGTGTAACGGTTGGACGGGACAACTGTACAGCCGGTGCGCATTGCGCGCCACCGGCTGTACAGGGACGGCTTCAGCTGGCCAGCATGCGCCCGGTTTCTTCCAGGTTTTCATGCCACTGCAGGGCTTCGCGCAGGATGTGCGGGGTGTGCCCACCCTTTTCGCAGGCGCGGGTGAAGTAGTCGTTCAGTGCGTCGCGGTAGTCCGGGTGCACACAGTTGTCGATGATCACCCGGGCGCGCTCGCGCGGCGCCAGGCCACGCAGGTCGGCCAGGCCCTGCTCGGTGACGAGTATGTCCACGTCGTGCTCGGTGTGGTCCACATGGCTGACCATCGGTACCACGCTGGAGATCGCGCCGCCCTTGGCGATGGACTTGGTGACGAAGATGGCCAGGTGCGCGTTGCGCGCGAAGTCGCCCGAGCCACCGATGCCGTTCATCATGCGCGTGCCGCACACGTGGGTGGAGTTGACGTTGCCGTACAGGTCGAACTCCAGTGCGGTGTTGATGCCGATGATGCCCAGGCGCCGTACCACTTCAGGGTGGTTGGAGATTTCCTGCGGACGCAGCACCAGCTTGTCCTTGTAGCGCTCCAGGTTGCCGAACACGTCGGCGTTGCGACGGGTCGACAGGGTGATGGAACTGCCCGAGGCAAAGCTCAGCTTGCCGGCGTCGATCAGATCGAAGGTCGAGTCCTGCAGCACTTCGGAGTACATGGTCAGGTCTTCGAACGGCGAGTCGATCAGACCGCACATCACCGCGTTGGCGATGCTGCCGATGCCGGCCTGCAGTGGGCCGAGCTTGTTGGTCATGCGCCCGGCGTCGACTTCCTGCTTGAGGAAGTTGATCAGGTGGTTGGCGATACCCTGGGTTTCGTCGTCCGGCGGCAATACGGTGGACGGCGAGTCCGCCTGCTCGGTGATGACGATGCCGACGATCTTGGCCGGGTCGATCGGGATCGCGGTGCTGCCGATGCGGTCATCGACTTTCACCAGCGGGATCGGCGTGCGGGTCGGCCGGTAGGTCGGGATATAGATGTCATGCAGGCCTTCGAGGTTGGCGTTGTGCGCCATGTTGATCTCGACGATGACCTGCTTGGCGAAAATGGCGAAGCTGGCCGAGTTGCCCACGGAGGTGGTCGGCACGATGTGGCCGTCTTCGGTGATCGCGACCGCTTCGATGACCGCGATGTCCGGCAGCTTGAGCTGCTGGTTGCGCAGTTGCTCGACGGTTTCCGACAGGTGCTGGTCGATGAACATCACCTTGCCGTCGTTGATGGCCTTGCGCAGGGTGCTGTCGACCTGGAACGGCATGCGACGGGCCAGCACACCGGCTTCGGTCAGCTGCTTGTCGAGGTCGTTGCCCAGGCTGGCGCCGGTCATCAGGCTGATTTTCAGCGGCGACAGCTTGGCTCGCTCGGCCAGTGCGTGGGGCACGGCCTTGGCTTCGCCGGCACGGGTGAAACCGCTCATGCCGACGGTCATGCCGTCCTCGATCAAACCTGCGGCATCGGCCGCACTCATTACCTTGCTGTGCAAAGAGGACAAGCGAATACGATCACGGTACATGGATTATTATCTCGGGCTACTAAAGCTAGATGCGCAGTCTATTGATTTCGCCTGTCGGCGTCCCGCGACCAAGGTCGAATGCGAAGGCCTGAAGTAGAGCCTTCTGTCGGCTGGGCGGGCATTAAAAAGCCCCAGCCGGTACCGCGCTGGGGCTATTTGTCACAGCCTTTTCAAGGGCTTATTCCACGGCTTTGACCATGTCTTCGATGACCTTCTTGGCATCGCCGAACACCATCATGGTCTTGTCCAAGTAGAACAGTTCGTTGTCCAGGCCGGCATAGCCGCTGGCCATGGAGCGCTTGTTGACGATGATGGTCTTGGCCTTGAAGGCTTCGAGGATCGGCATGCCGGCAATCGGCGACTTGGGATCGTTCTTGGCCGCCGGGTTGACCACGTCGTTGGCACCGAGCACCAGTACCACGTCGGCCTGGCCGAACTCGGAGTTGATGTCGTCCATCTCGAACACCTGGTCGTAGGGCACTTCGGCCTCGGCCAGCAGCACGTTCATGTGCCCGGGCATGCGCCCCGCCACCGGGTGGATCGCGTACTTCACGGTCACGCCGTTGTGGGTGAGCTTTTCGGTCAGTTCCTTGAGCGCATGCTGAGCACGGGCCACCGCCAGGCCGTAGCCGGGCACGATGATCACGGTGTCGGCGTTGCTCAGCAGGAAGGTGGCGTCGTCGGCCGAACCGGATTTCACCGGGCGCGCCTCCTTGGCACCGGCCGGGCCGGCCGCTTCTGCAGCGCCGCCGAAGCCGCCGAGGATCACGTTGAAGAACGAACGGTTCATCGCCTTGCACATGATGTACGAGAGGATCGCGCCGCTCGAACCCACCAGCGAACCAGCAATGATCAGCATCGAGTTGTTCAGCGAGAAGCCGATGCCCGCCGCTGCCCAGCCCGAATAACTGTTGAGCATCGAGACCACCACCGGCATGTCGGCGCCGCCGATCGGGATGATGATCAGCACACCCATCACGAAGGCCAGGGCCAGCATCAGGGCGAAGGCGGTCAGGTTGCCGGTGAAGGTGAAGATCAGACCCAGGGCGATGGTGGCCAGGCCCAGCACCAGGTTGAGCTTGTGCTGGCCGCTGAACTGTACCGGCGCGCCCTGGAACAGGCGGAACTTGTACTTGCCCGACAACTTGCCGAAGGCGATGACCGAACCCGAAAAGGTGATCGCACCAATGGCGGCGCCAAGGAACAGTTCCAGGCGGTTGCCGACCGGAATCGGGTCGCTGATGCTGGCCACGATGCCCAGCGACTGTGGCTCGACCACGGCCGCGATGGCGATGAACACGGCCGCCAGGCCGATCATGCTGTGCATGAAGGCGACCAGTTCCGGCATCTTGGTCATTTCGACGCGTTTGGCCATGATCGAGCCGGCAGTGCCGCCCACCAGCAGGCCGACGATCACGTAGCCGATGCCGTCGGTGGCCAGCTGCGCGCCCAGTTTGTAGATCAGGCCGACCGTGGTGATCACCGCCAGGGCCATGCCGAGCATGCCGAACAGGTTGCCGCGCCGCGAGGTGGTCGGGTGCGACAGGCCCTTGAGCGCCTGGATGAAGCACACCGAGGCGACAAGGTAGAGCAGGGTTACCAGGTTCATGCTCATGTTTACTTCTTCCCCTCAGCCTTCGCGGCCTTTTTCTTGAACATCTCCAGCATGCGCCGGGTGACGAGGAAACCGCCGAACACGTTGACCGCTGCCAGGGCCACCGCGAGGGTGCCCATGGTCTTGCCGAGCGGGGTCACGGTCAGCGCGGCGGCCAGCATGGCGCCGACGATGACGATGGCGGAGATGGCGTTGGTGACCGCCATCAGCGGGGTGTGCAGCGCCGGGGTCACGTTCCATACCACGTGGTAGCCCACATAGATGGCCAGCACGAAGATGATCAGGTTGTAGACGCCGTGAGAGATCAGCATGTCTTCCATTGTCTGGCTCCTTATCCGTTCTTGCGGATGACCTGGCCGTCGCGGCACATCAGGCACGCGGCGACGATGTCGTCTTCGAGGTTGATCGTGAGGGCGCCGTCCTTGTCGAACAGCAGTTTCATGAAGTCGAGCAGGTTGCGTGCATACAGGGCCGAGGCGTCCGCACCGACCTGGGCTGGCAGGTTGGTGGGGCCGACGATGGTCACACCGTTCTCGATCACCACCTGGTCGGCCACGGTCAGCGGGCAGTTGCCGCCCTGCGCGGCGGCGAGGTCGATGACCACCGAGCCCGGCTTCATCTGCGCGACGGTTTCGGCGCTGAGCAGGGTCGGTGCCTTGCGCCCGGGGATCAGCGCGGTGGTGATGACGATGTCGGCCTGTCTGGCGCGTTCGTGCACGGCCTGGGCCTGACGCTGCATCCAGCTGGCGGGCATGGGTCGCGCGTAGCCGCCGACGCCTTCGGCGCACTCGCGTTCCTCATCGGTTTCATACGGCACGTCGATGAACTTGGCGCCGAGCGATTCGATCTGCTCCTTTACCGCCGGGCGCACGTCCGAGGCCTCGATCACCGCACCCAGGCGCTTGGCCGTGGCGATGGCCTGCAGGCCGGCCACACCGGCGCCCAGGATGAGCACGCGGGCAGCCTTCACGGTGCCTGCGGCAGTCATCAGCATCGGCATGAAGCGTGGGTAGTGATGCGCGGCCAGCAGCACGGCCTTGTAGCCGGCGATGTTGGCCTGCGATGACAGCACGTCGAGGCTCTGCGCGCGGGAGGTGCGCGGCGCGGCTTCGAGAGCGAAGGCGGTGATCCCGCGTTCGGCCATCCTGGCAATCACGTCATTGTTGAACGGGTTGAGCATGCCCACCAGAACGGTGCCGCTGTTGATCTGGCCCAGTTCGCTTTCGTTGGGCGCCACAACCTTGAGTACAAGCTGTGCGCCAAACGCATCGGCAGCGCTGCCGATGGTCGCGCCTGCTGCTTCATAGGCACTGTCGGGCACGCTGGCATTGACGCCCGCGCCACGTTGCACAGTGACCTGATGACCCTGGCCGATCAGTTTCTTGATGGTTTCGGGGGTGGCAGCGACACGTGTCTCGCCCGTCTGCGTTTCGAGAGGAACACCAATGTGCACGTCAATTTCTCCTGCGTGATCTTTTGTTGGTAAACCAGCGCACTGCGGATGGTGCGTCTGGGGCGGCCGATCAGCACGATCCCGCCCTGAATCCGGGCGGGGCGCGGCATTTTGCAGGCGATCCTGAATCGCTTCAACTGGTTCTGAAGGGTGACGAACGATAAACTACAAGTCACCCTGTGACCGAATGTCGCAATAAACGGCCTGAAGCCCGCGAACCGTGGGCTTCAGGGACATTACGCAAAATTTGAAATTTTTTCAGACAAATTTCGCGAAAGCGCATTTGTGCACAGGCTTTATGTCGCGAAGGCCCCGTAAACAGCAGGGTTAAGGGGTGTTTTGGCGTGCACCGGAACAGTCTGCTCATTTGCGACATTTTCGTATATCTGTAGGGCTCGATATTTGCTGACTACGGGGTCAACAAACCGCTCTGATCCTTGTGCTGCGCGGCATAGCGCTGGGCCTCGGCTACCAGCCAGTCGCGAAAAGCACGCAGCGAGGCGGATTCCACCTTGCGCTCCGGGATCATCAGGTAATACGCCTTGATGCTCGACAGCGCATGCGGGTTGGCAATCACCAGCCTGCCCTCCCCCAGTTCATGCTGGATGAGAAAGGGCGGGATCAACGCCACGCCCATCTCGTGCATGGCGGCCTGGGCCAACATCGAGAATAGCTCATAGCGCGGGCCGGTCATGTCGCGGGCCACGTTCATTTCCAGGCTGTTGAACCACTGGCGCCAGGCATAGGGTCGGGTGGTCTGCTGCAGCAGCGGCAGTTGCGCGAGGTCCTCGGCGCTAAGACTAGCCTGCCCTGCCAGCAAGGCCGGGCTGCACACCGGCACGGGGTTCTCGCCCATCAGGCGGTGGGACTGGGTACCCGACCAGTCGGCGTCGCCAAAATAGATGGCGGCGTCGAAGTGGGTGTCGGCGAAAAGGAACGGACGGGTGCGGTTGGTCAGGTTGACGGTGACTTCGGGGTGCAGGCGCTGAAAGTCCTTCAGTCGCGGCAGCAGCCATTGCGTGCCGAAGGTCGGTACCAGGGCCAGTTCGATCACGTTGGCGCCCTGCTGGCCCATCACCGACAGGGTATCGCGCTCCACCGCGTCCAGCTGGGTGGCGACGCGGCGGCTATAGGACAGGCCGGCTTCGGTGAGCTTCACGCCACGGCGCGAGCGTCGAAACAGCTCCACATTCAGAAACTCCTCCAGCCCGCCCACCTGTCGGCACACCGCGCCCTGGGTCAGGGAGAGCTCCTGGGCCGCCTTGGTAAAGCTTTCGTGGCGGGCTGCAGCCTCGAAGCACACCAGGGCCGTGGTGCTGGGGATCTTGCGCCGCATATACGTCAACCTCACTAATCAGTCGTAAAAATGGCTGTTGGTGCCGTTACGAAGTGAGAAATTATCACAAGACTATGCGCAATCCTCGTTTGTCGCCACGCCCGTTACGGCCTAGGATCAACCCACGACAAAACGTTTCCGAGGATTCGCACATGGCTGGCAAGGCAAGCTTCAACTGGATCGACCCGCTGCTGCTCGATCAGCAGCTCACCGAAGAAGAGCGCATGGTGCGTGACAGCGCGTTCCACTTCGCCCAGGACAAGCTCGCCCCGCGTGTGCTCGAAGCCTTCCGCCATGAGCAGACCGACCCGGCGATCTTCCGTGAAATGGGCGAGGTTGGCCTGCTGGGTGCGACCATCCCCGAGCAGTACGGCGGCAGCGGCCTCAACTATGTGTGCTACGGCCTGATTGCCCGTGAAGTGGAGCGTATCGACTCCGGCTATCGCTCGATGATGAGCGTGCAGTCTTCGCTGGTGATGGTGCCGATCAACGAATTCGGTACCGAGGCGCAGAAGCAGAAGTACCTGCCCAAGCTGGCCAGCGGCGAGTGGATCGGCTGCTTCGGCCTCACCGAGCCCAACCATGGCTCCGACCCGGGCTCGATGATCACCCGCGCCAGGAGCGTCGACGGTGGCTATCGCCTGAGCGGCAGCAAGATGTGGATCACCAACAGCCCGATCGCTGACGTGTTCGTGGTGTGGGCCAAGGACGATGCGGGCGACATTCGCGGCTTCGTGCTGGAGAAAGGCTGGGAAGGCCTGAGTGCCCCGGCGATTCACGGCAAGGTCGGCCTGCGTGCCTCGATCACCGGCGAGATCGTGATGGACAACGTGTTCGTGCCTGAAGAAAACATCTTCCCGGATGTACGTGGCCTGAAGGGCCCGTTCACCTGCCTCAACTCGGCGCGCTACGGCATCTCCTGGGGCGCCCTGGGTGCAGCGGAAGCCTGCTGGCACACCGCGCGCCAATACACCCTGGACCGTCAGCAGTTCGGCCGCCCGTTGGCCGCCAACCAGCTGATCCAGAAGAAGCTGGCCGACATGCAGACCGAGATCACCTTGGCCCTGCAAGGTTGCCTGCGCCTGGGCCGCATGAAGGATGAAGGCACTGCTGCGGTCGAGATCACCTCGATCATGAAGCGCAACTCCTGCGGCAAGGCGCTGGACATCGCCCGCCTGGCCCGCGACATGCTGGGCGGCAATGGTATCTCCGACGAGTTCGGCGTGGCCCGCCACCTGGTCAACCTCGAGGTGGTCAACACCTATGAAGGTACCCATGACGTGCACGCGCTGATTCTGGGGCGTGCGCAAACCGGTCTGCAGGCTTTCTATTAATAAGGAGCCAGCCCATGGGCGCGCTATCTCATCTGCGGGTGCTGGATCTGTCGCGAGTGCTGGCCGGACCGTGGTCCGGACAGATCCTCGCGGACCTGGGGGCCGAGGTGATCAAGGTCGAGCGTCCCGGGGCGGGCGACGACACGCGCGCCTGGGGCCCGCCGTTTCTCAAGGACGCCTATGGCGAGAACACCAGTGAGGCGGCCTACTACCTTTCGGCCAACCGCAACAAGCAGTCGGTCACCATCGACTTCACCCAGCCCGAAGGCCAGCAACTGGTACGCGAGCTGGCGGCCAAGTCCGACATCCTGATCGAGAACTTCAAGGTTGGCGGGCTGGCGGCCTACGGGCTGGACTACGAAAGCCTGCGGGCGATCAACCCGCGGCTTATCTATTGCTCGATCACCGGCTTCGGCCAGACCGGACCCTACGCCAAGCGCGCTGGTTATGACTTCATGATCCAGGGCCTGGGTGGCCTGATGAGCCTTACCGGCCGCCCGGAGGGTGAGGACGGTGCGGGGCCGGTGAAGGTCGGGGTGGCGTTGACCGATATTCTCACCGGGCTGTATTCGACGGTGGCGATATTGGCCGCCCTCGCCCACCGGGATCACGATGGCGGCGGGCAACACATCGACATGGCGTTGCTGGATGTGCAGGTGGCTTGCCTGGCCAACCAGGCGATGAACTACCTGACCACGGGTGTTGCGCCGCGTCGCCTGGGTAATGCGCACCCGAACATCGTGCCTTACCAGGATTTTCCTACCGCCGATGGCGACTTCATCCTGACCGTGGGTAACGACGGGCAGTTTCGCAAGTTCGCCGAGGTGGCCGGCCAGCCGCAGTGGGCGGATGACCCGCGGTTTGCCACTAATAAACTGCGTGTTGCCAACCGCGCCGAGCTGATCCCGCTGATTCGCCAGGCCACGGTGTTCAAGACTACCGCCGAGTGGGTCAGCCAGCTGGAGCAGGCGGGTGTACCGTGCGGGCCGATCAACGACCTGGCGCAGATGTTCCAGGACCCTCAGGTGCAGGCGCGTGGCCTGGCCATAGAGATTCCTCACCCGTTGGCCGGCAGCGTGCCGCAGGTAGCCAGCCCTATTCGTTTGTCCGAGACGCCGGTGGAGTACCGCAATGCACCGCCGCTGCTGGGGGAGCATACCGAACAGGTGCTGATGCAGGTGCTGGGGCTGAAGGGTGACGAGGTGCAACGCCTGCGTGGCGCGGGCGTGCTGTAGGCGCCCTCTCCTATCTATATAGAGGGTGGCGAGGGCTGATTTGATAAAGTTTCAAATTAGCCCTTGACGCACGATTTAATCTCTCTATAATTCGCCCCACTTCCGGCGCAGTCGGAACGAAAAACTCCTTGAATATCAACGGGTTGGACGTTTCAGGTCAGGCTGGAGGTGCTTCGATCGAAAGATCGGCAGCGGTGAAAAAGGTGGTTGACAGCAGGTTGTAACGCTGTAGAATTCGCCTCCCGCTACGAGAGATCGAAGCGAGTCAAGTGTTTGAAGTGAAACGAAAAACTTCAAAATAAACGCTTGACAGACTCT
>NZ_JAFKEC010000072.1 GCF_017848315.1 Pseudomonas palmensis
TCTCTACAATCCGTGCCATTACGGTCGACCCCGCCCATTCCCCGTCGACCCCGGAGCCTTCTATTCATGGAAGAGATTGAACAGCACTGGCTGTACGCCCTTTCTGCCCCCATGGCCGCCCTCAACGGCGCCAGCCTCACCTCCCCCCGTTACTTCGAAGCCGAAGGGGACCTGGACCTGAAAAAATGGTGGGGCATCAACAACCGCCGCGAGCTGCTCGACATGCTGCGCATGGCCGACACCGGCCACGCCGAAAAACTCAACGATGCCTACTGGCAATACCCTCGCCGCCAACCCAGCCAATGGCAGGCACTGCTTGACGAGCTGGGCCCGCGCGAGCGCGCCAACTATGAATTTGCCGCACGCACCTATGCCGATTGCGGCTTCGGCGGCACCCGCGCCTGGGACCTGGGCCGCATGGGCTACCTGCTGCGCGCCGGGGTGTTCGAGAACCTGATCACCGAGCCCGAAAGCCTCTGGCTGCACAGCCGCCTGGCACTGCGCGCACGCCACTTCTACAACAGCTGGGACACCTACATCGCCGGCTACATGTTCGGCAAATCGCTCTGGAACTGCTCCAGCCATGACGACGACGTCTACCCCTACCGTATCGACCGCCAGGGCGCCGAGCACTGGAACCGCTGCATCATCATGAACATGCTCAAGCGCGGCAAGGTACTGTTCGCCAGCCTGCCCTGGGACCTGCCGCTGGACTACCCGCCCCGGCCCGATTCGCTCGAGGAGGGCACCTGGTCATGAGTTGCTGGATAAAGCTGGGCATCGAGCCCACCAAGGACCAGGACGTCATCCGCGGCGCCTACCGCGCCCGCCTGCCGGAGTTTCACCCCGAAACCGACCCGCAGGGCTTCCAACTGCTGCGCCAGGCCTACGAGCACGCGCTCAAGCTCGCCACCCGCACGGATGACGATGACGAAGACGAAGACGACGAGGACGCCGGCGAAGAACAGGCCTATGCAGAACGCCCGCCGCGCCCGCCCCGCGTGCACCCGGTCATCGCCACCTTCGCCCGCATGCTCGCCGACCCGGCCCGGCGCTACAACGTCGATGCCTGGCAGGACTACTTGCGTGAGCTCGACCAGTTGCCCCTCGAAGAACTCGAGGACGTCAGCTGGGAGCTGCTGTGGCGCCTGGAAGAAGCCGGCCAGCTGTCCAATGCCTGCGTGCAGGTGCTGGCCAAGCGCCTGGCCTGGGACAAGCAGTTGCTGCGCCTGGGCTTCGAAGAGGCGCAGGAAGTCGAGACGCTGCTGGCTCGCTTCGCCGCCCCCGACCCGTTCGACATGCGCCTGATGAACGACTGGTCTACGGCCGCGCAGTTGGAAACCCTGTGGTACCTGCGCAGCCTGGACCACCTCTACAACAACCGCCCGCTGTTCGAACTGGCCGCCTTCGCCCGGGAACACACCGTGGTCGCCCTGCCCCCGGACGCCGCACTGGTCGAACGCCTGCTGCTGCAGATCGGCCAGGCCGGGGTGGCCAGCCCGAGCCTGTACGCGCTGTGCGTCGAACGCCAGGCGCTACAACCCGACGATGTCGACGCGCTGTACCAGTTGGCCTGCCAGGCCAGCCTGCTGGGCAAGGAAGAAGAAGCGCTGTCGTGCTGGAGCCGCCTGTGGCTGGAGTTCCGCCACCCGGTGGCCGCCCGCGAGCTGCTGGACCTGTGCACCGCGCACCAGCCGCAACGCCTGCCGCTGATGATCCAGGCCTTCGACCGCCTGGCACCGGTGCGCACCTGGCCCGACGACCTGAGCGAAGACGAACAGACCCTGGGCAGCCCGGCGCAGCGCCCGGAAACCCTGACGCGCTGGTTCCAGGCCGCGCGTCTGGAACTGGACGGCATCGCCGGGCAGTTCGTCGACTGGCGGGCCACCGATGAGCGTGAGCTGGAACTGCTCGCCAGCCTGATCGACGAACACCCGGACCCGGCCCTGCAGCGTCTGTACCGTCACGCCTGGGCCCTGCACTGCGGTGACGCCGCGCTGCTGCAACAGGTGCTCGACGAACCTAAAAGCAGCCACCTGATCGATGAACTGATCCTCGACGGCTTGCGCTACCAGGCCCAACAGCAACTGGCCTGGCTGCAACAGGCGCCGATCCCCCTGGCGATCCAGGCGTTCCTGAACAGCAACTCGCCGCACCCACAACTGCCCGACGTGCTCAAGGACGGCGCCACCACGCTGTGCCGCGACTGGCTGCGCCGCCTGCGCGCCTACGACGGGCGCACCCTGGCCCGCCTGCACGAGACCTTCAGCCCGCGCGCCATGATGCCGGTACCGTTCGGCCTGGAGATGCAATGCGAGCTGGGCGCCGCAGGCGTGGTGCTGCCTCCCGCACCGGCCGGCGCCGAGTTGTGGCACTGGCACCGCCAGGCACTGTTCATGCTGGCCCTGGCCCAGGCGCCACAACGCTGGCTGGCGCTGGTGACGCCGAGCATGCTCGACACCCTGCAGTGCCCACCCGGCCATCCGTTGGCAAAGGTCCATACCCTGCTGCTGAACCTGCTGCAGGAACAAGGCAACCTCGATGGGCTGTTGGGCTGGCTGGACAGCCGCGACCCGCTGCAAAAAGCCATTGCCGACAGCCTGCCCGCGCCGGACCAGGCCCTGAGCAGTGCGCGCCTGCCCAGCACGCTGGCGTTGCTGGCCAGCTACCAGAAGGACGAAGAGGCCTTCGCCGACGACCTGCTGGGCATGATGCTGTTCTGGGCGGTGCTCTACCACGACCCGGCACTGGATGCCGAACAGCACCGCGTGCTGCTGCGCACCATGGCCGACATCTCCAGTGAAGAGCCGTGGTTCGAAGCCTTTCGCAGCGGCCTGATCAAGGGCGAGCCGAGCCGGCCGCCGCGCGAGAAACTCGATGCCTACGGCATGGACAGCGCGGTGTTCTACCAGGTCATGGATACGCTCAAGGGCCTGATCCGCTACGGCCGTGTCGGCGTACCGCGCCTCAAGGTGCTCAAGCAGCTGCAAAAGGCCAAGGATGACCCCAGCACCGGTATCGGCCTGCGCTTTGCGCTGACCGCGGTGTTGTCCTGGTGCGAGCGCCTGCTGCTGGCCCAGGCCGATCTTCAGCCAGTATCGCCCTGGGCCTTCTGGCGCTGGAACACGCGCCTGGGCCGTGGCGCATTCGTCGGCCAGCTGATGTTGTGGTTCTTCGTCACCCTGGTGCTTGCCATCACCTCCAGCGATGCGCCCGAGGCCATGGTCAAGATCGGCCTGGGCCTGGCCCTGCTGTTCGGCACCTGCCTGCGCCGGCTGCACGACATCGGCCACGGGATCGTGGTGATGGTGCTGCTGGCTGCACTGTCGGTAGCGCTGCCGTTCCTGCCGCTGGTGCTGGTGGTGATGCCCGGCGACGTGCTGCCCAACCGCTGGGGCGTGTCGCCGGAGCATCATGACCCCGACGCCCTCAGCGGCGGGCTGCAGGCTGTGCTGCGGCGCCTGATCGGCTAGAGGTTGAGTGCGTCCAGCGCCTCGTTCAACTGCTGGCGCTGGCTGGCGATCAGGCTGGACTGCTGGGTGGCCAGCACCTGGCTGAAGTCGCTCAGCCAGGTGCCGATCTGCTCGCGCTCATCGCCCAGGCACTGCATCCAGGCGCGCTCCAGGCGCGCCGTCAGGGTGCGGTTGGGCAATGCATCGCGCGGGTGGATCTTCAGCCCGGCCAGGCGCTGATGGCTGTTCTGGCGCGCCTCTTCATCCAGCCCGGTGGGGCTGCGGTCGATGCTGTGGCTGTGGCGCTTGCCGGTGTCCACCAGGGTCACGTCGACTTCGAGCAGGCCGTTGATGTCGTAGCTGAAGCGGATGTCCAGTGACTGGATCTTGTCCATCGGGGTCAGCTCGACGACGAAGCTGTCGATGAAGATGTTGTCACGCACCCACGGCCGCTCGCCCTGGTAGACCTCGACGTTGATGGTCTTCTGCTGTTCGTGGGAGGTGTAGAAGCGCTGCACCCGCGAGGTCGGTATCACCGTGTTGCGCTCGATGATCGGCGAGAATACCCCGCTGATGTTGGCGCCGCGGGTGGTCTCGATGCCCAGGGTGTAGGGGCATACGTCGGTCAGGATCAGCTCTTCGATGGCCGAGTCGCGGGCCTTGCAGGCCGCCTGGCTGGCAGCGCCCAGGGCGACGATGGTGTCGGGGTCGAGGTGGCGGTACGGCAGGCGGCCGAACAGCTTGGCCACCATCTGCTGCACCACCGGCATGCGCGTGGCACCGCCCACCAGCACCAGGCTGTCGAGGTCGCGCGGGCTCAGCCGCGCGTCGCGCAGGGCCTGCTCGATGGGCGCGCGCACCCGGCCCAGCAGCGGCTCCCAGATCGTCTGCGCGCCCAGCTCGTCCAGGGTCCACTCGCGGGGCTCGCCGGCACCCTTCCAGTAGACCGTCTGCGGGCCTTCGCCCAGCTTGCACTTGAGCAGTTCGATGCTGTCGTACAGGCTCGCCAGCGCCTGCGGTTCGACGCTGGACAGGGTCATGCCCCAGTCCTTCAGGCAGGCCTGCAGCAGCGCTTCGGTGAAGTCTTCGCCGCCAAGAAAGTTGTCGCCGGTGGAAGCATGCACCTCGATCAGCGGCAGGGCGTATTCGAGCACAGTGACGTCGAAGGTACCGCCCCCCAGGTCGAAGATGAGTGTGCGCTCGAATTTCTGCTCGTGCAGGCCGTAGGCCATGGCCGCGGCGGTCGGTTCGTTGATCAGGCGCTGCACCTTGAGGCCCGCCAGCTCGGCGGCGAACACGGTGCGCTTGCGCTGTTCATCGCTGAAATAGGCCGGCACCGAAATCACCGCCTCGTGCACCGCGCAGCCCAGAAAGGCCTCGGCGTCGTGCTTCAGCGAGCCCAGCACCAGGGCCGAGAGCTCTTCGGGGCTGAATGCCTGCCCGCCCAGCTCCAGGCGCTTTTCGCTGCCCATGAAACGCTTGAATGCCGCGACGCTGCGATCGGGGTGGGTGGTCAATCGCGAACGGGCGGCGCGCCCTACCAGGATGCTGCCGTCGTCATCGATACTGACCACCGAGGGGGTAAGCACCTCGCCAAGGGCATTCGGGATCAGTTGGGCACGGCCTTGCTGCCATACGGCGATCAGGCTGTTGGTGGTGCCCAGGTCAATGCCCAGCAAGGGCGCGGCGGCGGGGGTTGCATCCTGCATATGAGGTCTCTGGCAGTGGTCGTCATCGGCCAGCGGCCGGAGCTCGCCCGGCCTGCTGAAAGGCGCCCTACTTTAACTGAACCCCCCACCTCGACAAACAGCGAATGCACACACGGCGAAAAAGGCCTGACCTGTAAAAAAACATATCTATGATAGTCATTCTCATTTGAGATAAGCTTGCGCATTACGTCGCACGAGCACAATGGATGTCCACCCCAACCTCCGCCGTCAACCCGCTGGTCAGCGCCTTCCAGGAGCATTACGCCGACCTTCTGGCGTTTCTTGCACGGCGCATGGGCAATGTGGAAAAGGCCGCGGACGTGGCCCAGGACACCTACCTGCGACTGGCCAGCCTGTCCGATACGGCGCAGATTCTCGAACCGCGTGCCTTTGTCTTTCGCGTTGCCAGCAACCTTGCCATCGACCGCCTGCGCCAGGAACAGCGACGCTCGGCGCTGCATGACGACGTCAGTGACAACCTGGACGTCTGCGACCCCCTCGCCTCCCCCGAGAAGCAGTTCCTGGCTGCCGAAGCAATCGAACAACTGGACCGCAGCCTGGCCCAGTTGCCCAGCAAGGCGCGCCTGGCACTGCTGCTCAATCGCCTCGAAGGCTTGACCCATGCACAGATCGCCGTGCGCCTGGACGTGTCCGAAAGCACGGTGGGCAAGTACATTGTGCAAGCCATGCGGCACTGCCGCGATTGGCTACGTCAGTCGGAATCTATTTAGAATGCCCGGTACGCCCCCTCTGAAGGTTTCAGCAGCCCCTCATCATGACTAGACCCAACCCTTCCCAACCATCCCCTGTCGAGCTGGAGGATCAGGCCATCGAGCAGTGGGTGATGCTGATGTCGGGAAATGCCAGCGAGTCGGATCATGCCGCGTTTCGCCAGTGGCGCCAGCGCAGCCCGGCGCACGAAGCAGCGGCGCGGCTGGCCGAGCAGATGTGGCACGGGGTAGCGCAGACGGCCACCGCGCAATCCTTCGTGCCGCCAGCGCCCCAACGCCGTGCAAAACCCTTGCGATGGGCTGCGCTGGCCGCCGGGCTGGCGGTGCTGGCCGTGACCCAGTTGGGGCAGCCAATGAAGGTGTACATGGCCGACCAGTCGACCGCCGTCGGCGAACGCAGACACCTGGTGCTGGAGGATGGCAGCGAGGTCTGGCTCAACAGCGCCAGCGCACTGTCGGTGCGCTATTCGTCCACGCGTCGCGATATCGACCTGATCAAGGGCGAGGCGCTTTTCCAGGTCAGCAAGAACCCGGCGCGTCCATTCGTGGTGCATGCCGCCGCAGGCACGGCCCAGGCACTGGGCACCCGGTTCGACGTGAACCTGCTCGAACAGCAGGTGCGGGTCGGCGTCAGCGAGGGTGTGGTGCAGGTAACGTCCGGTGGCCAGAGCGCGCGCCTGGAACCGGCCCAGCAACTGGACTATGCCCAGGGCCTGCCACCGTCCTCCACGCGCCCGCTGGACCTGACCAGTGATTCGGCATGGCAGCGCGGCAAGCTGATCTTCAATCGACGCCCACTCGACGAGGTGGTCAGCGAAATCGGGCGCTATGTACCCGGCGCACTGGTGGTGACCGGGCAATTGCCGAGCACGGCGGTGAGCGGGGTGTTCAACCTGGACGACGGTGCGCAGATGTTCAGTACCCTGGCGCGCACCCAACCGCTGCGGGTCGTGCAACTGCCGTGGCTGACCCTGGTGATGAACCGCGAGAGCGTCGAAGAAAAATAAATCCGGATTTTGTTGGCAAGGTTGACGGCAATGAATCGTCGTTGGTTTGAACGCGAATACTTCTCATAAATATCGCTTCTTACCAACATTTGATGACGGACGATTTCAATGCAGGCGCTTTCCAACGCTTTTCCGTTCAGTGGCCGTACCCTGACGCTGGCCATCGCTCTGACCCTGGGTGGCGGGGTGCCGCTGACCCTGCCGCTGGCCCACGCAGCCGAAACCACCACGCGCCTGACCCTGAACCTGGCGCCCCAGGCGCTGGACCGGATGCTCACTCAACTGGCCGACCAGGCCAACGTACGTCTGGTGTTCAACTCCAGCGACCTGGCTGGCCGGTCCGGTCCGGCCCTGCAGGGTGCCTTTACCCTGGCCCAGGCCCTGGACCGGTTGCTGCAGGGCAGCGGCCATACCTGGCAGTTGCTGGACGGTCATACCCTGGTGCTGGAAAAACTGCCTGCCGCCGATGCGTCCGTGGTGCTGGGCGCCACCAACATCGACAGCCGCGCAACCGAATCGGCCTACGGCCCGGTCGACGGGATCGTGGCCAAGCGCAGCGCCACCGGCTCCAAGACCGACACGGCCCTGAGCGAGATCCCGCAGACGATCAACGTCATCACCCAGGACGAAGTGAAGATGCGCGGCGCCCAGTCGGTCACCGAGGCCCTGCGCTACACCGCCGGCATGACCGGTGGCGGCTTCGCCGACCGGGTGAAGGTGTTCGATGAACCCACCTCCCGCGGCTTCTCCCCCACCCCGCTGTACCTGGACGGCCTGCACCTGCCCTACAGCGGCGGCAGCACGGGTGGCTCGCTGCAGATCGACCCCTACACCCTGGAGCGCATCGAAGTGCTCAAGGGCCCGGCGTCGGTGCTGTATGGCCAGAACCAGCCGGGCGGCATCGTCAACATGGTGAGCAAGCGCCCCACCGCCACGCCGCTGCATGAAGTGGTCATCGGTGGCGGCAGCTACGACCGCAAGTACGGGGCCTTCGACCTCGGTGGCCCGATCGACGATCAGGGTCAGTTCCTCTATCGCCTGACCGGCGTGGTCAACGACAGCAACTCGCAGATCGACTACGCCGACCAGAACCGCATGCTGCTGGCGCCCAGCCTGACCTGGCTGGCCAACGAGCGCACCACCGTCACGGTGTTCGGCCAGTACCAGAAAGACCGCGACACCCCGGAAGCCCAGGGCCTGCCGGCCAAGGGCACGGTGTACAGCACCGCCAACGGGCGCATCAGCCGCAGCCTGTTCATCGGCGAGCCGGGCCTGAACAAATATGACCGCGAGCAGTTCGTGGTCGGCTACGAGATCGCCCACGAGCTCAACGACACCTGGACCCTCAAGCAGAACGCACGCTACGCCGACCTCGACGACCGCTACGTCGCGCCACTGCACGGCTATTCATTCGGCCCCAACCCGGTCACCGGCGCCAACGACTTCAGCTACCAGGCAGACCGCTTCGGGGTGGACTGGGCGCAGCACAACCGGGTCTACGGCATCGATAGCACCGCCCAGGCCAAGTTCAAGACCGGCGAGCTGGACCACACCCTGCTGCTGGGGGTGGACTACTACCACTTCAACTCCGAGTTCCTCGGCCGATACGACCGTCGCGGCCCGGGCATCGACCTGTACAAGCCGGTCTACGGCAGCAAGTTCACCTTCACCCAGCCTTACCGCTGGGACAACACCATTACCCAGACCGGCCTGTATGCCCAGGATCAACTGCTGTGGAACAAATGGTTCCTGACCGTGGGCGGCCGCTATGACTTTGCCGAAACCGACAACAAGACGCCGCTCAACGGCGGCCACACCAACCAGAAGGATGAAAAGTTCACCGCGCGTGCGGGGCTGGGCTACTCGTTCGACAACGGTGTGACGCCCTACGTGAGTTACGCCGAGTCGTTTTTGCCGCTGTCCGGTGTCGACGCCAACGGTTCGGGTTTCGACCCCACCAACGGCAAGCAGTATGAAGTGGGCATCAAGTACGAGCCCAGGTCGATCGACGGTTTCATCCAGCTGTCTGCCTACCAGATCGACCAGGACAACATGCTGACCAACGACCGCGACGACCCGAGCCTGAGCGTGCAGAGCGGCTCGGTGCGTTCGCGTGGTGTCGAGCTGGAAGGCAAGGTCAATGTCACCGACAACCTGAGCGTGCTGGCTGCGGTATCACGCAACCAGATCAAGTGGCGCAGCATCAACGACGGCCGCGAAGGCCGTACCCTGGCCATGCAGCCACCGCTGACCGCTTCGGCGTGGGTCAACTACGACTTCGACGTTTCCACCGTACTGGCCGGGTTCGGTGTGGGCCTGGGCGCGCGCTATGTGCGCAGCAGCTACGGTTCGGACTACGTGGGCGACTCTTTCCAGATTCCGTCCTACACCGTGTATGACGCCATGGTGTCCTATGACCTGGAAAAATCGCCGCTGCACGTCAAGGGCGTGAAGCTCAAGGCCAACCTGCAGAACCTCACGGACGAGAAGTACGTGGCGGCCTGCAATGGCGGGCTGGACTGCTATTACGGCGAAGGCCGCACCCTGAGTGCAGACGTGACCTACAACTGGTAAGACGGCGCGAGGCTGTCTGGAAAAGGCGCCCTCAGCGGCGCCTTTTTCGTTGTTGGAGGGGATGCGTGGCAGGCGCGGCCAAACGCCAGGCACAAAAAAAGCGACCCTAAGGTCGCTTCGTTTGTGGCTTCAGGGAGTTCAGTGGGCCCTGAAGCTAATATATGGCGCAGCGGACGGGACTCGAACCCGCGACCCCCGGCGTGACAGGCCGGTATTCTAACCGACTGAACTACCGCTGCGCGATACACTGAGAAGTGGTGGGTGATGACGGGATCGAACCGCCGACCCTCTGCTTGTAAGGCAGATGCTCTCCCGGCTGAGCTAATCACCCTTCGTCTCGGTGTGGCGCGCATTCTACGGAGCACCTCACACTCTGGCAAGCACTTTTTTAAAATTATTTTTCAGGCCTTCCAATGACTTAGCGGGCTTGGCCTGAACACGCCGCTCGGAGAATAATGCCCTCCTTATGTACCGAGGAGAGATGCACCCCATGTGGTTCAAAAACCTGCTGCCCTACCGCCTTACCCAGGACATCCAGTTCGACGCCGAGGCGTTGGAAACCGCACTGGCCAGCAAGCCGGCGCGCCCCTGTGCCAGCCAGGAGTTGACCACCTACGGTTTCGTCGCGCCCTTCGGCAAGGGCGAAGATGCGCCCCTGGTGCATGTCAGTGGCGACTTCATGCTGATCGCGGCACGCAAGGAAGAACGCATCCTGCCCGGCAGCGTGGTGCGTGACGCGGTCAAGGAGAAGATCGACGAGATCGAAGCCGAGCAGATGCGCAAGGTCTACAAGAAGGAGCGCGACCAGATCAAGGACGAGATCATCCAGGCCTTCCTGCCCCGCGCCTTCATCCGTCGTTCGATGATCTTCGCCGCCATCGCGCCCAAGCAGGGCCTGATCCTGGTCAACTCGGCCAGCGCCAAGCGTGCCGAGGACCTGCTGTCGACCCTGCGTGAAGTGATGGGCTCGTTGCCGGTGCGCCCGGTGACCGTGAAGATCGCCCCAAGCGCGACCCTGACCGACTGGGTCAAGTCGCAGAAGGCTGCGCCCGACTTCTATGTGCTGGACGAGTGCGAGCTGCGCGACACCCACGAAGACGGCGGCATCGTACGCTGCAAGCGCCAGGACCTGACCAGCGACGAGATCCAGCTGCACCTGGGTACCGGCAAGGTGGTGACACAGCTGTCGCTGGCCTGGCAGGACAAGCTGTCGTTCGTGCTGGACGACAAGATGGTGATCAAGCGCCTGAAGTTCGAAGAGCTGCTGCAGGACCAGGCCGAGGAAGACGGCGGCGAAGAGGCCCTTGGCCAGCTCGATGCCAGCTTCACCCTGATGATGCTGACCTTCGGCGACTTCCTGCCGGCGCTGTTCGAAGCGCTGGGTGGAGAGGAGATCCCGCAGGGGGTCTGATCGGCTTCTCTCTACATAGCTATATAGAGGCCTTGCGGGCTTCATCGCGGGTCAAGCCCGCTCCTACAGGGTCGCTGCAATCCTTGTGGGAGCGGGCTTGACCCGCGATGGGGCCGCCGATAATAAAAAAGGAGCACCCCCATGCGCGCCCTCGCCGCCCTCAGCCGATTCGTCGGCAATACATTCGCCTGGTGGGTGCTGCTGTTTGCCCTCCTGGCCTTCTTCCAACCCGCCTGGTTTATCGGCCTCAAGGTCGCCATCGTGCCGCTGCTGGGCCTGGTGATGTTCGGCATGGGCCTGACCCTCAAGGTCGAAGACTTCGCCGCAGTGTTCCGCCAGCCCTGGCGCGTGGCCCTGGGCGTGGTCGCCCACTTCGTGATCATGCCGGGCGTGGCCTGGCTGCTGTGCCAGCTGTTCCACCTGCCCGCCGAAATCGCCGTGGGCGTGATCCTGGTCGGCTGCTGCCCAAGCGGTACTTCCTCCAATGTGATGGCGTGGCTGGCCAAGGGCGACCTGGCCCTGGCCGTGGCGATAGCCGCCGTCACCACCCTGCTCGCCCCGCTGCTGACCCCCGCGCTGATCTGGCTGCTGGCCTCGGCGTGGCTGCCGGTCTCGTTCATGGAGATGTTCTGGTCGATCCTGCAACTGGTGATGCTGCCGATCGTGCTCGGCGTGCTCGCCCAGCGCCTGCTCGGCCCGCGCGTACAGCTGGCGGTGCAGGTGCTGCCGCTGGTGTCGGTGGTGAGCATCGTGCTGATCGTGTGCGCGGTGGTGGCGGCCAGCCAGGCCAAGATCGCCGAATCGGGCCTGCTGATCATGGCGGTGGTGATCCTGCACAACACCTTCGGGTTCGCCCTGGGCTACGTCACCGGCAAGCTGTTCAAGCTGCCGCTGGCCCAGCGCAAATCCCTGGCGCTGGAAGTCGGCATGCAGAACTCCGGGCTGGGCGCGGCACTGGCCAGTGCGCACTTCTCGCCCCTGGCGGCGGTGCCCAGCGCGCTGTTCAGCGTGTGGCACAACATCTCCGGTGCGCTACTCTCGACCTGGTTCCGGCGCATGGAAGAACCCGTCGCCGAAACGGCAGCGGTCGACGCCACGCGTTGACCGCCACTTGCCCCCCGGCAAGGAAATGTGCACTATAGTGCGCACTGTGAGGACGACCTCACGACGCACCGCGTGACCGATCCGGGGACGGCCCCATCAACAGATGGAGTACTGCGCATGTCCTGGATCATCCTGTTTTTCGCCGGCCTGTTCGAAGTCGGCTGGGCCATCGGCCTCAAATACACCGACGGCTTCACCCGCCCCCTGCCCACTGTGCTCACGGTTGCCGCCATGGCGGTCAGCCTCGGCCTGCTCGGCCTTGCAATGAAGGAACTGCCGCTGGGCACCGCCTATGCAATCTGGACCGGTGTGGGCGCAGTGGGTACGGTGATCGCCGGGATCATCCTGTTTGGCGAATCCATGGCGTTGATGCGCCTGACCAGCGTGGCACTGATCATAATCGGCCTGGTGGGGCTCAAGGTCAGCGCCAGCTGACCCCGGCCCCCGCGCCTAGCGCCAGGTGCCGCGTAGTTCGCTGACCCGCTCGCGCAACAGCGCCGGTTGCGCCGTTTCCACCGGTACGGCGCTACCGGCCACCAGGGTCACCCGCGACCACAGGCGCCGGAAAAACCCCTTGGCCGGGTCACGGCTGAAGAAACTCCCCCACAGGCCTTGCAGCGCCAACGGAATCACCGGCACCGGCGTGCGCTCCAGAATCAGGCTCAAGCCGCCCTTGAATGCATCGATCTCGCCATCGGAGGTCAGCTTGCCTTCCGGGAAGATGCACACCAGCTCCCCGTCAGCCAGGTAGGCGGCAATTTTCTCGAACGCACGCTCGTAGGTCGGCAGGTCTTCGTTGCGCCCGGCAATCGGGATCGCCCCCGCAGTACGGAAGATGAAATTGAGCACCGGCAGGCGGTAGATCTTGTAGTACATGACAAAGCGGATCGGCCGGCGCACGGCCCCGGCAATCAGCAGCGCATCGACGAACGACACGTGGTTGCACACCAGCAGCGCCGCGCCTTCATCCGGGATCTTGTCCAGGTCGCGGTGTTCGACGCGGTACATGGAATGGCTGAGCAGCCAGATCATGAAGCGCATGCTGAACTCGGGCACGATGCGGAAGATGTAGGTGTTGACTGCGATGTTGAGCAGTGACACCACCAGAAACAGCTGCGGGATACTCAGCTTGGCCAGCCCCAGCAACAGCATGGTGACCACGGCCGAGACCACCATGAACAGTGCATTGAGGATGTTGTTGGCCGCGATCACCCGGGCACGCTCGTCTTCGGGGGTGCGCGACTGGATCAGCGCGTACAGCGGCACGATGTAGAAACCGCCGAAAACACCCAGGCCCATGATCGACAGCAGGATCCACCAGGCCTTGCTCATGCCCAGCAGGGCGAGCCAGTCATACGGCGCGCCGGCGGCCGGGATATCCCCCGAATGCCACCACCACAGCAGGCCGAACACCGTCAGGCCGAACGATCCGAACGGCACCAGGCCGATCTCCACCTTGCGCCCGCTGAGGCGCTCGCACAGCAGCGACCCCACCGCGATGCCCACCGAGAACAGCGTGAGAATCAGCGTGACCACGGTTTCGTCGCCGTGCATCCACTCCTGGGCATAGGCCGGGATCTGCGTGAGGTAGATGGCGCCGACAAACCAGAACCACGAGTTGCCCACGATCGAGCGCGATACCGCCGGGGTCTGTTTCAGGCCCATGCGCAGGGTCGCGACGGTCTGGCTGAAGATGTTCCATTGCAGCTTGAGTTGCGGCGACGAGGCCGCGGCACGGGGGATTGCGCGGCTGGCCAGGTAGCCCAGCACCGCCACCAGCACCACCGCGCTGGCCACGATGGGCGCGTAGTGGGTGCTGGACATCATCACCCCGGCGCCGATGGTGCCGGCCAGGATCGCCAGGAAGGTACCCATCTCCACCAGGCCGTTGCCGCCCACCAGCTCCTCTTCGCGCAGGGCCTGGGGCAGGATCGAGTACTTGACCGGGCCGAACAGTGCCGAATGGGTCCCCATGGCGAACAGCGCCACCAGCATCATCCACAGGTGGTTATAGATAAAGCCCGCGGCGCCCACGCCCATGATGACAATCTCGGCCAGCTTGATGGTGCGGATCAGCGCATCCTTGGCGAACTTTTCGCCGAACTGGCCGGCCAGGGCCGAGAACAGGAAGAACGGCAGGATGAACAGCAGCGCGCAGAGGTTGACCAGCATCGTGCCGTCGCCGCCCAGGCTGAGCTTGTAGAGAATGGCCAGGATCAGCGATTGCTTGAACAGGTTGTCGTTGAACGCCCCCAGCGACTGGGTGACGAAAAACGGCAGAAAGCGCCGTTTTTGCAGCAGGGCAAACTGTGAGGGGTGACTCATCGTCCAGGGTCCTGAGTGGGGCTTTGTTATTGGAGGAAGCCAGCCCGCAAAAAGCCACAGATGCACGGGTAAATGCAAGCCACCGCATGAACCGCTTCGCCGACAAGGCCTTCTAGCGCCAGCAAAACCCTGCCGGAGCCGGCCTTGCCGGCGAAACTGCCACCCTTGTCACTTGCCCGTGCACCCCGCAATGCAAGGCGACACGAACAGCTCGCCACGCCAGGCCCCCGCCAGGGTACGGCTGGCCACCACCAGCCACAGCCCTGCCAGCGCCACCACCAGCACGTGGCCCATCACCGTGAAGAACCCCAACTGCAGCCACGCCGCCAGCTTCAACGTGGCCAGGGCATACACCCCCAGCGGAAAGGTGAAGCCCCACCAGCCCAGGTTGAACGGCATGCCATCGCGCAGATGGCGCAGCGTGATCAACACGGCAGTGAGCAACCACCACAGCCCCGCACCCCACAGCACGATACCGGCCACCAGCCCCAGCCCGCGGGCAATCTCGCCCAGGCTGCCCAGGCCATTGGCAGCGAAGATCGCCGGTGCATCACTGCCCAGCAGCATCATGCCCAGGGCACCGGTGCCGATCGGCCCGAGTGCCAGCCAGCTCGAAGCGGCCATGCTCGCCTGGGGCAGCTTGTGCAGCGCCATGCGCAGGGTGAGGATGGTCAGGATGCTGAACGCCACCGGCAACGACACCGCCCACAGCACATAGCTGGTGATCAGTACCTGGAACTGGCGATGGACGTCCGTCAGGTGCGGGGCCAGCAGGCCGCCGCTGGCCGCGGCCACTTCGGCCGCCACCACCGGCAGCAGCCATACCGCGGTCATCTGGTCGATGCTGTGCTCCTGGCGGGTGAACATCAGGTAAGGGATCGCCACCCCGCACAGCAGCGCCAGGGCCACGTCCAGCCACCACAACGCCTCGACCCACGGCAGCACCCCCGTGCCCCAGCGCTCGACTCCGAATACCAGCGCCCCATTGAGAATGGTCGCCAGGCCCATGGGGATGGTGCCGAAGAACATCGAGACCGTGGAATGCGCGAAAATCCGCCGCGCCTCATCGAAGAACATCACCCAGCGCGCGGTGTAGAGCACGCTGAACAGCACGAACAGGCCAATGGTCAGCAGCCACAGCGCCTCGGCCATACCCGACAAGCCCGGCACCGCCTGCCGCAGCGCCAGCGCCAGCACGCCGGTGCCCATGGTCGCGGCGAACCAGTTGGGGGTGAACTGTCGGATCACCTCGCGCGGGTGAGCCAGGCGGCTCAGCGGGCGCAAGGGGTGGGCTATCTTGGTGCAGGTCATGGTGTCGGTCTCCTGTCCTCCGGTGAGGTGAAATCGATGTTACAACCCTATGGAATATCGATATAACGGGTAATTTCTCTAACTGTTATCTGTTTTACCTATATATAAGCCGTTCGCGAGCCTTTCAAGGCTGACGTATGCTGGCGTCTGACCTCACCGGACAAGGACGTGAACATGCTCGAAAGCCTGCGGGGCTATGGCGCCGAGGTTCGCCTGCTGCTGTGCACCACCTTCGTGCTGACCCTGGCGCGGGCCATCACCCTGCCGTACCTGGTGGTGTACCTGTCGGAGCACTTCGCCCTGGGCATCAGCGCCATCGGCCTGATGATCGGCGGTGCACTGATCGTCGGCTCGCTGCTGAGCCTGTATGGCGGCTACCTGATCGACACCCTGCGCAGCTACACGGTGATCGTGTTCTCCACCCTGGCCTTCGCCCTGGCGTTCTTCGTGGCCGTGGCCAGCCGGCAACTGGGGATGCTGTTTGCCTGCCTGGTGGTGATCAACCTCACCCTGGCAGTGGTGGACATTGCCGCCAAGGCCGGCTTCTGCGCGCTGTTGCCAGTGCAGGCACGCGGCGAGGTGTTCTCGATCAAATACACCCTGAGCAACGTCGCTTATGCCGTCGGGCCTTTTGTGGGGGTGGCGCTGGTGCTGCTGGATGACCGGCTGCCGTTCGTGCTGTCGGCATTGCTGGGGCTGGGCATGTGCCTGAGCTATCAACGCCGGGGCGAGCGTGCTGCACGCGCCGGGCTTGGCGGGCCGACGCTGGGCATGCTGGCGGTCGGCAGGCACCTGCTCGGCGATCGGCGCCTGGTGTACTTCACCCTGGGCGGCGCGCTCAGTGCGGTGGTGTTCGGCCAGTTCACGGCCTACCTGTCGCAGTACCTGGTGACCACCACATCGGCCATCCAGGCCAACCAGACCGTCAGCTACCTGGTGGCGACCAACGCCATCACGGTGATCGCCCTGCAATACGCCATCGGCCGGCGCATCGGCAGTCGCCAGCTGATGCCCTGGCTTCTGGCCGGTATGCTGCTGTTCGTGATCGGGTTGCTGGGGTTCTCGCTGGCGCAGACATTGTGGGTGTGGTGCCTGGCGATGCTGGTGTTCACATTGGGCGAGATCATCGTGATCCCGGCCGAATACATGTTCATCGACAGCATTGCCCCGGAGCACCTGCGCGGGGTGTATTACGGCGCACAGAACCTGTCCAACCTGGGGGCGGCGCTGGGGCCGGTACTGTGCGGGTTTGCGCTGGCACACCTGATGCCGACAGCGATGTTCTACCTGATGATGCTGTCGGTGGGGCTTGCGGGGCTGTTCTATTGCCTGGGGGCACGGCGCCAGGCCTGAAGGCCGGCGCCGACAAAGATCCACGCTGCTCTTGCCGCAAAACGCAGCACCATCGAGATCAGATAGATCGCGCTCCGCGCATCGCCGGCAGGTTCAACACCCCCGCCCCCGCGCACAACCCGACCAGCACCAGCGCATACACCTCGCTGGTGGCTACCAGCCCGAACTGGCGCACCATCAACCCGGCCGCCAGCGCAGGCACACAGAACGCCAGGTAGCTCAGCACGTAGAACGTGGCCATCAAGCCCGCCCGTTCATGGGCCTCGGCCAGTGGCAGGGTGCTGCGCAACGCACCCAGAAACCCCGCACCAAAGCCGCTGCCCGCCACCAGCGTGGCGGCGAAGAACAGCACCAGGCTGGCGTTGTGCAGCGCCAGCAGAATCAGCCCCACCCCGCCGGCCAGCAGCCCGGTGCCCAGCGCCAGCACCTGCTGTGCCGGGCGCAGGCGCAGCCGATAGATCGCCAGCGCACCACTGAGGGTCAGGGTCGCCACCAGCGCGCCACCGACCAGGCTTGAGCCCAGGCCGCTCACCTCCCGCACCAGCGACGGCCCCAGTGAGAGGAAGAACCCGCCAAGCGCCCACACCGCAATGTTAACCGGCAGCATGCGCCACACCGCGCCACGCGCCTGAGGCGGCACCAGCAGGCTCGGACGCAGGGCGCCCAGCGCGCCCGGCTGGCGGCTGACGCTCTCCGGCAAACGCCACACCAGCAGCGCCAGCACCACGAACAGCGCCAGCAACACCCCATACACAAGGCGCAGCGGCCACGGCGCGAACTCCACCAGCACGCTGGTGCCCAGCGCCCCGCAGGCCATGCCCAGCAGCGGCGCCAGGCTGTTGACCAACGGCCCCTGTTCGCGGTCGGTATCGAGCAGCGCGGCGCCCAGCACACTGGTGGCCATGCCGGTGGCAAAGCCTTGCAGCAACCGCGCCGCAAGCAGCCAGGGCACCGACTCGGCCTGGATGAACAGCAGCATCGCCACGCTCTCGAGCAGCAACGCCACGAAGATCACCGGCCGGCGCCCCAGGTAATCGGACAGCGACCCCACCGTCAGCAACGCCGCCAGCAGGCTCAAGGCATACACCGCAAACACCAGGGTCAGGGTTGCCGGCGAAAACTGCCACGCATGCTGATACAGCTGGTACAACGGCGTCGGCGCACTCGAGGCCGCCAGAAACCCGAGCAGCGCGACGGCCAGGTACACCAGCCGCAAACGCGCCGACGCCGGACGGCTGAACAATCCGATCATGTGCTTTCTCCACTAAAGCTAACCGTTAGCTTTTGTGCAGTCTGCGCGCCCTTAATCCTTAACGCAAACCCTTTGTGTTAAGGTCGCGCCATGGCGATCAAAGAAGGTATTCGCACGGGCGGTCGCAGCGCCCGTGTCCAGCAATCGGTGCACAGCGCCGTGCGGGCCCTGCTCCAGGAGCAGGACCGCGCGAGCCTGACCGTGCCCATGGTGGCCGCACGTGCCGGCGTCACCCCCTCGACCATCTACCGGCGCTGGGGTGAACTGGCGGCGCTGCTGGCCGACGTGGCGGTGGAGCGCCTGCACCCCGACAGTGAACCCCTCGACACCGGCACCTTGCGCGGCGACCTGCTGGCCTGGGCCGAGCAGTATCTGGACGAGATGAGCTCCGAGCCCGGCCGACACATGATGCGCGACGTGCTCAGCAGCGCCTGCCCCGGCTACTGCACCACCCTGCTGCGCGGCCAGTTGCAGACCTTGCTGGACCGCGCGCAGCAGCGTGGCGAAGCCGGCCCCGGGGTGGAACGGCTGCTCGACCTGCTGGTGGCTCCCACGGTGTTTCGCATTCTGTTCGCCGAAGCGCCCCCGAGCCTGCAGCAGCTGCATGAACTGGTCGAACTGGCCCTGCGCGACTGAGCACTGCGACGCTCTGCCACTGCGACCTTCGTCGGCGCTGACGAAGTGAGAACGGCGTGCCAGACTGATTGATCGTGGTTGGCCGTTACCGTTTTTTCGTTCGGAGTTTTCATGTCGCTGTCCAGCGGGCTGATCGCCCTGGTCGCCCTGGCCTATATGGCCATCATGTTCGCCATCGCCTTCTACGGCGACCGGCGCAGCACCCCGCTGCCGCCACGCCTGCGCGCGTGGGTGTACAGCCTGTCGCTGGCGGTGTACTGCACCAGCTGGACCTTCTTCGGCGCGGTCGGCCAGGCCGCCGAACAACTCTGGGCCTTTCTGCCCATCTACCTGGGGCCGGTACTGCTGATGCTGTTTGCACCCTGGGTGCTGCAGAAGATGGTGCTGATCAGCAAGCAGGAGAACATCACCTCCATCGCCGACTTCATTGCCGCGCGCTACGGCAAGTCCCAGACCCTGGCGGTGGTGGTGGCGCTGATCTGCCTGGTGGGCGTGCTGCCGTACATCGCCTTGCAGCTCAAGGGCATCGTGCTGGGGGTCAACCTGCTGATCGGTGCCGGGGCCGATGCCACCGGCAGCCGCGTGCAGGACACCGCGCTGGTGGTGTCGCTGGTGCTGGCGCTGTTCAGCATCGTGTTCGGTACCCGCAGCCTGGATGTGACCGAGCACCACCGCGGCATGGTGCTGGCCATCGCCTTCGAATCGCTGGTCAAGCTGCTGGCGTTTCTCGCCGTGGGCGCGTTCATCACCTTCAGTCTGTATGACGGCTTCGACGACCTGTTCAGCCAGGCCCGCCTGGCGCCCGCCCTTGACGGCTACTGGCAGGAAACCATCAACTGGCCGTCGATGATCGTGCAGACCGGCGTGGCGATGATGGCGATCATCTGCCTGCCGCGCCAGTTCCATGTCACCGTGGTGGAGAACATCGAACCGCAGGACATGCGCCTGGCACGCTGGGTGTTTCCGGCCTACCTGATCCTCGCCGCGCTGTTCGTGGTGCCGATTGCCCTGGCCGGGCAGATGCTGCTGCCCAACTCGGTGCTGCCGGACTCGTTCGTGATCAGCCTGCCGCTGGCCGAAGCACACCCGGCGCTGGCCTTGCTGGCCTTCATCGGCGGCGCCTCGGCCGCCACCGGCATGGTCATCGTCGAGGCCGTGGCGCTGTCGACCATGGTCTCCAACGACATGCTGCTGCCCTGGCTGCTGCGGCGCAACAACGCCGAGCGCCCGTTCGAGGTGTTCCGCCACTGGATGCTCACGGTACGCCGGGTGACCATCGTGGTGATCCTGCTGCTGGCCTACGTCAGCTACCGCCTGCTGGGCTCCACCGCCAGCCTGGCCACCATCGGCCAGGTCGCCTTTGCCGCCGTCACCCAACTGGCCCCGGCCATGCTCGGTGCGCTGTACTGGAAGCAGGCCAACCGCCGCGGCGTGTTCGCCGGCCTGGCCACCGGCACCTTCCTGTGGTTCTACACCCTGGTACTGCCGATTGCCGCCCACAGCGTGGGCTGGTCGCTGGAGCTGTTCCCGGGCCTGGCCTGGCTGCACGGCAACCCGCTCAACCTGCCGATCACCCCGCTGACCCAGGGCGTGGTGCTGTCGCTGGCAGGCAACTTCACGGTGTTCGCCTGGGTCTCGATCCTGTCGCGCACGCGGGTATCGGAGCACTGGCAGGCCGGGCGCTTCATTGGCCAGGAAACCAGCGCGCGGCCCAGCAGCCGTTCGCTGCTGGCGGTACAGATCGACGACCTGCTGCACCTGGCCGCGCGCTTCGTCGGCGAAGAGCGTGCGCGCCAGAGCTTCATCCGCTTCGCCTATCGCCAGGGCAAGGGCTTCAACCCCAACCAGAACGCCGACGGCGAATGGATCGAGCACACCGAGCGCCTGCTGTCCGGCGTGCTCGGCACCTCCTCGACCCGCGCCGTGGTCAAGGCGGCCATCGAAGGCCGCGACATGCAGCTGGAGGACGTGGTACGCATCGCCGATGAAGCCTCCGAGGTGCTGCAGTTCAACCGCGCCCTGCTGCAAGGGGCCATCGAGAACATCAGCCAGGGCATCAGCGTGGTCGACCAGTCGCTGCGCCTGGTGGCCTGGAACCGTCGCTACCTGGAACTGTTCAACTACCCCGACGGGCTGATCAGTGTCGGCCGGCCGATTGCCGACATCATCCGCTACAACGCCGAACGCGGCCTGTGCGGCCCGGGCGAGGCCCAGGTGCATGTGGCGCGGCGCCTGCACTGGATGCGTCAGGGGCGCGCGCACACCTCCGAGCGGCTGTTCCCCAATGGCCGGGTGATCGAGCTGATCGGCAACCCCATGCCCGGCGGCGGGTTCGTGATGAGCTTTACCGACATCACCCCCTTCCGCGAGGCCGAGCAGGCCCTCAAGGACGCCAACGAAGGCCTGGAGCAGCGCGTGGCCGAGCGAACCCACGAGCTGTCGCAACTGAACCTGGCGCTGACCGAGGCCAAGAGCCATGCCGAAGCGGCCAACAAGTCCAAGACCCGCTTCCTGGCGGCCGTGAGCCACGACCTGATGCAGCCGCTGAACGCCGCACGGCTGTTCTCCGCCGCGTTGTCGCACCAGGAAGAGGGCCTGTCGGGCGACGCCCAGCAACTGGTGCAGCACATGGACAGCGCCCTGCGTTCGGCCGAAGAGCTGATCAGCGACCTGCTGGACATCTCGCGCCTGGAGAACGGCAAGATCAACCCGGACGCCAAGCCGTTCGCCCTCAGCGAACTGTTCGACGCCCTGGGTGCCGAGTTCAAGGTACTGGCCCAGCAGCAGGGCCTGGATTTTCGCGTGCGTGGCAGCAAGCTGCGGGTGCACAGCGACGTCAAGCTGCTGCGGCGTATCCTGCAGAACTTCCTCACCAACGCCTTCCGCTATGGCAAGAGCCCGATCCTGCTGGGCGTGCGCCGCGCCGGGGACCGCCTGTGGCTGGAAGTGTGGGACCGCGGCCCGGGCATTGCCGACGACAAGCTGCAGGTGATCTTCGAGGAATTCAAGCGCCTGGACAGCCACCAGACCCGCGCCGAAAAAGGCCTGGGCCTGGGCCTGGCGATCGCCGACGGCCTGTGCAAGGTGCTCGGCCACCCGCTGGAGGTGCGCTCATCGCCCGGCAAGGGCAGCGTGTTCCGCGTCAGCGTACCGCTGGCCAGCGCCGCGAGCCCGGCCCAGGCCAAGCCAGCCGAACAGGCCGGCCAGCCGCTGGCGGGGTTGCAGGTGCTGTGCGTGGACAACGAAGACAGCATCCTGATCGGCATGAACAGCCTGCTCAGCCGCTGGGGCTGCCTGGTGTCGACGGCGCGCAACCGCGAGGAATGCGCCGCCCTGCTCGACAAGGGCCTGCGCCCGCATCTGGCGCTGGTGGACTACCACCTGGACAACGGCGAAATCGGTACCGAACTGATGGCCTGGCTACGCACGCGCCTGGGCGAGCCGGTGCCGGGGGTGGTGATCAGTGCCGACGGCCACGGCGAGACCGTGGCGCGGGTACATGCCGCCGGCCTCGACTACCTGAGCAAGCCGGTCAAGCCGGCGGCCCTGCGCGCCCTGCTCAATCGTCATCTGAGCCTGGTGCAGTAAGGCCTTCGGCAAGGTTGTCGGTGCCGCCCATGGCGCGCTCCAGCAGGTCGGCCGGCAGGCTCTTGCTGGCCCGCGCGCCGAGCAGCTTGAGCTGCTCGCTGCGACTGATCAGGTTGCCGCGCCCCTCGCAGAGCTTGTTGCGCGCCGCGGCATAGGCCTTGTCGACCTGTTGCAGGCGGTTGCCCAGCTCGTCCAGGTCCTGGATGAACAACACGAACTTGTCGTACAGCCAGCCGGCGCGCTCGGCGATCTCGCGGGCGTTCTGGCTCTGGCGCTCCTGTTTCCACAGGCTGTCGATGACCCGCAGGGTGGCGAGCAACGTGGTCGGGCTGACGATCACGATCTGGCGGTCGAAGGCCTCCTGGAACAGGTTGGGCTCGGCCTGCAGCGCCGCCGAAAACGCCGCCTCGATGGGCACGAACAACAGCACGAAATCCAGGCTGTGCAGGCCCTCGAGGCGGTTGTAGTCCTTGCCCGAGAGGCCTTTGACATGGTTGCGCAGCGACAGCACATGCTGCTTGAGCGCAGCCTGGGCCACGTCGGTTTCACTGGCGTTTACATATTGCTGGTAGGCCGTGAGGCTGACCTTGGAGTCGACCACCACCTGCTTGTCGCCGGGCAGCATGATCAGCACGTCGGGCTGGAAACGCTCGCCATCGGCGCTCTTGAGGCTGACCTGGGTCTGGTATTCGCGGCCCTTTTCGAGCCCCGCATGTTCCAGCACCCGCTCCAGAATCAACTCGCCCCAGTTGCCCTGGGTCTTCTGACCCTTGAGTGCCTGGGTCAGGTTGGTGGCCTCGTCACTCAGGCGCTGGTTCAACTGCTGCAGGCGCTCGAGTTCCTTGCCCAGCGAAAAGCGCTCGCGGGCTTCCTGCTGGTAGCTTTCCTCGACGCGCTTCTCGAACGACTGGATACGCTCCTTGAGCGGGTCGAGCAGTTGCCCCAGGTGCTGCTGGCTGGTCTGGGCGAAACGCTGCTCGCGCTCGTCGAAAATCTTCGTCGCCATTTCGGCAAACTGTGCACGCAGCTCGTCGCGCGAGCCCTGCAGATCGTTCAGGCGCTGCTGGTGGCTGTCCTGCTGCTCGCGCAGTTCGGCGGCAAGGCCGGCGCAACGCGCTTCGAGGCGGCGCAGCTCGGCTTCACGGGCGTTGCGTTCAAGGTTCCAGGCATGGGCGGCATCGCGTGCGTTGTCGCGCTCGATCTGCAGCAACTCCAGCTCGCGGCCCTGAGCGGCCAGGCTGGCCTGCTTGGCGGCATTGGCCTGGCCCAGGTCGCTGATTTCGTCACGGCTGGCGTCGAGCTGCGCGCTCAGGCCCTCCTGGGCCAGCAGCGCACTGCTCAGGCGCTCCTCGGCCAGTGCGGCGGCGGCCTGCCTGTCAGCCAGCTGACGTTGCAGACGCACCAGCACCACCACAGCGGGCAAAGCCGCCACCACCATTCCCAGCACGATGCTGGTCAGATCCATTGCAGCCATAGACAGCATGCTCACCCCCAGGGAAATCCCCCAGAGCTTAACAGCCCCGGGCGGTCGATCAGTGGCTCGTGAGTTGCCCGAGCAGCCGCACGGCTTCTTTGGAGCCCTGCGCGGCGGCTTGTTCCAGCCAGTAACGTGCCTGCTCCGGCTCGTTGACCTGGGGCTGGGCGCACAGACGGCCGTATTCGAGCTGTGCCCTGCGGTCACCGGCCCGGGCAGCCTGGCGCAGCAGCTCGTGGCCGATGCGCCGGTCACGGGCGTTGCCGCAATCGCGGCACAGCATCTGCCCCAGCCGGCTCTGCGCCACCACCACACCCTGGCGTGCCGGTTGCTTGAGCAGGCGCCCGGCGAAGTGCTTGACGTTGGGGTTGTCGCCCAGGCGCGGGCTGTCGAGCAGCCACAGGGCCACCTTCAACGAAAAACGTCGGGGCTCGGCAACGGGGGGTTGGGCAGTGG
>NZ_JAFKEC010000073.1 GCF_017848315.1 Pseudomonas palmensis
TGCAGGTACAGGCTCAGGATCTGCTCGAACCCTGTGGGAGCGGGCTTGCCAGCGAACAGGCGCGCTCAGTCAACCCAGATTCATCGCCCTCTACGCCATTGCCCTGGCCAGCCTCCTGACCGCCCTGCTCACCCCACCTCAGCGCCTGGCCAACCTGCTGCCCGGCGCGCGCAGCGGCGAGCTGGTGTTCTATCAGGAAGGCCGTGGCGCCACGGTCGCCGTGGTCGAACAGCACAAGCCCCAGGGCAGCTTTCGTCGCCTGTACATCCAGGGCGTGTCCAACACCGGCGATGCCATGCCGTCGCTGCGCTACATGCGCCTGCAGGCCCTGCTGCCGCTGTTGATCCACAACGGCGAGCCGCGCTCGGCGCTGGTGATCGGGCTGGGCACCGGCATCACCGCCGGCGCCCTGCTGCGCTACCCGGGCCTGGAGCAACGCGTGGTGGCCGAACTGCTGCCGGCGGTGGTGCACGCCTCGACGCTGTTCCAGGGCAACTACCACGCCGCCGACGATGCGCGCCTGGACATCCGCCTGCGCGACGGGCGCCGTGAACTGCTGGCCAGCCCGCAGCCCTACGACCTGATCACCCTGGAGCCACCGCCCCCTTCGGCAGCCGGCGTGGTCAACCTGTACTCGCGTGACTTCTACCAGCTGGCCGCCAGCCGCCTCAACCCCCAGGGCCTGGTCGCCCAGTGGCTGCCGCTGCCCACCCAGAACATCGACGACAGCCGTGCCCTGGTGCGCAGCTTCATCGACGTGTTCCCGCATGCCTCGCTGTGGACCACCGAGTTCCATGAAATGCTGCTGGTCGGCTCGCTGCAGCCGGTGCGCCTGGACCTGCCGCGCATCAGCGCGCGCCTGGCGCAACCCCACGTGCAACGCACCCTGGCCGAGGTGGGCGTGGACTCGCCGGCCGCACTGCTGGCCACCTGGGTCACCGACCGCGCCGGCCTGGAGCGCTTTGCCGCACAGGCCCCCGCCGTCACCGACGACCAGCCACGTATCGAGTACGCCCCCTGGGTGCGCAGCGACGAGATCACCCGGGTGTTGCCGGCCCTGCTGGCGCTGGGCAGCCCGGTGCCGCTGGAAGGCGCCGATGCCCTGGCCAGCCTGCGCCTGAACGACCAGCGCCAGCGCCTGCAGCGCTTCTATCAGGTGGGCCTGAGCGCCTACCGCGGCCAGCGCGACACCTGGGCGCGACAGGTTCAGGGCGTGATGCGAGAAGATGGCAGCAACCCGTACTACCGTTGGTTCCTGGGCATGCCGTGAAGCGCGCCGCCTGATTGAAGCGCCCCTTACCCCAACAGCATGGACGTCTGCATGTCGAAAAAGCGCGCCGTTACGCCGCCCCAACAGCCCCCCGTGCGCGGCACCAGCCTGCTCTGGCCGGTGCTGGCCGGGGCGGTCCTGCTGGCCCTGCTGGGCACCTGGTTCGCCCTCGACCGTGCCCCGGCACGCCTGCCGGTGGCTGCGCAGAGCACGCCACCAGCCCCGCCAGCGCCAAGCAGCCCCGCCCCGGCGCTGGTCGACGAAGCCACCTGCCAGGGTTGCCATGGCGAACAGGTTCGCCAGTGGCAAGGTTCCCATCACCAGTTGGCGATGCAGCCGGCCACCGCCCAGACCGTGCTGGGCAATTTCGCCGACGTGCAGTTCAAGAGCGACCGCGAGACCACGCGCTTCTTTCGCCAGGGCGACCGCTTCTGGGTCAACACCCCAGGCGCCGACGGCCGGCCCCAGGATTTCGAGGTGGCCTATGCCTTCGGCATCGAGCCTTTGCAGCAGTACCTAATCGACACCGGCGGCGGGCACCTGCAGGCGCTCGGGGTGGCCTGGGATACGCGCCAGCAGCAGTGGTTTCACCTGTACCCCGGCCAGGGCGTGGACTTCAAGAACCCGCTGCACTGGAGCAAGCCGCAGCAGAATGCCAACTTCATGTGCGTGGAGTGCCATACCACCGGCTTCAAGCGCAATTTCAACGCTGCCAGCGCCACCTTCGACAGCCACTGGAACAGCCTGGGCGTGGGGTGCCAGGCGTGCCACGGCCCGGCCTCCGGGCACCTGGCGTGGGCGGCGCAAAAGCCGGCCAGGCAGGTTGCCCATGCCGGCTTCCAGCAGAGCCTGGTGGAGGGTGGCAACCTGGCCGAAGTCGAAACCTGTGCCCGCTGCCATGCGCGCCGCGCGCCGCTGGGCGATGGCTTTCACAACGAGCGCCGCCTGATGGACGACTACCTGCCCAGCCGCCTGACCCGCGAGCTGTATGAGCTGGACGGCAAGATCAAGGACGAGGTGTTCGAGTACGGCGCCTTCACCCAGAGCAAGATGTTCGCCAAGGGCGTGCGCTGCAGCAATTGCCACGAGCCCCACAGCACCCAGCTCAAGGCACCGGGCGACGGGGTGTGCCTGCAGTGCCACAACCCTGCGGGCAAGACCGGCGTGGCCGGGGTCGACGGCGCCGGGCTCAAGGCCCGCGACTATACCGCCACCGAGCACCATCACCATGCCCCCGGCAGCCCCGCGGCGCAGTGCGTCAGCTGCCACATGCCCGGCAAGTTCTACATGGTCAATGACTATCGCCACGACCACGGCTTCAGCATTCCGGCACCGGCCCAGGCACTGGCGCTGGGCACGCCGGATGCCTGCCTGGGGTGTCACAAGGGCAGTGCCGGGCAGCGCGTCAGCGAGCAGTTCGCGCTGTGGTACGCCGACCGGCCCTCCGACACACCGGCCTACGCTGCCAGCCTGGACCTGCTGCGCAGCGGCAAACCCGGTGCCGCCCAGGCGCTGCTGACGCAACTGGCCAACAGCGAACTGCCGGCGATCCGCCGCGCCACCCTGCTCGCCGAACTGCCCAACTACCCGAGCGAACGTACCCTGCAGGCGGCGCGCAGCGCCCTGGGCGACAGCGCACCGCAGGTACGCGCCGCGGCGGTGGAAGCCCTGGCCGCGCTGCTGCCCCCGCAACAGCGAAGCATGCCGCTGGCCCCCTTGCTGCGTGACCCGGTGCTGGCCGTGCGCATCGCGGCCGCCTACGCCCTGCTGCCGGCACGGGCAGCCGGGCTGGGCGCGGCGCAGGCGGCGTTCGAGCAGGCGCTGGGCGAATACGAAAGCGTGCAGCTGAGCCTGCTCGAACGCGCCGAAGCCAACCTCAACCTGGCCCTGCTGTACCAGGCCAGCGGACGCACCGATGCGGTCGAGCCGTACCTGCGCAGCGCGGTGCTGCGCGACGCCGACTTCCTGCCGGCCCGTGTGGCCCTGGTGCAGTGGCTGGACAGCCATGGCCGCCAGGACGAAGCACGCACGCTGCTGGAAGACAGCCTGCGCCAGCACCCCGACTCGGCGCTGTTGCAGCAGGCCCACGGCCTGGCCCTGATTCGCCAGGGCCGTCGCGACCAAGCGCTGGTGGCGCTGCGCAAGGCCGTGCAGCTGGCCCCGCAGAACGCCGGCTACGGGTATGTGCTGGCGGTGGCCCTGCACGATCAGGGGCAGCGCGAGCCGGCAATGCAACAACTGTGGAGCAGCCTGCAACAACAACCGTTTAACCGTGATGTTCGGCTGGCCTTGATGCATTATCTGCAACAGGCCCGGCAGGTGGACACAGCCAATGCCCTGCTCGAGTCGCTGCGCCAGCTCAACCCCTACGACCCGATGCTGCAACCGCGCCCCGCCAGCGGGAGCTGAGGGCCTGCAAAAAATTTGATGAAGGCAATATCGAACTAGAATCAGGCCTGCACACTCAGATGCGCATGTGCCTTACCTACCCTGCTCAGGAGCTTGTCCAAATGGCTGCACTGCAACCTTTCACCCTCACCGCCATCCGCACCCACCAGGCCTCCCTGGTAGCCGAATGGCTGGCCGGGCTGGACGCGTCGGGTGCCACGCGCAACCTCAAGGCCGACGACCTCAAGCGCCAGACCGAAGAGTTTCTCGACCTGCTGCACGCCGGCCTGCAGAACGGCGATGCCAGCAACCTCAACGCCGGTGCCTGGGACGAGGTGCGCCTGTTCCTGGAAAAGCTCTCCCATAGCCGCGCCCTGCTCGGCCAGGACTCGCAGCAGACCGCCACCTTCATCTTCTCCCTCAAGGGCCCGCTGTTCGCCCTGCTGCAGCGCGAGTACAGCGAGCAGCCGGCGCAACTGGCCAACCAGCTGCTGCAGGTGTCCGAACTGCTCGATGCCCTGGGCCTGCACACCATCCGCACCTTCCAGAAATCCCGCGAGGCGGTGATCAAGCGCCAGCAGGAAGAACTGCTGGAGCTGTCCACCCCGGTGGTCAAGCTGTGGGACGGCGTACTGGCACTGCCGATGATCGGCACCCTGGACTCGCAACGTACCCAGGTGGTGATGGAATCGCTGCTGCAGCGCATCGTCGACACCGGCTCTGAAATCGCCATCATCGACATCACCGGTGTGCCCACCGTCGATACCCTGGTGGCCCAGCACCTGCTCAAGACCGTGACCGCCATCCGCCTGATGGGCGCCGACTGCATCATCAGCGGTGTACGCCCGCAGATCGCCCAGACCATCGTGCACCTGGGCCTGGACCTGCAGGGCGTGGTGACCAAGGCCAACCTGGCCGACGCCCTGAAGCTGGCCCTGCATCGCCTGGGCCTGTCCGTCGCCAAGGCGGGCTGAAGCCATGGAGCGCATCCCGATTCTGCAAATCGGCGAATTCCTGCTGGTGACCATCCAGGTCGACATGCATGACCAGCTGGCCATGACCCTGCAGGACGACCTGTCCGAGCGCATCAGCGCGACCTCGGCCAAGGGCGTGCTGATCGACATCTCGGCGCTGGACATGGTCGACTCCTTCATTGGCCGCATGATCGGCACCATCTCCGGGGTGTCGCGCATCATGGACACGCAGACCGTGCTGGTGGGCATGCAGCCGGCCGTGGCGATCACCCTGGTCGAACTGGGCCTGACCCTGCCCGGCGTGCGTACCGCGCTCAACGCCGAGCGCGGCATGCGCCTGCTCAACAACTCGGCTGCACCGCAATGAGCGCCGAGCAAAGCGGCACCCAGCCCATCCTGCTGGAGCAGGATGTGGTACGTGCACGGCAACTGGCGCGCACCCTGGCCCAGGGCTGCGGCATGAGCCTGATCAACCTGACCAAGCTGGTCACGGCGGTCAGCGAGCTGGCCCGCAACGCCGTGGTGTATGGCGGCGGTGGCCACATGGACTGGCAGGTGGTCGAGAAGGACCATCGCAAGGGCCTGCGCCTGACCTTTCGCGACGAAGGGCCGGGCATCCCCGACATCAAGCTGGCCATGACCGATGGCTGGACCAGCGGCGGCGGCCTGGGCCTGGGCCTGACCGGGGCAAAGCGCCTGGTGGACGAGTTCGAACTGGATACCGCCCCCGGGGCCGGCACGCGCGTGACGATTCTGCGATGGGCCTGAGTATCCTGGGCAGCCTGACCCAGGTGCTGCCGATAGAAGACGAGAGCCAGGTCGGTCATGCCCGGCGCTGCGTGCAACGCCTGGCCGAACAGCAGGGTTTCGATGCCACCGACGCCGGGCGCGCCGCGCTGTTGGCCACCGAGCTTGCGAGCAACCTGCTCAAGCATGCCGGGCGCGGTGAACTGCACCTGCGGGTGCTGCCCAACAGCGGCTACAGCGGGCTGGAACTGATCGCCATCGACCGTGGTGCAGGCTTCGACCTGCACCACTGCCTGGCCGACGGGTTCTCCACCGGCGGTACCCAGGGCATCGGCTTGGGCGCGATCAAGCGCCTGGCCGATGTGTTCGATGTGTACGCCGACAGCCGTGGCGCCGCCGTGCTGGCGCGCCTGTACCCGCGCAGCAGCGCGGCCTGCGACCTGCGCTGGGGCGCCAGCCAGCACAGCCTGCATCACGACCCGGCCTGTGGCGATGCCTGGTACCTGGCCTACGACGGCCAGCGCATCAGTGCCCTGGTGGTCGACGGGCTGGGCCACGGCGAGCTCGCCGAACGGGCCGCCCACGCCGGCACCCAGGCCTTTGCCCAGGCCCCGTTCGCCGACCCCGCGCAGGTGCTCGAGGCGATGCACGTCAACATGCAGGGCACCCGTGGCGGCGCCGCGGCCTTCGCCCAGTACGACAACGGCGCGCTGCGTTTCAGCGGCGTCGGCAACATCGGCGCGCACCTGCTCGCACCCGGTAGCAGTCGTGGCCTGGCCTCGCACCCGGGTATCGTCGGCGGGCAATTCCGCCGCGTGCGCCCCTTTGACTATGCTGATGTGCAAGCCAACCTGCTGGTGCTCTACAGCGACGGGCTGCAATCGCGCTGGGACCTGCAGCAGTATCCTGGCCTCATGCATCAGCACCCGGCACTGATCGCCGCCGTGCTGCATCGCGACTTCTGCCGAGGCCGCGATGATGTCACCGTGCTGGTTGTTGCCCTGGAGACCCTAAGTGGCTGATTCCCCTACCCTTGCCGACACCGAGGCGCAGGCGCTGATCGCGCGGCTGCGTGAAGAGGGCGACGCCCTGCGCGCCGAACTCGAAGAAACCAACCAGGGCGTGCTGGCCCTGTATGCCGAGCTGGATATCCAGGCCGAGCAACTGCGCCAGGCCTCGGACCTCAAGAGCCGCTTCCTGTCGTACATGAGCCACGAGTTTCGCACGCCGCTGGGTTCGATCCTGAGCATCGCCCGCCTGCTCAGCGACGAGCTGGACGGCCCGCTGAGCCCCGAGCAGCACAAGCAGGTGACCTTCGTCAGCAATTCGGCGCGCGAACTGAGCGACATGGTCGACGACCTGCTCGACCTGGCCAAGATCGAGGCCGGGCGCATCACCATCTCGCCGGCCTGGTTCGACATGCTCGACCTGTTCGCGGCCCTGCGCGGCATGTTCCGGCCGATCGTCGATGCCTCGGCGGTCGACCTGATCTTCGAAGAGCCCCAGGGCCTGCCGCGCCTGTACAGCGACGACAAGAAGCTGGCGCAGATCCTGCGCAACTTCATTTCCAACGCGCTGAAATTCACCGCCCGCGGCGAAGTGCGGGTATCGTCGCAACTGGAAGACGACGGCCAGATCCGCTTTGCGGTGCACGACACCGGCATCGGCATCCCGGGCGAGCTGCACGATACGCTGTTCGAGGACTTCGCACAGATCGACTCGCCGCTGCAGAAGCGCCTGCGCGGCACCGGCCTGGGCCTGTCGCTGTGCAAGCGCTTCGCGGCGCTGCTGGGTGGCCGGGTCGGGGTCGAGAGTACGCCCGGGGTCGGTTCGACCTTCTACGTAGTGATCCCCTTGGCGCTGGCCCAGGAGCCTGGTGATGAAGCCTGACATCCGCCTGCTGATCGTCGACGACAACATCGTCACCCGCTATGCCCTGCGCCGGCGCCTGGAATGCCATGGCTACCGCATCGACGAGGCCGGCACCGGTGGCGAGGGCCTGGAGCTGATTGCCAGCCAGACCTACGATGCGCTGATCCTGGACGTACACCTGCCGGACATGAGCGGCTTCGATATCGTGCGCATCCTGCGCGCCACCCCGGCCACCGCGTTGCTGCCGGTGATCCACGTATCGGCGGCCGCCATCGGTACCGGCGACATCATCACCGGGCTGGACGCCGGGGCCGACGCCTACCTGATCCACCCGGTCGACCCCGAGGTGTTGCTGGCCACCCTGCGCACGCTGCTGCGGGTACGCGACACCGAGCAGGCGCTGCGCGAGAGCGAGGCGCGCTTTCGCGAGATCTTCGTCAGCACCGCCGCGCCCATCGCGCTGCTGGGCACCGGGCTCAAGGTGCACGAATGCAACCAGGCGTTCGCCCAGCTGATCCAGGACAACCTGAGCCCCGACACCCTGGTCGAGTGCTTTGCCGACGACCAGCAGCCGGTGATCGACGAACTGCTGCGCAGGCTCGGCACCCGGGACCGCTGGAAGGGCCTGCTGCACATGCGCGTCAACGGCCAGCTGCGCGAGACCCAGTGGCAGGTGTCGCCCTACCGCAGCGGCGAGTCGAGCCTGATCTTCGTCGAGGACGTGACCGAACAGCGCCACCGCGAACGCACCCAGCGCGCCGAACTGGACAGCGCGACCACCCTGCTGGCCCAGGAAGTGGCCGAACGCGCGCGCACCGAGGCGCAGTTGCTGCAGGTGCAGAAGATGGACGCACTGGGCAAGCTTACCGGCGGCATCGCCCATGACTTCAACAACATGCTCACCGGCATCATCACCAGCCTGGAGCTGATCAAGAAACGCATCGAGCAGGGCCGCGTCGACAAGGTGCAGTCCTACGCCGACGCTGCACTGGGCGCCGCCATGGGGGCCGCCACCCTGACCCACCGCCTGCTCGCCTTTGCCCGCCAGCAACCGCTGGACCCCCGCCCGGCCGACATCAACCAGCACATCCGCTCGCTGGAGGAACTGCTGCGACGCACCATCGGCGAACACATCAGCCTGCACCTGAACCTGAGCGAGCACCTCAGCGTGGCCCTGGTAGACCCGATCCAGCTGGAGAACGCCGTGCTCAACCTGGTGATCAACGCGCGCGACGCGCTGCCCCAGGGTGGCAACATCTGGATCAGCACCTACGCGGCGCACACCCAGGACGACCTCAAGCTGGCCGATGGCGCCTACGTGGCATTGTCGGTGCGCGACGACGGCAGCGGCATCGCCCCCGAGGTGATCGGCAAGGTCTTCGACCCGTTCTTCACCACCAAGCCCATCGGCCAGGGCACCGGGCTGGGGCTGTCGACCATCTACGGCTTCGCCCGCCAGTCGGCCGGCGACGTGCAGATCCGCAGCACCGGCGGGCGCGGTACCGAAGTGACGCTGATGCTGCCGGCCAGCCAGAGCCCGCTGTTGAGCATCACCGAACCCACACCCGACACCGTGATCAGTACCGCCGGCGAGCATGTGCTGGTGGTCGAGGACATGTCGGTGGTGCGCAGTTTCGTCTGCGAGGTGCTGACCGATGCCGGTTACCGCTGCACCCCGGCGCCGGACGTCGAAAGCGCCCTGCAGAAACTGCATGCCGACCCGAGCATCGCCCTGCTGCTCAGCGACGTGGGCCTGCCGCACATGAACGGGCGCGAGCTGGCCAATGTCGCGCGCATGCTGCGCCCGAGCCTGCCGGTGCTGTTCATGACCGGCTACGCCGAGAACGCCATCGACCGGCAGCATTTTCTCGGTGAGCGCATGGACATCGTCACCAAGCCGTTCCAGATCCACGAACTGCTGGACAAGGTTCGGCGCAGCCTCGACGCCTGAGCCGCCTCAGCCCAGGGCCCGGGCCAGAAACGGCGCGGTACGGCTGTGGGCACTGGCCGCCACCTGCTGCGGCGTGCCGCAGGCCACCAGCGTGCCGCCCTGGTCCCCCGCCCCCGGGCCGATGTCGATCACCCAGTCGCTCTGGGCCACCACGCGCATGTCGTGCTCCACCACGATCACCGTATGCCCGGCATCCACCAGGCGCCCCAGCTGCAGCATCAGCCGGTCGATATCCTGCGGATGCAGGCCGTTGGTGGGTTCGTCGAGCACATACAGGGTGGCCCCGCGGGCCATGCGCTGCAGTTCGGTGGCCAGCTTGATGCGCTGCGCCTCACCGCCCGACAGCTCGGTGGCCGGCTGGCCCAGGCGCAGGTAGCCCAGCCCGATTTCGTGCAGCACCGCCAGGGCACGCTGCACCGCCGGCTGCTGCTCGAACACCGCCAGCGCCTGGGTCACCGTCAGCTGCAGCACCTGGGCGATGTTCAGGCCCTGCCAGGTGACCGCCAGGGTCTGCGGGTTGTAGCGGGCGCCATGGCAGGTGGGGCACGGTGCGTAGACGCTGGGCATGAACAGCAGCTCGACGCTGACAAAGCCTTCGCCTTCGCAGGTTTCGCAACGGCCCTTGGCCACGTTGAACGAGAAGCGCCCGGCATCGAAGCCCTGTTCGCGGGCCGCATCGGTGGCGGCGAACAGTTTGCGCACGTGGTCGAACAGGCCGGTGTAGGTCGCAAGGTTCGAGCGCGGGGTACGGCCGATGGGCTTCTGGTCCACCTGCACCAGCCGGCGGATCTGCTCCAGGCCCGCCGTGACCTGGCCGCCGCTGGCCTGCGCCACGTCATCCTCCAGGCTCTGCTCCTGGGGCTCGCTGGGCGCGGTGGCCTGGCCCAGGTGCGCGCCCACCAGCTCCAGCAGCGCCTGGCTGACCAGGCTGGACTTGCCCGAGCCGGAAATCCCGGTGACGGCCGTGAAGCACCCAAGGGGGAAGGCCGCATCGAGGTTGTGCAGGTTGTTGCGCGTCACGCCCTCCAGGCGCAGCCAGCCGCCGGGTTCACGCGGGGTGCGCGGCGCGGCGGCCTGGGCGCCGAACAGATAGTTGCGGGTCTGCGAGGCCTCGACCTCGGCCAACCCGGCCGGGGGCCCGCTGTACAGCACCTGGCCGCCCTGCTCGCCCGCCGCCGGGCCCACGTCCACCAGCCAGTCGGCGCGGCGCATGGTGTTCAGGTCGTGCTCGACCACGAACACCGAATTGCCCGCGGCCTTGAGGCGCAGCAGGGCCTCGTACAGCGCCTCGCCATCGGCCGGGTGCAGGCCGGCCGAGGGTTCGTCCAGTACATAGATCACGCCGAACAGCTGCGAGTTGAGCTGGGTGGCCAGGCGCAGGCGCTGCAGCTCGCCCGACGACAGGGTCGGCGTGCTGCGCTCCAGGGCCAGGTAACCCAGGCCCAGGTCGATCAGGGTGGCCACCCGTTCGAGCAGGTCCTGGGCGATGCGCTGCGCGGCCAGGCGTTTTTCCAGCGAGAGGTTGGGTGTGTGGCGCACGTCCGGGCCGCCGGCATGGGCGTTGTCGCCCCTGGCCGCGCGCTGCTGGCGGGCGTCACGGGTTTGCGCGTGGGTCAGCACCGCACCCTGCTCGTCGCCATGCTCGACATAGGTGGCGCTGGCCACCGGCTTGAGCACCTCGGCCAGCTGCAGCAAGGGCAACTGCGCCAGCTCGGCAATGTCCAGCCCGGCGAAGGTCACGGTCAGGGCCTCGCGCTTGAGCCGCTTGCCCGCGCACAACGGGCAGGCGCTGGCCCGCATGAACTGGCTGACGCGCTTGCGCATCAGCGCGCTCTGCGAATGGGTGAAGGTGTGCAGCACATAGCGCCGCGCGCCGCTGAAGGTGCCTTGATAGCTGGGTTCGAGCTTGCGCTTGAGGGCGTCGCGGGTCTGGGCCGGGGTCATGCCGGCATACACCGGCACGGTGGGGGTCTCTTCGGTGAACAGGATCCAGTCGCGCTGCTCCTGGGGCAGGTCGCGCCACGGAATGTCGACGTCATAGCCCAGGGTCACGAGGATGTCGCGCTGGTTCTGGCCCTGCCACGCCAGCGGCCACGAGGCCACCGCACGCTCGCGGATGGTCAGCGACGGGTCGGGCACCATCGAGGCCTCGTCCACCTCGTAGACCCGGCCCAGGCCGTGGCACTCGGGGCATGCGCCCTGGGGCGTATTGGGCGAGAAGTCCTCGGCATACAGCATCGGCTGGCCGTCCGGGTAACTGCCGGCGCGCGAATAGAGCATGCGGATCAGGCTCGACAGCGTGGTCACGCTGCCCACCGAGGAGCGCGCGCTGGGGGTGCCGCGCTGCTGTTGCAGGGCCACCGCCGGCGGCAGGCCTTCGATGGCGTCCACATCCGGCACCCCGACCTGGTCGATCAGGCGTCGCGCATAGGGCGCCACCGACTCGAAATAGCGGCGCTGGGCCTCGGCATACAGGGTCGAGAACGCCAGCGACGACTTGCCCGAGCCGGACACGCCGGTGAACACCACCAGCGCATCGCGGGGGATGTCCACATCCACGTTCTTCAGGTTGTGTTCGCGCGCGCCGCGCACCTTGACCATGCCGGCCGGGCCGGCATGGGGCGTGGTGGATCGAGGTGAATTCATGGTCGGACCTTGGTCGGCGAGGGTCTGGAATTGGAGCGGCGTGCGCGGCGGAACGTTCCACCGCCGCCCTGGGGCCTCAGCTCAGCGCGGCCCGCAGGCGTTGACGCAGGCGCGAGCCGAACACATTGATCAGCAACCCCACCATCACCAGCACCCCACCCCAGCATTGCAGGGTACTCAGGCGCTCACCCAGCAGCAACGCCGAGGAGCTCAGCCCCACCACTGGCACCAGCAGCGAAAACGGTGCGACCTTGCCCGCCGGGTAGCGCGACAGCAGGCCGCTCCACAGGCTGTAGCCGAGCATGGTGGCGATGAAGGCCAGGTACGCCAGGGCCAGGATCGAGTTCAGGCCGATGCCGCGCAGCGAGCTTTCGATCAGCGCCGGCCCTTCGAGCCACCACGACAGGGCGAAGAATGGCAACGGCGGAATCAGCGCGCCCCAGATCACCAGCGCCACCAGGTCGATGTTGCCGAAGCGGCGCGTGATGATGTTGCCCATGGCCCAGCATGCGGCGGCGCACAGGGTCAGCACCAGCGCCAAAAATGGCACGTGGCTGCCGTTCTCGCTGCCGATCAGCGCCAGGCCCCCGGCGGCCACCAGCAGCCCCAGCAGGCTGGCGGCGCGCAGCCGCTCACCGAGAAACATCGCGGCAAAGAACAGCGTGAAGAAGGCCTGCGACTGCAGCACCAGCGACGCCAGGCCCGGCGGCATGCCGTTGCCCATGGCCTCGAACAGAAAGGCGAACTGGCCCAGCGAGATGGTGGTGCCGTAGGCCAGCAACCAGCGCCACGGCAGTTGCGGGCGCTTGATGAAGAAGATCGCCGGAAACAGCACCAGCACGAAGCGCAGGCCACCCAGCAGCATGGGCGGCAGGCCGTCGAGGCCGACCTTGATCACCACGAAATTCAGGCCCCAGGCGACGATCACCACCAGCGCCAGCAACAGGTCCTTTAACGGCATTCTGCCCTCACCAATTTGTAATATTTCGAAACAGCATATCCTTATTCCCGGGTTCAGTTATACCCGTCGGCGGCGCATGCCTGTGTGACCAGGAGCTGCCCGGCAGCCCACACCACAAAAAATGCCGCGCAACCTGCAGAACCATCGTATAAATACCGGCCCGGTGCCTAACGCCCGTCCTGCCAGAGGCCAGTCTCCATGCCCCTCAAACCCTTCTGCGGTGCCAAACTCGCCCTGCTGTTCCACGACCACCTGCTGACCTACAAGCGCGACGTGAAAAGCACCATCCCCTTCCCCGGCTGCTGGGACTTTGCCGGCGGGGGGCGCGAAGGTGATGAGACCCCGGTGGAATGCGCGCTGCGCGAGCTGGACGAAGAGTTCGCCCTGCGCCTGCCCCCCGAACGCATCGAATGGCGCCGCAACTACCCCAGCCTGGCCAGACCCGGCTGGGAGTCCTGGTTTCTGGTGGGGCACATCACGCAGGGGGAAATCGATGCCATCGAATTTGGCGACGAAGGCCAGTACTGGCAGATGATGCCGATCAGCGATTACCTGAAACACGCTGAAGGTGTGTGGTATCTGCAGGATCGGCTGCGGGACTATCTGGCGCAGGCCAGTTGAAACCGTTGGGTGGCGAACCACCCGGCAGGAACGGATTGCGCCGGCGCAAGGGCCGGCGCGGCGGGTACTTACATGTGGCTGTGGTCGTGCATCGAGTGCTCGCCGTGACCGTCGGTGGCGGTCAGCGAACGCACCGGGGCGTCGACCTTGATCGACTCCTTCTGGCCCTTGGCGTCTTCGACGATCAGGGTCAACGGCACCGTGTCGCCTTCCTTCACCTGCTTGACCAGGCCCATCAGCATCACGTGGTAGCCATTGGTGTCGAGCACCACCGGCTTGCCGGCGGGCAGGTCCAGCGCCTTGACTTCACTCATGCTCATCACGTCGTTGTGCATCTGCATCTGGTGCACCTGCACGGTCTTGGCCACCGGCGACTCGACGCCCACCAGCTTGCTGTCGGTGCTGGCAGTGAGGGTCATGAACGCACCGGTCGACTGCTGCTGCGGCACGCTGGCGCGCACCCAGGGCTCGCCCACGGTGGTCTGGGCAACGGCGGGCAGCGCCGCACCGAACAGGGACAGCAACGCCATCGCGCCAAGCGCGTGTTTCACGGGAGAACGCATTAACAAACCTCCATTACGGTAAGCAGGTCTTCGGTGCATTCCCTGGCATTGAGGGAATGCGAGAGGCCAAGGCGCAGCACGCCACGCGAGTCGAACACGTAGCTGGTCGAGCTGTGGGAAATGGTATAGGTGTCGCCGGCCGGCACCTTCTCGTAGAACACGCCGAATTCCTTGGCCACTGCGGCCGTCTCTTCCAGGGTACCGGACAGCGCCACGAACGAGGGATCGAAGGCCTTGACGTAGGCGTCCAGCACTTCGGGGGTGTCGCGCTCGGGGTCCAGGCTGATGAACACCACCTGCAGGAAGTCGGCGTCGCGGCCCATCAGCTTCTTGATCTGCACCGCGCGGGCCAGGGTGGTGGGGCACACCGCCGGGCATTGGGTGAAGCCGAAGAACACCATCGGCATCGAGCCCTGGAAGCTCGACAGGGTCATCACGTTGCCTTGCGGATCCTTGAGCTTGAAGGTGCGGCCGAGGATCTTGTTGCTCAGGTCCTTGCCGTATTTGAAGTCCAGCGCGCCGGAGTTGTTGCAACCTGCCAGGGCACCGAGGCCGAGCAGGCCGAGCCCGGCGATCACCGTGCGCCGGGTCAGTAAATCGTTCATGTAACCATCCTTTTGGGAAGGTGCCGGCCCCGAGAGCGGGAGCCTTGTGCAAGGGTTTTGCGAGGCGGCATTTTGTCACGCAGGGTCGACGGGTTCCAGCGCGCAGCGCCAGATGGGTGCGGTCTGATGTCGCAGCATGGCAGTCAAGATTGTAAGGAAGATTTACCGAGCGAATAGAAATGTTATACAGTAACCATTCAATTCGCCCCCTCTGCCTGCGACCTTTCAATGACTAGCGCTACTGCCCTCCCCGCCGCCAGCAAACCGAGCCAACGCCTGCTGTCCATCGATGCCCTCAGGGGCCTGGTGATCCTGTTCATGCTGCTGGACCACGTGCGCGAAACCTTCTTCCTGCATCGCCAGGTGAGCGACCCGATGGCCATCGACAGCACCGAACCTGCGCTGTTCGTCAGCCGTACGCTGGCCCACCTGTGCGCCCCGGTGTTCGTGCTGCTGACCGGTCTGTCGGCCTGGCTGTATGGCCAGAAGCACCAGGGCCGGGGCGATGTGTCGGCCTTTCTGTTCAAGCGCGGGCTGTTTCTGGTGGTGCTGGAGTTCACCCTGGTGAACATCGCCTGGACCTTCCAGCTGCCACCCAGCGTGATCTACCTGCAGGTGATCTGGGCCATCGGCATCAGCATGATCGCCCTGGCGGCCCTGGTGTGGTTGCCGCGCCCGCTGTTGCTGGTGCTGGGCGCCGCGATCGTGGCCGGTCACAACCTGCTCGACGGCCTGCACTTTGCGCAGGGCTCTGCGCTGCACGTGCCGTGGGCGATCCTGCATGACCGCGGCTGGCTCGAGTTCTCCGACAGCCTGCGCCTGCGTACCTCGTACCCGGTGCTGCCGTGGGTCGGCGTGATCGCGCTGGGCTACGGCCTGGGCCCCTGGTTCGCCCACTCGATGCCGGCCGCCACGCGCCAGCGCCGTCTGCTGCTGGCAGGCCTGGCAACCCTGCTCGGCTTTGTCGCCCTGCGCCTGCTCAACGGCTACGGCGAGGCGCCATGGACGGTTCAGGCCGACACCGCGCACACCCTGATGAGCTTCTTCAACATCACCAAGTACCCGCCCTCGCTGCTGTTCCTGGCCCTGACCCTGGGGGCTGGCCTGCTGTTGCTGCTGGGCCTGGAGCGCGCCGGGCAGCGCCGGTGGATCAGCACCCTGGCGGTGTTCGGCGCCGCACCGATGTTCTTCTACCTGCTGCACCTGTATGTGCTGAAAGTGGCGTACCTGGCCTGCGTTGCACTGCTGGGCCTGAACCAGGGCAATTACTTCGGCTTCGATGGTATCTGGGCGGTGTGGCTGACCGCCGTGCTGCTGGCCGTGGCGCTGTTCCCGCCGGTGCGCTGGTTTGCCGCGTTCAAGGCCCGCCGTCGCGACATTGCCTGGCTCAAGTACCTCTGAGGCTGGCGGGGTTTTGTTTCCCTGCGGGCGGCGTGATCGACTACCATGCCGCCCGCCGGTTTCCACACGGAATCAATAGGGAATCCGAGACGCCACTGCATGGCGTCAAACGGAACTGCCCCCGCAACTGTAAGTGCCGAGCCTGCTCCTGAAATGCCACTGGGTGACCCCCGGGAAGGCCGGAGCCAGGTGACGACGCACCAGTCAGGAGACCTGCCGGCACAGCAACAATCACTAACCGGCGGGGTGTCCGGGGAGTACATCTGTGCCGCGAGCGCCCCGCGCGCCGAACGGCCTTGCCCTGCCCTCGCGGCAGCGCCTGTCGATGTGTTTCCAGGTTGTACACCCCTGCCCGTGTACGGTTCGAATGGAGATCGCATCATGCAGTTGCCCCGCCTTGTCACCCTGCTCGCGGGCCTGGGTCTGTCAACCCTGGCCCAGGCCGCCCCGACCCACTACCCGCTCACGCTGCAGAACTGCGGCATGCCGCTGACCTTCCAGCATGCGCCCGACCGCGCCGTGACCATCGGCCAGGCCGGCACCGAGATGTTCTACGCACTGGGCCTGGGCGACAGGCTGGTCGGCACCTCGCTGTGGTTCAACGATGTGCTGGCGCAGTACAAGGTGCAGAACGACAAGGTCGAGCGCCTGGCCGACAACGACCCCAGCTTCGAGGCGGTGATCGGCAAGCGCCCGCAACTGGTGGCGGTGCAGCTGGAGTGGATGGTCGGCCCGCAGGGCGTGGTCGGCACCCGCGAGCAGTTCCATGAGCTGAACATCCCCACCTACCTGATGCCGTCCGACTGCGAGGGCAAGGACAACCTGGTCGGCGCCGACGGCACCCGCCTGGAGCCGTTTCGCATCGACAGCATCTACAACAGCATCAGCCAGCTGGCCGAGATCTTCGACGTGCAGGCGCGTGGCGAGCGGTTGAACAGCGAGCTCAAGGCACGCCTGGCCAAGGCTGCCGCCACCGTGAAGGGCAAGGATCTGAAGGACACCAGCGCCCTGTTCTGGTTCTCCAGCGCAGACCTGGACATCGACCCGTACGTGGCCGGGCGCAAGGGTATCCCCGACTACATGCTGCAGACCCTGGGCGTGCGCAACGTGGTGCAGTCCGATGAGGAATGGCCGACCGTGGGCTGGGAAACCATCGCCAAGGCCAACCCCACCTTCCTGGTGATCGCGCGCATGGACCGTCGTCGCTTCCCGGCCGATGACTACCAGAAGAAACTCGAATTCCTGCGCAGCGACCCGGTCACGCGCAACATGGACGCGGTCAGACACAACCGCATCGTGATTCTCGATGCACATGCCATGCAGGCCAGCACGCGCCTGTTCAGCGGCATGGAGACCCTGGCCTCGGCCATCAACGGCTTCGACCTGGCGCCATGACAGGCAGCGTTGTGCGTGGCCTGCTCGCGTGCCTGGCCCTGCTGCTGGCGATACTGGCAGGGGTAGCGATTGGCGAAACGCCGATCGCCCCCTCGGTGGTGCTGCAGGTGCTGGCCAACAAGCTGTGGGCCGCCGGGCACCTGCTGGACCCGATCGATGAAGGCATCGTGTGGAACTACCGCCTGACCCGTGCGCTAGTGGCCGCCGCCTGCGGCGCGGGGCTGGCCACCTGCGGGGTGGTACTGCAGTCGCTGCTGCGCAACCCGCTGGCCGACCCGTACCTGCTCGGCATCTCGGCCGGCGCCTCCACCGGCGCGGTGCTGGTGGCGCTGCTGGGGCTGGGCGCGGGGGCGATCACGCTGTCGCTGGGCGCCTTCGTCGGGGCCATCGCGGCCTTCGCGCTGGTGGCGCTGCTGGCCCGTGCCAGCGGGCCGTCCAACAGCACGGGGCAGATCATCCTCGCCGGGATCGCCGGCTCGCAGCTGTTCAACGCGCTCACCGCCTTTCTGATCACCCGGTCGGCCAGTGCCGAGCAGGCGCGCGGCATCCTGTTCTGGCTGCTGGGCAACCTCAGTGGCGTGCGCTGGCCATCGGTGTGGCTGGCAGTGCCGGTGGCGCTGGCCGGCCTTGCGGTGTGCGTGTGGCATCGGCGGGCGCTGGACGCCTTCACCTTCGGCAGCGACTCGGCTGCCTCGCTGGGCATCCCGGTACGCCGCGTGCAGGTGCTGCTGATCAGCTGCGCGGCGCTGGTGACGGCAGTGATGGTGTCGATCGTGGGCGCCATCGGCTTTGTCGGGCTGGTGATTCCGCATGCGATGCGGCTGCTGTTCGGTACCCCCCATGCGCGCCTGCTGCCGGCCAGCGCGCTGGGTGGCGCGCTGTTCCTGATTGCCGCCGACGTGCTCTCGCGCACCCTGATCAAGGGCCAGGTGATTCCGGTGGGGGTGATCACGGCGCTGGTCGGCGCACCGGTGTTCGCATTGATACTGATTGGCCGCAGGAGCGCCCGATGAACGCTGTCACCCACCCGCTGGATGAAGCTGCACTGCGCTGCACCGGCCTGGGTTTGAAGGTGCGCGATGCCGTGCTGCTGGACGCGGTCGACCTTGAGGTGCGCCGTGGCGAGACCCTGGGTATCGTCGGCCCCAACGGCTCGGGCAAGTCCACCCTGCTCAAGCTGCTGGCCGGGCTGCGCACGCCCACCTGCGGCGAGGTGCAGCTGGGCAGCAACGCGCTCAGGCAGCTGCCACGCCGCGAGGTGGCGCGGCGGTTGGCAGTGGTCGAGCAACAGGCCGACACCAGCGATGCGATCAACGTGTTCGATGCCGTGGCCCTGGGCCGCACGCCGTGGTTGTCGGCGTTGCGCCCCTGGTCGGCAGACGATCACGCCATCGTGCAGCAGGCCCTGGCCGACGTGGATGCCACCCACCTGGCAACACGCAGCTGGCGCAGCCTCTCCGGTGGCGAGCGCCAGCGCGTGCACATCGCCCGGGCCCTGGCGCAACGCCCGCAGCTGCTGTTGCTCGACGAGCCGACCAACCACCTCGACATCCAGCACCAGCTGGGCATTCTGCGCCTGGTTCAGGCGCTGCCGGTGACCACCCTGATCGCCCTGCACGACCTCAACCAGGCCCTCACCTGCGATCGCCTGGCCGTGCTCGAGCGCGGGCGCCTGGTGGATGTTGGCCCGCCGTTGCAGGTGCTGACCCCGCAACGCCTGCAGGCCACCTTCGGGGTGCAGGCGCACTACCTGACCGACCCCTTCGACGGCGCGCAGATCCTGCGCGTTCGTTCCTCTTGACCTGAAATGGATAGCCCGCCCATGCGCCTTGCCGCCTTGCCCCTGCTGCTCGCCAGCGCCCTGCTCGCCCCTTCGGTATCGGCCGAGGTGCACGAAGTGAAAATGCTCAACCGTGGTGCGACCGGCAGCATGGTGTACGAGCCGGACTACCTGCGCATCGCCCCCGGCGATTCGGTGAAGTTCATCGCCACCCAGAGCGGGCACAATGCCGCCTCGCTGCCCGGCCTGCTGCCCGAAGGCGCCGAGGCGTTCAAGGGCAGGATCAACCAGCAAATCGAGCAGACCTTCAACGTGCCGGGCCTGTACGGCATCCAGTGCATCCCGCACCTGTCGATGGGCATGGTGATGCTGATCCAGGTCGGTGAGCCCGCCGCCACGCCACCGAGCCTGCCGAGCACCTTGCCCAGGCGTGCAGCAGATCGTCTTGCCGCCCTGCTGCAACGCGAGGCCGCACAATGATCGCACTGCGCACCCGTTCGGCCCTGCTGCTGGCATTGGCCGGGCCGGCGCCCCTGGTGCTGGCCGAATCGGCCCAGGAGCAGGCCAACGGCCTGGTCGAAGACAGCACCTGGAGCCTGCTCAACCGCAGCGTGTACGACAACCGCGGATACCGCCACGGCGCGCGCAACAGCGGCGCACGCAATGCCTACAAGCCCCGTGCCGAGCGCAACGGTTATGCCGAGGAATGGGCCTATGGCCTGATGGGCACGTTGCAGTCGGGCTTCACCCAGGGCCTGATCGGCGTGGGCGTGGATGCCCATGCCTACCTCGGCGTGCAACTGGACAGCGGCGGCGGACGCGCCGGCAAGGCGCGCCTGCTGGGGCTGGACAACCACGGCCACCCCAAGAACGAATTCAGCCGCGGCGGCGCGGCGGTCAAGCTTCGGGCCTCCTCCACCGTGCTGTCGTATGGCGAACAGCGGGTCAAGACCCCGGTGTTCAGCTCGTCCGACAGCCGCCTGCTGCCCGAAACCGCCACCGGGGTGCTGGTCACCAGCACCGAATTCGATGGGGTGAAACTGGTAGGCGGGCACTTCACCGAGAGCACCGACCGCAACGCCAGCAGCCATGACCAGGGGTTCGTGGTGAACTACTCCAACGCAGCAAAGGGCGATGCCTTCGACCTGGCCGGGGTGGTCTACAGTGCAAGCCCGAGCCTCAGCGCCAGCCTGTACACCTCGCGCTACGACGACACCTGGAACCAGCACTACCTGGGCGGCACCTTCAGCCATGCACTGGACGCCAATCGCTCGCTCACCTTCAACCTCAACCTGTACCGCACCACCGACACCGGCAAGGCGTTGTCCGGGCAGATCGACAACACCACCTGGAGCCTGCTGACGACCTACGCACAAGGCCCGCACAGCTTCAGCCTGGGCTACCAGAAGGTCGATGGCGACACACCGTTCGACTATGTGACCCGTGGCGCGATCTTCATCAGCAACGCCGTGCAATTGTCGGACTTCAACGCCCCCAACGAGCAGTCGTGGCAGGCCCGCTACGACCTGGCGATGACCCCGTGGGGCCTGCCCGGGCTGGTGCTGAGTGCGGCGTATGTGCGCGGCAGCCGCATCGATGGCAGCCACGTCGACCCGCGTGGCGGCTATGCGTACCTGGGCTACGGCGAAGGCGGCAAGCACTGGGAGCGCGACCTGGAGGCGCGCTACGTGGTGCAGGGCGGCGTGGCCAAGGGCACCACCGTGTCGCTGCGGCACAACGTGCACCGGGGCAACACTGCCCAGGCCGAGCTGGATGCCGACCAGATCCGTTTGGCGGTGGAATACCCGCTCAACGGGCGCTTCTGAGGTTCAGCCGGCGGGCAGGCGACATTGCATGTGGGTGGTCTGCCACACCGGGTCGGCTTCCACATCGATGATCTCGAAGCCATGTTTTTGCCAGAAACCAATGGCGCCTGGCAGAAACGGATGGGTGTGCAGGTACAGCACCTGCACCTGGTCCTGCAGCGCCAGCTCACGCAACGCGCGGTACAACTCACCGGCCAGCCCGCTGCGGCGATAGGCCGGCAACACGAACAGGCGCACCACTTCCACCACCTTCTGTCCACGGTAGTCGAGCTGGCGGAAGCGGTGGTCGTAAGGCAGGTAGCCGATGGCCGCGACGATCTGGCCATTGCAGCGGGCCAGCAGGAAACGCCCCGCGCCGTGCAGGTAGACCTGTTCGAACTGCTGCAGGTCTGCCGGCATCCCGGTGGCGGCGAGCTTGGGGAACAGCGCGGCGCGGGCCTGCATCACGAATGCTACGGCAGCCTGCCTGTCGTCGGCGCCGGCCTGGTGCAGCGTGATCGGCTCAGGGCGCATAGCGCAGCGGCAGGCGGGTGGAGTACTTGATCTGCTCCATGGAGAAGCTGGAGCTGATGTCGGACAGGCCCGGAATGCGGATCAACTGCTTGTACACCGCGTCGTAGGCGGCCACGTCCGGCACCACCACGCGCAGCAGATAGTCGGTATCGCCGGCCATGCGGTACACCTCCAGCACTTCGTCGATACCGGCCACGGCGGCATGAAAGCCGGCCAGCCAGTCGGCGTTGTGCTGGGTGGTCTTGATCGAGACGAACACCACCACGCCGACATTGAGCTTCTTGCCGTCGAGCAGGGCCACGCGGCCGCGGATGATGCCGGCCTCTTCGAGCTTCTGGATGCGCCGCCAGCAGGCGGTGGTGCCCAGGCCGATCTGCTCGGCGATATCGCCCACCGCACGGGTGCAGTCGGTTTGCAGAAGGTCGAGTATTGCCCGGTCCAGCTTGTCCATGCAGAAGCCTTTTGGTGGGGAGAGGCGTCGGGCATTTTCCATCAGGTGGGCGGGGTGTGTCACGGGGCAGGCAGCAGTGCGGTGACGGTGGCCGCCCCTTGCAGGAGCTGGCCTTGCCAGCGAAGGGGCCGGGGAACCGTCAGACACGAAGCCCCGGGCCTGTAAAAACGTTACCGCATGCCAACGCCTACAGCGTCGCCACACTGCTCACGATGCGCAGCGAAAGGCCCTCATAGCCATCCAGATTGATGGTCATCTCCCCCGCTTCGCTCAGCTCGCCCTCCAGCCGTTCGTTGATCATGTCCACCACCGCGCCGGGGCTTACATCTGGCAGATGCAGGGTTTCGCTCAGTGGCTCGGCACCGAAGTTGAGTGCGGTGATCTGGATGCCCTTGCCTGCCGGCAGCTCGTGCACCATCAGCAGCAAGGCCGGGTTGGCCACCTCGGGGATCAGGATCTGCCGGCTCGCCGCAATCGCATAGGCCTGGCGCACAGCAAGCATGCGTTTCAGGCTGCTGGCAAAACTGTCGGGCTGCTGCAACTGGCTGGCCAGGCTGCCATACAGCGAACGCGCACGCGGCAGGCCCTCGGCCGAGAGCTGCGCCTCCACGTCCAGGTCGGCCAGGTCATAGGCGCCGCGATGAATCCAGCGGGTGTCGCCGTCACCCATCAGCCCCTCCACCTGCTCGGGCTCCAGCGGCAAGGCGCCGACCAGGTCCCAGCCCGACAGCGCAAACACCCCCGGCTGCATGGCGTTGTACATGGCCAGCAGCAGGTGCACCTTCTGGATCAGCGCCAGTTGCTCGGCGTCGATGCTGCCCAGGTCGCGAATGCCCAGCGCGGCAGTGATGATGCTGACCGTGGTGCACGACACGCCATTGGTCACGAACTTGAGGTTGTACGGTGCGTGCTCGCCCGCCAGGCCCTCGTACATCTCGCTGCGGATATGCTCGCGCAGGATGTTGCCGGGGAAGGTCTGGCCCTTGTACAGGTAGCTGTCGTTGGCGTGCAGGGTCCAGAAATGCACCAGCTCCAGGGTCAGTTCATCGTGGTTCTGCAGGGCATGGATCAACGAGGCCGGGTCGATCTTGAACGCATGCATCTGGTGCAGCATCAGGCGCAAAAACTCGGTGTCGCCGGTCAGCAGCGCGTGCTGGTAGGCCGGGCGCGTGACGAAGTCGTAGGACAGGTCGGCGCCGCCGTGGGACATGTTGGCGATGTCGTCCAGGGTCAGGTTCAGTTCCTGGAAGCTGAAACCGCCGGCCTTGCGGATCATGCCGCCCAGCAGCTGGTTGCCGGTGACCGACAGCGGGTGGCTCTCCGACCAGGCCGGCCCTTCGGCGCGCCGCTCCACGCCGAGAAAGCCATTGGCATCCAGACGCAGGCCACGGGCACCGAGCACGTCGATGGCGTGCAGGGCGTCGCCGATGATCAGTTGCTGCGCGGCAAAGCTTGGGTCCAGCCAGTTCAGCGATGGCTGGCCCTCCTTGAAGTAGTGCAGGTACACCCAGCGTCGCAGCTTGCCGTCGACCCCGAGTACCGGCGGCGTGGCGCTCCAGTCGGTTTCCTTGATGCCGGGTTCGAAGAAGATCACCCGCTGCAACTGGCCAACGATGTAGTGGCGGGCCTTGAGCTCGTCGCACATGGCCGGCGTGAGGTTGGCCGCATCGCGCCCGGCCGGCACCTCGGGCAGCAGGCCCCAGTCGGCTTCGCGGATCTCGATCATGTGGTACAGCCCGGGATAGTCGCCGTAGGCCATCTCGGCCAGGCGAAAATCGGCGCCCTTGCCGGTGTGCGCCGGGATCGAGTCGTCGATGGTCACCGCGTTGTGCGCCGAGGCCACCTTGCTCAGGTGCACCAGCTCGGCCTCGCTGCCGTAGCGCGGGTCGATGTCGAAGCTGATGCGGTCGAAGTTGCCGTCCACGCTGGGGGTGAACTCGCGCTGGGTGATGCCGCCCGAGCGCTTCAACGGCCCGGTGTGCACGCCCTGGATACCCAGCTCCGACAGCGCCTGCCACAGCTGCTCATGGGCCAGCGCCTGCAACACCGAACCGCCCTCCTCGACGATGATCGAGGCCGGGTACACCGTCAGCCACACCGAGGCGATGGCACTGGCGTCGCGGGCGCGGGCCTCGGCGTAAGGGTGCAGCCACATGCGCGCCTGCCCTGCATACAGCCGGGCGCGGTCGCGGGCGGCTTGCAGCATGGACTGGCCTTGCAGCCATTCGATGGTGTCCTGGCCTCGCTGGGTCATACGCTTGCTCCTTCGACGGGGGGCGTGGGGTCGTGCCCTCAAGGTGTGAGTGGGTTTGACTGCAATCGTTCGCATTTTTTGCTGCGACCAGCGGGCAGATGTGGCAGAGCTCCGCCGCACGGCGCGCCTACCCCGGCCCACACGCCCTCAAAC
>NZ_JAFKEC010000074.1 GCF_017848315.1 Pseudomonas palmensis
GGGCTCGAGGTCGGCCACCAGCGCCACCGGCTCTTCGGGCACCGGCAGCACCAGGCTGCTGGGGTGATCCTCGACGGCGACGGGCGCGCTCGCGACCGGGGCGGGCTCGACGGCTACCGGCTCAGGCAAAGTCGGGGCGATAGGCTCCAGCGCCTCTGGCACTGGGGTTTCGGGCTGTTCGACAACAGGTTGCTGGGGCTTTTTGCGCAGCCAGCCGAACAGGCCTTTCTTTTCACCGGCCGCGGCCGGGGTCTTTTTGTCGTCGTTGGAACCAAACATGGAAGACGGCTATCTCAGGGTAGCGATGCGCCAGTGTGGCGCCTCAAAATTCTTCTAACGCAGAACAGACTATGGTCAAGCCGACTGGTTCATGCGCAACATTTTGTCGGGACGCCTGCAACGCTTGATCTCGACAGGCATGGTCGTCAGGCAACCGGATCAGTATCCTAGCACCTCCTAGCCCGCCGACGCTAAGGCCATGCGGGCAGCCCTACAGGTTGAATCATCAATGAATGCTCTAGCCCGCCGCGCCGCCGGCCTGCTGCTCAGCACAATTGTCATGCCCCTGGTGGCGGTTGCCGCCGACGTCCAGCCCACCCATGAATTCACCCTCGACAACGGCCTCAAGGTCATCGTGCGTGAAGACCATCGCGCCCCGGTGGTGGTATCGCAGGTCTGGTACAAGGTCGGCTCCAGCTACGAGACCCCGGGTCAGACCGGCTTGTCCCATGCCCTGGAACACATGATGTTCAAAGGCAGCAACAAGCTGGGGCCTGGCGAAGCCTCACGCATCCTGCGTGACCTGGGCGCCGAAGAGAACGCCTTCACCAGCGACGACTACACCGCCTACTACCAGGTGCTGGCCCGCGACCGCCTGGGCGTGGCCCTGGAACTGGAGGCCGATCGCATGGGCAGCCTGCGCCTGCCGCCCGAAGAGTTCAGCCGCGAAATCGAGGTCATCAAGGAAGAGCGCCGCCTGCGCGTCGACGATCAGCCCAATTCCAAGGCCATGGAGCTGTTCAGCGCCATGGCCCACCCGGCCAGCGGCTACCACACCCCGACCATCGGCTGGATGGCCGACCTCGAACGCATGAAGGTCGAAGAGCTGCGCCACTGGTACGAAGCCTGGTACGTGCCCAACAACGCCACCCTGGTGGTGGTCGGCGACGTCACCGCCGACGAGGTCAAGGGCCTGGCCCAGCGTTACTTCGGTGCCATCCCCAAGCGCGCCACACCCCCTGCCAAACTGCCGCTGGAACTGGCCGAGCCGGGCCTGCGCCAGCTCACCGTGCATGTGCGCACCCAACTGCCGAGCCTGATCTACGGCTTCAACGTGCCGGGCCTGGCCACCGCCAAGGACCCGCGCAGCGTCCACGCCCTGCGCCTGATCGCGGCCCTGCTCGACGGCGGCTACAGCGCGCGCATGGCCACCCGCCTGGAACGCGGTCAGGAACTGGTGGCCGGCGCGTCGGCCAGCTACAACCCGTTCACCCGTGGCGACAGCCTGTTCGTGCTTTCCGCGGTGCCCAACACGCAGAAGAAAAAGACCCTGGCCGAGGTCGAAAGCGGCGTCTGGAAGCTGCTCGACGAGCTGAAAACCACCCCGCCAACCGCTGAAGAGCTGGAGCGCGTGCGCGCCCAGGTGATTGCCGGGCTGGTCTACGACCGCGACTCGATCAGCAGCCAGGCCACTACCATCGGCCAACTGGAGACCGTCGGGCTGTCGTGGAAGCTCATCGACAAGGAGCTCGACGAGCTCAAGAGCGTGACCCCGGCCGACATCCAGAGTGCCGCCCGCACCTATTTCACCCGCGAACGCCTGAGCGTTGCGCATGTATTGCCCGAGGAGCAGGCGCATGACTGAGCACACCACCCCACGCCACACCCCGAAGGGCCGCGGCGTATTCGGCGCGTTGCTGCTGAGCGCCGTGTGCCTGGCCGGCCCCGCCCATGCCGACACCACGGCCGCCAAGCCCGGCGCCAACCTGCAATCGCTGGCCGAGCTGGACGGCAAGGCACCGAGCCGACGCAACCTCGACATCAAGACCTGGAACACCGCCGAAGGCGCCAAGGTGCTATTCGTCGAAGCCCACGAACTGCCGATGTTCGACCTGCGCCTGACCTTCGCCGCCGGCAGCAGCCAGGACGGTAACCTGCCGGGCCTGGCCACCCTGACCAACGCCATGCTCAACGAAGGCGTGGCGGGCAAGGACGTCGGCGCCATCGCCGCCGGCTTCGAAGGCCTGGGCGCGGATTTCGGCAACGGTGCCTACCGCGACATGGCGGTGGCCTCGCTGCGCAGCCTGAGCGCCAAGGACAAGCGCGAGCCGGCCCTGAAGCTGTTCGCCGAAGTGGTGGGCAAGCCGACCTTCCCTGAAGACGCGCTCAAGCGCATCAAGAACCAGATGCTCGCCGGCTTCGAGTACCAAAAGCAGAACCCCGGCAAGCTGGCCAGCATCGAGCTGTTCGAGAAGCTCTACGGCAAGCATCCCTACGGGCACCCCAGCGATGGCGACGCCAGGAGCATCCCGCCGATCACCCTGGACCAGCTGCGCGCTTTCCATGCCAAGGCCTATGCCGCCGGCAACGTGGTGATAGCACTGGTCGGCGACCTCAGCCGCACGGAAGCCGAGGCGATTGCCGCGCAGGTCTCCGCCGCGCTGCCCAAGGGCCCGGCGCTGCCCAAGCTGGCACAACCGAGCGAACCCAAGCCGGGCGTCAACCACATCGACTTCCCGTCCAAGCAGACCCACCTGATGCTGGCCCAGTTGGGCATCGACCGCGCCGACCCGGACTACGCGGCCCTGTCGCTGGGCAATTCGATCCTCGGCGGCGGCGCCTTCGGCACCCGCCTGATGAGCGAAGTGCGCGAAAAGCGCGGCCTGACCTACGGCGTGTACTCGGTGTTCAGCCCGATGCAGGTGCGTGGCCCGTTCATGATCAACCTGCAGACCCGTGCCGAACTCAGCGAAGGCACGCTCAAGCTGGTACAGGACATCCTGCGCGACTACCTCAAGACCGGCCCCACCCAGCAGGAGCTGGACGATGCCAAGCGCGAACTGGCCGGCAGCTTCCCGCTGTCCACCGCCAGCAATGCGAGCATCGTCGGCCAACTGGGGGCCATCGGCTTCTATGACCTGCCGCTGAATTTCCTCGAGGACTTCATGCAGAAGTCCCAGAGCCTCACCGTCGAGCAGGTGCGTGCTGCCCTCAACAAGCACCTGGCCGCCGACAAGATGGTCATCGTGACCGCCGGGCCGAAGGTGGCGCAACAGCCGCTGCCACCGCCCACTGACAAACCCGCCGAGCAGCCGCTTGGCGTACCGGAGCATTAATGGCCAGTCCATCCGCCAAATCCAAGGCCGCCGCCCACGGCGGCCAGGGCCAGTTGCGCATCATCGCCGGCGAGTGGCGCAGCCGCCGCCTGAGCTTTCCTGACGCACCGGGCCTGCGCCCTACCCCCGACCGGGTGCGCGAAACCCTGTTCAACTGGCTGACCGCGCACATCGAGGGCGCCCGCGTGCTGGATGCCTTTGCCGGCAGCGGCGCGCTGTTTCTCGAAGCGCTGTCGCGCGGCGCGGCCTCGGCCGTGGCGCTGGACAGCAACCGCGCCGCCATCGAGAACCTCAAGGACAACCTGGAGCTGCTGCGCTGCCCCACCGGGCAGGTGATCCAGACCGACGTGGTGCGCTACCTGCAAGGCGAGCCCAAGGCCCCGTTCGACGTGGTGTTCCTCGACCCGCCCTTCCACCAGGACCTGCTGCCGGCCACCTGTGCGCTGCTCGAAGAGCGCCACTGGCTGGCCGAGCACGCGTGGATCTACACCGAAAGCGAAACCGCGCCGTCGACCCTGCAACTGCCGGGCAACTGGCGCCTGCACCGGGAAAAGAAGGCCGGTCAGGTGCACTATGCCTTGTGGGAGCGCGGCTGAACGTCGCCCCGCCTCCAGCCAACTGCGGCCGCCGCCTGAGGTGCTTTGCCTGATCGTGCTCCGGCGCTCCCCAGGCACGGCGCCGATCACCAACCGGCTTGTGCGTGCCGCCTGCACCACCACAGGGCTGCTGACCCTCAGCAGCCCAGCACACCCTTCCACGACCTCAGCCTCGCCAACCGACAGCCCTTGCCCGAAGTGACGCTTGCTGAATATGCTTTGGCGGCAGCAGACCTGCGCTTGCGCACATACACTGATCACAGGGTCTGCCGCCCGCTCAAGAGACCTCGACGATGTCCAGCGCCACCCCACCCCCGTTCAAGCCAGCCACCGGCCTGCGCAACCCCCATGTGCAGACGCTCTGGGGCCCGCTCTGGCGCAAATCGCCACCGCTGGCACATCGGCGCGAGCGCCTGTGGCTGGCCGACGGCGATTTCCTCGACCTGGACTGGCACGGCCCGCTTGCCACCACCACGCCACTGGTGGTGGTACTGCACGGCCTGACCGGCTCGTCGACCTCCCATTACGTCATCGGCCTGCAGCGCGCCCTGGCGGCGCAGGGCTGGGCCAGCGTGGCGGTCAACTGGCGCGGATGCTCGGGCGAGCCGAACCTGTTGCCGCGCAGCTACCACTCCGGCGCCAGCGAAGACCTGGCCGAAGTCATCGCCCACCTGCGCACCCAGCGCCCGCAGGCACCGCTGTACGCGGTGGGTTATTCGCTGGGTGGCAACGTGCTGCTCAAGCACCTGGGGGAAGCGGGTACGGCCAGCCAGCTGCAGGCGGCCGTGGCGGTGTCGGTGCCGTTTCGCCTGGACCAGTGCGCCGATCGCATCGGCCTGGGGTTTTCACGGGTGTACCAGGCGCACTTCATGCGCGCCATGCTGGGCTACGTGAAGGACAAGCAGCGCCACTTCCAGCACCACGGTCACCATGAGGGCCTGGCAACCCTGGACCGCCTCGGCCCGCTGGAAAACCTGCGCACCTTCTGGGATTTCGACGGCCGCGTGACCGCGCCGCTGAACGGCTTCAGCGACGCCCACGACTACTACCAGCGCTCGTCGAGCCGCTACTACCTGGGTGAAAACCGTACGCCCACGCTGATCATCCATGCCCAGGACGATCCGTTCGTGTTCAGCCACAGCCTGCCAGGGGCCGCCGAACTGGCCAGCCAGACCACCCTGGAGCTGCACCGTCATGGCGGTCACGTGGGCTTTGTCGACGGCAGCCTGCGCCAACCCGGCTACTACCTGGAGCGGCGCATTCCACAGTGGCTGGCCAGCGGGGCCTGATCAGTCGCCCTTGGCCACCGGACGCTGCGGGTCGGTGATCCACTCGCTCCACGAACCGGCGTACAGCCGCGCCAGCGGATAACCGGCCAAAGCCAGGGCGAACAGGTTATGGCAGGCCGTCACCCCCGAGCCGCAATAGGCCACCAGCGCCTGCGGCTGGCGCGTACCGAGCAAGGCGGCAAAGCGCTGCTTGAGCTGCTGGGGCGACAGAAAACGACCATCGGGCCCCAGGTTGTCGGTGAAGGCCGCGCAATGCGCACCGGGGATATGCCCGGCCACCGGGTCGATGGGCTCCACCTCGCCGCGAAAACGCGGCAGCGCACGGGCGTCGAGCAGGGTCAGGTCGGGCGTGCCCAGGCCATTGGCCAACTCGGCGGCGTCCAGCACCAGGCTCGCATCGGGCTGCCCGCTGAAGCTGCCTTCACGCTTGTCACAGGCATCCAGGCTCAGCGGCAACCCGGCCGCGTGCCAGGCCTTGAGCCCGCCATCGAGGATCGCCACCCCGTCGCGCTTGCCCAGCCATGCCAGCAACCACCAGGCCCGCGCGGCAAAGGCTCCGGGGCCATCGTCGTAGAGCACCACGTCGCTGTCGTTGTCGATGCCCCAGCTGCGCAGCCGTTGGATCAGTTGCTGCGGGTCGGGCAAGGGGTGGCGACCGGTCACACCCTTGACCACCGGCCCGCTCAGGTCACGCTCCAGGTCGGCGAAGTGCGCGCCGGCGATATGCCCTTCGGCATAGCTGCGCTGGCCATAGTCGACGTCTTCCAGGGCAAAGCGACAATCGAGAATCACCAGCTTCGGAGCGCCCAGGCGCTCTGCCAGTTGCTGGGGTGCGATCAGTTGCGCGAGTGGCATGTCGGTCTCCATATCGATTCAAAGGGGGTGGGCGGCCTACTGTTCCAGTGCCTGGTCCAACGGCACGTAGAATTCCTTGCACAGCGCATCCACTGCAGGGCGCGCGCTGGCGGTGACGAAACCGAGCTCCAGCACCAGCACCTGGTACACGCCGCGCTTGATCGCCTCTTCGCTCAGGTGCGCGGAGTGCTCGCGGGTGGTGCACAGAAAGCGCACCCAGGAGGTCAGCACGATCCAGGCATTGAGGGTCAGCGATTCGATCTGCACGGTGTCCATGGCCACGATGTCGGCCTCGACGAAACCTCGGTAGATGGCCTGGCCCTGCAGCAGGCAGCGCTGCGAAAAACGTCGGTAGCGCGCAGCCAGGGTCGGGTCGTGGCCGAGCAGGTGTTCGAGGTCGCGGTGCAGGAAGCGGTAGTTCCACATCGCCGACAGCAGCGCCTCGAGGTAGAAGCGCTTGTCCTCGACGGTGGCGGCGCGCCCCTGGGGCGGGCGCAGAAAGCCTTCCACCAGCGCCTCGTACTGGGTGAACAGCACGGCGATGATCGCCTGCTTGTTGGCGAAGTGGTAATAGAGGTTGCCAGGCGAGATTTCCATGTGCGCAGCAATGTGGTTGGTGCTGACACTGCGTTCACCCTGCTGGTTGAACAGCTCGAGGCTGTTCTGCACGATGAGCTCGCGGGTCTTGATGCGCGGTGCCATGGTCAGCTCCAAAGGCATGAGCTTGAAGGAATAGGCTTATCTTACGGCGTATCCGCCAAGGGATGTACCACCTGCACAACCGGCGTATATGCTCCAGGCACACTTGCCCTGCCATGGAGCCCGCATGCCCCTCCAGACCCTGTTCGAACAGCAGCGCCGGGCCTTTGCCGGGCTGCCCATGGCGCCGGCGGCGCAGCGCCTGCAGTGGCTTGCCAGCCTGCGCCGGCTGCTGCTGGCGAACCAGTCGGCCCTGGTCGCGGCGATCGACCGCGACTTCGCCGGGCGCAGCGCCGACGAGACCCTGCTGGCCGAACTGATGCCCAGCGTGCAGGGCATTCGCCACGCCGAGCGCCACCTCAAGGGCTGGATGAAGCCGGTGCGGCGCACGGTGGGCCTGGCGTTCCAGCCGGCCAGCGCGCGGGTGCTGTACCAGCCGCTGGGCGTGGTGGGCATCATCGTGCCGTGGAACTACCCGCTGTTTCTGGCCATCGGCCCGCTCACCGCGGCGCTGGCAGCGGGCAACCGGGTGATGCTCAAGCTCAGCGAAGCCACCCCGGCCACCGCGGCACTGCTTCAGCGCCTGCTGGGCGAAGTGTTTCCCGACGACCTGGTCAGCGTGGTGCTGGGCGATGCTGGCGTGGGCGAGGCCTTCTCGCGCCTGCCGTTCGATCACCTGCTGTTCACCGGCGCCACCAGCATCGGCCGCCAGGTGATGGCGGCGGCAGCCACCAACCTGACCCCGGTGACCCTGGAGCTGGGCGGCAAGTCGCCGGCCATCGTGTCGGCCAGTGTACCGCTGGCCCAGGCGGCCGAGCGCATCGCCTTCGGCAAGACCCTCAACGCCGGGCAGACCTGCGTTGCCCCGGACTACGCGCTGGTACCGCGCGAGCGCCTGGAGGGCTTCGTGCAGGCCTATCGCGAGGCAGTGCTGCGGTTTTATCCACAGGTGCGAAACAACCCGGACTACAGCGCGATCATCAATGTGCGCCACCTGGCGCGCCTGGAAGGCTATTTGCGCGATGCCCGCGACAAGGGCGCCAGCGTGCTCGACCTGTACCCCGGCGAAGCCCGCGAAGGTCGGCGCCTGCCGCCGCAGGTGCTGCTGCAGGTCGATGACAGCATGCAGGTGATGCAGGACGAGATCTTCGGCCCGCTGCTGCCGGTGGTGCCCTATGACAGCCTGGCCGAGGCGCTGGCCTATGTGAACCAGCGCCCGCGCCCGCTGGCGCTGTACTACTTCGGCCACGACCGTGCCGAGCAGCGGCGGGTGCTGGAGCAGACCCATTCCGGCGGCGTGTGCCTGAACGACACCCTGCTGCACGTGGCCCAGGACGACCTGCCGTTTGGCGGGGTCGGGCCGTCGGGGATGGGCAACTACCATGGGCACGAGGGCTTCAAGACCTTCAGTCATGCCCGGGCGGTGTTCGCCAAGTCGCGGGTGAATGCGGCGCGGCTGATCTATCCGCCGTATGGGAAGGCGCTGCAGCGGTGGGTCTATCGTCTGTTCATTCGCTGACGTTGCAGCGACTCCATCGCGGGTCAGGCCCGCTCCCACAAAGAGATGCATAGCCTGGGGGAGCGGGCCTGACCCGCGATGGGGTCGATACTTTCAAGGCACCAGACACTCGGCCTGCAGCGGGTGACAAGCATTATCACGCCTGTCTATAGTGCCTTGAGCCGGCGATGGCGACTTGGCCGACCGCAGCTGCTGCGATACCATCCGACTCCCAAACGCACTCCTGCCAGGACGACGCGATGAACCGAGTGTTGTACCCAGGTACATTCGACCCTATTACCAAAGGCCATGGCGATCTGGTCGAGCGGGCCTCCCGGCTGTTCGACGAGGTGATCATCGCGGTCGCCGCCAGCCCCAAGAAGAACCCGCTGTTCCCCCTGGAACAACGGGTAGAGCTGGCGCGTGAGGTCACCAAGCACCTGCCCAACGTGCAGGTCATCGGCTTCTCCACGCTGCTGGCGCATTTCGCCAAGGAGCAGCAGGCCAATGTGTTCCTGCGCGGCCTGCGCGCGGTTTCGGACTTCGAGTACGAGTTCCAGCTGGCGAACATGAACCGGCAACTGGCGCCCGACGTCGAAAGCCTGTTCCTGACGCCGTCCGAGCGCTATTCGTTCATATCCTCGACCCTGGTGCGCGAAATCGCGGCGCTGGGCGGCGATATCACCAAGTTCGTGCACCCGGTAGTGGCTGACGCCCTCACCGAGCGCTTCAAGAAGTAGCCGCGCCCGCATCGAAAACCGCGCCCGCGTGCACTGCGGGCGTTAATGCGGCACAATTGTGCCCATTGGTTTTCATATGCCCGGGCCTGACGCCCCGGCCGGAGTCCCCATGTCCCTGATCATCACCGACGATTGCATCAATTGCGACGTCTGCGAACCCGAGTGCCCGAACGCCGCCATCTCCCAGGGCGAAGAGATCTACGTGATCGACCCCAACCTGTGCACCCAGTGCGTTGGCCATTACAACGAACCGCAGTGCCAGCAGGTCTGCCCGGTCGACTGCATCCCGCTGGATGAAGCGCACCCGGAAACCGAAGACGAGCTGATGGCCAAGTACCGCAGGATCACCGGCAAGGCCTGATACAGGCCGCTAGGTCTGGCAGCGCGGGCAGAACACGCTGGCGCGCTGGCCCAGGGTCACGTTGCGCAGCACCGTGCCACACACCTTGCACGGTTCTTCCCCGCGCCCGTACACGAACAGTTCCTGCTGGAAGTAGCCCGGCTGGCCGTCGCCGCCGATGAAGTCGCGCAGGGTGGTGCCGCCACGCTCGATGGCGGCGGCCAGGATGCGCTTGATCTCGATGGCCAGGCGCAGGTAGCGCGCCCGCGAAATGCCCCCGGCCGGGCGCCGCGGGTCAATGCCCGCCGCGAACAGCGCCTCGGTCGCATAGATGTTGCCCACCCCCACCACCACCGCGTTGTCCATGATGAACGGCTTGACCGCCATCGAGCGCCCGCGCGACAGCTGGAACAGCCGCTCGCCATCGAACAGGTCGGTCAGCGGCTCCGGGCCCAGGCGCAGCAGCAGCTCGTGCTGCAACGGGTCGGGGGCCCAGAGCATCGCGCCAAACCGGCGCGGGTCGGTGTAGCGCAGCGCCAGCCCCGACTCCAGCTCGATGTCCACATGCTCGTGCTTGGCCGCCGGCAGGCCGATCTCCACCAGCCGCAGGTTGCCCGACATGCCCAGGTGGCTGATCAGCGTGCCCACCTCGGCGTTGAGCAGCAGGTACTTGGCACGCCGTTCCACCGACACGAAGCGCTGCCCCGACAGGCGTACGTCGAGGTCTTCGGGTATCGGCCAGCGCAGGCGCCGTTCACGCACCACCACACGGCTGACACGCTGCCCTTCAAGGTACGGCGCAATGCCGCGGCGGGTGGTCTCGACTTCAGGTAGCTCGGGCATGGGTCAGTGCGCACCCATTTCGCGGATGGTCTGCTTGAGGTTCTCGAAGTCGTACTCCGACAGGCCCACGTAGTCGAGCACCAGGTGCCCGACGGTGTTCCATTCGTGGTCCACGCTCTGGTTGCCCAGCACCCGGTACGAGCTGCAGATGTGCTCGGCCATCTTCAGAATGGCCAGCAGGTTCTTGAGCTGGGTGTTGCGCGCCGAATCGTCGCTGAACACCGCCAGGGCATTGTGGTGGTTGGCGATGGCGGCACTCACGTGCTCGGGCAGGCGCCACGACTTGGCCGTGTAGTAGCCGACCACGGCGTGGTTGGTGTTGAACGTGCGGTTCTCGGTGTCGACCACGCGCTTGTCGGGGCCGGCCTCGGCGTAGGCCTGCTCCAGGGTATGCATGTAGTCGGGGAAGCGCTTGTGCATCAGCGGCACGCCGCAATCGTGGAACAGCCCCAGGGCATAGGCTTCGTCCACCGCCTGCGAGCCGATGCGCTTGGCCAGGGTCAGACAGGTCATGGCCACGTCCTGGGCGGTATCCCAGAAGCGGTTGAGGGTGACGATGGTGTCGTCGCTCATCTCGCCCTTGATCGACTGCGCGTTGATCAGGTTGATGATCGAGCGGCTGCCCAGCAGGTTCACCGCGCGCTGGATCGAGGCGATCTTGTTGGTCAGCCCGTAATACGGCGAATTGACCAGCTTGAGCAGTGCGCCGGAAAGGCCCGGGTCCTGGGAGATCAGCTTGGCGATGGTCTCCAGGTCCGGGTCGGGCATGTACTGCTCGAACTGCAGGTCGACCATGATCTGCGGCTGGGGCGGTACGCTGATGCCCTGCAGGGCTTGCTGGATCTGTTCGGCGGTAAGTTCCTGGGACATAGATACACACTCGGGGCTGAAGGGCGATTCTAACCCTGCAGGCGGGCCGGGAAACACCCGTTGATGGATTCAGAAGGAACTTTGCCTGCCCCAGGGCTGCCTGCTTACTACAGGTTCAACTCAACAGGAGCACGCAGATGACGACCCAACTGAACGGCAAGCGCGTGGCCATGCTGGTCACCGACGGCTTCGAGCAGGTAGAACTCACCGGGCCCAAGCAGGCCCTCGAGCAAAGCGGCGTGCGCGTCGACATCCTCTCGGCCAAACCGGGCACGGTCAAGGGCTGGAACCATGACAAGCCCGCCGACGACTTCAATGTGGACAACACCTTCGACAAGGCCGACGTCGCGGTCTACGACGCCATCGTGCTGCCCGGCGGCGTGCAGAACTCCGACACCATACGCATCGACCCCGGTGCCCAGAAGCTGGTCAAGGCCCACGACGCCAGCGGCAAACCCCTGGCGGTGATCTGCCATGGCGCCTGGCTGCTGGTGTCGAGCCAGTTGGTCAAGGGCCGCAAGATGACCAGCTACAAGACCGTGCGCGACGACATCACCAATGCCGGCGGGCAGTGGCAGGATCAGGCCGTGGTCATCGACCGCAACCTGATCAGCAGCCGCCAGCCCGACGATATTCCCGCCTTCAACACCCAGCTGCTGCGCGCTTTGGGCGCCTGATCGGCTATTTGTCGCCGGCCGAGCCGCGTGCCCGGCCGACGCGCTATACTCCCGCTCTTTTTTCCGGAGCGACGTCATGTCCCTGCCCAGCCTTCGCCTCAAAGCCAACGCCGACCGCCGCCTGCGCGCCGGCCATCTGTGGGTGTACAGCAACGAAATCGACGTCGCCGCGACCCCGCTGCATGGCTTCAAGGCCGGCGACCAGGCGGTGCTCGAAGGTGCCGGCGGCAAGCCGCTGGGCATCGTCGCCATGAGCCCCAACAACCTGATCTGCGCGCGCCTGCTGTCGCGCGACGCCAAGCTGGCCCTGGACAAGTCGCTGCTGGTGCACCGCATCAACGTGGCCCTGTCGCTGCGCGAGCGCCTGTTCGACAAGCCGTTCTACCGCCTGGTGTACGGCGACTCGGACCTGCTGCCGGGCCTTGTGGTCGACCGTTTCGGCGACATCCTGGTGGTACAGCTGGCCTCGGCCACCATGGAACAGCACAAGGACGACGTGATCGCCGCCCTGGTGCAGGTGCTCAAACCCACCGGCATCCTGTTCAAGAACGACTCGGCGGCGCGTGATGCCGAAGGCCTGAACCGCTACGTCGAAACCGTGTTCGGCCTGGTGCCGGAGTGGGTGGCGCTGGAAGAGAACGGCGTCAAATTCGAAGCGCCGGTGATGGAAGGCCAGAAGACCGGCTGGTTCTACGACCACCGCATGAACCGCGCACGCCTGGCACCCTACGTCAAAGGCAAGCGCGTGCTCGACCTGTTCAGCTACATCGGTGGCTGGGGCGTGCAGGCCGGTGCGTTCGGCGCCAGCGAAGTGTTCTGTGTGGATGCCTCGGGCTTTGCCCTGGATGGCGTGGAGCGCAATGCGGCGCTCAACGGCATTGCCGAGAAGGTCACCTGCGTGGAAGGCGATGTGTTCGAGGCGCTGCGCGAGCTCAAGGCCGCTGAAGAGCGTTTCGACGTGATCGTGGCCGACCCGCCCGCGTTCATCAAGCGCAAGAAGGACTTGAAGAACGGCGAAGGCGCCTACCGCCGCCTGAACGAGCAGGCCATGCGCCTGCTGAGCAAGGACGGCATTCTGGTCAGCGCCTCGTGCTCGATGCACCTGCCCGAAGACGACCTGCAGAACATCCTGCTGACCAGCGCCCGCCACCTGGATCGCAACATGCAGCTGCTCGAACGCGGCGGCCAGGGCCCGGACCACCCGGTGCACCCGGCGATCCCGGAAACGCGCTACATCAAGAGCATCACCTGCCGGCTGCTGCCCAACAGCTGATCGCGCTGAATGAAAATCCCGGCCAGGTGCCGGGATTTTTTTTGCCTGTAACGGCCTTTTCGCAGGCAAGGCCGGCTCCTGCAGGCAGGTGCACTCAATCGCGCTGCGGGTAAGGCATCATTCCCAGTTCTCGCCCGTCGATCACCAGGGTCTTGTAGCGCGGTTTCGCCAGCTTGAGCGTGCCCGCCCGAATCTGCTCGATCAGTGCGCGCCCCGTGCCGATCCCGTCCACCCGCGCATAATCACGCCAGAAGCCCTCGTGACGCGCATATACGAACGCCGACGTCGAGTACTCGTGCTTGGGAACCACCAGCACTTCGTTGACCCCATCGTCATCCAGGTCCACCTGCCAGGCAGCACACCCCGAACTGCCGCATTGGCTCTCGATCAGGGTCAGGTTGAGCATCTGCGCACTGTCCTCCGGCGCAGGCCCGATCCATTCCAGCTTGGGTCCGTACTCACGCGGCGACATGCTCACCGGTTCGGCCTCCAGCAGTCGATCGGCCAGCAGCTCGCGGCTTGGCGCATCCAGGATCTGCCCCTCCTTGACCAGGCGCGACAACCGCTCGAACTGCTCGATCCCCGGCTTGCCGAGCCGGTAGCGCAATGCGCGCGCATCGAATGCATCCGCCGAGGTGCGCCCGCTCAACAGCCGCTCCATCTGGTTGGCGGCACTGTAGGTCAACGGGTTGAGCACCGGCGTGAACACCAGCATCAGCACCACGAAACTCAGCAGCGCGATCAACGGGTTGCTGCGCCGCAAGCTGCCCAGCCACACCGCCTGGCGCGGGCGAATGGCCCACAGCGCGGCCAGGCTGTGCACCAGCGCGATGCCGATCAGCAGCATCGCCAGAAAGCGCTGCGGGGTCAGGCCGTACTGGTCGATGCGCAGCCAGCTCGAATAGCACGCCAGCGCCATCAGCAGCGGCAGGCACACAAGGCTGGCGTTCACCAGCAGCTTCAGGGGCCTGGCATAACCGGCATCGTGCTCGCCGTCCTGGAACACGCCGTTGAGCAGAAACAGCGTACTGCCCACCAGGCACAGCAGGATGCTGGTGGAGTAACCGGTGTTGAAGATCGGCGCGACCCCGGTCACCGCCAGCGCCAGAGTGAACACCACCGCAATCAGCGAACACAGCGGCAGCAGGTAGCGGCACACGGTGAGCAGCACATTGCGCAGCAGGCCGATGGCCTTGTCGTTCTGGCGCCCCATGCGGATGCCCAGCGAGAAGAAGATCGGCAGGCACACGCAGATGAATTCGAGCGAGGCGAAGATATCGCTGAGCACCGGCGCGCCCAGAATCGTGAACAGCCGCCCGCACAGCCACAGCAGCATCCAGAACGCCAGGGCCACCAGCAGCGCCAGCAGCACGATGAAGGCATTGTTCCAGGCGTGCTGGTACAGGTCCTGATAGCGCAGGCGATTGCCGTCGCGGGTCGGCCAACTGAGGATGAACGCCGCGCCGATATAGGCCAGCACCAGCGAGGCCGGCATCCAGCGCATCCATAGCCAGCCGTCGGCCGATTGCGCATACAGCCAGGCGGACACGCTGGCCATCAGCAACGCCAGGCCGGCCACCAGCAGCCAGGTGCCGCGCTGGCGCACCGCGCCGCCCAGCAGTTGCAGATTGATGCCGCCCACCAGGGCCAGCGTGGCGCAGAACACCGCGAGCACAGGGTTGCGGTAATGGATGAAGGTGAGCAGCAGCGCCCCCTGTACCAGGGCGATGGCGAGGTAATACAGCACGGAGCGGTTGAGCACGGGCATTCCAAGTCCTTTTGCGAGGGGTGATGCACAAGGCGCGCAGTCTAGGGCCAGGCGACCCCGCACGGCTAGAGCACGTCGACTTCATTGCAGCGCCGCACAGACCTCATGCAGCCATGCACATATATCGATAAAAATCCAGGCCAATAATCCATAAGGGCAAATTTTTCATTGATCCAGGCGACATAAGCAGATAAAAATCGACTCAATCAAAATAAAAACAATGCAGGTTCGACCCATGTCCTCTATCGACCGCTCTCATCCTGGCACTTCAGATACCGCTCGACTGCGCCGCGTGCTGGGGCTGCCCGCCCTGGTGTTCTTCGGCCTGGTGTACATGGTGCCGCTGACCATCTTCACCACCTACGGCATCGTCACCGAGCTCACCGGTGGCCGCACCGCAGGCGCCTACCTGGTGACCCTGCTGGCCATGCTGTTCACCGCGACGTCCTACAGCTTCATGGTCAAACGCTTCCCGGTGGCGGGCTCGGCCTACTCCTATACCCACCTGGCGTTCGGCCCCAACATCGGCTTTCTGGCCGGCTGGTCGCTGCTGCTCGACTACCTGTTCATCCCGATGATCAACTACCTGCTGATCGGGCTGTTCCTCAACATCGCCTTCCCGGCACTGCCGGTGTGGGGCATCATCGTCGCCGCCATCGCCCTGGTGACCGTGCTCAACGTGATCGGCATCCATTCGGTGGCCAAGGCCAGCAACCTGATCGTGGGCGCGCAGATCATCTTCATCGGCGTGTTCGCCGCACTGTCGATCAAGAGCCTGCAAGGCGCGCCTATCGACCTGCTGTCGCCCCTGCTCGGTGACGGCACCCGGCCCGGGTTCAGCCACCTGATGACCGGGGCAGCGGTGCTGTGCCTGTCCTTCCTGGGCTTCGACGCGGTATCGACCCTTGCCGAGGAAACCCGCGACCCGCAACGCGATGTGCCGCGCGCCATCCTGCTCACCACCCTGGGCGCCGGGCTGCTGTTCACCGTGCTGGCCTACATCAGCCAGCTGGTACTGCCGGGCAGCCACTTCGCCAACGTCGATGCGGCAGCCAATGAAGTGATGTTCAAGGCCGGCGGGCAGTTCCTCGCCAACTTCTTCACCGCGGCCTTCGTGGCCGGCAGCCTGGGTTCGGCACTGGCCTCGCAGGCTGCGGTGTCGCGCATCCTGTACACCATGGGCCGCGACCAGGTGCTGCCACGGCGCTGGTTCGGGCGCCTTTCGCCACGCTTCGGCACCCCGGTGTTCGCCACCCTGGTGGTATCGGTGTTCTCCCTGCTGGCACTGGTGATCGACCTGACCACCCTGGCCTCGCTGATCAGCTTTGGCGCGCTGGTGGCGTTCTCGGCGGTGAACCTGGCGGTGGTGCGCACGCACCTGGTCGATCAAGCCTGCCACCGCAACCTCTCGGGGCTGCTGCGTTACGGCGTGGTGCCGCTGGTGGGCATGAGCCTCACGCTGTGGCTGTGGACCAGCCTGTCGGCACTGACCCTGACCATCGGCATGACCTGGTTCACCCTCGGCCTGGTGTACCTGGGCGTGCTGACCGGCGGCTTTCGCAAGCGCGTGAAGCTGGTGCACTTCTCCGAGGCCGGCTGAACGCCATGGCGGTTGGGCGGCCCGCGCGCAGCGAAAACGCCCAACCGCCCAATGCGCCATTCCTTCCCGCCGCCAGCGGTGTAGAATCGGCCTATTCATCGCCAGTCATCCCCGGCGGGTTTATGAGCTCTGGTCGAGCCCTCGGCGATCCCGTGGTGTTTTCGGCCTCATCCGTACCAGCGGCCACCTGCCTTCGGTGCAAAGGACAAGAGAAGCTCACTCCCCTTTTTGTTACCTGATTAGCCGCCAGGAGTGCTTCATGCCTGATTACCGCTCGAAAACGTCCACCCACGGTCGCAACATGGCCGGCGCACGCGCCCTGTGGCGCGCCACCGGCATGAAAGATGCCGACTTCAAGAAGCCGATCATCGCCATCGCCAACTCCTTCACCCAGTTCGTCCCGGGCCACGTGCACCTGAAGGACCTGGGCCAGCTGGTGGCCCGCGAGATCGAGCGCGCCGGTGGCGTGGCCAAGGAATTCAACACCATCGCCGTGGATGACGGCATCGCCATGGGCCACGACGGCATGCTGTACTCGCTGCCCAGTCGCGAGATCATCGCCGACTCGGTCGAGTACATGGTCAACGCCCACTGCGCCGACGCCATCGTGTGCATCTCCAACTGCGACAAGATCACCCCCGGCATGCTGATGGCCGCCCTGCGCCTGAACATCCCGGTGATCTTCGTGTCCGGCGGCCCGATGGAAGCCGGCAAGACCAAGCTGGCCAGCCACGGCCTGGACCTGGTCGACGCCATGGTGATCGCCGCCGACAGCTCGGCCAGTGACGAAAAGGTCGCCGAATACGAGCGCAGCGCCTGCCCTACCTGCGGTTCGTGCTCCGGCATGTTCACCGCCAACTCCATGAACTGCCTGACCGAAGCCCTGGGCCTGGCCCTGCCGGGCAACGGTTCGACCCTGGCCACCCACAGCGACCGCGAAGAGCTGTTCCTCAAGGCCGGCCGCACCATCGTCGAACTGTGCCAGCGCTACTACGGCGAGAACGACGAGTCGGTACTGCCGCGCAACATCGCCAACTTCAAGGCGTTCGAGAACGCCATGATGCTCGACATCGCCATGGGCGGCTCGACCAACACCATCCTGCACCTGCTGGCCGCCGCCCAGGAAGCCGAGATCGACTTCGACCTGCGCGACATCGACCGGTTGTCGCGCAGCGTGCCGCAGCTGTGCAAGGTGGCGCCGAACATCCAGAAGTACCACATGGAAGACGTGCACCGCGCCGGCGGCATCTTCAGCATCCTCGGTTCGCTGGCCCGTGGCGGCCTGCTGCACACCGACCTGCCGACCGTGCACAGCCGCAGCATGGAAGAAGCCATCGCCAAGTGGGACATCACCCAGACCGACGACGAAGCGGTGCACCACTTCTTCAAGGCCGGCCCGGCCGGCATCCCGACCCAGACCGCGTTCAGCCAGTCGACCCGTTGGGAAACCCTGGATGACGACCGCGAGAACGGCTGCATCCGCAGCTTCGAGCACGCCTACTCCAAGGAAGGCGGCCTGGCCGTGCTGTACGGCAACATCGCGCTGGATGGCTGCGTGGTGAAGACCGCAGGCGTCGACGAGTCGATCCACGTGTTCGAAGGCAACGCCAAGATCTTCGAAAGCCAGGACAGTGCGGTACGCGGCATTCTGGCCGACGAAGTGCAGGCCGGCGACATCGTGATCATCCGCTACGAGGGGCCAAAAGGCGGCCCGGGCATGCAGGAGATGCTGTACCCGACCTCTTACCTGAAGTCCAAGGGCCTGGGCAAAGCCTGTGCGCTGCTGACCGACGGGCGCTTCTCGGGCGGCACCTCGGGCCTGTCCATCGGCCATGCTTCGCCGGAAGCGGCAGCAGGCGGCGCGATTGGCCTGGTGCGCGACGGCGACAAGGTGCTGATCGACATTCCCAACCGTTCGATCAACCTGCTGGTCAGCGATGAAGAGCTGGCGGCGCGGCGTGTCGAGCAGGACAAGAAGGGCTGGAAGCCGGTCGAGCAGCGTCCGCGCAAGGTGACCACCGCACTCAAGGCCTACGCCCTGCTCGCCACCAGTGCCGACAAGGGCGCGGTGCGCAACAAGGCCATGCTGGACGGGCTGTAAGGTCTGGCGACAATAAAGAACCGGCGCCCAGGCGCCGGTTTTTTTTGCCTGCGGTGCGGTGTTCGCCGGCAACGCCGGCTCCTACAGACGCCGTTGCCCCCGTAGGAGCCGGCGTTGCCGGCGAAGAGGCCGGTACAGAGGGCGGCAACATCTGCCCCTTACACCCCAGCCCCGCATCTGTTTTCGTCCGTCTTTGCTTGCCGAGGAATATGGTTATTCCAAAACCATCTATCTAAATTCCATTTAGATCTAATTTCGTTGTTTTTCAGGCTGTTAGCATTTCTGTTCGCAATCGCGCACAGACGCGACGCCCCGCCCTTTGTCTGGAGCTTCAATGAACCTGCCGCTGTTTCTCAACCTGCTGGTGTTCGCAGCCTTGCTGCTGGGCCTGGCGCAAACCAGCAAGACCTCCTGGAGCCTGGCCAAGAAAGTGCTGGTCGGCCTGATCGTCGGCGTGCTGTTCGGCAGTGCCCTGCATGCCATCTACGGTGCCGGCAGCCCGGTCCTGAAAAGCACCATCAGTTGGCTCGACCTGGTCGGCAACGGCTATGTGGGCCTGCTGCAGATGATCGTCATGCCGCTGATCTTCGTCTCGATCCTCAGCGCCGTGGCACGCCTGCACAACGCCTCGTCGCTGGGCAAGATCAGTTTCCTGACCATCGGCACCCTGCTGTTCACCACGGCCATCGCCGCGTTGATCGGCATCGGCCTGACCAACCTGTTCGGCCTCAGCGCCGAAGGCCTGGTGGCCGGCGTGCAGGAAACCGCGCGCATGCAGACCATCCAGAGTGACTACGCGGGCAAGGTCGCCGACCTCAACATCCCGCAACTGCTGCTGTCGTTCATCCCCACCAACCCGGTGGGCGACCTGGCCCGGGCCAAGCCGACCTCGATCATCAGCGTGGTGATCTTCGCCGCGTTCCTCGGTGTGGCCGCCTTGCAACTGCTCAAGGACGACGCCGACAAGGGCAACCGTGCGCTGGTGGCCATCGACACCCTGCAGGCCTGGGTGATGCGCCTGGTACGCCTGGTGATGAAGCTCACCCCATATGGCGTGCTGGCGCTGATGACCAAGGTGGTGGCCAGCTCGAACCTGGACGACATTCTCAAGCTGGGCAGTTTCGTGGTGGTGTCGTACATCGGCCTGGGCCTGATGTTCGTGGTGCACGGTGTGCTGCTGGGCCTGGGCGGGGTCAACCCGCTGCGGTTTTTCCGCAAGGTATGGCCGGTGCTGACCTTTGCCTTCACCAGCCGCTCCAGTGCGGCGAGCATTCCGCTGAGCATCGAGGCGCAGACCCGTCGCCTGGGCATCCCTCAGGCGATTGCCAGCTTTGCCGCCTCGTTCGGCGCGACCATCGGCCAGAACGGTTGCGCAGGCCTGTACCCGGCGATGCTGGCGGTGATGGTGGCCCCGGCAGTGGGCATCGACCCGCTCGACCCGCTGTGGATCGCCACGCTGGTGGCCATCGTGACCCTGAGTTCGGCCGGGGTGGCCGGGGTGGGCGGCGGTGCGACCTTCGCCGCGCTGATCGTGCTGCCGGCGATGGGCCTGCCGGTGGAGCTGGTGGCGCTGCTGATCTCGGTCGAGCCGCTGATCGACATGGGCCGCACGGCACTGAACGTGAGTGGTGCGATGGTGGCCGGTACCCTGACCAGCCAGGCCATGGGGCAGACCGACAAGGTGCTGCTGGAGGCCGATGAGCATGCGCAGTTGACGCATAGCTGAAGGCCCCTTCGCCGGCAAGGCCGGCTCCTACAGCAATCGTGTAGGAGCCGGCCTTGCCGGCGAATGCATCAACGCCGCTCCCACACCTCGAAGTGATAAGCCGGCTTGTCCCCTTCAGCCGCATTGGCCTGGGTCGATTTCATCGCCCACTGCTGCGCATCCACCTCGGGGAACCACGCATCCCCCACCGGGCTGAGCTCGACCCGCGTCAGGTACAGCCGATCCGCCAGCCCTCGTTCCAGCGCCTGCCCGTACAGCTGCGCACCGCCGATCAGCATCAGCTCGTTCACACCGTGCTCCAGCGCCCACTGCTCGGCCCGCACGATGGCCTCATCCAGCGAGCCGAACACCTCGGCGCCCTCCAGCACCAGGCCCGGCTGACGGCTGACCACCAGGTTCAGACGCCCCGGCAAGGGGCGCCCCAGCGAATCCCAGGTCTTGCGACCCATGATGATCGGCTTGCCCAACGTGGTGGCCTTGAAATACTTGAAATCCCCCGGCAAATGCCAGGGCATGCTGTTGTCGATGCCGATGACGCGGTTCTCGGCGAGGGCCGCGATCAGGCTGAGAGGCAGTGATGTTTTCATGCCCGCGAGGATAGCAAAGCCCGCTGGCCGATGCGTGGGTTATGCTTTGGGCAGTTTTGATCAATGGAAGCTGGGTGTGACTGGACTGACTGACCTGGACAAACGCTGGCTCACCGAAGCCGTGCGCCTGCGTGAAGAACATGCCGGCGCGCTGGAAGACCAGGAAGCCAACCGCCGCGCGCGCCAGCAAGGCGGCGACCTGGCTGCACGCATCGAACACCGCGCCCTGTGGCTGGCCGAACGCGACGGCCTGCGCGCCGCGCTGGGGCGCTGGAAAGCCGGGGCGCGCCTGGCGCTGCTGGCCCTGCTGCTGCTCGCCGTGCTCAGCGGCGCCGGCCTGGCCTTCGCCGGGCTGGGCGACGGCCAGCGCCCGGTCAACGTGTTCTGGGCGCTGGGCAGCCTGCTGGGGCTTAACCTGCTGATGCTGCTGAGCTGGGCTCTGGGCTTTGCCCTGGCCGGCGACCATGGCGCCAGCCTGGGGCGGCTGTGGCTATGGCTGAGCGAAAAGTTCGCCCGCGATGCCAAGGCCGCGCATCTGGCCCCAGCCCTGCTGGTACTGCTGCAACGCCAGCGCCTCAACCGCTGGCTGCTCGGCCTGCTGGTGCACGGCCTGTGGCTGCTGGCGCTGGCCAGCGCCCTGGTGGTGATGCTGATGCTGCTGGCCACCCGGCGTTATGGCTTTGTGTGGGAAACCACCATCCTCGACCCCGACACCTTTGTCGGCCTGACCCAGGCCCTCGGCACCCTGCCCGCGCTGCTGGGCTTCAGCGTGCCGGACGCGGCCATGATCCGCGCCAGCGGCGCCAGCCAACCGGCGCTGGAGCTGGCACGCCAGTCGTGGGCCGGCTGGATGCTCGGCGTGCTGGTGGTGTACGGCCTGCTGCCGCGGCTGGTGCTCGCGGCCCTGTGCCTGTGGCGCTGGCACAGCGGGCGCCGGCGCCTGGGCCTGGACCTCAACCTGCCCGGCTACAGCGCCCTGCGCGACGTGCTGATGCCCAGCAGCGAACGCCTGGGGGTCAACGACCCTGCCCCGCAGGCCTTGCCCGAAATCACCCGCAGCGAAGGCGACGCACCGGCCGAGGGCGCCTTGCTGGTGGGCCTGGAGCTCGACGACCAGCACCCCTGGCCGCCCGCTCTGCCAGCCTCGGTGACCAACGCCGGTATCCTCGACAGCCGCGAATCACGCAACAGGCTGCTCGAACAGCTGAGCCGCTTCCCGCCCGCGCGCCTGGCCATCGCCTGCGACCCGCGCCGCTCGCCCGACCGGGGCAGCCTGGCGCTGCTGGCCGAGCTTGCGCGCAGCGCCGGGGCCACGCGCATCTGGCTGTTGCAGGCACCACCCGGCCAGGCACTGGACGCCGACCGCCTGGGCGACTGGCACCAGGCGCTGGAGCAACTGGGCCTGGCGTACGCCGACAGTGCCCCCCTCAACTGGCTGGAGCATGGCCATGACTAAGCCGTTGAAACTGGCCGTGGTCGGCCACACCAACGTCGGCAAGACCTCGCTGCTGCGCACGCTCACCCGCGACGTGGGTTTCGGCGAAGTCTCACACCGCCCCAGCACCACCCGTCATGTGGAAGGCGCACGGCTGTCGGTGGAGGGCGAGCCGCTGCTGGAGCTGTACGACACCCCGGGCCTGGAGGATGCCATCGCGCTGCTCGATTACCTGGAGCGTCTCGATCGGCCCGGTGAGCGGCTGGACGGCCCGGCGCGGGTCGAGCGTTTTCTGCAAGGCAACGAGGCGCGCCAGCGCTTCGAGCAGGAGGCCAAGGTGTTGCGCCAACTGCTGGCCAGTGATGCCGGGCTGTACGTGATCGACGCCCGCGAGCCGGTGCTGGCCAAGTACCGCGATGAACTGGAAGTGCTGGCCGGTTGCGGCAAACCGCTGCTGCCGGTGCTCAACTTCGTGGCCAGCAACGAGCATCGCGAGCCGGACTGGCGCGAGGCCCTGGCACGCCTGGGGCTGCACGCACTGGTGCGCTTCGACAGCGTGGCCCCGCCGCAGGATGGCGAGCAGCGCCTGTACGAAAGCCTGGCCTTGCTGCTGGAGAATGCGCGCCCGGCCTTGCAGCGCCTTATCGATGACCAGCAGGCCCAGCGTGTGGCACGCCAGCACAGCGCCAAGCGCCTGATTGCCGAACTGCTGCTCGATTGCGCGGCGTGCCGGCGTAGCGTGATCGCCAGGCCGGAGGCCGAGGCAGCGGCGATCAGCGAGCTGCATCAGGTGATTCGCCAGCGTGAACAACGCTGCGTCGAGGCGCTGCTCAAGCTGTATGCGTTTCGCAAGGACGACGCCAACACCGGCGAGCTACCGCTGCTGGACGGGCGCTGGGGCGATGACCTGTTCAACCCCGAGACCCTGAAATTGCTGGGCGTGCGCCTGGGCAGCGGGGTTGCCGCAGGCGCGGCGGCCGGTGCCGGGGTCGACCTGCTGGTCGGCGGCATCACCCTGGGGGCGGCCGCACTGGCCGGGGCGATTGCCGGGGGTGCGCTGCAGACGGCACGCAGTTACGGTTCGCGGCTGATGGGCAAGCTGAAGGGCCAGCATGAACTGACGGTGGACGACGGGGTGCTGCGTTTGCTGGCGTTGCGTCAGCGTCAGTTGCTGGCGGCGCTGGAGGGGCGCGGGCATGCGGCGACAGCTCGCATCAAGCTGACGTTGCCCAGCGACAAGGGCTGGCGCGAGGGCAAGTTGCCGGAGGCGCTGAGCAAGGCGCGGGCGCACCCGCAGTGGTCGTCAATGAACCCAGGGGCCAAACTCGGGCAGGCGGAGCGGCAGGAGCAGATCGACAGTCTTGTGCAGGAGCTTTAAGGCCAATCGCGGGTCAAGCCCGCTCCCACAGAGAGTGTGCGATCCCTGTGGGAGCGGGCTTGACCCGCGATGGCGGTCTTAGATCAGACGTGCAATATGCC
>NZ_JAFKEC010000075.1 GCF_017848315.1 Pseudomonas palmensis
GGCCCGCGAGATCGCCGCCGGCCTCGGCGTGGCGCCGGCCATCACCACCAGCGGCGAGCTGCGCTTCGGCACCTGCCTGCTCAACCCGCCCAGTGGTTATGCGCTGGCCGACCTGGAGCTGGGCAAGCGTTTCGTGTCCGACCTGCTGGCCGATGAAAGCGTGCGCATCGATGGCGCCGCGCCGTGGCTGGAACAGGCGCAACTGCCGCAGAGCGAGCAGGCGCAGCTGGCCATTCACGTGGGCTGCGATGCACGTGAGGCCGACGCCAACGAGCTGGTGATCTACCCGCGCTGCGTGCTGGTGGCCGTGAGTGCCCAGGTGCCGGAGCTGGCCGCGGCGGTGCGTGCGGCGCTGCACCGCGCGAAGATCGCCGAGCCGGCATTGGCCTGCCTGCTGGCGGCCGACAGCGAGATGGCCAGCCCGGCGTTGCACGCGGCAGCGGCCGAGCTGGGCGTGCCGTTGCGCTTCGCCCCGGCCGCCGGCAGTGTTGCCGAGCTGGCCGCGCAGGCCTGGCCGCAGTTGCTGGCGCCGCAGTGCGCAGGCGAGGGCGTGGCGATTGCGGTGGCCGGCCAGCCGATCGACCCGCAACGGATCGGGCGCGCCCGTGGCCGCCTGGCGGTGATCGGCCTGGGCCCGGGCGCCGCCGACCTGATGGTGCCGGCGGTCAAGGCCGAGCTGGCACGCGCCAATGACGTGCTGGGTTATGAAACCTATGTGCGCATGGCCGGCCCGTTCCGCGCCGATCAGGTGCTGCACTGCACCGACAACCGCGAAGAAATGCAGCGCGCACGGCATGCCTTCGAGCTGGCCGCGCAAGGCCGCTCGGTGGTGGTGGTGTCGTCGGGCGACCCGGGCGTGTTCGCCATGGCAGCGGCGGTGCTCGAAGCCTTGCACGAGTCGACGGACCCGCAGTGGCACAGCGTCGAGCTGCAGATGCTGCCGGGCGTCTCGGCCTCGCTGGCCACCGCCGCGCAGGCCGGTGCGCCGCTGGGGCATGACTTCTGCGTGCTGTCGCTGTCGGACAACCTCAAGCCCTGGGACATCATCGAGAAACGCCTGGACCTCGCCTGCCAGGCCGACCTGGCGCTGGCCTTCTACAACCCGATCTCGCGCTCGCGGCCCTGGCAGCTGGGGCGTGCCCTGGAGATCGTGCGCCAGCACCGAACGCCAGCCACCCCGGTGGTGCTGGGCCGTGACATCGGCCGCCCCGGCCAGACCCTGCGCACCCTGACCCTGGGCGAGCTGACGCCAGAGCAGGTGGACATGCGCACCATGGTGCTGGTGGGGTCGTCCACCACCTGCACCTTCGCGCGTGCCGACGGTGGCGAGTGGGTGTACACGCCGCGTTGGTATGGCGCCGGCCGCCCTGGATAGCCACAGGGTCTCGTAGGGAAAGAAAGGTGCGCCTGGAAACGGGCGCACCTTTTTTCATGCAGGCCCGGTGATAGTTTGCAGTGGCCTGGCTGTGCCGCGGCAAACCAAAACTGAACAAGGATGATGTTATGGATAACTCGACTGTGTTTCCCTGCGCGGAAAAAAGCGCTGAATTCTTCAGCAACCTGGAAGTACCGGATCTTCAGCATTCGCCGCTGTCCATGCGCGGGCTGCTGGCCAGTGAAGGGCTCGATGACGAAGCGGGCGAAGTGGCACTGATGACCAGCGAAGGCCCGACGATTCTGACCTTTGCCGACAAGCTGTCGGCGGACAAGCGCCAGATGGCCAAGGACGCCACCCTGTTCGCCGAGATGGTGGCCAACACCTCGGGCAGTATCCAGGAGCAGCCCCTGCAATGGCTGGCAGCCTACCGGGAGGCCATGCTGCACGCCGGCTGGTTCATGACCAGTTCGGACCGTCAGAGCTACAACACCAGCAAGCGCGACATCACCATGGACAGCGTGGTGCTGGAAATCGTCGCCTCGGTGGCCGGTGGCAACGCAGCCGCCATGATCCCGCTGGTTTCCAGGGCCCTCGACAAGCTCAAGGGCGACGAGGACATGATCACCCTGTTCAACAACAACAGCACCGGCGCGAGCAAGGACAGTTGCCGCATTCTGCCGTGCCTTGAAACGGATAACGGCGAAGCCGTGACACTGTTCATCGGGCTTGAATACAACAAGCGTACCGACAAGGGCGGCGCACTGTTCTGGAAGTGGGACAACGAAACCATGGACATCACTCAGGTGGCCACCATGGTCAACTGGAACGAACGTGTCTATCAGCGCAACAAAGACGACATCCACGACTACATGGGTATTTCCTCGGATAACTTCTTCAGGAAAATCAAGAAGAAGTAATTCTACCGGCACCGGTGTCAAGGCGCCGGTGCCGCTATCCTCAAGGAGTCGAGGCATGGCAATGCAGTACGAGACATGGGTCAATGGTGCGCAGCTGATTTCATTTCCCGGCGGGTTGAGCGCACCGGACAGGGATGATGTATTGAACTCCCACTTGCTGGCGCAGGTGTCGGCCAACCAGGACGGCCTGGTCACCGCCAACCCCCGGGCCTGGTTCAAGCGCAATGTGGACGGCCTGGGCCAGCTCATGTGGAGCACCCAGACCGTGCAGTCCGATGTGTCCAGGTTCGCCGGCCTGGATGACCTGAGCATCGTCGCGCTGGTGACCAGGCACCTGAAGAAGAAGTTGCCTGCGGCCATCGTGCGGCAGATGACCGGCATGCTGGAGCAGATTTGCGAACTGGCCTACGAGCACCCGGCGCGCCAGCTGTTTCGTGCCCAGGTGCTCGCGCACACCCAGGCCAGCCAGCGCACGGCGATCAACTTCCAGCTCAGTGCGTGTACTGCGCCAGACCAGGTGTTCAGCCTGTTTGTGAGCCTGGCGCTGGTGGTGCCGCTTCAGCAGGACTTTCTGCACCAGACGTTCTGCGGGGTCGACAGCCCGGGCGACGCGCTGTTCTTCTACAGCCACAAGCAGTTGTCGGTTGCGCGGTATGCGCGACTGCGCGAGATGACGGTGGCAGCCCTGGAGGACGATGCCGTTGTGCTCAGGCGGGTGGTGCCGCAGGCCAAGGCCAAGGCCGACGGCTCGCTACAAGGGGGCACCCATGACCTCCACTGAACGTTCGCAGGTGATCGGCGACAACCGGGTGTCGTTCGGTGATGGCATGGACCCTGCCGACATGCAGGACATGATGGACCTGATGGTGTACGCCGAGATGTACGCCAGCAAAGCGGTTGGCCAGCATGCCTCGCCGCAGGCCTGGAATGAGTTCCACCATGCCTGCCTGCTCCGGCATGGTTGCCGCCTGATCAGCTTTCTGTCGTCGGTGTCCACGGCTGCCCACGACCTGGCGCAGGTGCGTGCCTTCGAGGTCACGGTGGTACAGCGGGACGCCGAGGTGCTGTTTCACCAGGTGATCAGCCAGTCGCTGCGCGACCTCGACCTGGAGACCAAGGCCCGGCGCCACTTCGAGTCTTCGGCCATGCCCAGGCGCGACGTGGAGAAGGCCATGCACTGCAAGGTCACGCCCTGTTTCACCGATCGACGCAACCAGCCCATGCTGTGTTTCTGCGGGCTGGTGATGCGCTTTGAAGTGGACGTCGAACACGGCTTTCTGACCGATACCTACCGGCGCTACGTGACCCTGACGCCCCATGGTGGCTGCTACCTGTTCGATCGCCAGGCGTACGCGAGCCATCGCACGTTCGTACTGGCCCAGACCCGGGCACTCTCGGAAGGTTTCTTCCTGGACCGGTAGGGGCTAGAGCACCAGGTAGCCCTTGATCCCGGTGAAGATGATCTGCGCCGCCAGGGCGCACACGAACAGGCCCATCAGCCGGCTGACGATCTGCAGGCCCTGGTCGCCAAGCAGCCGTTCGATGCGGTGCGACAGAAACAGCACCAGGCCAACGGTGAAGCTGGCCAGGGCGATACTCACGATGGCCAGCAGCTTGTCGTCCCAGTGCGGCTGGCTGACGCCCATCACCAGCAGCGCACCGATGGTGCCGGGGCCGACGGTCAGCGGGATGGTCAACGGCACGATGGTCACGTCCTGCTGCACGTTGTCGGTGTTGACCGCCGACTTGCCCTGGGCCATGCCCAGCGCCGAGATGAACAGCACGCTGCCGGCGCCGATGCGAAACGCGTCGGGGGTGATGCCGAAGATGCCGAAGATTGCCCGCCCGAACAGGTACAGCAGCACGCTGGCGATCAGTACCGCCAGCGCCACGCGCCAGGCCAGCTGCTTGCGCTCCTTGCTGGAGTGGCCGCGGGTCAGGCTGATGAAGCAGGACAGGACGAAGAACGGGCTGTAGAGCACGAGCATCTTCAGGTAGACGCTGAACAACTCATGGAGCATGGCGTGGGCTCGCGGCAAAGGGGGCGTTGGGCAAGTGTATCAGTGGGGGACGGGCGCGTTGTCGGGCTGCTCGTGGGGCTTGCGGTGGGCCACCCAGTATTCGATCAGTTCGCGCAGTTGCGACAGCTCCACCGGCTTGGCCATGTGCCCGTCCATGCCGGCCTGGCGTGCGCGCTCCTTGTGCTCGGCCAGGATGTGCGCGGTCAGCGCCACCACCGGCGTGCGCGGGCGCAGGCTGACCGCCTCCCAGGCGCGCAGCTGCTGGGTGGCCGAGAAGCCGTCCAGCACCGGCATCTCGCAGTCCATCAGCACCAGGTCGTAGCGCTGCGCCTTCATGGCCTGCAGGGCTTCCTCGCCGTTGCTGGCGGTGTCGGGCTCCAGGTTGAGCTTGCCGAGCATGCCGCGGATCACCTTGGTGGAGATGTTGTTGTCTTCGGCCACCAGGATGCGGAAGTCGGCGGGCACGTCCAGCGGGGTGGCCAGGCTGGGCGGCTGCATGCCGAGCATCTGGCCCTTGCTGCGCTGGGCCAGCTCTTCGGCCAGGGTGGTCTTGAGAGTGTAGCCGGCCACGGGCTTGGCCAGGATGCGCTTGACCCCGGCGTTGCGGGCGATGACCTTGCTCGGCGCATTGGTGATGCCGGTGAGCATGATGATCAGGATGTCGTGGTTCAGGCTCGGATCTTCCTTGATCTTGGCGGCCAGTTGCATGCCGGTCATGCCGGGCATGTTCTGGTCGAGCAGCACGGCATCGAAGTAGTCGCGCAGATGCGCCTTGGTGCGCAGCAGGGCCAGGGCTTCCTTGCCCGAGGGCACGGCGCTCACGTTCATGCCCCAGGCGCTGCACTGCTGCACCAGCACCTTGCGGCAGGTGTCGTTGTCGTCCACTACCAGCACCCGGGCATCGCGCAGCGGGCCGTCGAGGTCGGCGGCGGGCTGTTCGAGGCGCTGCGGGTCCAGCGGCAGGGTCATCCACAGGGTGTTGCCCTGGTTGTGGCTGGTCTTGATGCCGAACTCGCCCTGCATCAGGGCGATCAGTTGCTTGGCGATCACCAGGCCCAGCAGGCCGCCGAGCTTGTTGCTCGACAGCACGTGCTCGCTGTGCAACTCGGCCTGCAGCAGTGCCTCGCGCTCGCTGGGCGGGATCGGTTCGCCGCTGTCCTGCACGGCCAGGCGCAGGCGCGGGCTGCTGCCGCGCTGGTCCAGTGCCACCACCAGCAGGATCTCGCCCTGCTCGGTCTTTTTCAGGGCGTTTTCCAGCAGGCTCAGCAGGGCCTGGCGCAGGCGCGTGGGGTCACCGCTGATGACCCGCGGCACCTGTGGCTGGGTGAAGCTGATCAGTTCGATGTTCTGCTGTTCGGCCTTGGCCCTGAAGATGCTCAGGCAGTCCTCGATCAGGGCGTTGAGATCGAACTGCACGTCATCCAGCTCGATCTGGCCGGACTCGAGCTTGGAGATGTCGAGGATCTCGTTGATCAGGGTCAGCAGCTCGTTGCCGGCACTGTGGATGGTCTGCACATAGTCGCGCTGCTTGACCGACAGCGGGGTGCCCAGCAGCAGTTCGGTCATGCCCAGCACACCGTTCATCGGGGTGCGGATCTCGTGGCTGATGCGTGCCAGAAACTCTGCCTTGGCGTTGATTTCGGCGGTGCTGGCGGCCAGTTCGCGGCTGGCGCTGAAGCGCGCCTCGCTGATGCTGCGCAGGCGCTCGCCCAGGGCCATGTTGAGCAGAAGGCCGGTGAAGGCGGTGAACCCCAGCAGAATGAACAGCAGCCATTCGGTGGGGGTGCGGGTAAGGCCCAGCAGCGCCGGCAGCACCACCAGGCAGCCCAGGTTGAACACCAGCATGGCCAGGCTGAGCAGGCGCGCCGGGGCGAAGCCGCGCACCCAGTGGCAAACGGCCGTGATCAGCATGCTCAGGCTGGCCAGGGCCACCAGCGCGTAGGTGGCCAGGTTCAACGGCAAGGTGTCGACGAACAGCAGCAACAGGCCGCCGATGGCGATCAGCAGGATCTCGCCTTGCAGCAGGCGGGCCAGGCGCGGCTGCTGCAGGGGGGCGAAGAAGCGCAGGGTGAAGGCCAGCCCGCAGAGGCTGGCGAGCAGGGCGGTGAGGTAGGCGGCCGGGGTCTGCGAGGTCTGCCAGAGGTTCCACGGCCCGCTCAGGTTGAGCAGGATCAGCGCGCTGAGCAGCATCAGGCTGTGGTAGCCGGCCAGCCACAGGCTGCTGGTGGAGCGCGAATAGCCGAAGCGCACCAGGTTGTGCAGGATCAGCATGCCCATGCAGCCGAACAGCAACCCGAACAGCAGTGGCTGGCGCTGGTCGGCGGCGGCGCTCACGGCGGGCATCAGGCTGATGCCGGGCCGCAGCTGGTGCTCGGAGACCAGCCGCAGGTAGAGGTCCTGGGCCTGGTCGCTGCTCGGCACCGCCAGCAGGTGATCGTTGGTGGTCAGGCTCACCGGGCCGTTGGTGTCCGGGCGGCCGTTGTGGGACTGCTCGATCAGCCGGGCGCCGTCGACCACATACAGGTTCAGGTGGGACAGGTCCGGGGCGAACAGGCGCAGTACCTGTTCGGGCTGGTGTGGGGGCAGGTGGTAATGCAGCCAGAGCGCCTGCTGGGGCTCGGCGGCATCGAGCTGGTTGAGCTCGATGGGACTGAACTGGTTACGGTAACGCTCGGAACGGATGTCGCTCAGTTGCAGGTTGGCCTGATCGTCGAGCAATACCGACCACCCACTGCCCGAATCGGCCGTGGCCGGGAACAGGCAGAGCAGAGTCAGCAGGCTGACGGTGAGTCCAATGGCAATCCTGAGCCAACGCACGAGATATCCCTTCCTAGCCAAATGCCGGTTTGCAACTATGCGCGGCGTGCCAAGCCGAAGGCAAGGCCCCTTTGGAGCCTTGCCGTGTCAGCTTACTCCTGGTGCTCGCCACGTTCACGGGCGATGGCGCGGTAGCCGATGTCGGTGCGGTAGAAACTGCCGTCCCACTCGATTTCGGCGGCCAGGCGGTAGGCCTGCTGCTGAGCGGCTTCGACGGTCTCACCCAGGGCAGTGGCACACAGTACGCGACCACCGCTGGTGACCACCTGGCCGTCCTTGAGGGCGGTACCGGCATGGAACACCTTGCCGGTGAGCTTGGCTGCGGCGTCCAGGCCGCTGATCGGTGCGCCCTTGGCGTAGTCGCCCGGGTAGCCGCCGGCGGCCAGTACAACGCCCAGGCTCGGCTGCGGGTTCCACTGCGCTTCGACCTTGTTCAGGGCCTTGGCGAACGCCGCTTCGATCAGCAGTACCAGGCTCGATTCCAGGCGCAGCATCACCGGCTGGGTTTCCGGGTCGCCGAAGCGGCAGTTGAACTCGATGACCTTGGGGTTGCCGGCCTTGTCGATCATCAGCCCGGCATACAGGAAGCCGGTGTACACGTTGCCTTCGGCAGCCATGCCGTTGACGGTCGGCCAGATCACCTGGTCCATCACGCGCTGGTGGACTTCGGCAGTGACCACCGGGGCTGGCGAGTAGGCGCCCATGCCGCCGGTGTTGGGGCCGGTGTCGGCGTTGCCGACGCGCTTGTGGTCCTGGCTGGTGGCCATCGGCAGCACGTTCTGCCCGTCGACCATGACGATGAAGCTGGCTTCCTCGCCGTCGAGGAACTCTTCGATGACCACGCGCGAACCGGCGTCGCCGAACGCATTGCCGGCGAGCATGTCGCGTACCGCGTCCTCGGCTTCAGCCAGGGTCATGGCGACGATCACGCCCTTGCCCGCGGCCAGGCCGTCGGCCTTGATCACGATCGGTGCGCCTTTTTCGCGCAGGTAGGCCAGGGCCGGCTCCACTTCGGTGAAGTTCTGGTAGTCGGCGGTCGGAATCTTGTGACGGGCCAGAAAGTCCTTGGTGAAGGCCTTGGAGCCTTCCAGCTGCGCCGCGCCCTTGGTGGGGCCGAAGCAGTCCAGGCCGCGGCTGCGGAACAGGTCGACCACGCCGGCCACCAACGGGCCCTCGGGGCCGACGATGGTCAGGGCGACGTTCTTCTCGGCGAAGTCGGCCAGTTGGTCCAGGGCGGTGACGTCGATGTCGACGTTCTTGCACTTGGCTTCGGTGGCGGTGCCGGCGTTGCCGGGGGCGACGAAGACAGTCTCGACGCGAGGGTCCTGGGCAACTTTCCAGGCCAGGGCGTGTTCGCGGCCGCCGCTACCGATGATCAAAACGTTCATGTCAAAACCTCGATGACGCTAATTCGGAGAGTAACTGTAGGAGCCGGCGTTGCCGGCGAAGGTCGCACCGCGTTGACCGGGCGGGCCCATTCGCCGGCAACGCCGGCTCCTACACGCAGTGGATCAGTGACGGAAGTGGCGCATGCCGGTGAACACCATCGCGATGCCGGCTTCGTCGGCCGCGGCAATCACCTCGGCATCACGCATCGAACCGCCCGGCTGGATCACCGCAGTGATACCCACCTTGGCCGCGTTGTCGATACCGTCGCGGAACGGGAAGAACGCATCCGAGGCCATGACCGCACCCTGTACCTGCAGGCCGGCATGCTCGGCCTTGATCGCGGCGATGCGCGCCGAGTTCACGCGGCTCATCTGACCGGCGCCGACACCGATGGTCTGGCGGTTCTTGGCGTAGACGATGGCGTTGGACTTGACGTACTTGGCCACTTTCCAGGCGAAGATCAGGTCGTGGATTTCCTGCTCGGTCGGCGCACGCTTGGTCACCACCTTCAGGTCGCCCTCGGTGATCATGCCGATGTCGCGGCTCTGTACCAGCAGGCCGCCGGTGACGCGCTTGTAGTCCCAGGCAGCGGCACGCTCGGCCGACCACTGGCCGCACGCCAGCAGGCGCACGTTGGCCTTGGCGGCCACCACGGCGCGGGCTTCTTCGCTCACGCTCGGGGCGATGATCACTTCGACGAACTGACGCTCGACGATGGCCTTGGCGGTTTCGGCATCCAGCTCGCGGTTGAACGCGATGATGCCGCCGAAAGCTGATTCGGTATCGGTGGCGTAGGCCAGCTCGTAGGCCTGGCGGATGCCGCCCTCGGCGTCCGGGCTGACGGCCACGCCGCACGGGTTGGCGTGCTTGACGATCACGCAGGCCGGCTTGACGAAGCTCTTGACGCATTCCAGCGCGGCGTCGGTGTCGGCCACGTTGTTGTACGACAGCTCCTTGCCCTGCAGCTGGGTGGCGGTGGCGATGCCGGCCTCGCTCGGCTTGGCCTCGACGTAGAACGCCGCGCTCTGGTGCGGGTTCTCGCCGTAGCGCATTTCCTGGGCCTTGACGAACTGGCTGTTGAAGGTGCGCGGGAACTGGCTGCGGTCTTCGGTGCTCAGGGTGTCGGCCGCCTGGTTCACGGTGCCCATGTAGTTGGCGATCATGCCGTCGTAGGCGGCGGTGTGCTCGAACGCCTTGAGCATCAGGTCGAAGCGCTGGGCGTAGGTCAGGCCACCGGCCTTGAGGCTCTCGAGTACCTGGCCGTAGTCGCTGGCGTTGACCACGATGGCCACGTCCTTGTGGTTCTTGGCCGCCGAGCGAACCATGGTCGGGCCGCCGATGTCGATGTTCTCGATGGCGGTCGGCAGGTCGCAGCCCGGCTTGGAGATGGTGGCTTCGAAGGGGTACAGGTTGACGGCGACCAGGTCGATCGGCTTGATCCCGTGCTCGGCCATGATGGCGTCATCGGTACCGCGACGGCCGAGGATGCCACCGTGGATCTTGGGGTGCAGGGTCTTGACCCGGCCGTCCATCATTTCGGCAAAGCCGGTGTAGTCGGCAACTTCCACCGCGGCGACGCCATTGTCCTGGAGCAACTTGAAGGTGCCACCGGTGGACAGGATCTCGACGCCGAGCTGTTGCAGCTCACGGGCGAATTCGAGGATTCCGGTCTTGTCGGAAACGCTGATCAAGGCGCGGCGGATCGGCAGGCGGGTAGTCTGGTCGGTCATTTCAGATTCCATAACGCGGTGGAGTCAGCAAAAAAGGCGACCTCATCGAATGGGAGCCGCCTTTTCTGGTGTGGATTCGTTGTTACAGCAGATCGTACTGCTTGAGCTTCTTGCGCAAGGTGCCCCGGTTGAGCCCCAGCAGCTCGCTGGCCTTGGTCTGGTTGCCCTTGACGTAGTTCATCACGCTTTCGAGCAAGGGTGCCTCGACTTCAGAGAGCACCAGGTTGTACACGTCCGTGACAGCAGCGCCCTCGAGGTGCGCAAAGTAGTTGTGCAGCGCCTTCTCCACGCTCCCGCGAAGGGTCTGGCCCTCTTCGCTCGGGGTGTTCAGGTGCTGTTTCAGGTTGACGTTGTCGCTCACGGGCGTTGTTCCACTCACTAAAGTCTCGGTCATCATCGTCATGCGGCCACCCCTTGTCCGTCCTCTGTCTCAAGGCTCTGTTCACGTTCGCGGAAAAACTCGCGAACGTCGGCGCACTGCGCGTGTGTTTCTTCCAAACCATTGAAGCGGGCGCGAAACTCCCTGGCGCCCGGTAACGTTGCCAGGTACCAGCCCACATGCTTGCGGGCGATACGCACACCCATCACATCGCCATAGAAGGCGTGCAGCGCGGCCAGGTGCTCCAGCAGAATTCGTTCCACTTCAGCCAACTGCGGTGCCGGCAACAGCTCGCCGGTGCGCAGGTAGTGCTCGACCTCGCGAAAGATCCACGGCCGCCCCTGGGCGGCGCGGCCGATCAGCAGGCCGTCGGCGCCGGTGGCGTCGAGCACCTGTCGGGCCTTTTGCGGCGACGTGATGTCGCCATTGGCAAATACCGGTATCGACACCGCCTGCTTGATGGCGGCGATGGTGTCGTACTCGGCGTCGCCGGTGTACAGGTCGGCACGGGTGCGGCCATGTACGGCCAGTGCCTGAATGCCTGCCTGCTCGGCGATCTTCGCCACGGTCAGGCCATTCTTGTTGTCCCGGTCCCAGCCGGTGCGGATCTTGAGGGTAACGGGTACGTCCACGGCGGCGACCACCGCCTGGAGGATCTCGTTGACCAGCACTTCATCCTTCAATAAAGCAGAGCCTGCAGCTTTGTTGCAGACTTTTTTTGCCGGGCAGCCCATGTTGATATCGATGATCTGCGCGCCGGCCTCGACATTGGCCCGGGCCGCGGCCGCGAGCATCTGCGCGTCACCGCCGGCGATCTGCACCGAGCGGGGCTCGGGATCGCCATCGTGAATCATGCGCAGGCGCGACTTGCGGCTGTTCCACAGGCTCATGTCGCTGCTGACCATTTCGGACACCACCAGGCCTGCGCCCATTCGTCGGCACAGCTGACGAAAAGGCTGGTCCGTGACCCCGGCCATCGGGGCAAGGATCAGGGCGTTCTGCAGTGTGTATGGGCCGATGCGTACCGCCGACATAGGAGTTCCCTGTTGTGGGGGCCGATCTTAGAGTTCGAAAAAGGGTGGGCATGATACCCGCTCTCGGTGACCGGATAAAGGTCGATCTGGATAAAATATGAACAGTTTGAGCGGCAAGCGACAAGCTTCAAGCCCCAGCCAAAAGCAGGAGTGGCGTGATACCGCGCTTTTCTCTTGCCGCCTGAAGCTTGCCGCTGGTCGCTGGGTTTACTCCGGCGAGCGGAAGCTCAGGCTGTAGTTGACCGCCTTCGGGCCCGGATCGAGGATGTCCAGGGCGATGTGGATCGGGGTCTGGCTGGGCATTTCGGCCTTGCCGGCCAGCTCGCCGCTCAGGTACTCGCCGGGCTTGAAGCGACGGCTGGCGATCAGTTGGCCGTTGAGGTCGGCAAACCGCAGCTCCAGCAGCGGGAATGGCTGCGAGAAGGGCGCACGATTGTAGATGATCGCGTCCACGATCAACGCGCCGGCAAAGTCCGGGTGGCTGCGGACCACCAGGTTGCTGCTCTTGATGCGGGCGATGTCGACCTTGGAAGGCACTTCGCAGCCCAGTTGCGGGCACAGCTGCTGGAACCAGGGGCGGTACTGGTCCTGGCGGGCCAGTTCGTCGAAGTGATAGGCGATGTACTGGCCAGCCAGTGCCGCGCCTGCCAGCAGAGTCAGCAGCGCCCACAGCAGGCGCCGGCCCCAGTGGCTGCGCGGCTTCTGCCAGTCGAGCTGCAGCGGGTCGTCGACGATGTCGACCAGCGCCGGCTTGCGCGGCGAGCGTGCGGCCATCGGGCCAAGGTCGGGTTCGTGGCGGGTATTCGGGGCGTCGTCGAACGCCGGGTCCGGCGCGTCGGGCTCATCGCCCGGGTCGCGTGCCGACAGGTGCTCGGCCACCACGTCGGGGTCGTGGAGGGGCTGCTCGCGCAGCGGGGGCTCGTCATCCAGGCCGTCCAGGTCCAGCGACAGCGAGGGTTCGGTGCGCTCGCCCGGCAGCGCCACGGTAGCCGGGACGGGTTCGTCGACCAGCGGCGGCTGCGGCGTTGCCTGGGCTTCGCGTTCGTCGGCCGGGCTGCTGAACAGGCTGTCGGTGTACGAGGTGTCGTCCGGGCCGTCGCGCTGGGCGCTGAGGCTGTCCTCGCGGCGTGGCGCCAGGTCGAAGTCTTCAGCCTGGCTGCGCTTGAACTCGCTGATCGGCTGGATTTCGCGTTGCTCCAGGCGGGCGAGTTCCTGGTCGAGGTCCAGTTGGTCGAGGTCGACGTCCAGCGCGCTGGCCGTCCATTCGCGCTGGCTGATCGGCGCGGGGGCCGACGGCGCTGGCTGCGGTGCATGTTCGGTTTCGGCCACCGGCGCAGGCAACGGCGTTGCCGGCGGCAGCGCGGGGGCCACCTGCAGCGCCTGTTGCGCTGCACTCTGCTCCAGCAGTTGCTTGGCGGCGTTGAATACCTGCAGGCAATTGCCGCAGCGCACTACCCCGCGGGCCACACTCAATTGAGTGTGGCTGACGCGAAAGCTGGTCTGGCAATGCGGGCACTGGGTGACGAAACTGTCGGTCATGCGGCGGTCCGGGTTGTGCAGAGTTGTAGTCTAGGCGCAGTTAGCGCCGGCGACCACTGATGCGTACCCAGCCATCGCGCACGGCGATCGGGTCCAGGTCGAAGTCCTTGGCGTAGGCGGCGGCCACTTCATCGCCCTGTTCGGCGAGGATGCCCGACAGCGCCAGCAGGCCGCCGGGGCGTACCAGGCCGGACAACTGCGGGGCCAGCGAGACCAGCGGGCCGGCGAGGATGTTGGCCACCAGCACGTCGGCCTGCATGGCCGGCATGTCCTGGGGCAGGTACAGGTCGAACAGCGCGTCGGCGATGCCGTTGCGCCCGGCATTGTCGCGCGAGGCCTCGATGGCCTGCACGTCGATGTCGGTGCCCACCGCCTTGCGTGCGCCCAGCAGCAGCGCGGCGATGGCGAGGATGCCTGAGCCGCAGCCGAAGTCGAGTACTTCAGTGCCGTTCAGGTCCTGGCCGTCGAGCCATTCCAGGCACAGGGCGGTGGTCGGGTGGGTGCCGGTGCCGAACGCCAGGCCTGGGTCGAGCAGCAGGTTGACGGCGTCCGGCTCGGGGGCGGCGTGCCAGCTGGGCACGATCCACAGGCGCTGGCCGAAGCGCATGGGCTGGAAGTTGTCCATCCAGCTGCGTTCCCAGTCCTGGTCTTCGATCACTTCGGCCTGGTGCTCGGGCAGGGCGGCCCCGGTCAGCAGTTGCAGGTGGGCAAACACTGCCTCGGGTTCGGCGTCGGCTTCGAACAGGGCCAGCAGGTGGGTGTGCGACCACAGCGGGGTAGTGTTGAGGTCCGGTTCGAAGATCGGCTGGTCTTCGGCGTCCATGAAGGTGACGGAGACGGCGCCGACTTCGAGCAGGGCATCTTCGTAGGTTTCGGCTTGTTCCGGGCTGATGGCCAGACGTACTTGCAGCCAGGGCATGGCGGGCACCTTTGGGTAATTCGTGGAGGGCAGCCGCTGGGGACTGCGCGAAGCGCGCCAGTTTACTTGAGTGCGAGGGGTTTGTATCGGGGGCGCTGCAGTGTCTGTACTGGCGTGATCGCGGGTCAAGCCCGCTCCCACAGAGACGGCAGTGATCCCTGTGGGAGCGGGCTTGACCCGCGATCGGGCTGCAGAGCAGCCCTCGAGACACAAACCGGTGCTGGTCAGTGCCCGCGCAAAAACGCCAGCAGTCGCGCATTGACCTGCTCGGCCGCTTCCAACTGCACCATGTGCCCCTGGCCCGGCAGTATCGCCACCTCGGCTGGCAGGCCGTCCACATGGGTGGCCGGGATGATCGCGTCATCGCTGCCCCACAGCACCAGCGTCGGCTGCTGCGCCACCACCGGGCGCAGGTCGTGACGCTGCACGCCGTCGCTGGCCAGTGCGTCGGCCAGTTGTCGCAGGGCCTCGTCCACCCCCTCCAGGCGCTTGAACCTGAGCATGTCCTCGAGCATCTGCCGGGTCACCAGCCCGGGGTCGGAGAACAGCTGCGTCATCTGCGGCTTCAGGGCGTTGCGGTTGGCCGCCGCAACGATGCCCTGCAGGTAGCCGCCATTGATCTCGCGCCCCAGCCCGGCGCTGGCGATCAGGCTCAGCGACTGCACCCGCGCAGGTGCCAGCCGCGCCAGGTTCAAGGCCACCGCACCACCCATGGAGTGCCCGGCCAGGTGCACGCGCCCCAGGTCCAGGTGATCGAGCAGGGCCAGCACGCTCTGGCTCAGCTCATCCAGGTCGCCGCGTTGCAGGTGCTTGCCCGACTCGCCATGCCCGGGCAGGTCGAGGGCGATCACCCGGCGCTCGGCGGCCAGCGCCGGGTGGTTGAACATCCAGTTGTTCAGGTCGCCGCAGAAGCCGTGGATCAACACCAGCGGCGTACCGCCTTCGCCGAGGTCGAAGTAGCGCACCCGGTGCCCGCCCAGCTCGACTTTCTGCGGCGCCGGGCCGCTGTCCTGCTCGGCGCCGTCACCGGGCACGAAATCGGCCTGAAAGCGCTGCACCACCGCATCGATCTGCGCGTCGCTGGCCTCGCCCTCGACCACCACGGCCAGCAGCGCCCCCACTGCCAGGGTCTCGTCGGGCCTGGCGATCTGACGGCGCAGCACGCCGCTGAACGGGGCCTCGACGCTGCTGGAGATCTTGTCGGTCTCCACGTCCAGCACCTCGTCGCCCTTGCTGATGTGCTCGCCTTCCTGCTTGAGCCAGGTGTCGATGCGCCCCTCGGTCATCGACAGGCCCCACTTGGGCATGGTCAGGGTATGGATCTGGCTCATGCCGCGTTCCTCCCTTTCATCACTGTGTGCACAGCAGCCTCGATCTTGGCGGCGGTGGGGATGTAGAGGTCTTCCAGCGCGTCGGAGAACGGCACCGGGGTGTGCGGCGCAGTGACCATCTCGATCGAGCCCTTGAGTGCGCCGAAGGCTTTCTGCGCCACCAGCGCACTGATGTCGGTGGCCATCGAGCAGCGCGGGTTGGCTTCGTCGATCACCACCAGGCGGCCGGTCTTTTCCACGCTTTCGAGAATGCTGTCTTCATCCATCGGGCTGGTGGTGCGCAGGTCGAGTACCTCGCAGTCGATGCCCTGGCGCGCCAGGTTGGCCGCCGCCTCCATGGCCAGGTGGACCATGCGCCCGTAGGTCACCAGGGTGATGTCGTCGCCGTCACGCAAGAAGTTGGCCTCGCCGAACGGCACGGTGTAGACCTCTTCCGGCACTTCGCCCTGCAGGCTGTAGAGCAGCTTGTGCTCGCAGAAGATCACCGGGTCGTTGTCGCGGATCGCCTGGATCAGCAGGCCCTTGGCGTCATACGGCGACGACGGGCACACCACCTTCAGGCCCGGGATGTGGGTCCACAGCGAGGTGAGCATCTGCGAGTGCTGGGCGGCGGCGCGCAGGCCGGCGCCGACCATGGTGCGCATCACCAGCGGGGTGACCGCCTTGCCGCCGTACATGTAGCGAAACTTGGCTGCCTGGTTGAGGATCTGGTCCAGGCAGCAGCCGGCAAAGTCGACGAACATCAGTTCGCACACCGGGCGCAGGCCCTGGGTGGCGGCGCCGACCGCTGCGCCCACATAGCCGATTTCCGATAGCGGCGCGTCCAGTACGCGGCCGGGGAACTGCCCGTAAAGACCCTTGGTGACGCCGAGCACACCGCCCCAGGCGTCATTCTCGCCCGGTGCACCGGCACCGCCGGCGACGTCTTCGCCAATGATGAACACCGTGGGGTCGCGGCGCATTTCCTGGGCCAGGGCTTCGTTGATGGCCTGCTGGTAGCTGATTTTTCTCGCCATGATGATTCTCCGATTGTTCTTGTTGTAAGGGCAGCGTGCTCAGGGGTAGGCGACGTACACGTCGCTGAGCAGGTCGGCAGGCTGGGGCTTGGGGTCGGACTTGGCGCGGCGCACGGCGTCTTCGATCAGGTCCTCGACCTGGGCATCCACCAGGTCCAGTTGGGCGTCGCCGAGCAGCCCGGCGCGGGTGGTGCGCTGGCGGAACTGCATCAGGCAGTCGCGGGTTTCGCGCAGGTTCTTCACCTCGTCCGGGGCGCGGTAGGTTTGCGCGTCGCCTTCGAAGTGGCCGTAGTAGCGGGTCAGCTTGACCTCCACCAGCGACGGGCCCTGGCCGCTGCGGGCACGCTCGATGGCGGCGCCGGCCGCCTCGTGCACGGCAAAGAAGTCGTAGCCGTCGATGGTCACCCCGGGCATGCCGAAGCCGGCGGCGCGGTCGGCGATGTGGTCGCACGCCACCGACCAGTTGGAGGCGGTGGCCTCGGCGTAGCCGTTGTTCTCGGCCACGAAGATGCACGGCAGGTTCATGATCGCGGCCAGGTTCATGGCCTCGAACACCGCACCCTCGTTGGAGCCGCCGTCGCCGAAGAACACCACGGCCACGTCATCGGTGCCCTTGAGCTTGGCCGCCAGGGCAGCGCCGGCCACCAGGGGCGCGCCGGCGCCGACGATGCCGTTGGCGCCGAGCATGCCCTTTTCCAGGTCGGCGATATGCATCGAGCCGCCCTTGCCGCCGCACACGCCGGTCTTCTTGCCGTAGATCTCGGCCATCATGCCGTGCACGTCCACGCCCTTGGCGATGCAGTGGCCGTGGCCGCGGTGGTTGGAGGCGATGCAGTCGCTGTCGCGCAGGTGCGCCATGACCCCGGCGGCCGACGCCTCTTCGCCGGCATACAGGTGCACGAAGCCTGGGATCTCGCCGGTGGCGAACTCGATGTGCAGGCGCTCTTCGAAGGCGCGGATGGTGCGCATGACCCGGTAGGCATGCAGGAGTTGCTCGGTGTTCAGGTGAGTGGACATCTTGTTGTTCTCCAGGGTTGTCTCAGCACTGAGGGTGCGCAGGGTGTTGCGGGTGTTCGCGGCCTACCGCCAGCAGGCGATGGCGGGCTGCGAAGGCCAGTACGGCCTCCACGTCGATGCTCAGGGGGCCGTGGGCGTCGAGGGTGACGGTGGGGCGGTCGTGCTCGCTGAACTCGATCTCGCGCTCGCCGTCCAGCGCCAGGGTGCCGCTGGACAGGCTCAGGGAGTAGGCGACGCCCGGTGCCAGCGGGCCGGCGGCCGTGATGCCGCAGCCTTGCACCAGGCCAGGGGCCAGCGGCGCCAGCAGCGCCTGTTCGGCCTGGCCGTTCAGACGCACCCAGGCCCCTTCGGCGGCGTGGCGCGACACCGGGCACCACAGCCCGCACAGCGCCGAGAGGCCGATGGCGTGGGGTTCGGCGAAGGTGGCGAAGACTTCGGCAAGGTCTTCGGCGCGGCTCAGGGCGCGGGCGCCGATGAAGCGCTGCGGCGACACCGCGACTTCCACCAGCGCCCATTCGCACAGCTCCCGCGCCGGGTCGCGCACCAGCAGGCGCTTGTTGCGGCGCAGGCCCACCTGGGCCGGGATGCGCCCGGCGGCAAACAGCCCGCCGGCCAGCCCGGCGCTGGTGGCCTCGCGCAATTCGGGGAAGGCGTTGTTGGTACCGGTGGAAAGGGTCAGCAGCGGAATGTCGCCGACCTCGGCGGCCACCGCCTTATGGGTGCCGTCGCCGCCGAGCACGGCGATCAGTGCGACCCCGCGGGCGAGCATCTGGCGCGCGGCCAGGCGGGTGTCCTCCACGGTCTGGCGCAGCGGCATGTCGAGGATGTCCAGTTGCGGCCAGCGCTGGCCGGCGGCCTGCGGGCCGTTGCTGGCCTTGAGCACGGCGGCGGCGATGCCGGTCATGTCCGGCGGCAGCAGCACGCGCCGGATGCCGGTGGCGGCGAAGGCGGCCAGCAGGCGTTGCACGGCCGAGGCCTTGTCGGTGCTGGAGTACAGGCCGGCGCTGGCGGTAAGCCTGCGCAGGTCGCGGCCCGAGGCCGGGTTGACGATGATGCCCACGGTGGGGGCGGGATGGCTCATGGCGCACCTCTGGTTCTTGTGTACCAGGGCTGGAGCAAGGGTGGTGCCAGGTTGGGTGAAAGGCTTGATCCAGAGCCTTTGCGCAGCATTCCAAGGGCGTACTCGCGGGGTGTCGGCAAGACGCTGCGTTGCAGTGCGGGCAGCGCCGCGGCGAGACGCCGAGACGCTGCGTCTCACGGCGCCGCTTGCCCAGGCGGTGCTTGTCGGGGCCTGGCAAACGGCGCTTAATGGGCCGCATAACGACAAGAACACGAGAACCGGAGGCCCCATGCTTGCCGCGAACTCCAGAGCCCACGTCGACTGTGTCAGCCGTGTGCTCAAGAATGCCGACCGCCAGCCCCAGGCGCCGGTACCGCCGTTGATCCTCGACTCCTGGCGCCGCTCGATGGAGCAGCACCGCCTCGACCCTTCCTCGCAGCAAGGGCCGCGCATCCTGTCGCAAACCCTGCTAAACGAATGCCGCGAACGCGCCGAGCTGTTCATGCGCATTGCCAGCGATGCGGTGGCGCGCCTGCACGAGCGGGTGCGCGGTGCCGACTACTGCGTGCTGCTGACCGACGCGCAGGGTCGCACCATCGACTACCGCGTCGACGCCGCGCTGCGCAACGACTGCCGCAAGGCCGGCCTGTACCTGGGCACCTGCTGGTCGGAAGGCGAGGAGGGCACCTGCGGGGTGGCGGCGGTACTGACCAGCCAGGTGCCGGTCACGGTGCACAAGCGCGATCACTTTCGCGCCGCGTTCATCGGCCTGACCTGCTCGGCGGCGCCGGTGTTCGACCCGCAGGGCAAGCTGCTGGGGGTGGTCGACGTGTCGGCGCTGCAGTCGCCGGACGACCGGCGCAGCCAGCACCTGATCCGCCAACTGGTGGTGCAGACCGCGCGGGAGATCGAGAACGCGTTTTTCATGCACAACGCCCAGGCGCATTGGGTGTTGCGGGCGCACAGCGCGCCGGGGTATGTGGACAGCCAGCCGGACTTTCTGCTGGCCTGGGATGCCGACGGACGCCTGCAGGCGCTCAACAGCCTGGCGCGCTCGGCATTGCTCTCGCGCTACGGCGAGCTGCCGGCGCATATCGGCCAGCTGTTCGACCTGGACCAGTTGCGCGCGGTGACCGACGAGTCGGCCCAGCGCCTGAGCTGGCGCGCCGATGGCGATGCGCTGCATGTGCGGGTCAGCTCGCCACAGCGTCCGGCGCGGGTGGTGCCGGTGCCGGGCGGGGTGGATGCACGGGTGGAGGAAAGCCTGCGCCTGGCGGTGCGGGTCAAGAACTGCAACCTGGCGGTGCTGGTGGTGGGCGAGACCGGTGCGGGCAAGGAGGTGTTCGCGCGCCAGCTGCATGAACGCAGCGCGCGGGCCGGCAAGCCGTTCGTGGCGCTCAACTGCGCGGCGATTCCCGAGAGCCTGATCGAGAGCGAACTGTTCGGCTATGTGGCCGGGGCGTTTACCGGGGCCTCCAGCAAGGGCATGCGCGGGCTGCTGCAGCAGGCCGATGGCGGCACGCTGTTTCTCGACGAGATCGGCGACATGCCGCTGGCCTTGCAGACCCGCCTGCTGCGGGTGCTGGCCGAAGGCGAGGTGGCGCCGCTGGGTGCGGCCAGGCGCGAGCGTGTGGATATCCAGGTGATCTGCGCCACGCACCGCGACCTGGCGGCGCGGGTGGCCGACGGGCGCTTTCGCGAAGACCTGTACTTTCGTCTGGCCAATGCGCGCTTCGAGCTGCCGCCGCTGCGCGAGCGCAGTGACCGGCTGGCCTTGATCAACCGCTTGCTGGCCGAGGAGGCGGCCGGTTGCGGGGTGGACGTGGGCTTGAGCGAGGCAGCGCTGGAGTGCCTGCTGGGGTATCGCTGGCCGGGTAACCTGCGCCAGTTGCGCCAGGTGCTGCGTTACGCCTGCGCGGTGTGCGCCGGTGGCACGCTGCAGTTGCAGGACCTGCCGGCGGATGTGCGCGGGGCGCAGGTGCAGGGCCAGGTGCAGGCCAGCATGAGCCCGCAGCGCCAGGTGCTGCTGGAGGCGCTGGTACGCCATCGCTGGAAACCGGGGGAGGCGGCCAAGGCGCTGGGTATTTCGCGGGCCACCTTGTACCGGCGGGTGCATGCGCATGGCATCGAGATGCCGCGCATGGGTCAGCATTAGGCGGCACGCCTTCGCCGGCAAGGCCGGCTCCTACAGATTCGACGTTCCCCTGTAGGAGCCGGCCTTGCCGGCGAAGAAGGCAACACAAAAAAAAGACCCCGGCACCAGGCCGGGGTCTTTTTCACATCACACCTGCATCACTCGTCGTTGGCGAGCTTGTGTTCCAGGTAGTGAATGTTCACGCCACCTTTGCAGAAACCTTCATCGCGCACCAGTTCGCGGTGCAGCGGGATGTTGGTCTTGATGCCGTCGACGACGATCTCGTCCAGCGCATTGCGCATGCGCGCCATGGCTTCGTCACGGTCCTTGCCGTAGGTGATCAGCTTGCCGATCAGCGAGTCGTAGTTCGGCGGTACCGCATAGCCACTGTACAGGTGCGAATCGACGCGAACGCCGTTGCCGCCCGGTGCGTGGAAATGCTTGACGGTACCCGGGCTCGGAATGAACTTCTTCGGGTCTTCGGCGTTGATCCGGCACTCCAGCGAGTGACCGCGAATCACCACGTCATCCTGGGTGAACGACAGCTTGTTGCCAGCGGCGATGCTGAGCATCTCCTTGACGATGTCGATACCGGTGACCATCTCCGAAACCGGGTGCTCCACCTGAACACGGGTGTTCATTTCGATGAAGTAGAACGCGCCGTTCTCGTAGAGGAACTCGAAGGTGCCGGCACCACGGTAGCCGATGTCGATGCACGCCTTGACGCAGCGGGCGAAGACTTCCTGGCGGGCCTTTTCGTCGATACCCGGGGCTGGCGCTTCTTCCAGCACCTTCTGGTGGCGGCGCTGCAGCGAGCAGTCGCGGTCACCCAGGTGCACGGCGTTGCCCTGGCCGTCGGACAGTACCTGGACTTCCACGTGACGCGGGTTGGTCAGGAACTTCTCCAGGTACACCATCGGGTTGCCGAAGGCGGCGCCGGCTTCGCTGCGGGTCAGCTTGGCCGAGGCGATCAGGTCCTCTTCCTTGTGCACCACGCGCATGCCGCGACCACCACCGCCACCGGCGGCCTTGATGATCACCGGGTAGCCGACTTCACGGCCGATGCGCAGGGCTTCTTCCTCGTCTTCCGGCAGCGGGCCGTCGGAACCCGGAACGGTCGGTACGCCGGCCTTGATCATCGCGTCCTTGGCCGACACCTTGTCGCCCATCAGGCGGATGGTGTCGGCCTTGGGGCCGATGAAGGCGAAGCCGGAGTTCTCGACCTGCTCGGCGAAATCGGCGTTTTCCGCGAGGAAACCGTAGCCTGGGTGAATGGCGGTGGCGCCGGTCACTTCAGCGGCTGCGATGATCGCCGGGATGTGCAGGTAGGAGTGGGTGGCCGAAGCCGGGCCAATGCATACCGATTCGTCGGCCAGGCCCAGGTGCATCAGCTCGCGGTCGGCGGTGGAGTGCACGGCGACGGTCTTGATGCCCATCTCTTTGCAGGCGCGCAGGATCCGCAGGGCAATTTCCCCGCGGTTGGCGATCAGGACTTTTTCCAACTTGGCTGGCATCGTTGGTTCTCCGCGGTTCAAACGATGGTGAACAGCGGCTGGTCGTACTCAACCGGCTGGCCGTCTTCTACCAGAATGGATTCGATCACACCGCTGGTTTCAGCTTCGATGTGGTTCATCATTTTCATGGCTTCGACGATGCACAGGGTGTCGCCTTTCTTCACGGTCTGGCCGACTTCGACGAAGGCAGGCGAGGTAGGCGAGGCTTTGCGGTAGAAGGTACCGACCATTGGCGAGCGGGCCACGGTGCCGTTGAGCTTCGGCGCGGCTGGCGCTTCGGCGGCAGCCGGGGCAGCGGCGGCCACAGGGGCGGCGGCCGGTGCGGCAGCCATCGGGGCTGGCGCGTAGTACTGCTGGGCCGGGGTCTTGCTGTGGCGGCTGATACGGACGGACTCTTCGCCTTCCTTGATCTCCAGCTCGTCGATGCCAGACTCTTCCAGCAGTTCGATCAGTTTCTTGACTTTACGGATATCCATTAATCATCAACTCCCAAGGGTCGGTCAGGGTCGTATAAACGTGAATGTTAACGTTCGTACACGGCCCGGCCTGCGGCCAGGCTTCGGTTATTCAGGGTTTGGCGTGCGCTGCCAGGTGTTCCAGGGCGGACTCCAGGGCCAGGCGATAGCCGGTGGCGCCCAGGCCGCAGATCACCCCTACGGCGACGTCTGAAAAGTAGGAGTGGTGGCGAAACGGCTCGCGCTTGTGCACGTTGGACAGATGCACTTCGATGAATGGGATGCTCACCGCCAGCAATGCGTCACGTAATGCGACGCTTGTGTGCGTGAAAGCCGCCGGATTGATCAGGATGAAGTCCACCCCTTCGTTGCGTGCGGCGTGGATGCGATCGATCAGTTCGTACTCGGCATTGCTTTGCAGGTATTGCAGATGGTGGCCGGCGGCGCGTGCACGCTGCTCCAGGTCCTGGTTGATCTGGGCCAGGGTCACGGCCCCGTAGACGCCCGGTTCGCGGGTGCCTAGCAGGTTCAGGTTGGGGCCATGCAGCACCAGTAGCGTTGCCATCTGCGGTTCCTTTTATTGTCGGGCAAAAACGTAGCGCGGCGACTATGCCGCAAACTGCCGAGCACTGTCCAGTTACCTGCAATAGCCAGCACGATGACCGAGATTCGCGCGAAATTTATGACTATCTTGCCAGTTTCGGTCATCCGTGGCGCTTTTCAAGCGGCCCCAGCAGTTATAGACCCACTTCGTTGCGAATGCGCGCCAGGTGTTCGGCAAATTCGCCGGCTTTTACCTCGCCTATCACCCTGCTGTCGGTTTTTTCGCTGCCGTTCGCGGCAAACACCAGGAAGCCCGGCGGGCCGAACAGCTGGTAGCGGTCCAGCAGCGCGCGTTGCTCGGCGTTGCTTTGGGTGATGTCGAACCGTACCAGGCGGTAGCCCTGCAGTTGCGCCTGCACGGCCGGATTGCCGAGCACGTCATGCTCGATCACCTTGCAACTGATGCACCAGTCGGCGTACCAG
>NZ_JAFKEC010000076.1 GCF_017848315.1 Pseudomonas palmensis
GCGTATCGGCATCGTCAGCTCGCCCACTGGCGCGGTGATCCGCGACATCATCAGCGTGTTCCGCCGCCGCGCCCCGCAGGTGGAGCTGACCCTGATACCCACCGCCGTGCAGGGCCGCGAAGCCATCAACCAGATCGTGCGGGCCCTGCAACGCGCCGATGCGCAAGGCTTCGACGCGCTGATCCTGGCCCGTGGCGGCGGCTCGCTGGAAGACCTCTGGTGCTTCAACGAAGAAGCCGTGGCCCGTGCCATCGCTGCCTGCGTCACGCCCATCGTCAGCGCCGTGGGGCATGAAACCGACGTGTCGATCAGCGACTTCGTCGCCGACGTGCGCGCCCCCACCCCTTCGGCCGCCGCCGAACTGCTGGCCCCCGACAGCAGCGACCTGGGCCGACGCCTGGAAAGCCTGCAACGCCGCCTGCTGCTGCGCATCCAGAACCGCCTGGCCCATGACCGGCTGCGCCTGGACAGCCTGGCGCGGCGTCTGCGCCACCCCGGCGAACGCCTGCGCCAGCAGGCCCAGCGCCTCGACGACCTGGACATGCGCCTGCGCCGCGCCTTCGAGCAGCGCCTGAACCAGCGCCGCGAACGCCTGGCACGCCTGGATACCCGCTTGGCCGCGCAGCACCCCGGGCGTGCCCTGGCGCTGCTCAAGCAACGCCTGGACAACCTCGCCGAGCGCCTGCCGCGAGCCATGCGCCAGACCCTCGCCACCCGCCGCCAGCACCTGCAGGTGCAGGTGCAGACACTGCAGGTGGTCAGCCCGCTGGCCACCCTCAGCCGTGGCTACAGCATTCTGCTCGACGAGCGCGGCCAGGCCATCCGCAGCGCCGCGCAGACCCGCAACGGCCAGCGCCTGACCGCCCGCCTGGGCGAAGGCGAGCTGCAGGTGCGGGTCGAAGACAACCACCTGACCCCGGTCACGCTCTCTCTACTGGACTGACTCATGCCCCGACTGTTTGCCCCGCTGCTCGTCCTCTGCCTGGCCTTCGCCGGCACCGCCCAGGCCAGCTACATCACCCGCCAGTTGAACAAGCCGGTGCCCGGCGGCGTCGCGGTGGTCGACCTCGGCCCCGCCGCCCAGGCCCCTCAGGCACGCTTCGACGGCAAGCCGGTGCTGGTGGTACGCGAGCAGGACACCTGGCTGGCCATTGTCGGCCTGCCGCTGACCCAGAAGCCCGGCACCGCCAGCCTGACCCAGGGCGAGCGCACCCTGAGCTTCACGGTCGCCAGCAAGAAGTACCCCGAGCAGCGCATCACTCTGAAGAACCAGCGCCAGGTCAACCCCAACCCGGCCGACCTCAAGCGCATCGACGCCGAACTGGCCGAGCAGCTCAAGGCCTACCGCAGCTTCAGCCCCAACCTGCCGAGCAACCTGCTCCTCGACAAGCCGGTCAACGGCCCGCTGTCGAGCAAGTTCGGCGTGCGTCGCTTCTTCAACGGCGAGGAACGCAACCCGCATGCCGGCCTGGACTTCGCCGTGCCCGCCGGTACCCCGATCAAGACCCCGGCCAACGGCAAGGTGATCCTGATCGGCAACTACTTCTTCAACGGCAACACCGTGTTCGTCGACCACGGCCAGGGCTTCATCAGCATGTTCTGCCATATGTCGAAGATCGACGTGAAACCCGGCCAGCAACTGAGCCGTGGCGCCATCGTCGGACGGGTGGGCTCCACTGGCCGCGCCACCGGGCCGCACATGCACTGGAACGTCAGCCTGAACGACGCACGGGTCGATCCGGCGATCTTCATCGGGGCCTTCCAGCCTTGATCAGCGTCTTGCGCCAATCAAAAAGACCGCGCAACTGGCGCGGTCTTTTTGATTGTTCGGCGCTATAAAATCACGACATTCTTCAGTTTTTAAGCATTCCTCTCAATTTTTTTGCAGTGCTTGCCATCGTTCACCCCACTGGTTAGGGTTGAACCCATGAAAACCACGCACACCCTCATCCTGCTTCGCCAACATCGCAGCCTTTGCCTGGTCAGTGCCCGACTACCAAGCTGAATCGCGTCGCCTCGCCCATTCATCACTTGTACGTTCGGCGGGCCCCTTTCAAGGCCGCACAATAAGGATTGCTTTCATGACCATGCTCAAAGACCCTTCGAAAAAATACCGTGCCTTCGCTCAGGTAAACCTGCCTGACCGCACCTGGCCCTCGAAGACCATCACAGCCGCGCCGATCTGGTGCAGCTCGGACCTTCGCGACGGCAACCAGTCGCTGATCGAGCCGATGGATGCGGTCAAGAAGCTGCGCTTCTGGAAGACCCTGGTCAGCGTGGGCGTGAAAGAAATCGAGGCCTCCTTCCCATCGGCCTCGCAAACCGACTTCGACTTCGTGCGCACCCTGATCGAAGACGGCCACATCCCGGACGACACCACCATCCAGGTGCTGACCCAGGCCCGTGAAGACCTGATCGCACGTACCTTCGAATCGCTGCGCGGGGCCAAGAAGGCCATCGTGCACCTGTACAACGCCACCTGCCCGGCATTCCGCCGCATTGTCTTCAACCAGGACAAGCAGGGCGTCAAGGACATCGCGGTGAACGCGGCCAAGCTGTTCGTCAAGTACGCCGCCCAGCAGCCGGAAACCCACTGGACGTTCCAGTACTCGCCAGAGACCTTCAGCGCTACCGAACTGGAGTTCGCCAAGGAAGTCTGCGACGCGGTGATCGAGGTGTGGAACCCGACCCCCGAACACAAGGTGATCCTCAACCTGCCAGCCACCGTGGAAGTTTCCACCCCGAACATCTATGCCGACCAGATCGAGTGGTTCGGGCGCAACGTGTCGCGCCGTGACAGCGTGATCATCAGCCTGCACACCCACAACGACCGTGGCACCGGCGTGGCTGCCACCGAGCTGGGCCTGATGGCCGGCGCCGACCGTGTCGAAGGCTGCCTGTTCGGCAACGGCGAGCGTACCGGCAACGTCGACCTGGTGACTCTGGCGCTGAACCTCTACACCCAGGGCGTGGACCCGGAGCTGGACTTTTCCGACATCGACGGCGTGCGCAAGGTGGTCGAAGAGTGCAACCAGATCCCGGTGCACCCGCGTCATCCGTATGTGGGCGACCTGGTGCACACCGCGTTCTCCGGCTCGCACCAGGATGCGATCCGCAAAGGCTTCACCCAGCAGAAAGAAGACACCCTGTGGGAAGTACCGTACCTGCCGATCGACCCGGCCGACATCGGCCGCAGCTACGAGGCGGTGATCCGCGTCAACAGCCAGTCGGGCAAGGGTGGCATCACCTACCTGCTCGAACAGGAATACGGCATCAGCCTGCCACGCCGCATGCAGATCGAGTTCAGCCAGGTGGTACAGGGCGAGACCGACCGCCTGGGCCTGGAAATGACCGCCCAGCAGATCTACAAGCTGTTGCAGAGCGAGTACCTGCAAGCCAACGCCCCGTATGCGCTGGTCAGCCATCGCCTGCAGGAAGAGAACGGCCACAGCGCCGTGGAAGTGGAAGTGGCCGGTGAAGGCGAAACCACCCTGCACTGGCGCGGCAAGGGCAACGGCGCCCTCGAGGCCCTGGTGGCCGGCCTGCCGGTAGCCGTGGAAATCATGGACTACAACGAGCACGCCATCGGTGCCGGTACCCACGCCAAGGCGGCGGCCTACATCGAACTGCGCGTGGCTGGTGGTCGTCCGGTGCACGGCGTGGGTATCGATGAAAACATCACCACCGCCAGCTTCAAGGCGCTGTTCAGCGCACTGAACCGCTCGCTGAGCCAGCAGGCTGCTAAGGCGGCGTAAACGCCAACTGACCCGCTGCTGCATGCAATGCCCGCCTCTGATACGGAGGCGGGCATTTTTTTTGGTTGTGCGAAAGCCTGCGGGGCGCTGGCGTGCTCGGTATACTGCCGGCCTCATTATTTTTGCCACACCTGTAAGGACACTCAATGAGCCACTACCTGGAACGGGCACTCACCAGCCTGCGCACCATCGGCATCAACTTCATCCAGCCCGTTCAGGATGCCCCGGTTCTGGTACTGCTGGACCGCGTGGCCCACTACGACACCACCAAGGTCACCTCCATCGCCACCGTGCTGCAGCAGGCCACCAGCTTCAACAGCATGGTGCGCGAGCAGATCGAAGGCATGGACATCTCCACGCGCTTCATGGACATCACGCAGAGCTTCACCTCCATCCGCGAGGACGCCGCCGCCATGGCCGGCTGGATGGATGACGGGCGCCTGGACGCGATGGAAAAGATCAAGCTGACCTGGATGAACGTGCGTCGCGGCTCCATCCCCAGCCGCTTTGCCGATATCCGCGAAAATTACCTGAAGGTGTGCAAGTCGGCCAACGACCAGATCGCCCGCGAGAGCGTGATCCTGGAGTCGTACATGGACTTTCGCATGGCCATGAAAGCCGCCGAGGTGGAAGCCCAGCAGGTGCTGGCCATCGCTGGCGAGGCCCTGCAGCAGCGCACCCTGGCCCTGAACGAGGCCAACGCCCGGGTCGCCGACGCCGAAAGCGCCGAGCCCGCCGCACGCGCCGCGCTGGAACTGGGCCGCGATGAAGCCGTGCGCGCCCTGCAGGACGAAGACAAGCGCTACCAGATCATCAAGGACATCGCCGATGACCTGAAGGTCGGCTACAACACCGCCGAAATGGTCTTTGCACGCATCAATCAGGTGCACGTGATCAAGGAGCGTCAATACCAGCGCATGGTGTCGTTCTTTTCCACCAACGAAGTGGTACTCACCGGGCTTGCCGTGTCGTTCACCGCCAACAGCGGCCTGGCCGAAGCCACCCACACCCTCAATGCCACCACCGACGGCATCAGCCAGGGCCTGGAGTCGCTGGGCAGCACCGGCAACCAGCAGCTCGAAGCCGCGGTCAAGGCCAGCTACGGCTCGACCATCAAGGTCGACTCGGTGCGCGCCCTGGCTGACGCCACGCTGTCGTTCCAGACCGACATGAAGCAGATGGCCGACACCTACCGCGCAGAGTCGAGCAACGCCGCCCGGGATATCGCCGAAGCTGTCGAAGAGGCCAAGCGCAAGTTCGCCGCCCTGCTGACCAAGGCCGCCTGATGAGCAGTGTTCCTCTGTCCGAACAGCTGGGCGCGATGGCGGTGGTCGACCAACTGCGCCATCAGCAGATGCAGGTGCAGGAGCACCTGAACCTGCCGCAGCGCCGCGCTGAAGTCGCCGAGCGTATCCGCACCTACTACCAGGCCCAGGGCATCGCCTATGACGATGCACTGATCGAACAGGGTGTGCGGGCGTTCTTCGCCCGGCGCCTGGCCTTCGAGGCGCCCGAACAGACCGCACTGCAGCGCCTGACCACGCGCCTGCTGCTCAACCGCAGGAAGCTCATGCGCATCCTGCAACTGATCGTCGTCGCGCTGCTGGCCGTACAGTGCACCCGGGTGGTGAACGACACCGCCAAGACCTCCAAGGTGCAGGACAACGTCCGTACGGCCGAGTATCGCAGCAGCGATCTGAGCGCCGACCTTGCGCAGCACCAGTCGCGCCTCGATGCGCTGCAGCAAGCCGTCGCGCAACAGCCCGAGCCCGCGGCCACGCGCATGCTGGGGCCGCTTGCCGAGCGGCTGACGCAGGTTCAGACACTGCTGACGCACCGACCGTGGCCGCAACTGATCGACAGCGACAACCGCGACAGCGTGCAGCAGGACCTCGATACCTACGAACGCAACACCCAGTCGGCGCGCGCGCAACTGAGGCAGGCCGACAAGGGCCTGAACGACGTCCAGGCCATTATCGATGCCCGCAGCCGCCTGCAGGCCGTACTGCACAACCCGGCGTTCACCGCAGGCGCCAAGCGTTTCGGGGTGATGGCGCAGCAGGCCCGGGTGGCCGACCAGGCCATCGGCAACGCCGACACCCAGGGCATCGAGGTGGTCGACCGTGAAGTCGGTGAGCTCGAAAGCCAGCTCGATCGCATTCAGCAAGTCCAGCCGCTGATCCGACGCCTGGACGAAATCGAGCAGCAGTTGCCCGCCCTGCGCCTGCCGCCGAACGACCTGCGGGTGGTGCGTGCCCAGGCCGCCCAGGTCGACAAGGCCATCGACGCCCTGCAGGCACGCCAGGCCAGCGGCCACCTGTCGACGCTTGACAGCCTGCTGGTGTTCGCCCGTCAGGCACTGGAGCTGCGGGTGGTGGACCGCTACGGCGTCAAGTCGGGGGTCGAGCGCTGCTATGACCAGGCGCTGTGCAACCAGGGCGGTGACTCCCTGCAGGGCAAGAGCTGGTACCTGGTGGTCGAGGCCGTGGACGCCGCCGGCAACCCGATCAGCGTGCCGGTCACCAGTTCGGAAACCGGCGAATCGCGCTGGGCGTCCTACTTTGGTGTGCGGGTCAGCCAGGCCGAGTACCTCAAGGTCAAGGAAGACAAACTCAGCGACGGCCACATCGACGACCTCGCCATGGGCAGCAAGCCTGCCAACATGCTGAGCCTGAAATTCAACCAACGTGTCGCCAAACCCGACATGATCCTGGACTGGTGATGACATGAGACCCAGCAAGCTCATCGGTATCGTCGCCGACAATGCACGCAGTTTCGAGCACGTGCTGCGCGACGCAGAACAACAACTGGCCAGTGCCACCGAGCGCCAGATGGCGCTCGAACAGGACATCCTGACCCGCCTGCGCAGCATCGCGACCCTGCAGCTGGAGCACGCCCCGTCGCTGCAGGACGAGGTGGTTCAGGCCCTGCACGAACGCCAGCTGGCCCAGGGGCAGTTGCGCCAGCAACTGCTGGAGGTCGAGCAGCAGATCGCCCAGTCGCTGGAGGAGACCGCGCAGGTACAGGAGCGCCTCGACGACCTCGACCGCCAGGCCCGCGACCAACTGGCCCAGGACCCGACCTACACGGCGCAGATGCACCAGCTGGAACAGGCCATCGCCGCCAACCTCGAAACCGTCACCGGGTATGCCGACATACGCCAGGAGTGTGCCGACAAGCTGCCGATGTTCGGCCGCAACCCGATCTACCACTTCCTGCGTGATCGCGATTTCGGCACCGAACAGTATCGGTTGGGCCGCATCAGCCGCTGGCTCGATGGTTGGCTGGCCAGGCAGGTCGACTACAGCGGCAACCGCAGCAACGAGCTGAACCTGCTCAACATGCAGCAGCGCAACGAGGCACTGCAGCTCGAACGCGACGCGCACATTGCCGCGCTGGAGCAAAGCACCGGCCAGCAACTGGCCGACGCCCAGCAGCAGGCAGGCATGGAGCCGCTGCGCGAAGCGCACAAGGCGTTGTACAAGCAGACCGTGGCCAGCAAGCAGCAGGCCAACGACATTCACGCGCAACTGACCGCATTCACCCACAACCAGGACCCGCACTACCTGCGTGCCCGCCAGTGGCTCACCGACCAGTTGCAGGCCAAGAGCATCGAGCAACTGCTCGAGCAGGTGAAGAAGACCCCCGATACCGCAGACGACCAGATCGCCTTGCAGCTGCAGCGGCTGTACCCGCAGGTCGACGGCGTGGAACGGGCACTGGCCGAGGCGCGCCAGACCCATGGCCTGGCCCAGCAGTCCTATGACCGGGCCAAGGAGCTGGAGCGCGCGCTGCGCACCGACTTCTTCCGTGACGACGGCTATCAGTACAAGGCAACGCTGGGCATCGAACGTCTGCTGTCGGACTACATGACCCGCGATGTCACCCTGGGCTATCTGGTCGGGACCATCCGCGAACACCGCGAACTGGTGCCGCGCGTCGCCGTCGAGCGCAGCTCGTACAGCAGTAGCAGCTCGGGGTCGAGCTGGAGCAGCTCCAGTTCCAGCAGTTCGAGCAGCAGCTCCAGCAGCAGTGGCGGCTTCTCCAGCTCCGACAGCAGCGGGGGCGGCGGCTTCAGGACCTCGGACAGCTTCTGATGGCATGCCCGCTGGCCTGCCGACGCAGGCCAGCGCGGCGCATCACCCGCGCGGGTAGCGCTCGTTCACGCTGAAATCGAAGCGCCAGCAGCCCGCGTTCCTCCGGGAACTGTAGTGCTCGAACAACACCTTTTTCTGCAGTTCGTCCCAGCCGAGCGGGTCCACCGAGGCCTCCTCCAGCACCGTGACCAGCGTGTCGGTGGCAACCGACGACAGGTAGATCAGGTCTTCGCGCATCACCTGCGCGTTGGCATCGAGAATCGGCAGCACCTTGTTGTGCTCGAAGTAGTAATCGATCTCCGACGCGCCCATCACACAGTGTGCGTACAGGATGTGCACCTGATAGGCATAGAACACCCCGGGGCCGACCAGCTTGCGGGTATGCTTCTGGGTGGTGGAGTCGTTCCAGCTTTGCGCAGCCTGGAACGATACCCGGACCTCTGAACTCACCCCCACGCCCTTGAATTCCAGCTGCACGCCACCAGACACTTCGGTGGTACGGCTGAAGCTTCGGGTAAAGCCATGGGTGACCTCGAAGGTGCGTTCATCCTCGCCGTTGCTCGGCACCTGGACGGTGCCGACATGCTCCACGTAAGCGGCAACCGGCACCGAATACATGTCCCACCAGCGCTTGCCGTCGAACATCTGGCCGAACTCGGTGGCATCCTTTATCCAGCAGGCCTGGCGTACCTTGTCACCGCCAAAGAGGTACTTGTCGATGTGGTAGCTCCCGCGCTGTGCGGGGGAGTCGGCGCCAAACACGTTGTCTTCACTCATGACGGTTCCCTCAGTACTTGTAGTGAATCTTCTGGCTTGCGGAAAAATCGAACGACCAGGCGCCGGCATTGCATTCAACCTCGTAACCTTCGGTCAGCACCTTGCGCTGCAGGGCATCCCAGGCAATCGGAGGGGTGGCCGCGGCATCGGCCACCGCCACATACACGGCCGTGCTGATGGCCGACAGGAAGTACAGGTCGGTACGCCCCTGCGTGGCCAGCGTCTTGCTGGTGCGAAACGCCTTGCTCAGCTGTCCGGCCGAGGTCGCGCAATGGGCATACACCAGGTTCATCTGGTAGATGGCGAACACCCCGCTGCCGGGCAGCAGCAGCGTCAGGCGGTTGTCGTTCGGCGCCCCCCAGGCGATGTCGTCGACAAAGCCGGTGTGCAGGCTGGAGAGGATATTGACCCGCTCGATGGCCGACGACACCGAATAGGGCGCGTCCACTTCACGGATGAACTGCTTGCTGTGGCCCTGGGCAAAGGTGATGGCATGGCGCTGGTTGCTCAGGCCGTTGAGCCGCAGGTTATCCACCGCTGACAGGTAGGCGAACACCGGTCGGGTGTAGGTGGCCCAGGCACTGGAGCCAATGCGGATATCGCCGTAGACGGTCTTGCCATTGACCCAGCAGCCGGGTGCCAGGCGCTTGCCGCCGATCAGGTGGCGCTCGAGCGAATAGGACCCGGTCTTGACCGCGTAGCCGCTGAGTCGCGGGTTTGTAGCGTGTTCGATTTCGTCGTCCAAGGTATGCACTCCCTGCAGAAAACCCATGAGTTTTCGATACTAGGGAGGCCGCGACAGGCTCGGCAGCGGGACGTGCTTCCTGGATGGGCAGCGGCCTTGCCGGTCAATGGCGCCGGCAAAAAAAAAGGCGCGCCGACCAAGCGCACCTCAAAGCCGTACAGCACACAACGAATTCTCTAGTCCAGCAACGCCAGCGCCTGGGCACTGCACGCCTGCACGCGTGCCCACTCGCCGTTCTTGATCCAGCTGCTGTCGAGCATCCAGGTTCCGCCCACGCACATCACATTGGCCAGGGCCATGTACTGCTTGACGTTGCCCGGGTTGACCCCGCCGGTGGGGCAGAAACGCACCTCGCCGAACGGCCCGCCGAATGCCTTGATCGCCGCCGCCCCGCCGCTGATCTCGGCCGGGAACAGCTTGAAGCGCCGATAGCCCAGCGCGTAGCCCATCATGATCTCCGAGGCGCTGCTGATGCCCGGCAACAGTGGCAACGGGCTCTCGACCCCCGCCTCCAGGATGTCCTGGGTGCACCCCGGCGTGACCACGAACTGCGCACCGGCCTGTTCCACCGCCGCCAGCATGCTGCGGTCGAGCACCGTACCGGCACCGACGCACAACTCCGGGCGCTGTTCGCGCAGCAGGCGGATGGCGGTCAGGCCGTGTTCGGAACGCAGCGTCACCTCGAGCGTCTTCAGCCCCCCGGCCGCCAGCGCATCGGCCAGCGGCAGGATGTCCTGCTCGCGGGCGATGGTGATCACCGGCAGAATGCGCGCCTGGCCGCAGATGCGGTCGATCAGGGCAATCTTGTCGGCCATGGAAATGCCCGGCTGTGAAGGTTCAAGGGTTGTCATAACGGCGTGTCCTTGGTTCATGGGCACCAGTAGATTTCCAGGGGGTCTTGAAGAAAGGCGCGAATCGGCATCTGCGCCGGGTCGTCACCGCCCAGCGCGGCGCGCAGGGTAGCGAGTTTGCCTGGCCCTTGCACCGACAACAGTGTCGCACCTGCACCGGCCAGCACACGCCGGGTCAGGGTCAGGCGCTGATGCGGCACGCTCGGCGCCAGCATCGGCAGTACCCGGCGCTGGCTCTGGGCCTGCAGGCCCTCGGCCAGGTTGGGGCTGCCCGGAAACAGCGAGGCGGTGTGACCGTCATCGCCCATGCCCAGCACCAGCACATCGATCGGCGGCAGTTGGGCAAGCGCCTGGTCCGCCTGCTCGGCAGCGGCTTCGAGGCTCGCGGCGGGACGGTACAGGCCGACGAACTGCGCCTTGGCCGCCTCGCCCTGCAACAGGTGCTGCGCCACCAGGCCGGCATTGCTGTCGGCATGTTCCACCGGCACCCAGCGCTCGTCCGCCAGGCTGACCACCACCCTGGACCAGTCCAGCGGCTGCCTGGCCAGACGCTGGAAGAACGCCACCGGGCTGCGCCCGCCCGACACCACCAGGGTGGCCTGGCCGTTTTCGTCCATCGCCGTGCGCAACCGCTGCGCCACATCCACAGCCAGGCCCTCGGCCAGGCGCGCCGCATCGGCAAACTCATGTGCCGTCACGCTCGCCGGCAGTTGCAGTTCAGATATCGCCATACCATGCCCTCCCATCGCGGGTAATCAGTGCTATCGAGCTCATCGGCCCCCAGGTGCCCGCCGCATACGGCTTGGGCGCATCACCGGCGTGTTTCCAGCCGGCGATCAACTGGTCGCACCATTTCCACGCATATTCGATTTCATCCTTGCGTACAAACAGGTTCTGGTTGCCGCGCATCACTTCCAGCAGCAGGCGCTCGTAGGCATCCGGAATGCGTGCGCTGTGCCAGGTATCGGAAAAATTCAGCTGCAACGGGCCGCTGCGCAGTTGCATGCCCTTGTCCAGGCCCTGCTCCTTGCTCATCACCCGCAACGAAATGCCTTCGTCCGGCTGCAGGCGGATGATCAGCTTGTTGCCGATCTGCAAACGTTGTTCCGCCGCGAAGATGTAGTGCTGCGGCTCCTTGAAATGGATGACGATCTGCGACAGTTTCTGCGGCATGCGCTTGCCGGTGCGCAGGTAGAACGGCACCCCGGCCCAGCGCCAGTTGCGGATATCGGCCCGCAGCGCGACGAAGGTTTCGGTGTCGCTCTGGGTATTGGAGTTGTCTTCCTCGAGGTAGCCGGGCACGGCCCGCCCCTCGCTGTAGCCCGCTATGTACTGGCCACGCACCACCTGGGTGCTCAGGCCCTCGCCGCTGATCGGTGCCAGTGCCTTGAGCACCTTGACCTTCTCGTCGCGAATGCTGTCGGCCGAGAGGTCGCTGGGCGGGTCCATGGCGATCAGGCACAGCAACTGCAGCAGGTGGTTCTGGATCATGTCGCGCAGTTGCCCGGCCTTGTCGAAGTAGCCCCAGCGGCCCTCGATGCCGACCTTCTCGGCCACGGTGATTTCCACGTGGGAGATGGAGTTCTGGTTCCACTGGGTTTCGAACAGGCTGTTGGCAAAGCGCAGGGCAATGAGGTTCTGCACCGTCTCCTTGCCCAGGTAATGGTCGATGCGATACACGCGGTTTTCGGGGAAGTACTGCGCCACCGCGTCATTGACCCTGCGCGACGACTCCAGGTCATGGCCGATGGGCTTCTCCAGCACCACGCGGGTGCGCTCGCTCAAGCCGACCTTGTCGAGGTTCTCGCAGATGCCGCCGTACACCGCCGCGGCGGTGGCGAAATAGGCGATCAGTGGCGCGTCGGGTTGTACCTGTTCGAGCAGCGCCGGGTAGTCCTGAGCCTGAAGAAAGTCCACATGCAGGTAGCTCAGGCGCGCCATGAAGCGCTGCAGGGCCAGGGCCTCGATATCGCTGCCCACGTGCTTGTGCAGGTGCGCCTCGATCGTCGCCAGGTGCTCCTGCGGGCTGCCGGCTTCGCGGGCCAGTGCCAGCACGCGGGTCTGCTCATTCAGCAGGCCCGCGCGATCGAGCTGGTACAGCGCCGGGAACAGCTTGCGCAACGCCAGGTCGCCCAGGGCGCCGAACAGGGCAAAGGTGCAGGGTTCAACGGTGATCGAAGCCATGATGTTGGTTCTTTTATCAAGTTGACGTAGAAATACCGGTTTCAATCGCAGTTTTCAAGGACTAATGTAGTAAAACTAACAACATATTGCCGTGTATACAGAATCAAGTGGTGCGCCAACCGTGCCATCAGTACGATAGGCCACCGCGTAAAAAGCCGTCTGCCCGTGGCAGCCGGCGGCCTCCCCGACCCAAGGACATACCCCCATGGACCGCGTGCGAAACCTCCTGGAGCAGATCCAGGGCCGCCTCGACGAGCTGAACAAGGCTGAGCGCAAAGTCGCCGAAGTCATCCTGGCCAACCCGCAGCAAGCCACCCGCTTCAGCATCGCGGCGCTGGCCCAGGCAGCCAAGGTCAGCGAACCCACCGTCAACCGCTTCTGCCGTTCGTTCGGCGTCAGCGGCTACCCCGAGCTCAAGCTGCAACTGGCGCAGAGCCTGGCCAGCGGCGCCGCCTATGTCAGCCGTGCGGTAGAAGCCGACGACGACCCTGCATCCTATACCCAGAAGATCTTCGGCAGCGCCATCGCCTCGCTCGACAGTGCCTGCCAGCAGCTCGACCCGCAACTGGTCAGCCGCGCCGTCGACATGCTGATCCAGGCGCGCCAGATCCACTTCTTCGGCCTGGGCGCCTCGGCCCCGGTGGCACTGGACGCACAGCACAAGTTCTTCCGCTTCAACCTCGCCGTGTCGGCGCATGCCGACGTGCTGATGCAGCGCATGCTGGCCTCGGTGGCCCATACCGGCGAGCTGTTCGTGATCATCTCCTACACCGGGCGCACCCGCGAACTGGTCGAAGTGGCGCGCCTGGCGCGGGAAAACGGCGCCTCGGTGCTCGGCCTCACCGCTGCCGACTCGCCACTGGCCAAGGCCAGCAGCCTGAGCCTGAACATCCCGCTGCCCGAAGACACCGACATCTACATGCCGATGACCTCGCGCATCATCCAGCTGACCGTGCTCGACGTGCTGGCCACCGGCATGACCCTGCGCCGTGGCGTGGACTTCCAGCCGCACCTGCGCAAGATCAAGGAAAGCCTCAACGCCAGCCGCTACCCGATCGACGACGAACTCAATTGAGCGAATGCGCCTGCAACTGCAGGTGCGCCCGCTCCCCCGGCGCCAGGCTGAGGCTGTCGCTGCTGCCACTGGCGGCCTCGACGCAGATGAAGCCCTGGGTCTCGCTGCCGCTCACGCCCATCAGCGGCCGGCTGCCCGGATGCCACACCACTGTGTCGTCGCTGTCGCCGGTATCGATGCACAGCCGACGCTGCCAGGCCGGGTCGTTGACCTGCAGGGTCGCAGCATTCTGGAACACCCGCTGACAGCCGCCCTGCACTTTCAAGGCGCCCTTCTGCTGGCATGCCTGACGCCTCAGATGATCGTACCCCCTCGCATTCTCGAGCCCAGATAGCGCTATCTCGGAAACGTCACTAATACGCCAATAGGCCAGCAGAGCATGACTCAACTGGCACGGCAGGCTGTCCTGGTGCTCGGTGCTCAGTTGCAACTGCATGCGCTGGCCCAGGTTGGCCACCAGGTCGACCTGCCAGTCGCACAGTTGCAGGCGCCACGTGAGGGTCACACCCTCGTCGCTTTCGCTGCTGTCGATCAGTTTCCAGTCGAGCAGGCGCGCCCAGCCGTGGGCCGGCCACATGTCTTCACTGGGGTGACGGCCGTACCAGGGCCAGCACACCGGCACACCGCCACGAATGGCGCCGACCTGCGGCCACTGCGCCGCGCACCACAGCCACGGGCGTTCGCCACGGGGCTGGAAGTGCAGCAGTTGCGCGCCCTGGCGACTGAACACCGCCTGGCACTGGGGGTGATCGATGATCAGCACGTCGCGCTGCTGGTAACGCTCCCACTCGAAGGTCGGTCGCGGCCGCTGCGAGGTGAAGAAGCGTTGAAGCGGGTGCTCGGACATGTTTCGGGACTCTTGTTGTTAGGGGGGCCTGTTCGCCGGCAACGCCGGCTCCTACAGAAGTCGACCTTGCCGGCAAAACGCCGAATTGGCGTAAATTTACAACATATCCCCTCAGAACGACGACTGAATCTTCAGCCCGGCGACGACCGCGTTGTCCACCTCGCTCACCCCGCCCGGATGACGGATGTACTGAAGGTTGGGGCGCACGGTCAGCCAGTTGGTCACGTGCACGCCGTAGTACAGCTCGGCGTTGTACTCGGTACGCTGGATCGGCACGAAGCCCATGTCGTTGTAGTCATCGATACCGCTGACCCCATTGAGCTGCTGCGCACGCTTCTTCACGTCATCGTTGACATGAATGCGCGCCACGCCGAAGCCGATGTCGTCCTTGGGCCGCGAATCGAAGGCGCCCTTGTACACCATGCCCACCTGCTGGTAGTTGTCGACCACGTTGGTGGCCTTGTCGTGCACGGTAAAGTTGGCGAACAGGCTCAGGCCGCGATTGGCATCGCCGTTGTGAGCAGTAACCTGCTGCTGCGCCACCACCCACCAGCCATGCTTGCTCGAATGCGACTTGGGGTCTGCGCCAGTCAGGCCCTGGGGTTGACCATTGACATCCTCGTAGATGTCATCGGCCTTGGCAGTGCTGTAGTAGTAACCCAGGCGGTACTCGCCGGGCAGGCCGTTGACCCTGGGGGCCCACACCAGCTCCACCGGCAGGATCATGCCCTTGGTGCCGCTGCCGCTGAGCTTGAAGCCATTGCCCGTCTCAAGGTTCGAAGGGTTCTGCTCGAACACCCCGACCTGGGCGAAGAACTCCGGCGTGAGGTTGTATTTGGCGCGCAACGCCCACTGGCTGACCGGCCAGTTGTACCAGATGCTGCCCACCCAGTTGCCCACCTGCGAGCCGCAGAAAGCCAGATTCTGGAAATCGCAGGGGAAGCTGTTGAACTCCTCGCCCGGGCCGAAGCGCCCCGCCTTGAGGTCGAGCTTGCCGTCGAAGTAGGTCTGCTTGACCCACATCTGGGTCAGGCGCCAGGTCTGCCCGCGGCCCCACACCTCCTGCACCGAGCTGAACTGCCCGGCCCGAGGGTCGCTGATGCGGTCGTTGGACAGGTTGCGCCCGCTGCGCTCGGTGATCGCCAGCTTGAACTCGGCGTCGTGCCAACCCAGGATCTTCTCCAGGTCCATCTTCACGCCCAGGGCGAACTGGTCGCTGTAGCGCGCCGTCTTGTCGTTGTTGTAGCCACCCTTCAGGTTGCCGGCAACCTCGCCCACGTAATCCAGCGAAAAATCGTAGCCCTTGTCCAGCAACTCGGTGCGTGTGCCGCCCCAGTCGCCACTCATCCACTTCGACTCCGGGTCGAAGGCGCCGGCAGCGTGCGCCCCGCAACTGACCCCGAAGGCCGCCAGCAGGGTCATGCAGCCCCGCGGCAAAACACGTTTGAAATGATCCATCCCCTGTGTCCTCGTCTTATTGTTTTCGATGGTGTCCATGCTTTACAACGAATTCAGCGGCCCCTGAATTGGGCAATGTTGTCGGTGCCGACCGTATCGAGCGGTGCACGCCCGCGCCCCAGCCGTTCGCCCGTTTCTGCATCGAACAGCAGCACCCGCGCAGGATCGAACTGCAAGCTCAGGCTTTCGCCGACCTGCGGCGCGAACTCCGGTGCCAGTCGGCAGCACACCTTGGTCTGGTTGAGGGTCACGAACACCAGGGTGTCCGGCCCGGTCGGCTCGGTGACCTGCACCTGGGCGCGAATGCTCGGCAGGCCATTGCCTTCGACCCCCGCCAGGCTGATCTGCTCCGGGCGAATGCCCAGGATCACCTCGCGCGCCTCCAGCCCCGCCTCGCCGGTGCCCAGCGGCAGCTCGCAGCGCCCCTGGCCGCTGTCGAGCAGGGCCAGCAGGCGACCCTCCTGGCGTTGCAGGCGCAAGGGTATGAAGTTCATCGGCGGCGAGCCGATGAAACTCGCCACGAACAGGTTGGCCGGGTCGTTGTAGATCTGCTGCGGGGTGCCGAACTGCTGGATCAGCCCATCCTTCATCACCGCCACCTTGTCGCCCAGGGTCATGGCCTCGATCTGGTCGTGGGTCACGTACACCGTGGTGGTCTTCAGGCGCTGGTGCATCAGCTTGATCTCGGTGCGCATCTCCACCCGCAGCTTGGCGTCGAGGTTGGACAGCGGTTCGTCGAACAGGTAGATCCTGGGCCGGCGTGCCAGCGCCCGGCCCATGGCCACGCGCTGCTGCTGCCCACCGGACAGCTGGCCGGGCTTGCGCCCCAGCAGGTGCTCGATCTGCAGCAGCTTGGCCACCCGCGCCACCTCCTCGTCGATGGCCGCCGGGGTCATCTTGCGAATCTTCAGGCCGAAGGCGATGTTGTCGCGCACGTTCATGGTCGGGTACAGCGCATACGACTGGAACACCATGGCGATGTCGCGATCCTTGGGGCTCATGCCACTGATGTCGGCGTCGTCCACCAGAATCGCCCCGCCGCTGATCTGCTCCAGCCCCGCGATGCAGTTCATGAGGGTGGATTTGCCGCAGCCCGAAGGGCCCACCAGGATCAGGAACTCGCCCGAGCCGATCTTCAGCTCGATGTTCTTCAGCGTGTCCGGCAGGCCGCTGCCGTAGGTCTTGTTGACGTTGCGCAATTCAAGCGTTGCCATGTTCTACCCCTTGACCGCGCCGGCGGTGAGCCCACGCAGGAAATACTTGCCAGCCAGCACATAGACCAACAGGGTCGGTAACCCGGCGATCATCGCCGCCGCCATGTCGACGTTGTATTCCTTGGCCCCGGTGCTGGTGTTGACCAGGTTGTTGAGGGCCACGGTGATCGGTTGCGCGTCGCCACTGGCGAACACCACGCCGAACAGAAAGTCGTTCCAGATCTGGGTGAACTGCCAGATCAGGCACACCATGATGATCGGGATCGACATGGGCAGCAGGATGCGCCCGAAGATGGTGAAGAACCCCGCGCCATCCAGCCGCGCCGCCTGCACCAGGGCCTGGGGCACGCTGGTGTAGTAGTTGCGGAAAAACAGCGTGGTGAAGGCCAGGCCGTACACGATGTGCACCAGCACCAGGCCGGTGGTGGTACTGGCCAGGCCCAGCTTGCCGAGGGTGAACGAGGCCGGCAGCAGCACCGTCTGGAACGGCAGGAAGCAGCCGAACAACAGCAACCCGAAGAACAGCTGCGAGCCGCGAAAGCGCCACATCGACAGCACGTAGCCGTTGAGCGCCCCCACCAGGGTGGAGATCAGCACCGCCGGCACGGTGATCTTCACCGAGTTCCAGAAATACCCGCCCACCGCGTCCCAGGCCTTGACCCAGCCGATGCCGGTGATCACCTCGGGCCAGCTCAGCAGGTTGCCGGTGCGGATGTCGTCGGGGCTCTTGAAGCTGGTCAGCAGCATCACGATCAGCGGCACCAGGTACACCAGGCAGGCCGCGATCAGGGTGGCGTAGACCGCCAGGCGGCTCAGGCTCGGTCGACGAGCAGCAAGTGAACTACTCATGGCGCTTGCTCCTGAGTTCCGAATACAGGTACGGCACCAGGATCGCCAGGATCGCACCCAGCATCAGGATCGCGCTGGCCGAGCCCATGCCCATCTGGCCGCGGCTGAAGGTGAACGAATACATGAACATCGCCGGCAGGTCCGAAGCGTAGCCCGGGCCACCGGCGGTCATTGCCGCCACCAGGTCGAAGCTCTTGATCGCGATGTGCGCCAGGATCATCAATGCACTGAAGAACACCGGGCGCAGGCTGGGCAGCACGATGCGCAGGTAGATGGTCGGCAGGCTCGCGCCATCGACCTGGGCGGCGCGGATGATCGACGGGTCGACCCCGCGCAGCCCGGCCAGAAACAGCGCCATGACGAACCCCGAGGCCTGCCACACGGCAGCAATCACCAGGCAGTACACCACGCGGTCGGGGTCGACCAGCCAGTCCAGGCGAAAGCCTTCCCAGCCCCAGTCGCGCAGCATCTTGTCCAGGCCAAGGCCGGGGTTGAGCAGCCATTTCCAGGCGGTGCCGGTGACGATCATCGACAGCGCCATGGGGTACAGGTAGACGGTGCGGATAAAGCCTTCGCGGCGGATACGCTGGTCAAGCAGCACCGCCAGCAGCACGCCGACCACCAGGCTGATGCCGATGAACATGCCGCCGAACAACAGCAGGTTCTTGCTGGCGACCCACCAGCGGTCGTTGTCCATCAGGCGGGCGTACTGGGCCAGGCCCACCCACTTGTAGCTGGGCATGAAGCTCGAATTGGTGAACGACAGGACGAAGGTCCACAGGATGTAGCCGTAGAAGCCCACCAGCACGATCAGCATGCTCGGCGCCAGTACCAGTCGGGGCAGCCAGCGTTGCAATGCATCGAGGGGTGAGGCCTTGTTGAGGACGGCGATAGTGCTCATCGGAAGGTTCTCGGTTGGAAAGGCGGCGCGTTGCGCCGCATCGCGGGTCAAGCCCGCTCCCACAAAGTCATCGCAGTACCTGTGGGAGCGGGCTTGACCCGCGATGAGGCCCGAAAGATTCAGCGGATCATTTAGCCGACTTGATCGCCGAATCCAGCTGCTTGACCGCCTTGGCCGGGTCGGCCTTCGGGTCATTGAGGAAGTTGGTCACCACATCGAAGATGGCGCCCTGCACCGCCAGGCTGGTGGCCATGTTGTGCGCCATGCTCGGTTGCAGGCCATCGCCCTGCTCGGCCGCCTTGAAGTCCGCGGCGGACTTTTGCGTGCAGGCATCGAACGGGCCCATGTCCATGTCCTGGCGTACCGGCAGCGACCCCTTGTTCTGGTTGAACACGGTCTGGAACGCCGGCTCCAGCGCCACCTTGGCCAGGTCGTTCTGGGCCTTGATGTCGTTCTCGTCCTTGAGCCTGAACATCACCAGCGAGTCGATGTTGTAGGCAAAGCTGCCCTGGGTACCGGGGAACGCTACGCACTCGTAGTCCTTGCCGGCGATCTTGCCCGCAGCGGTCCATTCGCTCTTGGCCCAGTCGCCCATGATCTGCATGCCGGCCTTGCCGTTGATGACCTCGGCGGCCGCAACGTTCCAGTCACGCCCGGCACGGTTGGGGTCCATGTAGGTGCCCAGGCGCTGCAAGGTGCTGAACGCCTCGATCATCTGCGCACCGGTCAGGGTCTTTTCATCCAGCTCGACAAAGGCTGCGTGGTAGCCCTTGGGCCCGAGAATGCTCAGCACCACGTCCTCGAACACGGTGCTGTCCTGCCACGGCTGGCCGCCGTGGGCCAGGGGCACGAAGCCGGCAGCCTTGAGCTTGTCGGCGGCGGCGAACAGTTCGTCCAGGGTGGTGGGCACCTTGGCCCCGGCCTTGGCGAACACCTGCGGGTTGATCCACAGCCAGTTGACCCGGTGGATGTTCACCGGCACGGCCACGTAATGACCGTCGTACTTCATGATGTCGGCAACCTTTGTGGGCAGCAGCGCGTCCCAGTCGTTGGCCTTGGCCACATCGTCCAGGTTGGTCAGCAGGCCCAGCGCGCCCCAGTCCTGGATGTCCGGGCCCTTGACCTGGGCAGCGGCTGGCGGGTTGCCGGCCACCGCGCGGCTCTTGAGCACGGTCATGGCGGCCGCGCCGCCGCCCCCGGCCACGGCGTTGTCCTTCCACACAAAGCCGTCCTGTTCGATCTGCTTGCGCAGCGTGTCCACGGCCGCCTTCTCGCCACCGGACGTCCACCAGTGGGTCACCTCGACCGTGCCGGGTTCGGCAGCCAGGGCGCTCAATGGCAACAGGGAAGCAAGGGAAACAACGGCGGCGAGGCGATTGATCGCATTCATCAAGGGAAACCTTTCTTGTTGTTATGCCGGTGCAAGTCATGCTGCTTGCGCGTGAATCGAAGTCTAGCCACCCCCTGGGGCGGCAGAAGTAACGAAGGGATGCGCGAATGTCACCGACCTGTGGCATTCACCCGCTGGCCCGCACTGCGCGGCAGGCTCAGGGTGACCCGCAGGCCGCCTTCGCGCAGGTTGCGCAGGCTCACCTCGCCGCCGTGGCTGTGGGCGATGTTGCGCGCGATGCCCAGCCCCAGCCCGTAGCCCTGCTGCTGGCCGGCCAGGCGCACATGTGGCTCGAACACCTCTTCCTGGCGCTGCTCCGGCACGCCGGGGCCCTCGTCGTCCACCTGCAGCACGAAGCCGGTGGCACTGTCGATGATGCGCAGGTGCGCACGCTCGCCGTACTTGAGCGCGTTGTCGATCAGGTTGCCGATGCAGCGCTTGAGCGCCAGCGGCTTGCCCGGATACGCCGCCAGCGCCCTGCCCTGCACGGTGACGCGCGCACTGGCCAGGTAGGGTTCCACCAGGCAGTCGAGCACCTGGTTGAGGTCGATGGGTTCGATGTTCTCGTGGATGTCGGTGTCCTTCACGCACTGCAGCGCGCCCTTGACCAGCAGCTCCAGCTCGTCCAGGTCACGGCCGAACTTGTGTTGCAGCTGTTCATCCTCCAGCAGCTCGACGCGCAGGCGCAGGCGCGTGATCGGCGTGCGCAGGTCGTGGGAGATCGCGCTGAACAGTTGGCTGCGCTCGGTCAGGTAGCGGCTGATGCGTTCGCGCATGGCATTGAAGGCGCGCCCCACCTCCACCACTTCGCTGCCGCCGCCCTCTACCTCCGGCGGCGCGTCGGCGCCCAGCGACAGCTCCCGCGCCGCGCGTGCCAGGCGCTTGAGCGGACGGGTCTGCCAATGCACCAGCAGGCCGATGAACAGCAGCAGAAAGAAACTGGTCAGTGCGATGAACCCCACCTGCTGGCGCGGCAGGCCCTCGGCCTCGAGGCTGGTGTAGGGCTCGGGCAGCAGCGAGGCGATGTACAGCCATTCGCCCTCGCCCAGGCGGATCTGGGTCACCAGCACCGGCGGGTTGACCGGCTCCAGGGTCAGCGAGTAGTGCGCCCAGGAGCGCGGCAGTTCATCGAGCTTGAGCCCGCTGTTGAACAGACGCAGTTGCTCGGGGCCGACGAACTCCACCGAGATTTCCATCTGCTCGCCCAGGCGCTCGTGCAGTACCTGCTCGAACGCTTCGATCACCGCCTGCTTGCGCGGGGTCACCGGCAGCACCTGCATGTCCAGCGGCCGGTCATTGAGCGACACCACGAAGCGCGTGCCCCCCATGCTGCGCAGCTGGTCCAGCACCAGCGGCCGGTAGGCCAGCGGCAGCGAACGGAAGTAACTGACACTGGCGGTCATCGAATGCGCCAGGCTGCGCGCGCTGGCCAGCAGCCCTTCGAGCTGGCTGGCACGCAACTGCGACACCCAGATCACGCTGGACAACCCCTGGGCCGCCGTCACCACCAGCAGGGTCAGCAGCAGCATGCGCCCCAGCAGCGAGCGTGGCAGCGGCAGGCGCCAGCGCCGCTCAGTGCGCGGGCGCAACACTGGCCGCCAGCAGGTAGCCGCTGCCGCGTACGGTGCGGATCAGTCGCGGAGGTTTTTCGGTATCGCGCAGACGCTGGCGCAGGCGGCTGACCGCCATGTCGACGATACGGTCCAGCGGCATCGGCTCGCGACCACGGGTGGCATTGCCGATGGTGTCGCGGTCGAGGATCTGTTGCGGGTGGTCGAGGAACAGCTTGAGCAGGGCGAAATCGGCGCCAGACAGGATCACCTCTTCGCCGTCGCGGTGGAACAGGCGGTGGCTGACCGTATCCAGGCGCCACTCGTCGAAGGTCAGCACGTCACCGCCGGGGCGTTCATGCATGAAGCCGGCGCGGCGCAGCAGGGCCTTGATGCGGGCTTGCAGCTCGCGGGGGCTGAAGGGTTTGCCCAGGTAATCGTCGGCGCCCAGTTCCAGGCCGATGACGCGATCGGTTTCGTCGGAACTGGCGGTGAGCATGATGATCGGCACCCGCGCCTGACGCGGATGCTGTCGCACCCAGCGGCACAGGCTGAAACCGTCTTCGTCGGGCAGCATCACATCGAGGATCACCAGGTCGGCGCCGTGTGTGTCCAGGGCCTGGCGAAAACCCTGGCCATCGGCCTGGGCCTGCACCTGGAAGCCGCATTTGCTCAGGTAGGCCTGCAGCAGTTCACGGATGTCCTGGTCGTCATCGACCAGCAGAATCGACTTGGTCACGGTTGTTGTCCTTGTCAGTGCATTCCTTGGCGGCCCCATCGCGGGTCAAGCCCGCTCCCACAGGTACGGCATCGAACCTGGTGGGAGCGGGCTTGACCCGCGACAGGGCCCGGCCAGTCACTCCAACTCAGGCGTGCTGGGCCAGTGCCTGCTGCAACGCCACTCCCGCCCCTTCCAACCCGGAATACTCCGCCGTCACCAGCCACACCGGCACCCCTTCAAGGTAGGCGCTCATGCAGCCCTTGTCGGCAAAACTCGCGGCAAAGCCGCTGCGCAGGAACAACTCAGCAAAGCGCGGAATCACCCCGCCCACGATGAACACC
>NZ_JAFKEC010000077.1 GCF_017848315.1 Pseudomonas palmensis
GCGCGGCAGCGGCTGGGTGGAAGGCCCGCGCGGCGGTGGCGTGGAACGCACGGTGCCCTGCTGGGAATTGGGGTTGGCGCGGCGCACCGGGTCGTTGTAGGGATTGCCCGCGTCGGCGGCCTGAACAGGCATGCCCAGTATCAGGCTCAGTGCTGCGCCGGTCAGTGCCGGCAACCATCGGTTCATCGCGTTCATCTCCTGCACAACGTCAGTGGCCCCAGGCGTTGGATAGCCTACGGCGCGAGAGGTTCGCGATGAAACCCGCTGCCGGGCCGGAGATGATTCAGATTGTTACGCTGCTTGCGCCACTTTCAACCGCGCCGGGCATTTGCCACACTGCAGAGACATTTGTCCGGAGCCAAGCCCCATGCCCTGTTTCCTGCGTCATACCCTGCGTGTCGGCCTGGGCCTGCTGCTGGCCCTGAGCCTGAGCGCCTGCGCGTTGCTGCAGGGGCGCGACCCGTTGACCATCAGCGTGATCGGCATCGAGCCGCTGCCCGGCCAGGACCTGGAAATGCGCATGGCGGTGAAACTGCGGGTGCAGAACCCCAATGAAACGCCCATCGACTACAACGGCGTGGCGCTCAACCTGGAGGTCAATGGCCAGCCGCTGGCAACCGGGGTCAGCGATCAGCACGGCAGCATCGGGCGCTATGACGAAGCGGTACTGAGCATTCCGGTGAGCATCACCGCGTTCTCGATGCTGCGCCAGGCCGTGGGCCTGAGCCGGGTGAGCAACCTGGATGGCATGCCCTATGTGCTGCGCGGCAAGCTGGCCGGGGGCGCCTTCGGCACGATGCGCTTCACCGACAGCGGGCGGCTGGCGCTGCCCAAGCCCACCGATACGGCGTGGTAGCGCTGGAGGGTCGGCTACTTGGCAGCCGCCATCAGCTTGTTGACTTCGCTGCGCACCATGTTGGCGAACTCCGGCGGCGACATGCCGTCGAGCTCGGCGCGCACCCACTCGGCCCATTTGCCCTTGCGCCGCGGCTTCTCGCTGATCAGCCGCGCGGCTTCGGCCTTGGCCTTGCCCAGGTTCGATTGCCAGAGCTCGAACAGTCGCGACTTCTCGTCCTCGATCTGTGCCCGCTCGGCGAAGCTCATGTTGGCCAGATTGAAACTCATGGGGATTCCTGCCACTTGAAAATGGGGGCTATCTTACACTGTAGCCACCGAGCGCCGCCAAGGCGCTGCAACTTTCGGCGCGCTCAGGCATCCATTGATACAGTGACCATCATTCAACGAGGAAGCGTACATGGCCAGGAAAAGCACCCTTAAAGCCGATGCCGAACAAATCAAGGACCAGGCCTTCAGCGAGCTGCAGGCGCTGATCGAAGAGTCTGACAAGCTGCTCAAGGACAGCTCCACCCTGGTGGGCGAAGAAGCCGAGACCCTGCGCGCACAGGTGGGCCTCAAGCTCAAGCAGGCCCTGGATGCGGTGGGCGGCGTGCGTGAAAAGGCCAAGCCGGCGGTGGATGCCACCGAGGATTACATTGGCGGCCACCCGTGGCAGACCGTGGCGATTTCGGCCGGCTTCGGGCTGGTGGTCGGGCTGTTGCTGGGACGTCGCTCCTGACACCCAATCGCGGGTCGAGCCCGCTCCCACAGGCTTGCACTGTACCTGTGGGAGCGTGCTTGCCCCGCGATGCATTCAACGCAGTTTCAAGGGGTCCACCACCCCACACGCAATCGCCATCCCCACCAGATCAGGCAGGTGTTCGGCCTGCATGCGCTTCATCACCCGCGAACGGTACAGGTCCACGGTCTTCACGCTGACCTGCAACTGCTCGGCAATCTCCCGATTGGTATAGCCCTGCACCAGGGGCACGAACACGTCGCGCTCACGCGGGGTGAGGCTGTCGATGCGCCCCTGCACTTCATCGCGCTGGCGACTGCTGACCTGAACCCGTGACGAGCGCCCCAGGGCATCCTGCACGCTGTCGAGCAACAACTGGTCGTTGTAGGGCTTCTCGATGAAATCGATGGCCCCGGCCTTGAAGGCGCGTACCACGATCGGCACATCGGCATGCCCGCTGACAAAGATCACCGGCACCTGCACGCCCCGGGCGCGCAAGGCTTCCTGCACGCTCAGCCCACCCATGCCGGGCATGCGCACATCCAGCAGCACGCACGCCGGCAACGCCGCATCGCAGGCCTCCAGAAAAGCCTGGCCACTGGTGAACGGCAGCGCCTGCAGGCCCACCGACTCCAGCAGCCAGACGGTGGAGTCGAGCATGCCCTGGTCGTCGTCGACCACGTAGACCTTCGGTTCCTGCATGGAAATCCCCTTGTTCATGCACTGGCCACCGGCGCCAGCCGACAGCACAAAATCAATCCGCCGGTATCACCCGGGTGCGCCTGCAAGGTACCGCCGAACCCTTCGACGATACTGCGGCTCATGCTCAAGCCCAGCCCCAGCCCTTCGGGCTTGCTGGTGGTAAACGGGGTGAAGATGCCGTCCAGCTGCTCGGCGGCCACCCCGGGGCCCTGGTCGGCCACCTGGATACGCAGCCAACCGGCCTGCTGGTCGGCGCTGATCAGCACGCGCGAAGGCGCCCCGGCATGCTGCTCGCGGTTGGCGTCGATGGCGTTGCGCAACAGGTTGAGCAGGACCTGTTCGAGCAAGACACGGTCGGCGTATACCGGCGGCAGGTTGTACACCATGTGCTGCTCGATGGTCACCTGGGCCTGCGCCGCCTCCCAGGCACACAGGCGCACGGCCTCGCGCGATACATCGGCCACGTTGAGCGCCTGCAAGCGGCGCGGCTCCTTGCGCAGGAACGAGCGCAGGCGCTTGATCACTTCGGCGGCATGGGTGGCCTGCTCGGTGATGCGCTGCAGGCCCTGGGCGACCCGCCCGGCCGCCTGCGGGTCACGCTCCACCGCCAGCAGGTAGCGCTGGCTGGCACTGGCATAGTTGACCACCGCTGCCAGCGGCTGGTTGATCTCGTGGGCGATGCCGGAGGCCAGCTCGCCCAGGGTGACCAGCCGCGCGGTGTGCGCCAGTTCATCCTGGTGCCGGCGCTGCTGGCGTTCACGCAGCTCGCGCTCGGTCATGTCGCGAGCCACCAGCGAGTAGTAGCGCTCGCCACCTGCCGCCCGGTGCGCCAGCAGTACCAGCGACACCGGGAACGGCGCCGAGCCGTTGTAGGGCGCCAGCCGCGCCTCGCATTGCCACACCCCTTCGCGCTCGGCGCAGGCCCAGCCCTCTTCGTCGAGGCGTTGCAGGGCTTCTTCGTCCAGCAGCTCGCGCAGGGGCGGCACGGCCTGCACCTCCAGCAGGCCCAGTGCACGCCGGGCGGAACGGTTGAGGTAGGTGAGCTGGCCGGCGGGGTCGGTGAACAGCACCAGGTCGGTGTTGGCCTCGACCACCTCGGCCAGGCGCCGGCGGTTTTCCTGGGCTTCGATGCGCACGGTGATGTCACGTGACACGCTGACGATCTCGACCACCGCACCGGTGTAGGTTTCGCGGATGGCGCGGCTGGCGATCTCGAACCACAGGTCGCGGCCATCGCGGTGGCGCACGCGGCAGGTCATGGTCTGGTAGCCGTCCTGCTCCAGCGCCTGGGAGGCCTGCAGCAGCGATTGCTGGCGGTCCTGGGGGTGAAACAGCGACTGCACCGCCACCCCGCGCAGCTCTTCCGGCCAGTAGCCCAGCAGGCGATAGGAGGCCGGCGAAGCATCCAGGAAACACCCGTCGGGGGTATGGCGCGAGATCAGGTCGGTGGTGTTTTCGGTGATCAGGCGGTACAACCGACTTGCCTGGCTGGCCTCGCGCTCGGCCAGGCGCTCAACCGTGGCGTCGCGGCAGCGGGCCAGCACCTGCAGGCCGCCCTCCAGCGGGACGAAGGTCCACAACAGGATACGCTGTTGCACCAGGGCCTCGACCTCGGCAATCGCCCGCTGCTGGTGCAGGCAGGCGCTCACCAGCGCCTTGTAGTTGGCGGGCAGCAGGCTGCCCACGGGCGGCTTGGGCCAGGTGTCGAACAACGCCTGCACCGCCGGGTTGGCGGCCACCACCTGGGCGGCGGCATCGAGCAGCACGGTGGGTTGCGGGTCCTTGTCGAGCAAGGCCGAGGGAGGAAAGGTCACTTGGGGCTCCGGCTTTTTATAGTATTTATACCATATTGCTATAGTCTATCTTCCAAGTAATATGGAGAACAGCGTAAAAATGAAACACCGAAGTCGGTATACGTACCGCCTTCCAGAAACCTGATCAGAGCTAACAATCAGCCATCGGAGGTTTCAGCCAGCGCCTGATCGCGGCTGCCTCCTGCACAGGAACCGTTCATGTCGATCTTCTCCCAGGGCCTGCAGCCCGCCCCCGTCAACCATGTCGCCCTTTCCCCGCTGAGTTTCATCGAACGCACGGCTGCGGTCTATGGCGATTACCCGGCGGTGATCCATGGTGCCATCCGCCGCAACTGGCAGGAAACCTACCAGCGCTCCCGCCGCCTGGCCAGCGCCCTGGCCGGCCGCGGCATCGGGCTGGGCGATACGGTGGCGGTGATGCTGCCCAACATTCCGGCCATGCTCGAGGCGCATTTCGGTGTGCCGATGATCGGTGCGGTGCTCAACGCCCTGAACGTGCGCCTGGATGCCGAAGCCATCGCGTTCATGCTCGAGCACGGGGAAGCCAAGGTGCTGATCACCGACCGCGAATTCCACAAGGTGATCGAAGCAGCGCTGGGCCTGATGGCCCACCCGCCGCTGGTGATCGATGTGGACGACCCGGAGTACGGCGAGGGCCGCGCCGTCAGCGACCTGGATTACGAAGCCTTCCTGGCCGAGGGCGACCCCGAGTTCGTGTGGCACTGGCCCGAGGACGAGTGGCAGGCGATCTCGTTGAGCTACACCTCCGGCACCACCGGCAACCCCAAGGGGGTGGTCTACCACCACCGCGGCGCCTACCTGAACGCACTGGGCAACCAGATGACCTGGGCCATGGGCAACCACCCGGTGTACCTGTGGACCCTGCCGATGTTCCACTGCAATGGCTGGTGCTACCCGTGGACCGTGACGGCCCTGGCCGGCACCCATGTGTTCCTGCGCCGGGTCGACCCGCAGAAGATCCTGACCCTGATTCGCGAGCACCAGGTCACCCACCTGTGCGGCGCACCGATCGTGCTCAATGCGCTGATCAACATGCCCGACTCGGCCAAGGCCGCCATCGACCACCCCGTGAACGCGATGGTGGCCGGGGCGGCGCCACCCGCCAAGGTGATCGGCGCGGTGGAGGAAATGGGCATCAAGGTGACCCACGTCTACGGCCTGACCGAGGTCTACGGCCCGGTGACGGTGTGTGCCTGGCATGCCGAATGGGACGCGCAGCCGCTGGAGGAGCGGGCCCGCATCAAGTCGCGCCAGGGCGTGCGCTACCCTACCCTCGAGGGGCTGATGGTGGCCGACCCGCAAACGCTTGAGCCGGTGGCCCGCGACGGCAACACGCTGGGCGAGATCTTCATGCGCGGCAACACCGTGATGAAGGGCTACCTGAAGAACCCCGAGGCCACCGCCGAAGCCTTCCGAGGCGGCTGGTTCCATACCGGCGACCTGGCAGTGTGGCATGCCGACGGCTATGTGGAGATCAAGGACCGGCTCAAGGACATCATCATTTCCGGAGGCGAGAACATCTCGACCATCGAGGTCGAAGACACGCTGTACCGCCACCCGGCCGTGCTCGAGGCTGCGGTGGTCGCCCGCCCGGATGAAAAATGGGGCGAAACCCCCTGTGCCTACGTCACCCTCAAGGCCGGTTTCGAAGGTACCCGCGAGGCGGACATCATCGCCTTCTGCCGCGAGCATCTGGCCGGCTTCAAGCTGCCCAAGACCGTGGTGTTCAGCGAACTGCCGAAAACCTCCACGGGCAAGATCCAGAAGTACCTGTTGCGCGACTGGGCCAAGGCGCTCTGACCTTTTTTCACCTTTATTCGGAAACCGTTATGCCTGAGTTCAATGCACCGCTGCGCGACATGCGTTTTGTTCTTCACGAAGTGTTCCAGGGCCCGGCCCTGTGGGCACGCCTGCCGGCGATGGCGGCCAGCGTCGACGCGGATACCGCCGATGCGATCCTGGAAGAGGCGGCCAAGATCACCGGCCAACTGATCGCCCCGCTCAACCGCAGCGGCGATGAGGAAGGCGTGCACTTTGCGCAGGGTCGGGTCACCACTGCGCAGGGGTTCGTGCAGGCCTGGCAGACCTACCGCGAAGGCGGCTGGGTCGGGCTGGCGGGCAACCCCGAGTACGGCGGCCTGGGCATGCCCAAGATGCTCGCGGTGCAGTTCGAGGAAATGCTCTACGCCGCCAACTGCAGCTTCAGCCTGTATTCGGCGCTGAGCGCCGGCTGCTGCCTGGCCATCGACGCGCACGCCAGCGATGCATTGAAGGCCACGTACCTGCCGGCGCTGTACAGCGGGCAGTGGGCCGGCACCATGTGCCTGACCGAACCGCATGCAGGTACCGACCTGGGGATCATCCGCAGCAAGGCCGAACCCCAGGCCGATGGCAGCTACCGGGTCAGCGGCACCAAGATCTTCATCACCGGCGGCGACCAGGACCTGACCGAGAACATCGTGCACCTGGTGCTGGCCAAGCTGCCCGACGCGCCGGCCGGGCCCAAGGGCATCTCGCTGTTTCTGGTGCCCAAGCGCCTGGTGGACGAGGACGGCAGCCTGGGTGAAACCAACGCGGTGAGCTGTGGATCGATCGAGCACAAGATGGGCATCAAGGCCTCGGCCACCTGCGTGATGAACTTCGATGGCGCCGTGGGCTACCTGGTGGGCGAACCCAACCGCGGCCTGGCGGCGATGTTCACCATGATGAACTACGAGCGCCTGTCCATCGGCATCCAGGGCATCGGCTGCGCCGAGGCGTCGTACCAGAACGCCGCACGCTACGCCCGGGACCGCCTGCAAAGCCGCGCCGCCACCGGGCCGCTGGCCAGCGACAAGGTGGCCGACCCGATCATCGTGCATGCCGATGTACGGCGCATGCTGCTGAGCATGCGCGCCCTGACCGAAGGCGGCCGGGCGTTCGCCACCTATGTCGGCCTGCAGCTGGATATCGCCAAGTACGCCGAGCAGCCGGAGGAGCGCGAGGCCGCGCAGCGCCTGGTGGCCTTGCTGACACCGGTGGCCAAGGCGTTTTTCACCGACATGGGCCTGGAAAGCTGCGTGCTGGGCCAGCAGGTGTTCGGCGGGCATGGCTACATTCGCGAATGGGGCCAGGAACAGCTGGTGCGCGATGTTCGCATCGCGCAGATCTACGAAGGCACCAACGGCATCCAGGCGCTGGACCTGCTGGGGCGCAAGGTGGTGGCCGATGGCGGACAGTCGCTGGCGCTGTTCGCCAACGAGATCCGCAGCTTCTGTGAAACCCGTCCGCCCCTGTGCGAACCGCTGCTGCATGCCCTGGCGCAGCTGGAAAGCGTGAGCCAGTGGGTACGCGAGCAGGCCACCGGTGATGCCAACGCGGTGGGCGCGGCGTCGGTGGAGTACCTGCACCTGTTCGGCTATGTGGCCTACGCCTACATGTGGTCGCGCATGGCGGCCACTGCCCGCGAACGGCGCGAGCAGGAGCCGGCGTTCTACGAGGCCAAGCTGGCCACGGCTACCTTCTACGTCGAGCGTCTGCTGCCCAGGGTACTGTCGTTGCAGGCCAGCATCCGCGCAGGCAGTGCGCCGCTGTACCAGTTGCCAGCCGAGCTGTTCTGAGCCGCGCAACGCTCCAGGCGGGTGCTTAAACGATAAAAACCACGCATTTGCGTGGTTTTTCGTTCAAATATTTCTTACAACTGATAGTCATTCACGATGAACTCGGTTCTCGTTGGCCACCTGCCAAGGGTAGAATGGCCAAAACCGGGAGTATCAATGAACCAAACCAGCCTCAGCGCAGCCGAACTTGATGCCATCACCGATGCCGCTGCGCACTGGTGCATGCGCCTGCATGCTGAGGACTGCAGTGAACAGGAACGTGCCGCCTGCGCGCAATGGCGCGCAGCCGACCCACTGCACGAGCAGGAATTCCAGGCCATGCAGGAGATCTGGCAGACCGCCGACCACCTGCCCCGCCCTGCTGCCCCGGTAATCACCCTGTCAGCCAGGCCCCGCGGGCGCGCCTTGCGTCGGCTGGCCTCGGCTGCGGCCGTGGCGCTGGTGGCACTGCCGATTGGCGCCTGGGTGGGCTGGGAACAGGGCTGGCTGCCCAACAGCTATGAGCGCGTTGAAAGCGGCAATGCCATCGCCCGCGCAGTGCTGCCGGATGGCAGCGAGGTGGAGTTGAACCTCAACACCACCCTGCGCTACGCCAACTACAAGGACGAACGACGGGTGACGCTGGTCAACGGCGAGGCCTTCTTCAAGGTGCAGCACGATACCCAGCACCCGTTCGTGGTGCGTGCCGGCAAGGGCCAGACCCGGGTGACCGGTACCCAGTTCAACGTGTGGAAGTACCAGGACCAGGTGAAGGTCACCCTGGTGGAAGGTTCGGTGCTGGTCAGCAGCAACAGCAGCGACCCGGACAGCGGCTATCGCCTGGGCCCCGGCATGCAGGCCAGCTACCGTCGCGGCGACTACGAGCCGGCCCTCAGCCAGACCTATGCCCACGACACCAGCCTGGCCTGGCGCGGCGGCAAGCTGATCCTCGACAATCTGCCACTGGACCAGGCCCTGCCGCTGATCAACCGCTACCTGGAAACGCCGTTGCTGCTGGCGGACGCCAGTACCGGCAGCATCCGCATCAGCGGCATCTACAACACCACCGAGGTCAATCGCCTGGTGAGCAACATGCCCAAGGTGCTGCCGGTGTACCTGACGCGCAACAAGAACGGCGATACGGTGCTCAACCGCATCTCGCCGCCCCCGCGAAAAAGCTGAGCTTCGCGCCCAGCTCCTGCGCCCTGGCGCGTTACAGCACCATCGCCGCTACCCAGCCGAACGCCAGCAACGGCAGGTTGTAATGCAGGAAGGTCGGCACCACCGTGTCCCAGATGTGATGGTGCTGGCCGTCGACGTTCAGGCCCGAGGTCGGGCCAAGGGTCGAGTCCGACGCCGGTGAGCCGGCATCACCCAACGCGCCGGCAGTGCCGACGATGCACACGGTGGCCAGCGGGTCGAAGCCCAGTTGCACGCACAGCGGCACGAAGATCGCCGCCAGGATCGGCACCGTGGAGAACGACGAACCGATACCCATGGTCACCAGCAGGCCCACCAGCAGCATCAGCAGCGCCCCGACCGCCTTGCTGTGGTCGATCCAGCCGGCCGAGGCCTCCACCAGGGTCTTCACTTCGCCGGTGGCCTTCATGACCTCGGCAAAGCCGGACGCGGCGATCATGATGAAGCCGATCATGGCCATCATCTTCATGCCTTCAGTGAACAGGTCATCGGTGTCCTTCCAGCGCACGATGCCCGACAGCGAGAAGATCAGAAAGCCCGCCATCGCACCGATGATCATCGAGTCCAGCCACAGCTGGATGATGAACGCCGCGGCGATCGCACAGCCGGCCACCATCAGCGTCAAGGGGTTGTAGCTGACAGCCACCTGCTCGACCTGCTCGATCTTTGCCACGTCGTACACGCGCTTTTTGCGGTAGCTGAAGAACACCGCCAGCAGCAACCCGAACAGCATGCCCGCCGCCGGTATCGCCATGGCCTGGGTCACGTTGACGCCGCTGACGTCCACCCCGCTGCGGCTGACGTTAGCCAGCAGGATCTGATTGAGGAAGATGTTGCCGAACCCCACTGGCAGGAACATGTAGGGGGTGATCAGGCCGAAGGTCATCACGCAGGCCACCAGGCGCCGATCGATCTGCAGGCGGGTCAGCACGTACAGCAGTGGCGGCACCAGCAGCGGAATGAAGGCGATATGAATGGGCAGGATGTTCTGCGACGAGATCGCCACCACCAGCAACAGGCCGATCAGCAGCCACTTGATCTTGCCGCCTTCGGCATTGCGCTGACCATGGAACATCGACAGGGCGCGATCGGCCAGCGCATGGGCCAGCCCGGACTTGGCGATGGCCACGGCGAATGCGCCCAGCAGCGCATACGACAATGCCACCGTGGCACCGCCACCCAGGCCGCCGTTGAACGCCTTGAGCGTGCCTTCGATACCCAGGCCGCCCACCAGGCCGCCGGCGAGCGCGCCGATGATGAGGGCGATGACCACGTGCACACGGGCCAGGCTCAATATCAGCATGATGCCGACCGCGGCAATTACTGCATTCATTTCATGACCTCTAGAAACCAGACAAAGCTTGCGCTGCGGCGACAGACTGCGAGCGCAGTGGCCGAACGACAGGTGTTTTTATGGGAGGGCGCACACTCTGAAGCAGCACCCGCCACTTGTCAAAGTACGGGGCTAGACGGCTGCACGCGGGTCGCATGCATGACTGAAAACGACGCATTTCAATTGAACGTTTGAATAAAGAAAAACTGCGCCTGGCCGTTACAGTCGTCAGCCTCAATCTTTTTTTGGATCAAAGGACTTCGTCATGTCGTCGAGACAACTTTCCATCCAGTGGAAAATCACCCTGCTGGCCGGGCTCTGCCTGGCCAGCATCGTTACGCTGCTGGTGGGCCTTTCGCTGTACCGCATGGAGCACAACTCCGAGCTGGTCAAGGCCAGCAGCATGCAGATGCTGACCGAAGCGGCCCAGTCGCGTATCGAGTCCCAGGGCGAAGTCCAGGCCTTGAGCATCCGCCGCCAGTTCATGGATGCCTACCAGTACGGTGCAGGCTTTGCGCGCCAGGTGCTGTTTTTGCGCGAGCAGGCCGAAAAGCGCTTTCTGGACGCCTTCGACCTGCGCGAGGACATGACCCGCCAGGTGCGCGCCGCGCTGCAGGCCAACCCCGACCTGCTGGGGCTGTCGCTGGTGTTCGAGCCCAACGCCCTGGACAACAAGGATGCCCTGTTCGCCAACCAGGCCGAGCTGGGCAGCAACGAGGCCGGCCGCTTTGCCCTGTACTGGTCGCAGCCCACGCCCGGCAAGCTGACCTCGATGGCGCTGCCCGAAAAGGACATGACCGACACCAGCATCGGCCCCAGCGGCGAGCCGGCCAACACCTGGTCGGTGTGCCCGCGTACCACGCGCAAGACCTGCGTGATCGAACCCTACTTCTATGACATCGCCGGTCAGCGGGTGCTGATGACCAGCATCGTGTTCCCGCTGATCGTGGCCGACAAGGTGGTCGCCACCCTGTCGATCGACATCAACCTGAACAGCCTGCAGGCGCTGAGCCAGCAGGCCAGCCAGAACCTGTACCAGGGCCAGACCCGCATCGGCATCATCAGCCCGGTCGGCCTGCTGGCCGGCTACAGCCCGGATGCGGGCAAGCTGGCGCAACGCTTCGACCAGGTCGACAGCACCAGCGGCAAGGAGCTGATAGGCCTGCTGAGCAGCGGCACGCCCCTGCAGAGCCTCCACAAGGACGAGCGCCTGAAGGTGCTGGCATCGTTTGCACCGATTCCGGGGGGCAAGCCCTGGGGCGTGCTGCTGGATGTGCCGCAAAGCGCCCTGACCGGCCCGGCCGAGACCCTCAAGAACGAGCTCGACCAGCGCAATACCAGTGGCACCCTGATCGAGCTGGGCCTGGGTGTGCTGGCCGCGATCGTGGGGCTGCTGCTGATCTGGGTGATGGCGCGCAGTGTGACCCGCCCCATCCTGGGCGTGGCCGCCATGCTCAAGGACATCGCCAGCGGCGAAGGCGACCTGACCCGCCGCCTGAACTACGACAAGCGCGACGAGCTGGGGGAACTGGCCGGCTGGTTCAACCGCTTCCTCGACAAGCTGCAGCCGATCATCGCCGAGGTCAAACGCTCGGTGCAGGCGGCGCGCGACACTGCCGACCAGTCTTCGGCGATTGCCTCGCAGACCAGCGCCGGCATGGAGCAGCAGTACCGTCAGGTCGACCAGGTGGCCACGGCGTCCCACGAAATGAGCGCCACCGCCCAGGATGTGGCGCGCAGTGCTGCGCAAGCGGCCCAGGCGGCGCGTGACGCCGACCAGGCGACCCGTCAGGGCCTGGCGGTGATCGACCGCACCACCACCAGCATCGATACCCTGGCAGCCGACATGAACACCGCCATGGCCCAGGTCGAAGGCCTGGCCGACAACAGCGAGAAGATCGGTTCGGTACTGGAAGTGATCCGCTCCATCGCCGAGCAGACCAACCTGCTGGCGCTCAATGCCGCCATCGAGGCGGCCCGTGCCGGGGAAGCCGGGCGCGGCTTTGCGGTGGTCGCCGACGAGGTGCGCAACCTGGCCCGACGCACCCAGGAGTCGGTGGAGGAGACCCGTCAGGTGATCGAGCAACTGCAGGCCGGCACCCGCGAGGTGGTGGGCGCCATGGACAGCAGCCACCGCCAGGCCCAGGGTAGCGTCGACCAGGTCGGTCAGGCCGTGACTGCGCTGCGCCAGATCGGCGAGGCCGTCACCGTGATCAGCGACATGAACCTGCAGATTGCCAGTGCCGCCGAAGAGCAGAGCGCGGTGGCCGAGGAAATCAACAACAACGTGGCGACCATTCGCGATGTGACCGAGTCACTCTCGGAGCAGGCCAATGAGTCGGCGCGGGTCAGCCAGTCGCTGAACAGCCTGGCCAACCAGCAGCAGGGGCTGATGGACCAGTTCCGCGTCTGATGGTGTTATCGGGCTACCCTGCGGGGTAGCTCGATGCTCACCCGCAGCCCGCCCAGCGGGCTTTCCAGCAACCTCATCTGCCCACCCCAGGCTTCGGCGATATCGCGAACGATGCCCAGGCCAAGCCCATGGCCATCGACCTGTTCGTCGAGCCGCGCACCGCGCTCCAGCACACCGGCCCTGGCATTTTCGGGAATGCCCGGGCCATCATCGTCCACCCACAGGCGATACACCCCGCCCTCTTGCTCGATGCTCAGGCAGACCTCGCTGTCGGCCCACTTGCAGGCGTTGTCCAGCAGGTTGCCCAGCAGCTCGAGCAGGTCTTCGCGGTCCCAGGGCAAGGACAGCCCATCGGGCACCTGATGGCGGATGAGCAGGTGATCGCCGTGAATCATGCCCAGAGTCGATAGCAGACCCGGCAGTTCGGTGGCGCAATCGAAATGCGCCCCCGGCAGGGCATCGCCGGCCAGCCGGGCGCGATTGAGTTCGCGGCTCAGGCGTTGCTGGATCTGCTCCAGCTGAGCCTGCAACTGGGCGCGAACCTCGGGCAGGTCGTTCAGGCGCTCGCTCGACGCCAGGCTCATCAGCACCGCCAGGGGGGTCTTCAGGGCATGCCCCAGGTTACCCAGCGCGTTGCGTGAACGTCTGAGGCTGTCTTCGGTGTGTGCCAGCAGGTGGTTGATCTGCGCCACCAGGGGCTCGAGTTCGACAGGCACCTCACTGTCGAGCTGCGAGCGCTTGCCCTGCTGCAGTTGGGCGATCTGTTCGCGCGTGCGTTCCAGTGGGCGCAGGGAGCGTGTGACCGTGATGCGTTGCAGCACCAGAATCAACAGCAGCGCCACCAGCCCCAGGCCAAGGCCGAGCTGCTGCATGCGCCGGAAGCCGTCGCGCACGGGGGTATAGTCCTGCGCCACGCTGATCGAGATCGCCTGGCCCAGGCGCCGGTAGTCGGCACGCAGCACCAACAGTTGCTGGCCAGCCGGGCCCAGCTCCAGGCCCGCGTGCAGGCCGGGAGTTGGCGGACGGGGCATGTCCATGTCCCAGAGCGAGCGGGAACGCCAACTGCCCCCTTCGAAATCGATACGGAAGTAGTAGCCGGAAAACGGCCGCTGGTACGCCGACGACAGACGTCGCTCGTCCAGTTCGAGGCCGCTGTGGCCGCGCACCAGCGCCACCAGCAGGTTTTCGCTTTCCTTGCGCAACCCCGTCTCCAGATAGCGCTGCAACCCGACCTCGAACAGCCACAGGCTGATCTGCGCCAGGGCCAGGCCGACCACCACCAGTACACCGACCAGCCCCAGGCTCAGGCGCGCCTGGATCGACTTCACTCGACCACTCCGCCAAAGCGATAGCCCTGGCCGCGATGGGTTTCGATAACGCTGCGCCCCAGCTTGCGGCGCAGGTGGTTGACGTGTACTTCGAGCACATTCGAGTCGCGCTCGGTTTCGCCGTTGTAGAGGTGCTCGGCCAGGTGGCTTTTGGAAAGGATCTGCTGCGGGTGCAACATGAAGTAGCGCAGCAGGCGAAACTCGGCGGCGGTCAGTTGCACGTCCTGCCCGTCGCGGCTCACGCACTGGCGGCCTTCGTCCAGGTGCAGGCCGGCGGCCTGCAGGGTCGGCTGGTTGGCCAGGCCACGGGCGCGGCGCAGCAGCGACTGGATGCGCAGTTGCAGCTCTTCGGGGTGAAAGGGTTTGCTCAGGTAATCGTCGGCACCGGCCTTGAGGCCCTCGATGCGCTCGGCCCAGGAACCCCGTGCGGTCAGGATCAGCACCGGGGTCGACAGCCCGCCGGCGCGCCATTGGGCCAGCACCTCGAGGCCGGGCAGGCCGGGCAGGCCCAGGTCCAGGATAATCAGGTCATAGGGCTCGCTGCTACCCTGGTACACCGCATCTCGGCCGTCGGCCAGCCAGTCGATGGCGTAGCCCTGGCGCTGCAGGCTCTGGGTGAGTTCATCGGCCAGCGGGACGTTGTCCTCGACCAGTAACAGGCGCATCAGTCATCTTCCTCATCTTTGATCAGCACACCCGTGCGTGCATCGAACTTGATTTCACGTACGACCCCTTGCGGGGTGACCAGCTCGACTTCGTACTCGTAGCGGTTGTGCTTCTCTTCCAGCTCCGCCTCAAGCAACTTCGCCCCGGGGTAACGCCCCAGGGCGGAGTTCAACAGTTGCTCCAGCGGCAGGATGATGCCCTTCTGACGTAGCTCCAGGGCTTCATCCTGATCGAGGTCGCGGGCCAGGGCCGGCGTACAGAAGACCAGCAATGCGAGGAACAGCCACGGTGCCGTTCGCTTGCGTGCAGTCATCAGGTGTCCTTGGCGTCCTTGAGTACTTCACCGGTCTTGGCATCAAGGTCCACGTCCCATTCGACGTTCTGCGCGTCACGCAGTTCGACCTTGTACACATAACGGCCGTACACGTCCTCGAGCTCGGAGTCCTTGATGGTGGCACCCGGATGCTTGGCCAGCGCTTTTGCGTTGAGGTCATCCAGCGACAGGATGGTCTTGGCCTGGACCAGCTGCACGACTTCATTGGTGGGGATGTCTTTAGCCAGCGCAACGTTGGCGCTCAGGGCAAGGGCGGCGGTGGCGAACAGGGCAGTCAATGTTTTCATCGTGTCTCTCCATTTAGGATCAATCTTGCTTACGGGTTCAGAATACCGAACCGAACTTAACTGAAACTGAAAACAACTGGCGCCATGATAGCTCAGGCGCGCCCCTGTTCCGTCCACGCTTCTCTATAATCGTTGATCCAGGACAACGAGGCCCTTATGAGCTCAATCCAGATCAAGTTTCCAGCGCTGACACTCAAGGCCGGCACGCGGGCGTTCGCCCATGTACGCGAACGCGGCCTGCAGGCTGCAGACGTGGGGGTGCTACCGGGCGCTGCAGGCGGCCCCAAGGCGCTGGGTATCCAGGGTATCGACCTGGCGCTGTTCGGCCAGTGGCTGCCCACAGCACCGCGCGCGCGCTCGCTGATCGGGGCATCGATCGGCTCCTGGCGCTTCGCCAGTGCCTGCCTGCCCGACCCCGCCCAGGCCCTGCTGCGCCTGGGCCATCTGTATACCGAGCAGGATTTCGCCAAGGGCGTGACCCAGGCCCAGGTCAGCCAGAGCTGTCGTCGCATGCTCGATGACCTGCTGGAGGGCCAGGATGCTCGCATTCTCGACAACCCCCACTATCGGCTCAACATCATGCTGGTCAGAAGCCACGGCCTGCTTCAGCACGATCATCGAGGCCGACTGGGCGTAGGCCTGTCGTCGGTGATTGCCGACAACCTCGTGAGCCGTTCGCGGCTGGCCCGGCACTTCGAACGCGTGATCCTGCATGACGCACGCTGCGCACCGCCGTTGAACCCCCTCACGGACTTCCCTTCGCGCTGCCTGCCGCTGGCGGTCGACAACCTGCGTCATGCCCTGCTCGCTTCAGGCTCCATTCCCATGGTGATGGAAGGCGTGCGGGACATTCCGGGGGTCGGGGCGGGCACCTACCGGGATGGTGGCTTACTCGACTATCACCTCGACCTGCCCTACAGCGGCGAGGACATCGTGCTTTACCCTCACTTCACCCACAAGGTGGTGCCGGGGTGGTTCGACAAGGCCCTGCCCTGGCGGCGCAGCAATGCGCAGTACCTGCAGAACGTGCTGTTGCTGGCACCCTCGCCGCAGTACCTGGCCCGCCTGCCCTACGGCAAGCTGCCGGATCGCAGCGACTTCAAGCGCTTCATGGGCGATGCCGGTAACCGCCAACGTTACTGGCGTACCGCCATGAGCGAAAGCCAGCGGCTGGGCGACGAGTTCCTGGAACTGGTGGAAACCGGCAAGCTGCACCAGCATCTGCAACCGTTGAAGTAGGCTTGCTGTTAAACTGCCGGTCAGCATTGGTTTTCAGAGTTCTAAGATACCGTGGAAATTTTCAAAGATTCCACAGTGGATTCCCGCCGAAAACCGAGCGATACCACAAACAGCCATGACGCCCTAAAACAGGCGTCATTGGCGTATCGTCGAGTACCACTCTGTACCTTCCCAATCTCGAAAACCTAGTACATCATCCAGTACATCCAACTACCACCAAGAGGCAATGTACTAGTGGCGCTCACTGACACCGCGGCCAGGCAGGCCAAGCCCCGGGAAAAGGGCTACACCCTTGCGGACTCGCTCGGGCTCACGCTGTACATCGCCGATACGGGGGTAAAAAGCTGGCATTTCAGGTTCACGTGGCTTGGCAAGCAGGCCAGGATTTCGCTTGGGACTTACCCAGAGATTGGCTTGAAGGAGGCGCGCGCGCGTCGGGATGAAGCGCGGGAGGATGTTGCGCAAGGAAAAGACCCACGCGAATCAAGGCGGGCGAAGAAGACAGAGCGCCTCGGCGCTCAGGAGAGGACATTCCGCCGAGTCTATGACGAGTGGCTGGAATTCAGGAAGGGAAGCCTGACCGAGTCGACGATCAAGATTATTTCGAATGCGATGGAGCTGGATGTACTGCCGGCCTTTGGCCTGCGACAGATTGATTCCATCAAGCGGTCAGACGTGATCACGCTGATTCGCAGGATTGAGCGACGAGGATCATTGACCACCTCAGTCAAGACCAGGCAGTGGATGGGTCAGGTGTTCCGGTACGCGATTGCAACCGGCATGATCGAGAACAACCCCACGGCGGAAATGCACACTGTCACTGAGAAGATGGCGCCGCATAAACACCGGCCGTTCTTGGCATTCACTGAGATGCCGGCCATCATTAATGCCATTGAAAGAAGCCAGTCAGGTCTGCAACTGCAGTGCGCAACAAAGCTGCTGATCCTCACAGTCTGCCGGCCGGCAGAGGTGCGCAAGGCCGAATGGGCGGAAATCGATCTGGACGCCGCGACCTGGTCCATCCCTGCCAGCAAGATGAAGATGCGCCGCGACCACGTGGTACCGCTATCGCGGCAGGCCGTGGAGATACTACGCTCGATGCTGCCGATATCCGGCGGCATGAAGTACGTGTTCCCGAACCGGTCAGATGCCGTCCGCCCAATCGGCATCAACTATGCTGTCAACCTGCTGGACCGCTGTGGTTACACCGGCCGGCAGTCGCCGCATGGATTCCGGCACCTCTTCTCCACCGAGATGAACACCCGCGGCTACAACAAGGACTGGATCGAGCGGCAGCTGGCCCACGCTGACAGCAGCGCGATCCGTGACGTCTATAACCATGCCACATATATAGAGCAGCGTCGGGGAATGATGCAGGATTGGGCTGACATGGTGTTGCCACCAGTCGAGTGATGCCTACCTGCAGTCGCTGACAGCGGCTAATAGCTGTTTCCCGTACCCGATCCGCTGCCTACGCTTCGCCAGGAGCGCTCACACCTTCACTTCCAGGTTGTCGGCCTTGCGCAGTCCGCCGGCCTAATGAAGATGCGGCAGATCCTTGCCGCGCGTCTTGGCCACGACAATTCGCTAGCGTCGGCCGGCCCATGTAGGTTACGTGATCAGTGGTTGGGAGTTGATTCCAGAAGCTCGAGGACTTCATTCGCATACTTCCACGCCGCCGGCCAACAGACCAACCGCAAGATCTAATGCATAAAGACCTTTCGCCTTAACCACTTCAGCCCCGAAATAATCGAAACTATTGAAAAAGGGCCCCAATTAAGGGGCCTCCGGGAGCTTAGTCTTTCTTCTCGATAAAATCAGGGATGATATCTGGGTCAAAGCCGCCGTCATCACCACCCTCGTCACCACCACCCTCGTCGCCACCATCCTCGCCGCCACCATCCTCGCCGCTGTCTGGCGGGTAGTCGCCCGAATCGCCACCTTCTGGCAATAAACCTTCGGGGTCTGGGTCGGAAACGGTGCCAACCACATCGCCAGCGCTTTCAGGCGGGGTCGGATCGTTTCCGTCAACCGCTGCTGGGGCTGGAGCGCCGGACAGATTGCGCAGGATCATTTTGATAGCCTTACCGCCCACCGAGACGATAACTTGGGCTGCCACGCCGGCCGCGATCTGAAGCCCCAGGTTCTTAAGTTCATCCTCGCTCGCCGACTCGGGCATGTAGTTTTTCGGCCAGTTCAGATTGCTTTTGGCCGCTTGCAGAACTTGATTGTACAGACTGCTCTGCTCTGCGCCAGTCGGCCCTACGGTTAGGGAGCAACTGTAGGTGCTGACGGTGTTAGTGCCTTGCGGCTCCATCACATCGATAGAAACCAAATGCTGCGCGTCGCGCTGTGCGGCTTCTTGAACCGCGCCCGAGAGCTGGTTCAGGTTGTAGCAGAACGGGACAAAGCAAACATTCCCGAAAGCATCGGTGAATTGCAGGCGAAGAGGGTTTTTTACATTCATTTCTAAGGTCCTTCTTGGAATGAATCTTGATCGTATAGCGAATGAACGAAAGTTGCAAACGCGCAAGCCGCGCTAAATGCCGCCGTTAGTGTTTTCCTATGGCCGCAGCGGAAATATCCGATAAACAAATGGTACGACCGGAAATAAACAGAATATTAGGTAATTTTTATTGATTACAGGATTTTTCCTGCTTAGCGCGAACGCAGCGACAGCATAAGCCTGCTATTACCCCGCACGTTGATCCACTCGTGTGATCAGGTAGTAAGCTCCATGTCAGAAAATGCGGCTGCCTCTTTCCTGGCGACCAGAGCTGATCCGATCAATGACAGCCTCGCAAGTCAGCCCCGCTATTCGACTTCGCTCAAGCGCTGTCGGCCAGGCTCAACGACAGGCTGATACAGCTGCCTCAAGCTCCTTCTCATACCCAATACGCTGCCGTCGTTCAGCCAGCAAGCCCTCACCTTCGCCTACAGGCTGTCGTTCTTGCGCAGGCCTGCAACCTCCAGATCAATGGCGAGTTGCCGCCTGACCTCCAAGCACAGCCTGCTGATACTCACTGACAGCCTGCATGAGCGATTCGGCCTCAACCCGCAAGCGGTCGACCTCTTCTGCCGCGGTAAGCGAATCTCGCGCCTCCTGGTAGCGCCGCACCGCATCCATCGCTTGCTGCATCAGCGGCTCACCTAGCGTCATCTTCTTGTGCAAGTCGTCCATCTTGCCCTCCTAAGTCTCTCAGGAAAGTGTAGGGCATCTCGCAAGCCAAGCCAGGGCTTTGAATCGGCTTTACTTTAGCCAGAAAGTCGGCTTCAACGTCAGCGGGAGGCCCTAACATGTGACCTTCCGAACACTGATGCTCAAGAACTGTAACGGGCAGTCGATATAGCTTGCGATTTCAAGGAGAAAAACATGCTCATAAGCTCCGCAGCAACCGCCCTCACCGCCCAGTCGGGCGCCAGCCCTGCGTCTCAAGTCCCCCCTGTCGAAGCAGCTTCCGTGGAACCTAAATCTGCTTCTCAGGAAGGCGTAAAAGTGGATCTGTCACCAGAAGGAAAAGCTCTGGCCGCCAAACATGGCAGTAAGAACGCGGATATCGACTCCAGTAACTTACCCGATGGTGTGAAGAAAATTCTCAAGGTGATCCGGGAAATCCAAGAGAAAATTCAAAAGAAAATGGAGGAGCTGGACAAAGTAATGAGAGATCAATCCCTTAGTGATAAAGAGCGTGAATCTAAAGCTCAAAGTATCCAAGGCGAACTGGCAGCGCTCACCAGCCAATTATCCTCAAGCACCAATGACTTACGACGCGTTGAAAATGAATTGAAACTCTCGACAGAGCAAAAAAAGGTCTCCAATTACTTATCCATGCCCAAAGCATGATTGTCCAGGGTGGCGCCATCTGATTGTCTCTACACATCACCCGGCAGGCAATCAGTAGCTTCTCACCGCCCCGATCCCTCGGACAATCCTGGCTTTATTCAGCGACCAACCAAGGTGGTGAAAAATGAAAAAATTCGAAGCCATCCTGAATAAGATGATCAGCACCAGCATTCAGAAACTGTTCGTTTCCAATTCAATGGTTCACGACTATTGGATCACCAAGCAAGATCTGAACAGGCAGCGAGTGACCGAAAAACTGGTCTCGAACTGCGAGGGGCGCTGCTACGAGCGAGAAGTGATTTGCGAATACGTCAAGGCCCGCAGAGCCTTCAACATCCGGATTGATCTGAAGCTCTGCAGGCTAACGTTGAGCCAGAAGGCCGCCCTATCCAATGCGCTTGCAGCGGCACCAAGAAAGGCTTTTTCCCGCAAGTGAGGTCTATCTCGCTCGCTCTTACTCATTGGCGAGCGTTGCGCACATAAGCCTGGCACGCCGCAAGAGCGATCAATCCCTCGTCACCATCTCCGGTGATGGCGACAATTCGTTGAGCATGCGCTGGGTCAAGTTCGGCTCGCGAGCCTCCATGAACCACGCCGCAGGCGCAGGTGGCGGCTGACACCCCACCGCCGCCACCCTGGGCGGCGGCGAGTAGGACTGACAGCCGCAGATCAGCAGTAGCCAGCCGATCACGCAGGCGATCCCGGGCTTTTTGTGCATCGCGTAATTCCTTGTGCTTGGTTTTTTCATCCGCCTGCAGGCGGTCCTCCAGGGCCCGACGGCGCTCCTGATCCTGCTGCAACTGATCGAGCACAGCGACCACAGCCGCCTCTCGCTCAGTCACGTAAGTCTCGGCCTGCTTGGCCAGCAGTGTTTCGTAAGCGTTAGCCTGCCATAGCCATGCGCCAATGCCACCCATCGCGAGCCCCAGTAGCAAGGCCCGCGCACGCGCGCCCCAGGCGATCACACCAGCCTCCCGCCGGCCGCGATGTAGTGCGCCAGCAGGTCATCCAGCTTGCGCTCATGCTGCCCATACCCAGCACCCGGCAGGCTGGCCCAGATGTTCCGGCACTTCGCGATTGCGGCCTGGGTACGGCCGGCATGCACGTCCGCCAGGGCGCCGCGCTCCTTGATCAGGTGCAGGGCAAGCTTGTCCTGACTGGTGGGCCCGAAGTCGGGCAGCTTGAGCAGGTCGCGGTAGTGCGGCCAGTAGCGCTGGAGTTGCTGGTACCGGCCTGCGGCCGTGGACTTCAGGCCCTTGTTGTTCACGGTCACCAGCACGCCAGGGTGTGTACTGTAGCTCTTGAACGTGTTCGGGCTATCGATGCCGCCAACCACAACGTCATAGCCGTCGTCGCGGGTGTGCTTGCTGATCGATGTGCCTTCGGACCATGCCAGCATGTCGAGGAAAGCGAGAGCGTTCTTGCTGCCCGCCAGTGAGTCGGAAATTCGAGCCATGTGTTTCTCCAGGCAATAAAAAACCCGCTCAAGGCGGGTATCGGTGTATAGCTGTTGTCAGGCCGGCGGCGCGGGCCAGTCGATATCGACCGGGTAGCCGGGCTGCTCCGGAAGGCGGCTCAATGCGACTCGGTACTTCTTCCAGGCCTTGAGCGATAGCACTTCGGCGGCGGTCGCGTCGTCGATGTCCACGGCATCTTGCAGCGGTGCAATCGCTGAATCGGCGACGGCGCGCCGAGTTGCGGCCTCGGCTTGCACGCCGGCCAGGTGCTGCGCTGCAGCGGCTTCTTGCTTCATCTCTGCCGTGATCATCTGCGACCAGTCGATGACGCCAACAGTATCCGTCCAGGCCAGCCCCAGGGATTCTGGCTGCGGGTCATTGTCGGTGGGCAGCGGGACCCGGCCATCTGGTGGGTTGACGATATCCACCGGGAATCGCGACTGCTCGCTGGCCTGCGCGCCGTGAGGGAGCCTGACGGTCAACGTAAGCTCCCCATCGATCCGCTGGACTGGCCCATACAGCCACGGGCAGCCCGTCGCAGTAGCGGGCAGCATCGCGCCGTCGGGCAGGGCTTCGAAATCGAGCTTCATGCCGTTGATCGTGATCGATTCGCCGCTCCTGCTGAGCACGAGTGTTTCGTCTGCACTGAACGGTGACAATTTAATGCGCATCAGTACCACCTCCCTTGCACAACAATGTTTATGGTTCTCACCGGTACGCCAGGGGATGAAGTGAAGTAGGCCTTCACACTGATGTTGTTG
>NZ_JAFKEC010000078.1 GCF_017848315.1 Pseudomonas palmensis
CATGTACACCGCCATCGGCTACGCCGCCCAGTCGGCCACCACACCCCTCGCCCCCATGACCTTCCAGCGCCGCAGCCCACGCCCCGACGACGTAGCCATCGAGATTCTCTACTGCGGCGTGTGCCACTCCGATATCCACCAGGCCCGCAACGAATGGGGCATCGCCGTGTACCCGCTGATGCCCGGCCACGAAATCGTGGGCAAGGTCACTGCCGTGGGCGCCAGCGTCAGCCGCTATCAGGTGGGTGACCTGGTGGGTGTGGGCTGCATGGTCGACTCCTGCCGCCACTGCCAGGCCTGCGCCGCCAACCTGGAACAGTACTGCCTCGAAGGCCCGACCATGACCTACGCCACCCCCGACCGGGTCGACGGCAGCAACACCATGGGTGGCTATTCCAGCAGTATCGTGGTCGACCAGCATTTCGTGGTGCGCATCCCGGCCGGCATGGACCTGGCCAGCGCCGCGCCGATCCTGTGCGCCGGTATCACCACCTATTCGCCGCTCAAGCACCACGGGGTCAAGGCCGGGCACAAGGTCGGCATCCTCGGCATGGGCGGCCTGGGCCACATGGGCATCAAGCTGGCCAAGGCCATGGGCGCCGAAGTCACCCTGTTCACCCGTTCGGCCAGCAAGGCCGAGGAAGCCCGCCGCCAGGGCGCCGACCATGTGGTGGTGTCCACCGATGCCGCGCAGATGGCCGCCGTGGCCGGGCACTTCGACTTTCTGCTCGACACCATCCCGGTGCAGCACGATCTCAACCCCTACCTGGAAACCCTGAAGTTCGACGGCGTGCACATCCTGGTGGGCCTGATCGAACCGGTGGAGCCGCCCCTGCACGCCGCCAACCTGGTGCTCAAGCGCCGCGTACTGGCCGGCTCGCTGATCGGCGGCATCGCCGAAACCCAGGAGGTGCTGGACTTCTGCGCCGAGCACGGCATTTGCTGCGACATCGAGATGCTCGACATCCAGCACATCAACGAGGCCTACAGCCGCATGATCGCCGGCGACGTGAAGTACCGCTTCGTGATCGACATGGCCTCGCTCAAGGCCTGAGCCTCCGCCTCACAGGTTGAAGCGCCCCAGCAGGTGGTGCTGTTGCCCCACCTGCTCCACCATCACCGCACACTGGCGCACCTGCACCTGGGTGCCTGCGGCCACTTCATGACTGATGTCGCGAATGGTCGTGGTGTTGCGGTTGATCTCTTCGCTGGTGGCGCTCTGCTGCTCGGCCGCGGTGGCGATCTGGGTGTTCATGTCGTTGATGCGGGTGATCGCCTGGCGAATGCGCACGAGCATGTCGTTGGCCGCGCCCGCCTCCTCGGCGGTCTTGCCGGCGCTGTCGCGGTTGTGCTGCATGCGCGACTCGGCGTGGCGCACCCCGGCCTGCAGCTGGTCGATCATCTGGCGGATCTCCTGGGTCGACTGCTGGGTGCGCGAGGCCAGCGTGCGCACCTCGTCGGCCACCACCGCGAAACCTCGCCCCGTCTCGCCGGCACGTGCAGCCTCGATGGCGGCATTGAGCGCCAGCAGGTTGGTCTGCTCGGCAATGCTGGTAATCACCGCCAGGATCGACTCGATGTTGTCGCTGAGGCGCGACAGGTCATTGATTGCATGGCCGGTGTCGTCCATTTCGCTGGCCAGTTGCCGGATCGCCGCGGTCGAGCGTCGCACCACGTCCTCGCCGCCGTGTGCTTCCTCGTCGGCAATCACTGCGGCCTGCGCCGCTGCCTGGGCGTTGCGCGCGACGTCTTCGGCGGTGGAGGCCATCTCCTGCATGGCCGTGGCCAGTTGGTCCAGCTCCTGCAACTGGCGCTGCAGGCGTTCATCGGTCCGGGTGGCTTCGGCCGACGTCAGGTGGGTGCTCTCGCGCACCTGGTTGGAGGTGCTCATCACCTGATGGATCAGGTTCTGCAGGTTGCCCAGAAAGCCGTTGAACTCGCGCGACACCAGCGCCACCTCGTCATTGCCGCCGTCGGGCAGGCGCCGCGTCAAGTCGCCGTCGCCCTGGTTGACCTCATGGAACGAGCGGTGCAGCAGGTCCAGCGGCTTGAGCAGGCGCCCGAGCAGCAGGCCCAGCACCACGAGGCTCACCAGCACGCCGAGCAGCGTGGCCAGCACTGCACGCCAGGTCAGGCTGTCGGCCTCGGCCATCACGATGCGCTGGTCGAGCACCACGCCGATCAACCAGTCCATGCCCTCCAGGTAGGTCAGCGGGGTGAAGGACACCAGTGAATCGTGATCGCCGGTTCGAACCGTCTGCAGCTGGCTGTCCAGCGCCGGGTGCTGGCCATCGAACAGGCTGCTGTAGGGCTTGCCGTTGTACTGGCTGTCGGGGTGGGAAATGATCGTGCCGTTGCGGCTGAGCAGAAAGGCATGGCCGGCGCCGTTGAAGTCCAGGGTATTGATGGCATCGGCCACGCTCTTGAGGCGGATATCGCCGCCCAGCACGCCGGCGAAGGTAGCGCCATCGTGGAGGCGCGTGACCGCCGAAATCAGCGTTTCGCCAGTGGCCGAGTCGATGTAGGGCTCGGTGAGCACCGCCTTGTCGGCGCCCTTGGCGACGGCATACCAGGGCCGTGTGCGCCCGTCCCAGCTCGCATCGGGGCGCCAGCTGGGCGTGTTGGTGAGGGGTTTGCCGTCGCGTTGCAAGGCGCCGAATATCAGGATGAACTCGTCCTTGAGCATCGGGCTGTCGATGATGCGCTGGGTGTTTTCAGGGCTGTAGCGGCTGTCGATGGCCTGCGCCACCAGGCCCATGAGCTTGAGCTTGGCGTTCAGCCAGTTCTCGATCTGCCGGGCCAGGGCACCGCTGGACTCGGCGATGCCGGCAGACACTTGCTTGTGCAGGGCGTCGCGCACCTGGCTGACCTGCGCGACCGACAGCAATCCGGTGGTAATGAACAGCAATGTGGCGGCCGCCAGGCCAGCCTTGTGAACGATCTTCATGCCTGCACTCCGTGCCGAATCGAGCAAACGGGCATGCTAGGCAGGCGTACTGGCACACTGCAATCAACGTTGCGATGATTGCCCGGTGCCGTAATGGGGATTGTTTACCGGCATCCCGGCCACTGCTTGTAGGACGAACCCGGCGGGCGGCATCCGCGCCGCGGGCAGGCAAAAAAAAACCAGGGCCGTTTGCGGCCCTGGTCTTTTTCGTCATGGTGCCTGTCAGCCCTTGAGCTGCCTGGCCGCACGCACGTGCATGAACACGCCCATCAGTGCCACGATGGCCGCCGCCGCACCGGTGGAGAACACCAGTACCTGGTAGTCCGGCACAAAGGCCATGGTCACCAGGCACCCGATGATGAACACGATCACCAGGTAGGTCAGCCACGGGAACAGCCACATCTTCAGGCGGATTTCCTTGCCCTCGGCTTCCAGCTTGCGACGCATCTTCAGTTGCGAGAACGCGATCACCAGGTACACCAGCAAGGCGATCATGCCGGTGGTGTTCATCAGCACGTCCAGCACGTCTTTCGGGCGCAGGGTGTCACTGAAGTTGATCAGGGCGACGAACACCGCCACCGAGCACGAACCGATGATGGCGAACACCGGCACACCGGTACCGGCGCGGGTGATCTTGAAGAACGACGGTGCATCACCGCGGGTCGACAGCGAGAACAGCATGCGCGAGGCGGTGTAGTGCGCCGAGATCAGGCAGCTGCTCACCGAGGTCAGCACCACGAAGTTCATCACGAACTCAGCGCCCGGAATGCCCAGCAGTTCCAGGGTACGACGGTACGAACCGTAGCCCGACTGGCCCATCAGCGGGTCGTTCCACGGCACCAGGGCCACGATCAGGAAGATCGAACCCACATAGAACAGGCACACACGCCACACCACCGAGTTGGTGGCCTTGACGATCTGCTCGGACGGGTTCTTCGACTCGGCGGCCGCGATGGTCACGATTTCGGCGCCCAGGAAGGCGAACATCACCCCCAGCATGGCCACCACCACTGCCTCCACCCCATTGGGCATGAAGCCCTGGGCCGTGAGGTTGCTGATGCCGTGGACCTCACCGGTGGGCCACAGGTTGGCCACGGCCAGCCCGCACACCACAAGGAAGCATATGATCGCCACCACCTTTATCAGCGCGAACCAGAATTCGAACTCCCCGTAGTGCTTGACGTTGAAGAAGTTGACGCTGATCAGCACCAGGGTAGTGGCCAGCACGAACACGTTGACGCTGATGGAGGGGAACCAGCCGTGCAGGATCTTGCCCGCCACGTAGGCTTCCCAGGCCATCAGGATGACCCAGAACCACCAGTACAACCAGCCGATGGTGAAGCCTGCCCAGCGCCCGATGGCGCGCTCGGCGTAGGTGGAGAACGAGCCGGTGTCTGGCGAGGAGGTGGCCATTTCACCCAGCATGCGCATGATCAGCACCACCAGGATGCCGCCGGCCAGGTACGCCAGGATGGCGGCCGGCCCGGCGCTGTGGATCACACTCCCCGAGCCCACGAACAGCGCACCGCCGATCACCCCGGCGATGGACATCATGGTCAGGTGGCGCGATTTGAGCGAAGCGCTAAGCTTGCTCTCGGGCTCCACCTTGGAGGATGTGGAAGTCGATGTAGCGTCCATCAGTTGTCTACCCCTTGTTTTTCTTTTTCCAGCGAACACGCAAGACCGGCGAATGCCGGGCTTCATTGCTCGTCAGTGTCTGATTGTGTACGGGATGGATCGCAAACCCGGCGGGCATCCATGGCCTTGAAGGTCGGCAATCGTGCTGTGCACGCCCGGGGGCTTGCCCCTGGCGGTAGTGATCGGGCCTCTCAACATGCTTTAGCTGGCGAATACAGACCCCTAATGTAAAAATGTACGACACAGAGAGCCATGCACAGCGCCGTGAAATATGCACTGCACTGTACAGGCCGCCAATGCAGTACACCCCCGTTCCCTGCAGGCGCCAGGCGTTACGCACCCTGAAGGCACAGCCCCAACATGCTTGAATTACGACCCGACTCCGCCCCCCCGCTCGTCAACCAGATCATCAACGGGTTGCGTGAGTTGATCGAGAACCAGACCCTCAAACCCGGTGCCAAGGTACCGTCCATCCGCGCCTTCGCCGCCACCTACTCGGTCAGCACCTTCACCGTGGTCGAAGCCTACGATCGGCTGGTGGCCCAGGGCCTGCTGGTCAGCCGCGGCAATGCCGGCTTCTTCGTCAACCGCTCGGTGAACGAGCGCATCGAAAGCCAGGCCAGCGACGCCGAGCCGGGCAAGCCGGAGTTCAACTCCGAGTGGTACCTGCAGAACATCTTCGAAAGCCGTCAGCTGGCCTTCAAGCCCGGCTGTGGCTGGCTGCCCAACGAGTGGATGTTCGAGGACGGCCTGCGCCGCGGGCTGCGCCAGGTGGCCGGCAGCGTGATGGAACTGAGCGGTTACGGCGACCCCATGGGCCTGCTCGAGCTGCGCACCCTCACCGCGCAGAACCTGGAACAGGACCAGCGCATCGTGGCCAACCCCAACCAGCTGATGCTCACCCACGGCGCCAGCCAGGCGCTGGACCTGGCGGTGCGCACCCTGGTGCGCCCAGGCGATGTGGTGCTGGTGGACGACCCGGGCTACCCCAACCTGATGAGCATCCTGCGCTTTCAGGGCGCCACCCTGATCGGCGTGCCGCGCACCCCGGCCGGGTACGACCTGGAGCATCTCGAGCGGCTGCTGGCCCACCACCGGCCCACGGTGTTCTTCACCCAGCCGCACCTGCACAGCCCCACCTGCTCGCGCACCCCGCTGGCGCAACTGCACCGCCTGCTGCAACTGTCGGCGCAACACGGCTTTCGCCTGGTGGAGAACAACCTGTACGCCGACATGGTGGCCGAACCGCAACCGTGCCTGAGCAGCCTGGACCACCTGCAGCAGGTGGTGTACGTGGGCAGCTATTCCAAGAGCATCTCGCCGAACGTGCGGGTGGGCTACATGCTGGCCAACCCCGAACTGATCCAGAAGCTGCTGCAACTGAAGATGCGCTCGGGCCTGACCACCTCACAGGTGATGGAGCGCGTGGTGTATGCGGCCATCACCGACGGGCGCTGGCGCAAGCACCTCAAGCGCCTGCGCCAGCGCCTGGCCGAGGCGCAGCAGGAGGTCAGCCGGCGCCTGAACCGCCTGGGCTTCGAGATTTTCGTCGAGTCCGACGAGGGCATGTACCTGTGGACCCGCCACCCGCAGATCGCCAACAGCGCAGCGCTGGTGGACGACGCCCTGGAGCGCGGCATCATGATCGGCCCCGGCCAGTTGTTCATGGTCGACGCCCAGGCCACCGGCTGGATGCGCTTCAACGTGGCGTTCAGCACCGACCCGGCCTTGTGGCAGCAACTGGAAAAGCTGTTCGCCCGTCACGCCGCCTGAACCTGCGCAATTTTGTTCAATACGCCGCCACCGGCCCCGCCACACACTTCCTGGACCCACATCCATAGAAGTGAAGGTTACATGGAGCAGTTCCTGATCATTGCAGCAGCGCACTTTCTGGCGCTGCTGTCACCCGGGCCGGATTTCTTCCTGGTGGCACGCACCTCCCTGGCCACCAGCTGGCGCGTGGCCAGCGGAGCCTGCCTGGGCATCGCACTGGCCAACGGGGTGTTCATCGTCGCCGCCTTTACCGGCGTGTCGGTGCTGCAGCCGCACAGCACGCTGTTCATCGTGCTGCAACTGGCCGGTTGCGCCTACCTGCTGTACCTGGGCTGGTTGTTCATCCGCCATGCCGGTGCCAGTACGCTGGAGGTTGCCCCGCAGGGGTCGCCGGCACCGTCGCCCGCGGCCACCACCTGGCTGGGCGCCGCCGGCATGGGGGTGGTGTCCGGCATCCTCAACCCCAAGAACGCGCTGTTCTACGCCAGCCTGGCGGCCATGCTGAGCGGGCCGCAGGCAAGCCCTGGCTGGAAGCTGGCCTACGGCCTGTGGATGTTCGGCGTGGTGCTGGCGTGGGACCTGCTGGTGGCGGTGGTGATCGGCAACCGCCACGTGCGCCGCCGCTTCGCCCGTGCCCTGCCGTGGCTGGAGCGGGCCACGGGGGCGATGCTGGTGCTGCTGGCGCTGGGCGTGATCGCGGTAATGGCGCTGGGCTAGCACCGGGGCGTGGGGTAGGCTATGAGGCTTCATTTACCTGTTTTCAGGGATACCTATTGGCCGCTGCATGGGGCACAGTCGCCCCCACCGCGCGCCCGAGACTGCCCATGCCTATCCAGACGACTGTTCCCGAACCCACGCTGCTCGCGCCGGTACTGCTGGTGGAGGACGAGCCGCTGATCCACCGCCGCCTGGAAGCCCTGCTGCTGCAACTGGGCTACCGGCCCGAGGCCCTGCTGTTCGCCAGCTCGCTGGCCGAGGCCCGCGCCTGCCTGGCGGCGCAGCCGGTGGCGCTGGCGCTGGTAGACCTGGGCCTGCCCGACGGCAACGGCATCGAGCTGATCGAAGAGATGCACGCCACCGACCCCGGCCAGGCGATCCTGGTGATCTCGGCATGGAGCACCGAAGACACCCTGCTTGCGGCGCTGCGGGCAGGCGCCACCGGCTATGTGCTCAAGGAACGCGACGACCTGGAGATCCTGTTGTCGCTGCGCAGCGTGCTGCGCGGCGGCGCCCCCATCGACCCGTTCGTGGCCCGGCGCATCATCGAGGAACTGCGCCCGGGGGCCGCCCAGCCGGTCGACACCGCCGATGGCGAACGCCTGACCCCGCGTGAAGACCAGATCCTGCGCCTGGTGGCCGAGGGCCTGGGCAACCGCGAAATCGCCGAACAGCTGAACCTGTCGCGCTACACCGTCGAATGCCACGTCAAACGTATCTATCGCAAGCTGGCGGTGTCTTCGCGCACCCGCGCCATCCATGCGGCACGCACGCGTGGCCTGCTCGATTGAGAGGCCTGATGGCGTGCTGGCTGCTCGTCCTGTGCCTGTCGGGTGCAGCGCAGGCTGCAACGCCGGGCGGTGCAAGCTGCACCGTGCAGGTGCTGTCGGTAGCCGCCGCCCAGGGTGATGACCAGGGCAACCGCCCCGAGGCCGGCCCCTGGCAGGCCGTGACCCTGCCCGACGACTGGAGCCGACGCTGGCCGCAGCACGACGGCACGGTGTGGTACCGCCTCCAGTGGCAGCGCGACTGCGCGGCCGGTCAACGCATGCCGGTGGCACTGACGCTGCGCTCGGTGATCATGGCCGGCGAAGTGTTCGTCAACGACCAGCGCCTGTGGCGTGACAGCCAGCTGAGCGAGCCGCTGTCACGCAGCTGGAACATGCCCCGCTACTGGCACCTGCCCGAAGGCCTGCTGAACGAAGGCGTCAACACGCTGTGGGTACGTGTGGTGGGCCTGGCGGTACAGTCACCCGGGCTGGGGCCGGTGTACCTGGGGGATGAGGCCTCGGCACGCCAGCTGTATGAAGAGTTGCTGTGGACCAACCGCTCGTTGTTCGTGCTCAACCTGACCATCTCGGCGGTGCTGGGCGGGCTGTTCTTCTGTATCTGGGTGATCCGCCGCGAGCAACGTATCTTTGGCTGGTATGCGGCCATGGCCCTGTGCTGGGTGCTGTTCATCGCCAATATACTGATGACCAGCCCCTGGCCCTTCTCCACCACCCTGATGGCTGCGCGCTTCAACGGCATCGCGCTGGTGATGTACGTCACCTGCTTCTGCGTGTTTGTCTGGCGCTTTGGCGGGCAATCGCTGCCGCGCCTGGAGAAGGCACTCTGGCTGCTGACTGCCGCACTGGTGGCCTTGATGGCACTGGCCCCGGATGCCCGCGTCGGCAACGCGCAACTGGTGGCGGTGCTGAGCACGGCGACGGTGTTTTTCCTCAACTGCCTGCAGTTTCAGCTGCATGCCTTGCGCACCCGGCGGCCCGAGCATGTGTGGCTGGCCGCCAGCCTGCTGATATTCATGCTGGCCGGTGCCCATGACCTGCTGATAATGCTGAAGCTGATCGGCGAAACGCCCGCGTGGACACCGCTCACCAGCGTGGTGACGACCCTGTGCATGTCGGTGGTGCTGGGCTTGCGCCATGCGCGCAGCGTGCGCCGCATCGAGCGCTTCAACCTGGAGCTGGCCGAAGGCATCGAGCGCGCTCGCGGGGAACTGGCCACCACCCTCGAACGCGAACACGCCCTGGCGCTGACCAACTCCCGCCTGCAGGACCGCCTGCAGATCGCCCACGACCTGCATGATGGGCTGGGCGGTTCGCTGGTGCGCATGATGGCCATGGTCGAGCAGGCCAGCACGCCGCTGCAGGGCCCGCAGTTTCTGTCGATGCTCAAATTGCTGCGTGATGACCTGCGCCAGACCATCGACAATGGCTCCAGCGCCGGCATCAAGGTGCCGGCCACGCCGCAGGAATGGATCGCCCCGCTGCGCCATCGCTTCACCCAGCTGTTCGACGAACTGGATGTGACCTGCACCTGGCACTTTGCCGCGCAGTGGCGCACACCGCCCAGCGCCTTGCAGTGCATGGCATTGACCCGCCTGGTGGAAGAGTCGCTGACCAATGTGGTCAAGCACAGCCGTGCCCGGCATGTGCAGGTTGAGCTGCAGCAGCCGCAGCCCGACAGCCTGGAGCTGAACATCGAGGATGACGGTATCGGCTTCGACGTGCTGGCGGTACAGCGCGCCGGGGTGAGCGTGGGCATGCGCAGCATGAATGCGCGCATCGCCCGGGTGGGCGGTCAGCTGGAGGTGGTTTCGCTGCCGGGTTGTACGCGGCTTGTTGCACGCCTTGCGCTGCAACGGGAGGTGCCGGCCAGCGTGTGAGCCGGTACTGCAGGCATTCGCTTGGCCGGCAAGGCCGGCCCCTGCAGGGGTTGTGCTGCTCTGCAGGGGCCGGCCTTGCCGGCGAACGCGCTACTTCACATCGAAACGGTCCAGGTTCATCACTTTGGCCCAGGCCGCCACGAAGTCGCTGACGAACTGCTGCTGCGCATCCGCACTGGCATACACCTCGGCCACGGCCCGCAATTGCGCGTTCGAGCCGAACACCAGGTCGACCCGGGTCGCGGTCCACTTCACCTGCCCGCTTTTGCGATCACGCCCTTCGAACGCCTGAGCGGCCTCGGACACCGGCTTCCACTCCACGCCCATGTCCAGCAGGTGGGTGAAGAAGTCATTGGTCAGCGCCTGCGGCCGCTGGGTGAACACGCCATGGCTGCTCTGGCCCACATTGGCCCCCAGCACCCGCAGGCCGCCCACCAGCACCGTCATCTCCGGTGCACTGAGCGTCAGCAGTTGCGCCTTATCGATCAGCAGCGCTTCGGCCGGCACGCGGTAGTGCCCCTTGAGGTAGTTGCGAAAACCATCGGCAATGGGTTCGAGAAAGCCGAACGACTCCACGTCCGTCTGCTCCTGGCTGGCATCGGTGCGCCCCGGCGTGAACGGCACCGTGACCGTATGCCCGGCGTTTTTCGCAGCCTGCTCGACGCCGGCGTTGCCTGCCAGCACGATCAGATCGGCCAGGGAGATCTTCTTGCCACCGGCCTGCGCCCCATTGAATTCGTTCTGGATGCCTTCCAGGGTCGCGAGCACGGCGGCCAGCTGTTCGGGCTGGTTGGCCTGCCAGAACTTCTGCGGGGCCAGGCGCAGCCGCCCGCCATTGGCACCGCCGCGCTTGTCCGAACCCCTGAAGGTGGAAGCCGCCGCCCATGCGGTGGACACCAGCTGCGCCACCGACAGGCCCGAGGCCAGTACCTTGGCCTTGAGCGCGGCGATGTCGCCGTCATCGACCAGCGGGTGGTCGACCTTGGGAATCGGGTCTTGCCACAGCAGCTCCTCAGCGGGCAGTTCCGGGCCCAGGTAGCGCGACAGCGGGCCCATGTCACGGTGGATCAGCTTGTACCAGGCGCGAGCAAAGGCATCGCTCAGCTGGTCGGGGTTTTCCAGGTAGCGGCGCGAGATCTTCTCGTAGATCGGGTCGAAGCGCAGCGACAGGTCGGTGGTCAGCATGGTGGGGTTGCGCCGCCTGGACGGGTCGTGGGCGTCGGGGATGATACCGGCGCCGGCGCCGCCCTTGGGCGTCCACTGGTGGGCCCCGGCCGGGCTCTTGGTCAGCTCCCACTCGAAGCCGAACAGGTTCTCCAGGAAGTTGTTGCTCCAGCGGGTCGGGGTGGTGGTCCAGGTCACTTCCAGGCCGCTGGTGATGGTGTCCGGGCCCTTGCCGCTGCCGAAGCTGTTCTTCCAGCCCAGGCCCTGCTCCTCCAGGCCTGCCGCTTCAGGCTCGGGGCCCACGTTGTCGGCCGGGCCGGCGCCGTGGGTCTTGCCGAAGGCGTGGCCGCCGGCGATCAGGGCCACGGTTTCCTCGTCGTTCATGGCCATGCGCCCGAAGGTCTCGCGAATGTCCTTGGCGGCAGCGACCGGGTCGGGGTTGCCTTCGGGGCCTTCCGGGTTCACGTAGATCAGCCCCATCTGCACTGCGGCCAGGGGGTTCTCCAGGTTGCGGCCCTGCTCGGTACGGCTTTCTTCATTGCCGTGCTGCTCGGGTTCGGCCACCAGGGTGCCCTCGCCCGGCGGCTGCATGGCTTCAGGGTCTTTGCCGTAGCGCGTGTCGCCGCCCAGCCACTTGTTCTCCGAGCCCCAGTACACGTCCTCGTCCGGCGCCCACACGTCCGGGCGACCGCCGGAAAACCCGAAGGTCTTGAAGCCCATCGACTCCAGCGCCACGTTGCCGGTGAGCACGATCAGGTCGGCCCAGGAAATCGCCCGCCCGTACTTCTGCTTGATCGGCCACAGCAGCCGCCGCGCCTTGTCGAGGCTGACGTTGTCGGGCCAGCTATTGAGCGGCGCGAAGCGCTGCTGGCCGGAGCCGGCACCGCCACGCCCGTCGCCGGTACGGTAGGTGCCGGCACTGTGCCAGGCCATGCGCACGAACAGTGGCCCGTAATGGCCGAAGTCGGCCGGCCACCAGTCCTGCGAGTCGGTCATCAGCGCGGTGAGGTCCTGCTTGAGGGCCTGGAAGTCCAGGCTCTTGAACGCCTGGGCATAGTCGAAGCCCTCGCCCAGCGGGTCGGCCTGGGGCGCGTGCTGATGCAGGATCTTCAGGTTGAGCTGGTTGGGCCACCAGTCACGGTTGGTGGTGCCACCGCCGGCGGCATGATTGAACGGGCATTTCGATTCAGTTGCCATGTGAGAGCTACCCTTGGTCGAGTTCATGTCGCCAGGCAGCCCTGCCAGGGCGCCGTGGCAACGTGCGAAATCAGTTACACAGGTTGCATCGTCAACGACTCGAACGGCTGAGCGCCGCGATCTTGTCTCTTCATCAGGATGGGTCGGCCAGCTGGCGCCGGCACCGAACTAAGGCTAGTTCGCCGCCCCCGAGTCGGCAAATAGCCGCAGTATTGGTGGGTGATAGCCATAATCTCTTATACGGAACCCGCCAGGGAGCAGAAGGTAGGACAAACGCTCGCTGAGCCGTGCACCGATAACGCAGGCGTAGTCAGGGCGAGCGACCACCCCACGGGAGGCTCGCCCCATGGACATGCGCCCGCGTTCAACCGCCATCCACGAGGCCGGTCACGCCCTGGCCGTGTGGTGGAACGGCCAGCCCATTGCACGGGTGACCGTGCTGACCCACGCCCAGGCCGCCAGCGGCCCGCTGATCGACCTGAACGGGCGTGCGCACTTTGCCGAGGGGCTGGTGGAGGCGGACTACCTGATCGTGCACCCGGCCTTCGCCGCCCGTGGCATTGCCGAATACCTGCCCTCCCTCGTCGAACCCATCGAGCGCGACTTGCTGCACTGCTTTGCCGGGCCCGTGGCCGAAGCCATCCACCGGCACGCACGCTATGACCGGATCTTGCGCGGCAGCGGCCGTGGCGACCGCTGCCGCGGGCATGAACTGATCAGCCTGTTGCCTGCGCACAAGCTGCTCGATGCCGAGGCCCTGGCCATCGCCCGGTCCGGCTGCCTGGTACGCCGGTACTGGGCGGGGCTGGTAGCAGTGGCCGACCTCTTGCAGGCACGGGGTGTGGTGGACGGCGAGCGAGTCAGCGCGTTGCTGTGCCGGGTGACTGGTGAATCACCGGCACAAGGGCCCGCAAGCCTGCGCGAACTTGACCCTGAGGGCGGGTCCGACCAGAGGCAGGCCACCCGGCAAAAGCGTTAGCGCTTTTTGCAATAGCGCAAAAAAGCTGAGCTACAGTCGTAAAAGGCGCATCTGATACGTATTTGTCAGGAGAAACTGATCTGTATCCACGGATGTTCACATCATGCAGGGATGAGCAACGATGGATCACTGGACAACGGAGCAACTGCGTCAGCTGGTGTGCTCGAAGGACCTGGACAGCCAGTTGGCGCAATTGGAAAAGCTGCTTCGGTGCCTGGGTTTCGACTGCTACGCCTTCAGTTTCACCACCCCGACGTTTTCGATCACACAAAGCAACTGCCCCAACCCATGGGGCGAGCGCTACCGTCGCCATGAGCCTGCGGTCGTTGAGCCCCTGCTTGCGCACAGCCGGCACTCATCCTTCCCGTTGCTGTGGACACCAGAGGCTTTCACCAGCCCCCCCGAGTTGTGGGCAGGCGCGCAGGATCACGGCGTTTGCCTCGGTTGGACCCAACCCTTTCACGATGAGCACGGCAGGTTCAGCAGCTTGAGCGTGGTACGCCAACACCCGCCCGTGACCGTCAATGAGCTTTACCGCAAGGGGGCCGCGGTGCTGTGGCTGGTGCAGGTGCTGCATGCGACGGCGGCCGCTCTGGTGAATGACCCGCAGGGGCCGTCATCATCCGAGTGACCCGCAACGGGGTTCGCCAGCGCCACATGGGATATCCTCGCTACCTGGCCCGTTCAAAGATCGAGTGGAAGACCCATTGAAACTGCTCAAGGAAAACAGAGAAATCCTCCTGTCTGGAGAAGAAGCCATCCACCTTGTCGCCGATATCGAATACATGCTCATTTCCCTGAGAGACATTGCCCGCCATTACTACAAGGATGTTGATGGCGACATCAGCCCAGGCGACAGAGCGCTGTATTGCGAAGAGACGACACGGTTCATCGATGAAAACCAGATCACCCGTCGACTGGCCGCCATGCGAAGAACAATCACTGACAAGTTCAACCTCGAGCTGGGCTGCGACGACATGGATGACATTGAAAGAGCGGTGGCCGAGATGGACTACTGGAAGCCCAAACAGGCAACGTAGCCAGCTACGTTGCTTGCACAAAGGCAGGCATGAACCCTACTCGACCATCAACCCTCGACGCACCCGCCCCGCCCTTTTGTAGGCCCTGACCACCGTGTTGGTCTCACACGAGATGATCCCCTCCAGGGATCCCATGCGGGCGGTCGAGACGGTCCATAGATCATGGATATCACGGCACAGCACATGCCAGAACAGCTGCGAGCCGCCACTGGTGCCAAACAGGCAACGCGTGTGTTCATCCTTCGCCAGTTCCTGGGCAATGCCCTCCGCCGCACCCGGTCGAGTCTGCAACGACACAATCGCCTCTACCCCATAGCCCACCAGCAACGGCTCGAGCTCCACACGAAATGTCAGGGCATTGCTGTCGACGAGCCCACTCAGCATCCGCTGAACCTTCGGCTCACTGACTCCACATGTCTCGGCAAGCACGCCCAGGCTGGCCCTTCCATCCAGGGTCAGGGCGCCGAGTAACCGCATTTCGTCAGCACTCAGGCTCACAGGCCCGGCCAGCACCGGCTCGGTAGGCACCGAACCATCAATACGCCAGCGGCTGGCTCGTCGGAACGACCTGAGCACCACCTGCGTCTGCACCTGCCTAACCCCCGGCACCAGCGGCAACTCCCGCACCACCATGTCAGAAAGCGCTTCCACGCTGGGCAGGTTGATCTCGGTGAAGATGTCGAACTCGCCCGTTGTCGCCATCACAACCTGCGTCTGTGCCAACTGCGCCAGGTGCTGCGCCACTTCGCTCTGACGACCGTCTGCTACCCGAATCCAGGCATGCAGCACCGGGCCACTCCCCACCACAACCGGGTCGAGCTCGCCGATCACCCGGATATACCCGTTGTCCATCAAGCGTTGCAGCCGACGCGAAAGCGTACGCTCCGCCACATCGCAGCCGGCACTCAGATCCCGCCAGGTGCCGCGAGGGTTCGCCTGCAGTGCAATCAGGCAGGCCAGATCCGCGTCATCCAACGCAAAATGTCTTTTTTCATCCGAATCAACGGTTGACGAGACCATATCCTTACAATACCTTCGCTCAAGTGGCCAAATTAATACAAAAAAACGCCGCATATGTCTAAAAACAATTACAACTCAAACCCAAAGGCACAAGCCAATGAATTATGCGACTCAAACGTCCGAAGCGGCAAAGCCGCAGGTATCAACCGCGCGCAAAATTGCTGCTGGCAGCATTGGCAATGCGGTGGAGTGGTTCGATTGGACGATCTATGCGTCGTTCGCGGTGTTCTTTTCCACACAATTCTTTCCAAAAAATGACGAAACGGCGTCCCTGCTGGCGACCTTCGCGATTTTCGCCGTGGGGTTCTTCATGCGCCCGATCGGCGGCTGGGCCCTGGGGATCTACTCTGATCGCTATGGCCGCAAATCGGCACTGGGGGTCACCATCCTGCTGATGGCAGGCGGGTCCCTGATGATCGGCATCACCCCCACCTACGAGAAGATCGGCCTGCTCGCGCCGGTCTTGCTGGTGATAGCGCGCCTGATGCAAGGCTTGTCGCTGGGCGGTGAATACGCTTCAGCCTCTACCTACCTTGCCGAGTTGGCGCCGGACCACCGTCGCGGGTTCTTTTCGAGCTTCGTGTTCTTCAGCTCCGCCGCGGGCATTCTGACCGCCTCGGCGATCGGCTGGGCGCTGACCACCCTCCTCACCGAGGAACAGATGAGAGAGTTCGGCTGGCGCATTCCGTTCCTGCTCGGCGCCCTGGGCGGTATCGCAGGCATCTGGCTGCGTATGTCGGTACCTGAAGCAGAAGCCTCCACGCCGCCAACCGCAGACAAGGTAGAGAAGCAACCGCTGCGCACCCTGCTGCGCGATTATCCGCGCGAGACCCTGCGGATCGTGGGCTTTTCGATCCTGAGCACCTTTGCCTTCTACCTGTTCGTCATCTACATCCCGACCTATGCCATCCGCGCGCTGCACGTGGAGTCCTCGACAGCGTTCGCTGCAAACACGGTTGCAATGGTCGCGTTCATGCTCGTGCACCCACTCTTCGGCATGCTCTCTGACAAGTTCGGGCGCAAGCCGCAACTGATCGTGTTCGCCCTGGGCTACCTGGTGTTCTTCTACCCGATCATCACCAGCATGCAGCCGACGTTCTCGTCGATCCTGATGGTGGAGCTGTTCGGCCTTATGCTCTACGCGCTCTATACCTCCATCGCCCCGGCAATCATGTCCGAACAGTTCCCCAGCCGCGTTCGCGCCGTCGGCATTGGTGCTCCCTACAACCTGATGGTGGCGCTGCTGGGCGGTACCACGCCGTATCTGCTGACCTGGCTGCAGAGCAACGGTCAGGAGAGCTGGTTCTTCTACTACGTGCTCGCAGGCGCCGCGCTCACGCTTGTGACCTTCATCAAAATGCCGGAAACAGCCGGAAAGCCACTGAAATAGTCACTGGCTCGAACAACGCCATGCAATCCCCGTCAACGAGTATCGGATACGGGGATTACCGACCCACACCGCTTAGAACCTAGAACCCATGCTCGAACGATCCGAAGCCCTATGTTTCCAGTCTGCCCTGCAGATTGCCCATCTGATCGCTACCCGGCAGATCACCTCGCGTGCCGTCACGCACTACTTTCTGGACCGCATTGCTCGCGGCAGCGAGCTCAATGCCTTTACCGCAGTGTTCGCAGAGCAAGCCCTGGCGGCAGCCGATGCCGCCGACAGTGCGCTCGAGGCAGGCCACCCATCGAGCGCTTTGCATGGCGTACCGGTCGCCATCAAGGACAACATCGAAATCGCCCATACCCCGGCATCGGCAGGCTCGTTGAGCCGCCTGAGCACTGTCAGTGCCGTGACCAGCACCGTCGCGCAACGATTGCAGGCGGCCGGAATGGTTATCCTGGGCAAGACCCAGATGACCGAATTTGCGTTCGGCCTGTCCGGGCAGAACCCGACCCGAGGCACGCCCTGGAACCCGTGGGACACAACGCTGCATCGCGCCCCGGGCGGTTCCTCTTCAGGTGCGGCGGTTGCTGTTGCCGCAGGGCTTGTACCTGTTGCAGTGGGGGGCGATACCGGCGGATCGATCCGAGCCCCCGCATCGCTCAATCATCTGGTCGGCTTCAAACCGTCCAGTGGGGTCATCAGCGTGCACGGTGTGGTTCCGCTTGCGCCCAGCCTCGACGTGCTGGGCCCGATCGCCCGTGATGTCGGCGACGCCCATGCACTCACGGCCATCCTTGCCAGCCCGTCTACCGGCAGTGGGTCGAGCGTTCAGGCCGACCTTGCAGGTGAGCTGGTACCAGCCAAGCCGGGCACGGTGTTCGTACTGGACCAGAGCGCGTTCCCAAGTGCGCTGTCCGTGGGCGCTCGCCGGGTTTGGGATCAGGCCCTGGTCACCCTGGAAAAGGCCGGCTGGACGCTCCAGAGCTGGGTTCCAGAGGATGAGTTGAACATCGGCCGGCTGTCCGAGTGCAACTCGATGATCATTGCCTATGAGGGGTATCGCGAGTTCGGCCACCTTGCACATGACCCTGCGCAGCCGCTCTGGGAGGTGGTGCGCAATCGCATCCTGGCCGGCGCGGCCATCAGCCGTGACGACTACGAACACGCCGTTGCACAGCGTGCCCACGCCGCCGAGGCCTTCAGACGAGCGATCGGCTCATCCGGTGTTCTGCTGATGCCGGTCAGCGGTCACGGGGCCCTGCCTCTTGATGAGCAGGACGCTGCTCACGTGAGCATCGGCACGTTCAGCCGCGCCAGTAACTACCTCGGCACCCCGGCAATCGCCCTACCCGCCGGATTCGATGAAGCACAGATGCCGATTGGCGTGCAGCTGCTGTCACCGGTATCTACCGACATGCACTTGCTGAACATGGCGAGCGCCATGGCGCCTGCACTGCTGCTTGACGAGCGCAAGCCCGAGCTGGGGCGGTGGGGGCTTTAAGCCCGGAACAACACTCGCGTAGCACCTGGCGCAACGTCTTCAGTGATGTTGCGCAGGTGTCATCCAGGCAGACCATCGCCGTGCGCTGCGATCGTCAGGCCGTTGCAATGCGAAGACTTTTCTACCCATCTCCGGTACCGGCGAGTGCGAAACGCCATGGCGGCCTGTTGCAGGATCAGCGCGAACAACGGTGAAACACTCGGGTCGGGATTTTTATTGCGACTGAGTTTACGCAATTGAAACTTCACTACAGCCATGTTCGCCAAGGCCGCCATGGCTTTGTTTTTCCAGGTGATCGGCGGCAATTGAGGGGCATTGTCGTTGCCCGCCAGCCACTGGCGAGGCAGGTGCGGGTCGATAGCAAGGGCGGTTCCGATGCCCACCATGTCCACACCGCTTTGCACGACGCTGTCGGCCACCGGGCGGCGGCGTATACCGCCAGTGACCATCACCGGCATGTTGGCGACGGTTTGGATATCACGGGCGAACTCGACGAAATAGGCTTCGCGAGCCAGGGTGCGACCATCGCGCGCGTCACCCTGCATGGCGGGCACTTCGTAGCTGCCTCCCGATAACTCCACCATGTCCACGCCCAGGTCGTTGAGCAACTCAACCACCTTTTTCGCGTCATCGGCGGTGAATCCTCCGCGCTGGAAATCGGCGGAGTTCAGCTTGACCGCCACTGCAAAATCCGCAGAAACGACAGCCCTGACCGCCTTGACGATTTCGAGCAACAGGCGCGCCCGGTTTTCCAGAGGGCCACCCCACTCGTCCGTCCGCTGGTTGGTCAACGGCGAAAGGAACTGGCTCAACAAATAGCCATGGGCAGCATGAATTTCCACACCAGTAAATCCGGCCTGTTCGCCGAGGCGTGCGGTATTCGCGAAGCGCTGAACAACCTCTTCGATCACGCCTGGGGTCATCGCATGAGGTGTGGCAAATCGCCTGGACATTTTGCCGAGGTCCAGCGGCACGGCTGACGGGGCCCAGGTCTTTTGCCCAAGATTGGACTGCATCTGGCGACCGGGATGATTGATCTGCAACCAGAACTGCGCACCGCCAGACCGACCTGTACGCGCCCAGTGCTTGAACTTGTGCAATTGCTGATCGTCTTGCAACACCACGCCACCCGGTCCGGTCATGGCGCGGCCGTCGACCATAACGTTGCCGGTAATGATCAGGCCGGCACCACCGCCGGCCCATGCTTGATAGAGACGCAGCAGGTCCTTGGAAGGCGCCTGATCGGCGTCCGCCATGTTCTCCTCCATGGCAGCTTTGGCGATTCGGTTCTTTATGGTTGAACCGTTGGGAAGCATCAGGGTGTCGAACACATTCATGGAGCAGCCCTCAACTGAAGAGGAGGCCACCTTAAGATTAAAGTCAACTTTAAGGTCAATACCCTTTTGCGCAGTGCAGCAGTGGAGTTTGACCTTAACGCACCGCACGCTTGCCCGGCGCTTTGCCAATGCCTTCTTCACGCAGGCGATTGATCAGCATTTGCGCATTTTCCGCGCACGCCATGCTTTCGGGCTTACCCTCGATGCCCTGGATGACGAGCAGAAGCTGCGCTTTGTTGTGGGCTAGCCGTTGCTGTAGAACAGCAATTTCCTCAACCTTTTGCTTAAGCCCGCTGAGCAATTCATCGTGCTGCCAACCGCTGGCATTCATCGGCATCAACTGCCGAATTTCTTCCAATGAAAAACCCGCCGCCTGCGCTGCGGTGATGACCTCCAACACCCACTTGGTATCAGGCGCGTAGTCCCTGTAACCATTTGCTTTGCGCTCGACAGATTTGATCAAGCCGCTCGACTCGTAGAACCGGATGCGTGAGGGCGCCAAACCACTGATTTTCGCCAGTTCGCCTATTCGCATAACCCACCCTGAACACTCTGTTGACCTTGAAGTTGACTTTAAACCTAAAGCCATCGGGGCGGCCAACCATCACGCATTGAATTCAGGCTCGACCACTGTCTACGCCACTGGCATCAGCGCTTCGTCACACCACTGTTGATGCAATCGCTCTGGAACGCCAGCCATACGCCAACACCATCAGCAGCCCCAGAGCACCCATCGACGCTCCGGCCAGGGAAATGGCCGGATAACCCAACCCGGCATTGATCACCGCTCCGCCCAGCGCTGCGCCAATCGCGTTGCCAAAATTGAAGGCGCCAATGTTCACCGCAGAGGCAAGATTGGGCGCATCCTTCGCTGCTTCCATCACACGCATCTGCAGTGGCGGCACCAGGGCGAAACTGGCGATACCCCATATCAGGATGGCCAGAGCGGCCGGCACCGCCCAACGCATCAGCAGGGTGAACGCCAGCAAGACGAGAATCAGAACGCTCAGCGAGACGATCAAGGTGCGATCTATCGAGCGGTCGGCGGCCTTGCCGCCCCACAGGTTGCCCAGCGTCAACCCCACCCCGAAAAGAACCAGCATGCCAGTGATGTAGGCGGTGGAACCATTGGTTTCGCTGCTGAGGATCGGCGCGATGTAAGTGAAGACAGTAAACATCGCGCTCGACCCGACTACGGTCAGGGCCAACGCGCCCAGCACCGGACCGCGCCCCAGTACTCGAATTTCGGCCATTACACCGACGCTTTGCGACGTCTTCAGGTTAGGCAGGGCGAACCATAATGCGGCCATGGTCACCACGCCGAGACCGGTAATTCCCCAGAAAGCGGTGCGCCAACCGAACAGTTCACCAAACCAGGTGGCCAGCGGCACACCGCCGATGGTCGCCAAGGTCAGGCCCATGAACATCGCCGCCACCGCCCCGGCACGTTTTTCCGGGGCGACCACGCTGGCGGCGACGATGGAGCCAACGCCAAAAAATGCACCATGGTTCAGTGAGGTCACCACCCTGGCGACCATGAGGCTGTAGTAATCGGTGGCCAGGGCTGACATCAGATTACCCAAGGTGAAAATTCCCATGAGCCCGATCAGCAGATAGCGTCGGGGAATCCTGCCGGTGGTCAGTGTCATCAGCGGTGCACCGAGCAATACGCCCAGCGCATAGGCACTGACCAGCAAACCGGCAGCGGGAATCGAAACGCCCAGATCCTGAGCGATACCCGGCAACATGCCCATGGGGGCGAATTCTGTTACGCCGATGCCAAAGGCACCGATGGCAAGTGCGACAAGTGGTGGATTGATACGCATGGAAGGCTCCTTATCTATGCCGCCAATGCTACGATGCAGTTTTTTAACGCGGTAGATAGCATTTTTGGCAATCACCTTTGCGCAGGAGGCACAAGTGGACTTCAACGGCAGGTCAGGTGAAATGAGCGTGTTCACCACCGTGGCGCACGAAGGCAGCCTGTCGGCCGCGGCGCGTGCACTGGGCGTGACACCCTCGGCAGTCAGTCGGGTCATCGCGCGTACCGAGCAACGCCTTGGCACCCGCCTGCTGTTGCGCACCACCCGAGCGCTCGCCTTCACTGCCGAGGGCGAAGCGTTCCTGCGCGGCGCCCGGCGTATCCTGGCCGATATGGACGAGGTCGAAGCAGCGATCGCTGACCAGGGCGTGCCCAGGGGGCGATTGCGGGTCAGTGCCGCCCTTGGCCACGGGCGGCTGGCCATCGTCCCGCTGGTGGCAGCATTCAGCGCCCGTTACCCGAACATCGTCGTCGACCTTACCCTCGGCGACGAAGTGGTCGACATTCTCGGCGGGCAGGCCGATGTCGCGATCCGCTTCGGCCATCTGCCCGACAGCCCACTGACCGCGCGCAGGATCGGCGACACCGGCCAGGTAGTGGTGGCATCGCCCGAGTATCTGCAGCGCGAGGGCATCCCCAAGGAGCCGGAAGACTTGTTTCAGCACAATTGCCTGCGCTTCAACTTCCGGCGTGCCGAACCCAACTGGCCGTTCATCCGCGATGGAAAAGAGTTTTCCCTGAAGGTCAGCGGCAACATCGAATGCAGCAGTGGTGAAGCGCTGGCACAACTTGCGCGAGTAGGCGCCGGCATTGCACGTATCGGTGAGTTCAGCGTGCGCGAGGATCTGCAGCGCGGCGCCCTGATTCCGCTGCTGGAAGCCTGGAACCCTGGGGACCAGGAACCGATCCATGCTGTGTTCGTCGGCGGGGCGGCAATGCCGGCGCGGGTGCGACTGTTCGTGGACTTCTTGCTGGAACATCACCGGATGTAAGCGCTTGATCTGAAATTTCCGGGTACTTGTGGTGTTGAAGTCTCGAAAATGTCGTTACCTCACCAGCATCAATGCTGAAACGGTAACCCCTCCAGCTTCCCCACAAGCCAGAATCTTGAATAC
>NZ_JAFKEC010000079.1 GCF_017848315.1 Pseudomonas palmensis
CGCCCACCCCATGCATTACCGCTTCGAGGCCAAGATGAACCGCATCCCTACCTTCACCACCGCGCGCCTGCAGCTCACGCCCCTGCAATTGAGCGACGCTGCGGCGATCCAGCAACTGTTCCCGCAGTGGGAGGTGGTGCGTTATCTCGACAGCCGCGTGCCTTGGCCGTACCCGGACGACGGCGCACTGACGTATGTGCGCGACCTGGCGCTGCCCGCCATGGCGCGTGGCGAGGAATGGCACTGGATGATCCGCCTGGTGCAGAACCCGCTGCAGTGCATCGGCAGCGTGTCGCTGCACGATACCCCCGGCAACCACCGCGGTTTCTGGCTGGCGCCGCAGTGGCAAGGCAAGGGCTACATGCGCGAGGTGTGCGAGGTGATCAACCGCTTCTGGTTCGACACCTTGAATCGCCCGACCCTGCAGGTGCCCAAGGCCGTGAGCAACCTGGCGTCACGGCGCATATCGCTGCGCGAGGGCATGCACCTGCTGCACGTGCAGCCCGGCAATTTCGTCAGTGGGCCGATGCCCCAGGAAACCTGGGAGCTGACGCAGGATGAATGGCGCAAGCGCCGCGGCGACGCCAGCCCCGCAACGCAACCCGCTGGCGAGCTGGAAGCCACCCTGCACTACCTGGAGCAACGCCTGCTGCAGCAGGACGTACGCAGCAACACGGCCTTGCTGTCGACGCTGCTGGCCGATGACTTCATGGAGATTGGCGCCAGCGGCAAGGCCTGGCACAAGGCGGATGTGCTCTCCAGCCTGCCCGTCCAGGCATTCAGGGTGCGCACGATCAGCGATTTTCAGGTACGCCCCCTGGCGCCGGACGTTGCGCTGGTGACCTATACCTGCCACAGCGAAACCGCGTCGCTGCGCAGCTCGGTATGGCGCAGGCTCGATGGCCATTGGCAGATGACCTTTCATCAAGGCACCCCGGCCGCGTAATGCCGCAGACGGTGCGGCCCCACCCGCGCCGTTTGCCTGCGGCGCCCATGCGCGGCATCATCTGCCGCCCCTGTACAGCGAGCCACCTCGATGACCGATTACCGCGGGCTGATGCTCGAAGACACCCGGCAAGGCGCCAGCGACGCTGCGCTTGCACAGCTGGAGGCCAGCCTTGGTGCGCCCCTGCCGGCTGACTACCGTGAATTTCTCACGACCTGCAACGGCGCCTACCTCGAGTACGACGTGGCGGTCACCCTGGCCAGCGGCGAACGGGAGCTGATGAGCTTCTCGCTGTACGGGCTGGACCTGGACGGCGAATGGGAGTCGAACCCCTACGAGCTGGAACGCGCACGCCAGCGCCCTGGCTACCCTGCCCACGGCCTGCTGCCGATCGGGCGTGACGGCGGCGCCAGCCTGTTGCTGCTGGACCTGCGCGAGGGGCGCCAGCAGGTGGCCGCGATGGTCGCCGCCCTGCCCGCCTGGACCGGCCGCCGCCAGCAAGGCGACGAATACGTGGTGCTGGCCGAAAGTTTCAACGACTACCTGGCCCTGCTGCATGTGGCCGAAGAGACCATCGTCAACCATATCGACAGCTTCATCATCAGCCAGGACAGTGTGCAGGCCACCCTCGCCTGGCTCGATTCCGGCAGCCGCGGCTGGCGCGAACGCCACCGTGAGCGCTGGAACGCACGGGTAAGCGACTGGCCAATATGACTCCCAGGGAAACACCGCAATGAAGCTGACCAGTCAGATCCGCCCCTACGACAACCAATGGCCCGAGCGCTACCTGGCCGCCAGGGCAGGCATCGCCCAGGGTTTTGGCAGTGAACTGATCGACATCCATCATGTGGGCAGCACGGGCGTACCCGGCCTTGCCGCCAAGCCGGAGATCGACGTGCTGGTGGTGGTCCAGGCGCATCGGGAAACCGCAGCACGCCACGCCCACATGCAGGCTCTGGGGTACGTGCGCGGCTCCGACCTGTCGCCGGGCCACCACTTCTACCGTCGTGATGTCGACGGTATCCGTACCCACAAGGTGCACGTGTGTGCCCAGGGCCACCCACAGATTGCCTGGATGCTGCGCTTTCGCGACCTGCTGCGCAGCGATGACGACCTTCGCCAGCGCTACCAGGCGTTGAAGCTTGAGCTTGAAGCGACCAATCGTGACGGTATCGGCGAGTACCTGGCCGGCAAGGCGCCATTCATCGAGGCCGCGATGCGTGGCCAGGTGCCGTCGCAGGGCGGCGTCTAACGGGCATATCCGCAATCAGTGGCTATGCTTTGCGCGTGATCCACGCACGTTGCGTCATGCGTTGTTCCGCTCATTCAGCCATTACATGGAATGCAGGCTTATGAAATCGATTCGCTCCCTCGCCCACGCCGTTGCCCTTGCCTCACTCATGACCACTGCCAGCTTTGCGGCCCACGCCGCCGAACTGCCGCTGGGCAGCGAAGCGCTGCAAGACCACATCAGCACCCAGGTGCTGGCCGTGGACCCGGGCAACTTCCGGGTCACGATCGAAGGCCCGAACAACAGCCAGGTGCCTATCCAGCTGACCAAACAGGCCAAGGACCTGCACAACCTGAAGGTGGGCGACAAGGTCGACATCACGGTGACCCGTGCCGTGGCCTATGTGCTCAACACCAGTGAGGGCGGCGCGCCGAAGGTCACCGACGAGGCCGGCACCGTGCGCGCCACCAAGGACAACCCCAACCCGGGCGGCGAAGCTTTCCGCCAGGTGCGCGTCACCTCCAAGATCACCGCCATCGACCTCGACGCCCATGAAGTGACCCTGCTGCCGCCCCAGGGCAAGGTGAAGGTGGTGAAGGTCGAGGACCCCGAACTGCAGGCGCGCATGAAGAACCTCAAGGTCGGCCAGACGGTCGACGTGGTGTACACCGAAGTGCTGACCGTGAAAACCTCGCGCCCGTGAGGTATGCTCGCCGAGTCGACTGACTCGAACGGCTCTGGCGCGCCGTTCCCGGCCGGATTTCCCCGGCCAGGAACGCACCGCCCACCACCCGATGGCCAGCCGCGCCTGCCACGGGTATTCCATTGGAACACCCCCCTTTTTCACGTCGCTTGACCGTTGCACAGGGGAACCGGGATGAACGCAAAAACAGTGCCTGGCCGCTTGTCATGGGGCCTGCCCTGCCTGCTTGCATTCGCCCTGCTGCTGACCGGCGGCTGCGCCGGCAAGACGGCCGCCAATCGCTATGCCGCCCAGGGTTCCAACTGCTACGCAAAGGCGGTGCCCAGCACTGGCGAAGGCGGCCTGGCCTGGGGCTCGACCCTGGGCCAGGCCCGCAAGAAATCCATGGACAACTGCATGCGCTACGCCAGCCGCTCCGGTGGCACGCCCAGGACCTGCCAGGTGGTACTGGCCCAGTGCAAGGGCCAGTAACGCATCGGCAAGGCGAGCCTGTTTGAACGGAGTGTGTGATTGAACAAGCGAATCGTGGTAATTGGCGCAGGTATCGTCGGTGCGTCCCTGGCGTATCACCTGGCCGGCAAAGGCGCACAGGTGACGGTACTGGATGCTGGCGATGTGGCGTGCGGGGTGACCGGTCGCTCGTTCGCCTGGATCAACACCTCCCACAGCGCCGCCGACCCCATCGCGGCGCTGCGCGGTGCCGCCATCGAGCAATACCGACGCCTGGAGTCGGAGCTGCCGGGCCTGGCCATTCGCTGGTCAGGCGCCCTGACCTATGGTGTGCAGGCGCCCAGCCCCTCTGCCGCCCTGGTGAGTCGCGAGCGCATCCGCGAGCTGGAGCCGAACCTGCGCCACCCGCCGCTACAGGCCAGCCATGCGCCCGATGAAGGCGCGCTGGACGCGGTAAAGGCCACCCATGCCCTGCTCGCCGGCGCCCGAGCGAAGGGCGCAACGGTACTCACCCACACGCAGGTGGTGGCCCTTGCAACCCATGGCACCAGGGTAACGGGTGTGCAGACAGCGGCAGGCATCATCGAGACGGACATGGTGGTGCTGGCTGCGGGAACCGGCACTGCGGCGCTGACCGAGGCTATCGGCCTGCCGCTGCCCATTTTGGCCTCGCCGGCGATATTCATCCGCTACGCCGCACCTTCGGGCCTGGTGCGCAGCATTTTGTCCAGCCCGGACATGGAGGTGCGCCAGGCTGACGACGGTACCCTGCTGGCAGCGGAGGATTACCTGGACGACGCACCGCAAAACCAGCCCGCAGCCCTGGCGCTGCGCACCGCCAAGGTCATCCGGAAGGAGCTCGATGGCGTCACCTCTCTGCAGACGCAACAGGCCTGCATCGGGCTCAGGCCGATGCCTGCCGATGGCATTCCGATCATCGGCCCGCTGCCCTCGGTTGCCGGGGTCTACGTGTGCACCATGCACCCCGGCGTGGTGCTGGCGGCTGTGGTCGGCCAACTGGCCAGCGAGGAGATCATGCAGGGCAAGACGTCGCCGGCCCTGGCACCTTGCCGCCCGGAGCGGTTTTTCAAGGACGGCGCCCCATTGCACCACGCCTTCACTGCTAGGCTGGATTGATACCCACTGCCCAGGTCAGCCCCATGCCCTACTCCCCCGCCGCATTGCAGATGCTCGAACAGCTCGGCATACCGTTGAACGCGGTGATCGAGCGCCATCTGCAGGAGTTCGTCGAAGCCAGCCTGCTGCAGTGGGCCGAGACCGGCCAGGACAACCGAAAGCACGAACTGGTCGCCGTGGCCGCTCAGGCCTGGCGCCAGTTGAAAGCGGCTGCCGGTGCCGAGGGCGTGGCGCTTTACCTGGTGTCGGCCTTCAGAAGCGTCGAACGGCAGAAGAGCATCATCCAGCGCAAGCTGGACAAGGGGCAGAGCATCGAGCAGATCCTTGCGGTCTCGGCCCCGCCGTTCTTCAGCGAGCATCACACCGGGCGTGCCGTCGACATAGGCACCCCCGGCTGCACCGACCTGGAGCCCGAATTCGAAGCGACACCGGCATTCAGATGGTTGACCCGCAACGCAGCGACCTATGGCTTCGAGCTGTCGTACCCGCCCGACAATGGCGCAGGCTACGTGTATGAGCCCTGGCACTGGCGCCATGTAGCCAGCTGATTCAGGCGGGCTGAGACGCCGCCGCCCGCGCAACCAGGCGCCGGTGGGCCCACACAGCCACCAGCAGCACCAGGGCACCGGCCACCAGCGCCACACCGAAGCCGGCCCGGGCACCGCTGCCATCCACCACCTGCCCCGCTACCGCCGCCCCCACGGCCACACCGATGTTCAAGCCGGCCAGCAGCCAGGTCATGCCCTCGGTCAGACGATGTTCGGGTACCAGCCGCTCGACCAGGGTCATGGCCACGATCAGGGTCGGCGCAAAGAACAGCCCCGCCACCAGCACCGCCACACCCAGGCCCGGCAGGCTGGCGACCAGCAACAGCGGCAGGGTCGTGGCAGCGGTTGCCAGCCCACCCAGCAACAGCAGGCGCGGCAAGGGCACCTGCAGCTTGAGCGCACCGAACAGCAGCCCCGCCACGCACGACCCCACGGCATAGGCCGACAGCACCAGGCTGGCCGCCGCCGGCTGGCCGCGTTGCTCGGCAAAGGCCACGCTGACGATATCCACGGTGCCGACGATCATGCCCATCGCCACCATCAGCAGGGTCAGCAGACGCACGTTGGCCAGGCGGATCACCGAGCCCGAACGGTCCCCGGCAGCTTCCCGGAGCTGGATCGGCGGCTCGGTACTGTGCTGGACGACCAGGGCAAACACACCCAGCACCAGCAACAGTGCGGCCGCAAGCAGGCCCGCCTGGGGCAGTACCACCACCGCAAGGCCCACCGACAGCGGCGGCCCGGCAATGAAGCTGACCTCATCGAACACCGTCTCCAGCGAATACGCCGCTTGCAACTGCGGCTGGCCACGGTACAGGGCCGTCCAGCGCGCGCGCACCATTGCCGACACGCTCGGCATGCACCCTGCCAGCATCGCCCCGATGAACAGCGCCCAGTCGCCAGCCCGTTGCCAGGTGCTGGCCAGCACCAGCAGCAGGCCGAGGAAGCTGATGGCGGTGGCCGCAGGCAACACGCGGCGTTGCCCGAGGCGATCCACCAGGCGCGATACCTGTGGCGACAACAGCGCATAGCTCAGCACGAAGACCGCCGCCACTGCCCCGGCCAGTGCGTAGCTGCCACGCAATTGCGACAGCAAGGTGATGATGCCGATGCCTGTCATCGGCAGTGCGGTACGCGCCAGCAGCCCGGCCAAGGCAAAGCCCAGGGCGCCCGGCGCGGCAAAAAGGTCTCGATAAGGGTTGGCCATCTGATGCTCCAGGGCGGTGAATTGGCCGCTGACACGGCAGCGCGACAAATTACATACGGCATGTATGTATAAAAAGCGTATATTCATACGCACCGAATGTAAATAATCATACGCACCGTATGTAAGGAGACACGCCCATGGCTCGCCGCACCCGTGCCGAAATGGAAGAAACCCGCGCCACCTTGCTCGCCACCGCCCGCAGCGTGTTCAGCGAACGCGGCTATGCCGATACCTCGATGGATGACCTGACCGCCCAGGCCGGGCTGACCCGCGGCGCGTTGTATCACCACTTCGGCGACAAGCAGGGGCTGCTGGCGGCCGTGGTGGCGTCGATCGACGCCGAGCTGGATGCACGCCTGCAGGCGCTCTCCGACACTGCCCGCACGCCCTGGGAAGGCTTTCGCCAGCGGTGCCGGGCGTATCTGGAAATGGCGCTGGAGCCGGATTACCAGCGCATCGTGCTGCGCGATGCCCCAGCCGTGCTGGGGGGCACCTCGACGGACGCGCAACGCCATTGCATCGCGTCGATCCAGGCACTGCTGGAACGGTTGATCGAACAAGGCGTGGTGGCCGAGGCCGACCCGCAGGCCCTGGCCTCGCTGGTCTACGGCAGCCTGGCCGAGGCTGCGGTGTGGATCGCCCAGGGTGATGACGGCGATGCGCGACTGGCGCGCAGCACCGGCGCACTGGAACTGCTGCTGCGCGGGCTGCTGGCCAAACCATAGGGCATCAAGGCCACGCGAGGGTGGCCCGATTGGGGTGACAGCGGCGCACTAGCCCCACTGCAGGTTGAACACCATGAAGTTCAGCACCACCCACACCACCAGCGCCAGATGAGTGAGCTGCAGGCCCTCCTGGCGTATCCAGTAGCCGAACCACAGCCCCCCGAGCAGCATGGCGAAAAGAAAGCCCAGGGCTGCGCTAAGCGCCAGGTTCAACCAGGGCCGGGCTGCGTCCAGGCCGCTGCCCAGCAGCAGGTGGTAGCAGCCCGCCCAGGCGGCCAGCACCGCCCCCGCCTGCAGCAGCACCACGACCATCAATGCCGCCCTGTGCACAGCGGGCGAGTGAATGGCCCGCGAGCACAGGGGCAGGTCGATCGCCGGGGCCTGGCGCAGGGGCGCCATCGACAGCGTGCCCCCGACGGCCGCCGCCGAACTGGTAAAAGCCTGCAGGTTGTTGACCAGGGCGATGCTCAACCACAGGGTGAACCCTGCGGCCAGTACCATCTGAAACATCAGCAGTGAAGTTGCAGTATCCACGAAACGGTCCTCATCAGTTGTTCAGGGTGTTTGCGCTAAGCGTCCTGCCGGAAGGCGCGCGCCAGGCCAGGGCCTTGTACAGGTCCACGGCGTTGCCATAGGAGGCGGCCTGTGCCCGCGCGATGTCCTGGCGCAGACGCAACAGGTCGCGCTGGCTGTCCTTGACCGCCAGGTAGCTGCCCGAACCTGCGCCATAGCGCTGCTGGGCGATGGCGAACGCCGCCTCGCCATGCCGCGCCGCCTGCACCAGGCCGAGCAGGTGGCGCTGGTGCTCGGCCAACTGCGTGACTGCGCCCTCCACCTCTTCCACCGCCACCAGCAGCACCTGTTCGAAGTGCGCCGCCTCGCCCTGGGCCAGCGCCTGGGTACCGCGCAGGCGCGCCCGCACCGAGCCCAGGTCGAACGCTGGCCAGGTCAGGCCGGGCGTCAGCTCGAACGCCCGCGCCGCACTGCCCAGGTCGCCGTCACGCAAGGCAAAGAAGCCGATGAACCCACCCAGGTTCAAACGTGGGTACAGGTCGGCAGTGGCAGCGCCCACATCCTGCACACGGGCAGCCAGCAGCCGTTCGGCCTGGACCACATCGGGCCGGTTGCGGATCAGCTGATCCACATCCCCCAGTGGCAGCTGGCGCGCCAATGGCATCGGCGGCATGTCACCCAGCGCGATGGCAAAGCTGCCGGGGCGCTGGCCTGTGAGCACCTGCAGCCGGTACAGGCGCCGCTGCAACTGGCTGCGCAGTGGCGCCACAGTCGATTGCGCCAGCAGCAGGTTGCTCTGCGCGCTCTCCAGCGCTTCGGGCAGGCCGGCGCCGGCGTGCAACTGCGCCTGGGTCAACTGCACGGTCTCCTGCCAGCTGCGCACCGCTTCTTCGGCCAGCAGCCCTTGCTGGCGTAGCCCCTGGGCCTCGAAGTAGGCCTGGGCCACCTGGGCCGCGATGCTCAACTGCACCTGTTCCAGGTCGGCCGCGGAGGCCTGCGCACGGGATTGGGCGGCGCGCTCCAGGTGATCGAGGCGGCCGAACAGGTCAAGCTCCCACTGCAGGTCCAGCCCCGCCCGCCACGATTCGGACAGGCTGCGGGCCGGCGGCTGCCCCTGCCTGGCCTGCTGCGCCAGGCTGCGCTGGTAGCTCGCGCTGCTGGTCACCGTCGGCAGGCGCTCCAGCGCCTGTTCATCCACATGGGCACGGGCCAGCAGCAGGCTGGCACGCGCCTGCTCGATGGCGTGGTTGTGGGCCAGGGCGGTTGCGATCAGGCGTTCCAGCTGCGGGTCGTCGAAAAAGGTCCACCAGGCTGACGTCGGCTGCACCGGCGTCGCAGCGAAGGCCTGCGCCTGCGGGCTGACCACATGAATGGGCGCCACCTCGGGGGCGTGATATTGCGGCCCGACGCTGCAGGCGGCCTGCAACGCCACGGCGCCCAGCAACAGCGGATAACGGCTGAACCCCTTCATGGCCTTGCCTCCCTGTGCCCAAGCGCAAGGCCCTGCTCGGCCTCCTCCAATTGCTGCTTGCGCGGGCTGTGCACGCGATGGTCACGGGCCAGCCAGGCATACACCGTGGGCAGCACGAACAAGGTGAACAGCGTGCCTATCAACATGCCGCAGACAATGACCACACCCAGGCCGAAACGGCTGTTGGCACCGGCGCCGCTGGCGAACAGCAGCGGCATCACGCCGAAGGTCATCGCGGCGGTGGTCATCAGTACCGGGCGCAGGCGAATCTGCGCGGCGCGGATGATCGCCCCGGCACGGTCGAGGTTCTCGCGCAGCTGGATCTCGTTGGCGAACTCCACCATCAGAATGCCGTGCTTGCTGATCAGCCCGATCAGGGTCACCAGCCCGATCTGCGTGTAGATATTGAGGGTGGCCCAGCCCAGTGCGAGCGGCAACAGTGCGCCGCAGATCGACAGCGGCACGGTGACCAGGATGATCAGCGGGTCCACCAGGCTTTCGTACTGGGCCGCGAGCACCAGGTAGATGACCACCATCGCGGCGAGAAACGCCAGCACCAGCGCATTGCCTTCCTGCACGTACTGGCGCGACTCGGACTGCCAGTCATGGCTGAACTCCGGCGGCAGTTCGCTGGCCAGTTGCTGCAGAAACGCCACCGCCTGCCCCTGGGAAACCCCCGGTGCCGGGATGGCCTGCAGCGTGCTCGCATTCTGCTGGTCGAACTGCAGCAGCCGGTTGGGCTCGACCGTCATCTGCAGCCGCACCACGGCAGACAACGGCACCAGTTGCCCCGCTTCGCTGCGCACATACTGGCGCTCTAGCGCCTGGGGCGTCAGGCGCTGATCCTGGGTGCTCTGCGGGATCACGTCATACGAGCGGCCATACAGCGCGAAGCGGTTGATGTACTGCTCGCCCACCAGCACGGCCAGGGAGTCGCCGAGGGCCTGCATGCCGATGCCCAGGCTGGCGGCCTTGGCGCGGTCGACCGTCACCTTGACCACCGGGTTGTTGTAGTCCAGGTCGCTGTCCACCACCGCGAACAGGCCGCTGTCGCGGGCACGCTGCTTGAGGGTTTCCATGGTCTGGTACAGCACCGGGTAGTCCTGCGCGCTGCGCAGCACCATCTGCACCGGCAGGCCACCGCTGGAGCCTGGCAGCGAGGCCACCTGGAAGGCAAAGATGCTGCTGCCCTCCACTTCGCTCACGGCCTGCTGCAGGTCGGCCTGGACCTGATCGGCCGAGCGCTCGCGGGCCTGCCACAGGCTGAGGTTGATGCCGCCGAAGCTGCTGGCCGGCCCGTCGGTGCCGTTGATGATCCAGGTGTCGGTGGTTTCCGGCAGGCTGTGCATCACCTGGTCGAGCTTGCTGGCGAAGCGCTCGGCATAGTCGAGGCTGGCGTACTGCGGCGACTTGATGGCGGTGAGCACGGCGGCCTGGTCCTCGGGTGGCGCCAGCTCGCGTTGCGGCTGCAGGTACAGCCACGGCAGGCTCAGGCACACCAGCAAGGCGACGCCGCCGCTGACCCAGCGACGCGACAGCGAGTGCGCCAGTGCCCGCCCGTAGGCGCTGGCCAGCCCGCCGAACACCTTCTCGGCAAGCCTGGCCATGCGCCCCTCCTGCTGGCCGGGCTTGAGCAGCAGCGAGCTCATCACCGGCGACAGGGTCAGGGCCACCACCCCCGAGACGATCACCGCCCCGGCCAGGGTCAGGGCGAACTCGCGAAACAGCGTGCCGGTGAGCCCGCCGATCAGGCCGATAGGGGCATACACGGCGGCCAGCGTGAGGGTCATGGCGATCACCGGCCCGGCGATCTCGCGGGCACCGACCAGCGCGGCGGCCACCGGCGTCTGGCCCTCCTCGATATGGCGGTGCACGTTCTCCACCACCACGATCGCGTCGTCCACCACCAGCCCGATGGCCAGCACCATCGCCAGCAGGGTCAGCAGGTTGAGGCTGAAGCCGAACGCCAGCATCAGCCCGGCCGCGCCGAGCATCGACAGCGGGATCGCCAGCACCGGGATGGCCACGCTGCGCAACGAGCCCAGGCACAGCCAGATCACCAGCACCACGATCACGATCGCCTCGACCAGCGTGTGCAGCACTTCCTGGATCGAGGCCTCGATAAAGCGTGCAGTCTCGTAGGCCAGCGCCACGTTGACCCCTGGCGGCAGGGTCTGCTGGATCTGCGGCAGCAGCTTGCGAATGCCGTCGACGATCACCAGCGGGTTGCCCGCAGGCGTCGGGAACAGGCCCAGGTGCACCGCCGGGCGGCCATCCATGATGGCGCTGGTCTGGGTGGCCGCGGCGCCCAGTTCGACCGTGCCCACATCGCGCAGGCGCACCAGCGCCGTGCCGTCATTGCGAATCACCAGGTCGCGAAAGGCCTCGACACTGGTCAGGTCGGTATCGATGCGTATGTCGGCCAGCACGAACTGGCCGCGTACCTGCCCGGGCGTGGCCTGGTAGTTGTTGCTGCGCACGGCATCGGCCACCTCGGCGGCGGTCACGCCGCGCCCGGCCATGCGTTCGCTGTCCAGCCACAGGCGCATGGCCAGGGTCTGGCCACCGAAGGTCTGGATCTTGGCCACGCCGTCGATGCCGGAAAGCTGCGGCTCGACCACCCGCGACAGGTAGTCGCTGAGTTCGGGAATCGACAGCGTGTCGCTGGCAAAGCCCACATAGGCCACGGCGGTGGAATCCCCGGCCGACAGCTCGACCACCGGGTCGTAGGCCTTGTCCGGCAGGCGGTAGCGCACCTGGTTGACCTTGGCCATGGTCTCGCTCAGCGCCTGGGTCGAGTCGCGGTTCAGCTCCATGCGCAGGGTCACCAGGCTGCGGCCCTGCACCGACGACGAAGACAGGTAGTCGATGCCTTCCACCGACGACACCGCCTGGGTGATCGGCTGGGTCACGAAGCCCTGCATCAGTTCGGCCGATGCACCCGGGTATTCGGTGCTGACGGTAATGGTGGCGGTTTCCAGCAACGGGTACTGGCGGATGGGCAGCTTGCCCAGGGCGAACAGGCCGGCCAGCACGATCAGGCTGCTGACCACCAGGGCCAGCACCGGGCGACGCACAAAACTGTCGGTGAACCTCATGAGGCGTCGCCCCCGTCGGCGTTGTGCAGCGTGTCATTGGCCACCTGCTCCACCTGCATGCCGTCACTGAGCTTGAGCTGGCCCGAGACCACCACGCGGTCGCCCGCCTTGAGCCCGGAGGTGACTTCCACCTGGCCCTTCCAGCGCTCGCCGGTGGTCACCTGCACGCGGTGCACGCTCAGGCCGCGTTCCGGGTCGTGGGTGGCGATGAACACGGTCTGGCCGTAGGCGGTGTAGGTGATGGCGGTTTCCGGCACGGCCATCACCCGGGTCGGCTGCGCCGCCGCGAGCTGCACGCTGGCGTACATGCCGGCCTGCAACTGCCCGTCCGGGTTGGCCAGGGTGGCCTGCACCCATACTGCGCGCGCCTTGCCCACCATCGGGTCGATGGCGTTGATACGCGCCGCAAAGGTCTTTTGCGGCAGTGCATCCACCGCCAGGGCTGCGGTCTGCCCCACCTGCAAGCCCGGGGCGGCATGCTCGGCCAGCGAGAAGTTCACCCGCAGTTGCGTGGCGTCCACCAGGCTGGCCACGGCGTCACCGGCATTCAGGTACTGGCCTTGATGCACGCGGCGGATGCCCAGCTTGCCGGCAAAGGGGGCCCGGATCGCCTTCTGCGCAATCCGTGCATCGACCTGCTGCAGTTCGCCCTCGGCCATCTGCACGGCGGCGGTGGCGTTGTCGAGTTGCTCCTGGGTAGTGACATTGGCGGTGCGCAGCTTGCCGATGCGCTGATGCAGGGTGCGGGCATTGCGCAGCTGTGCGCTCAGGCGCACCCGGTCGGCCTGCTCGGGGGCATCGTTGAGCTGCACCAGCAGTTGCCCGGCCTTGACCCTTTGCCCCGACTCGAAGGCGATGCGCGTGATGCGCCCGGTGGTTTCCGCGGCCACCTGCACCTGGTGGGCGGCTTCCAGCTCGCCGGCGGCGAAGGTCTGGCGGGGCGCCTCACGCGAGGTGACGGTGGCCAGCGCGACCTTGGTCACCGGCCACGCCGCAGTGGCGTGCGCCGCCGAGTCCTTTCTGGTCAGCAGCATGACGACGGCCAGCACGCACACAACAGCGGCGCCCCCTCCCAACAGCATCCTCTTGCCCATCTTTGCTCCGCTCATCGGTGTGGTGTGTTCGCTGCACAGCGCATCCCGTGCCGACGGCTGGCATCGGCACGGCAAAGCGGTTGCAGGAAAGATCGGGCCGGACTATAAAACCTCAACTTAACTTGAGGTCAACACACGTGGCGGCAGAAAAGACGATGGATGGTGCGCGCTCGCTCACCATCGGCGAGGTGGCCAGGCGCAGTGGCGTGCCGATTTCCACCTTGCACTTCTACGAGTCCAAGGGGTTGATCGCCAGCACGCGCAATGCCGGCAACCAGCGGCGGTTTCCGGCGTTGGTGCTGCGCAGCATCGCGATCATCAAGGTAGCGCAGCGCACCGGTATTCCGCTGGAAGAGATCAAGCATGCGATGAGCCGCTACCCGCCCAACAGCAAATTGACGGCGGCGCAGTGGGGTGAGATGTCATCGGCCTGGCGCGAGAACCTGAATGCGCGCATCCGGACGCTGGAGGCATTGAGGGACAGCCTGGACAACTGCATCGGTTGTGGCTGCCTGTCGCTGGATGATTGCCCGTTGCGCAACCCGGGGGATGCGCTGGGGCAGGATGGACCGGGGCCGAGGATTCTGGAAGGGGCTGCCGAGGGTTAGGCGCGAGGGTTGCGGGTGGTCTGGCTGATGCACCGTGCACGCAGGTTCTGCGACCGCTTCGCGCTCGTTCGCCAGCAATGCTGGCTCCTACAGCCCTGTGGCTTCTGCCCGAAGGGCGTAGGAGCGGGCCTTGCCCCGCGAACTGGCGCGCAGCGCCAGCAAAACCTGCGAACGCGATCTGGCTGATGCACCGCGCACGATCGTCGGCCAGCAGCAGCCCACCTGCACGCATGTGGTTGAGCTACCGCTTGAGCCCAGCCAAGTCAGTAAGGCACGTTGACCTGCAACTGCTGTATCTGTACCGAATGCGGGTGGATCAGGTGGGTCAACACGCGTCGCTCCTTGACCGCGGATTTTTCCGCGTAGTCGGCGAACCGGTCATTGCTGACGATGTAGGCGGCCTGGTCGAACTCGGCAGCGGCCAGCAGGGCCTCGTCCGCTTTCACATCGCGGGGCATCACCACCACCTTGGCCCCGGGGAACAGCGCCTGAAGCCCGGCATGGTTGCTCGACACCCGTGCATAGATGCCCGGGTCGAATATCACCGTCACCTTGTACCCCTGGCACAGGACCGGCACCAAGGCAATCAGTGCACCAAGCCCGATGAAGGTGCCCTTGCCGTTCTCCGAAGGCAGGTAGCACAGGTTGTTGCCATCGAGGATGAGCGTTTCGATGTGGTTTTCCATCAGCCGTGTGATGTCGCGCAGGCGTTCCTGGATTTTCTCGATATCCCGCTCGAGCTTGCGCCGCTTGGCATTCAACCCGCTCAGTACCATGCCCGGCTTGCTGTTTTCGAAGAAGCTCTCGCACTCTTGATGTATGAGCGCTTTTTCCCTGCCGCTCGACGCATTCGAGAGCGCCCACTCAAACCCTTGCGCCTTGGCGATGTCGTTGTCGATCTGCTGCAGTTGGCGCTGCTGGCGTTCCCATTGGCGCGACACGTCGCCGGCCATGGCTTCCCATTTTTCGCTGGCACTGCGGGTATGCTCGATCAACTGGTGCAGGTGCGCCAGTTCCTCGTTCAAGCCGGCGATGGTGGCCGTTGCTTCCAGCGGATTGAACTGGCGATACCGGCGCAAGTTCGCCGCCAGCCGGCGCTCTTCGGGCTCATGGCTGGCCAGCTCGGCCTGGGCCTCCTTGCGCGACAGCTCAAGCATCGCAAGGCGCTTGTCCAGTTCACTGGCCTGGTGCTGCGCCACCTTCTGCTCGGTGGAGCGCCACAGGCCCGACAGCCAGCCACCGGCCACGCCCTGGCAGGTCTGCTTGCTCTGGCTGGTGCTCTGCAGGGTGGCGCTGAGCTGATTGAGCCGTTGCTTGATATCCAGGGTGATGCGGTTGCGCTGGGCCAGTTGAGCGCTGGCGTGCTCGCAGTCGAATGCGTCGTACCACTGCATGTCGAGGGTCAACTTCTGGATATCCAGGTTGATCGATGCGGTCTTCTGGGTCAGGGCGACCACCCGGGCCGCGTGTTCATTCCTATACATGATCGTTCCTTGTAATCGACAGGCCAGGGTTACACGGGGTCTTGCGCATTGCGCTGCCCGCTGCGGTAGGCCGCCCTGCCCGCCCATTGCAATGCCAGTACGGTAACGGCACCGGCAGCAACGCAGATGGCATTGGTCAGCAGAAATTCGAGCGGCGAGATCGTGGTGTTCATGCCAGCCCCCTTTCACCCAGGCGTACGCCGCAGTGGCCGCAGAACCGGCTCGATGCCTCAACCGCTGTACCGCAGGCGGGGCACATCTTGGCAACCAGCATTTTCTGGCGCATATGGCCGATCTGGATAACGCAGGGCACAGTTACCCGGTAGGCCGGGCTGGCCAGGTCGAACGCGGTCCACAGACCCGTGATGGCCCAGCCGACCGGGCCTGCGAGCACGGCCAGCCCCCTGCCCAGGCCCGCACTACCTGCCAGCATCACGCCACGTCCCACCAGGCTGCTCATGGTCGCGCTGGCCACTACCGCGGCCAGGCGGTAGGAGGTCAGCCCGGAGGCGCTGAGGCTGGCGATCAAGCTTGCCAGTGCAGTGGGCCCCATGCCCGGCCGGTAACCCGCCCCGACCGATTCGAAGAAGGTCTTCTTGTCGTCTTCGCTCATGCGCCCCACCGACTGCTCGACCACCTTGGCGATGATCGCCATCTCCATACTGGCGCAGTCTCCGAGGCCGCTCTTGGCAACCCCGACGTGAGAAGCCACGTCGGTGAGCAGTTCCTTGTAGGGCACGCCGCTGCCGCCGCGAAACACGTTCATCAGCGAGTTACCGCCAAAGCGCGTGAGTTCCTCGACCACCAGGCCGCGATCAAGGTCGGTGATCTCACGCTCCTTGGCAGCGCTCAACTGGCGGCAGACCGAGGACGACAACGAGATGCGTCCCTTGCCGCTGTCGGTGATCACATCGATGAGCAGCCCGATATCGTCGCTGCTCGCGCTCATCATTACGTCTGCCAGGTCGGCATCTTGAATCATTGACATGGGGGGTTCCTTTGATGACCAGGGGTCAGTCGATGATGGTCGGGGCATGCGGGGTGCTGCGGCTGACGAAGGCCCCCGCAATGGCTGTCAGCCAGGCCCGGGGCTGGTCGGAGCGCACCTGGCGCAGCATCAGTGCGTCCAGTTTCAGGCAACTGCGCCGGCGCCATTCGTCACGGGCATTGACACGGCTGACTTCGGGCGACGCACCCACGCCGATGGGACGCACGTCGGGATGCACCTTGCATTCGCGCAGCACCTTCTCGACCGGGTTGCCCTGCTCGAGCTTGCCTTCGCTCTGCAGCTTGACTGCTGCTGCCAGGTAATCGCGGCTGCCACCCACCGCCTGCCCCAGCGCCAGCCAGTCTTGCGGGCGCATCAGCAGGAACGCAGGGGGTACCCCCAGTGCATCGGCAATGCGGCTGAGCGTGTGCAGGTCCGGGTTGGGGTCGAGCTGCTCGCGAGGTGACTTCAATGCCCTCAGCGTACTGCGAGCGATGCCGGTTTCGCGTTGAATGCAGGCGGCAGTGACAGGGCCTGGCCGGCCGTCCTCGCGCTGCTTGCCACCGATGGCAAGTACCGCGCTGAGGTTGTCACTGAAGTGCGCTCCCAAACTTTTCGGTGGTACGGAGACAGGACTGTTCATGGGGGCCTCTTGCGTGTGGCGATGACGGCAAGACTATCCATGGCAATGTGCCATATCAACCGCAAACGGAGCGACAGCGCTCCATCAATCGATCCATATGGAGCGCAGTCACTCCATATAACCAAGCCCCGCTGCGGCCAGTTTCGCCACCTCAAGGGTGCCGCCCGGCGGTTGATGGTCTTCGAGCAGCCAGCTGACCGACAGGCCCGTCCACGCGAGCACCCACTGCAACAACCGACGAGGTTCCATGCCGCTGGCCTTGGCGACGATCTCGACCCGGTGCGCGAAGCGCCCCGGTACCAGCGCCTGCTCACCATCGGGATTGCAGAAAATGTTCGCGTAATCGAAGCCCCGCTCGCCATACAGCCCCTTGGGGTCGATGGCGAGCCAGCCGGCTGCGCCGAAATCGAGCACGTTGCCGTGGTGGATGTCGCCATGCAGTACCCCCACATCGCGCGGCGCGGCCAGCAGTTCGCGGGCGGTGCTGGCGCAGTGCAGCAGAAGACCGCCGTGCCTGTCGGCCCCGTGCCACAACCCCTCGAACCACTGCTCCAGTGGCACCAGAGCGGGCATGGGCGTGGCGCGCGGTGCGTGCAGGCGGGCGGCAACCGCGCAAAGAATGCGCGTGGCCTGCTCGTCGTGCCCGTCCTTGACCATCTGCGTCAGTGCATCCGTACCTTGCGCGCGCACCATAAGAAGGGCTTGGCCGTCGTGAGCCAGTACCGGCGCTGCCCCCTCGCCCTGCCACCACGCCATGAGCAGGCTGCCCGCCTGTTCTTCGGCAACGTGCGAAATCTTCAGCATCGCTGGCCTGCCCTGCTGGCGCACCGGCAGCAGGGTGCCGTTCAGCGAGTCGAACGGCTCGCCATCAACAGTCAGTTGCCAGCGCTTGAGATAGTCGTCAAACATGCCGTGGCCTGGGTAGCGAGGCGATCATCTGGTCAAAGGCCTCCAGCGCATAGCGCCCTTCCAGGCGCTGCAACGTGGGCAACTGCGCGGGCAAACCGAATTGCACCCTGCCGGGCAGCACCTGCTCGATGGCGCCGTACCAGTTCAGCACTGCTTCCTGCAGGCGCACGTGCAGCTCGAACCTGCTGCGCCGACGCGTGCTGTCGGCCCGGGCCCGCTCCCGTGCCAGCTGTGGGTCGATGCGCGCAACCAGGTAGGCGTCGGCAAAGCCGATGCGCCCTTGAGCGAAGGTCTGGCGGGTGGCGTCCAGTTCCACCTGCCAGTCGCGCTCACTGGCCTCGCCGATCTGCCACAGGCTCCAGATGTAATGCAGCTTGAGCGGGTCGCTGTCGCATACGGCCCGCGAACGGCGCTGCTCCATGGCCAGCGCCGCCTGCCAGCGATCGACGTTGCGTTCGGCCCAGAACCCAGCCGCCCCGAGCGGATCTGCCGCGCGATCGGGCTCGTTCTCAAAACGCCCGTTTTCGGCAATCAACTGTTGCTCGGCGTGACTTGTGCACCAGGTGGTCTTGCCACTGGCGCTGATACCTTCGACTACCACAATCATTGCAACTGCCACTCCGTTGAACAGGGCTTGCTGCAAAGCCCAAAACCGGCCGACATCATACAAGCCGCCGAGCGTGTGCAATACACAGGTGCGTGCACCACCCCATCCGCAGGATAAGAAGAACTGATAAGGCATGAGGCCTAATCATTGGATCTGATACGGCTCACCGTTCAAGAATGCGCACCTGTTCTGCTCCCCCTGCCTTCTGGAGAAATACATGTCGTTTGTCGTGCCTGTTCTTGACCCGCAGATTGCAGAGATAGCACCGGGGTTCCGTGCCATGAGCATCTGCGTCAAAGCCACGCCGATCACCCGGCCCGAGGTGGCGACCAACGCCCTGACGCAGGCCTGTGAGGCGGTCACAGCCGGCGCCCCGGACTGGGCAGAGGCGCACCTTGCGGCATGGGCAAACACCTTCCGGCTGTTCGGCGCCAAGCCGCAGCGCACGCCGTGCTCGGCCGAGGCACTGCGCAAGCGCGTGCTGCGCGACGCCGTGCTGCCGAGCATCGACCCCATTGTCGACCTGTACAACGCCATCAGCCTCAGGTTCGCCGTGCCGGTCGGCGGCGAGAATTTCGCTGCCTACATAGGTGTGCCGCGTTTGACCGTTGCCACCGGTACGGAGCTGTTCGACACCATCAAGGACGGCAGCGCCGCCAACGAATCGCCCGACAAGGGTGAAGTGATCTGGCGCGACGACCTGGGTGTGACGTGTCGGCGCTGGAACTGGCGCCAGGGAACCCGAACGCGCCTGGACGCCGATGCAGAACAGATGTGGTTCATCCTCGAAAGCCTGCCTGCAATGCCCCTGGAGGCACTGCAAGCCGCGGCTGACGAACTGGGCACCGGGCTTTTGCAGATGATGCCGGGTGCCACGATCGACCGGCAGTTGATCGAACTCTACTGAGTTGTGCGCGCCGAGGGTCAGAGCCGGTGAACCCTGATCTCGACCCCCTCCTCGGGGTCGGGCACCCGAAAGTGGCTGGTGATCAGATCGAACTCGGCGTCGGTCGCGGCGAACTCATGCTCGGCGCGGCCGTTGCGAAGGTGCAGCCTGGCCCGGCAAGTTTCATCGCTTGCCTCGATGTAGTGAACGCAGTGCGGCACCTGTGCGGCGTCGGCCAGGGCGCGCAGCCATTGGCGATCGGCAGGCGTGTTGGCCGGAAAGTCCAGCACCACGCTGGTGCCCGCCCTGAGCATGTCGGTAACCAGCGGCCCCATCACCGCCCGCACCTGGCGGGCAAGGCGCACGTAGTCGGCCACCGAGTGGATCTGCTGCGGGTACAGCCTGGAGAGCCAGTGATCCTCGCTCAGCAAGATCGCCGCGTGTTCGGTTGCCAGGGCCTTGGCCAGTGTCGACTTGCCGGAGGCGATCTTGCCGCACATCAGATGAAGCGTCGGGGTGGCCATGGCGTTGTCCTGATTGATGAGCCGCCATGATGCCGTGCCGGCGCTTGCCCCCACAACAGTGGAACGCGCTCAGAGGTTCATGCCGATGGCCAGCCGGTTGAACGCATTCATCAACGCCACGGCCAAGGTCAGGTCGGAAATCTCGACGTCGGAAAAATGGGCTTTCAAGGGCTCGTACAACGCATCGGGTGCGCCCTTTTCGCTGACGTGGGTCAGCGTCTCGGCCCAGGCCAGTGCGGCGCGCTCGCGCTCGTTGAACAGCCCACTGATGCGCCAGCCGGCCAGGCAATCGAGCTTGGCTTGCGCCACCTCGCTGTCACGCAGGGTTTGCGAATGCTTGCCCAGGCAGAAGGCGCAGCCGTTGATCTGCGAAATGCGCAGGTACACCAGTTCGATCAATGGCAGGCCCAGGGAACTGGCGGCCAGTGCGTTGTTGGTGGCGAGCAGGCCTTGGTAGGCCTCAGGCGACAGGGAAGCGAACGGCAGTCTGAGTTGGCTCATGGTGAAACTCCAGTGAAGTGAAAGGGATCAGGCGCAAACCTGTGGGTTGAACAAGGGCTCCAGCGCCAGGCGAGCGCGGCCGGCGTCGATTGCGCTACGCACCGCCTGCTCGCTGCCCACCAGGCCCTGCAGGTAGGTGAAGTGCAGGTCGAACAGCCCGAGGGTGTTGAGTACATGGCGCAGGTACGGCGTGAGAAAGTCTGGTTGGCGCGCCGCCTCGCCCTGGTGAATGCCACCGGAGCCCACCAGCACGTACACCGGGCGGTCGCGCAGCAAACCGACCTTGCCCTGCGGGCCGGCACTGAAGGTGCGGTGAATGCGCAGCACGTAGTCGATCCACAGCTTGAGCGCGGCCGGCAGCATGAAGTTGTGCATGGGCGTTGCAATCAGCAGCACATCGCTGCGCTCCAGTTCCTGGATCAACGCCTCGGACACCGCGAAAGTGGGTGCGTCGAATGGCGTGCGGGTGGTCAGGGCGCGGGCGTAATCGGTATCGAGCGGGGGCAGCGGGCTCGCGCCCAGATCACGCTCGATCAGTTGCAGCCCGGGGTGGCGCCGGCGCAAGGTGGCCACCAGCTCCAGCGCCAGTTGATTGGCATGGGACACCGCCCCCTGCGGGCTGGCGTTGAGCAGCAGTATGTTGTTCATTGCGGGCTCCCCGGCTTAAGGCTTTGGGTAAAGTGCATGCCACGGGCCAGCAACCCCTGGCGAAAATAGAAGCGCTGGGCCAGCGGCATGTGCAGGCCGGTATCCAGCACGAAGTGATCGCAACCGCGCTGCAGCGCCTCGTCACGCACGGCGCTCAGCAACTGCGCGCCCAGGCCGCCGCGTTGCAGGTCGGGGCTTACCACCAGGTCATCGACATAGATGAAGCGCCCGTACAACAGGTTTTCCAGCGGGCGGTAGCCTGCCAGGCCCACCACCTGTTCACCCTCCCATGCTGCCAGCAAGCGATAGCCTTGGGCGGCCTGGCGCTGCAGTTGCGCCACATAGGCGGCCAGGTCAGTGAGGTGCGGGCGCAGTACACGCATCAGTTCAAAGCTGGCTTCAAAGGCTGCGTGGCTTTCGAGGTGTTGAAGGGTGTAGGCCATGGTCGTCGTCCGCTTTTCAAGAGCGCCCACTTTAAGCAAGCAATGGCTTAAGCTACAGGGCCGAAAAATGAATAAACGACTAGGCCAAGATGCTTTCCTTCGAACTGGACCGCAGCCAGCAGGCGCCGATCTATCGCCAGCTCTACCAGCGCTTTCGCGAATCCATCGCCGACGGCCGCCTGCGCCCAGGTGATCGCGTGCCGGCCGTTCGCGCCCTGGCCGCCGAGCTGAACCTGGCGCGGGGCACCGTGGAGGCGGCCTACCAGTTGTTGATCGGCGAAGGCTACCTGATGGCGCGCGGCGCCGCCGGCACGGTGGTCACCCCGCAACTGACCCCGGTTGCCCCACCCCAGCTAGGCCCTGGC
>NZ_JAFKEC010000007.1 GCF_017848315.1 Pseudomonas palmensis
GGTACGCTGTGTTTCTCGGCGGGCAACATGCTCTCGAGCCTGCAGCAGAAGGCCGGCTTGCGGCCGATGACCACCAATGCCTGGGGCATGCTCTACGGGGCCGGAATGCTGGCGCTGTACTGCGTGGTCAGCGGCATACCGTTCGCGATGGAATGGAATGTGCGGTATGTGGGGTCGCTGCTGTACCTGGTGATCCCGGGGTCGGTGATCGGCTTTACCGCGTACCTGACGCTGGTGGGGCGCATGGGGCCGGAGCGTGCGGCGTACTGCACGGTGCTGTTCCCGCTGGTGGCGCTGAACGTGTCGGCGTTCTACGAGGGGTACCAGTGGACAGCGCCGGCGCTGGGCGGGCTGGTGCTGGTGATGCTGGGCAATGTGCTGGTGTTCCGGAAGGGGCGGGTGGTGACGCCTTCGCCGGCAAGGCCGGCGCCTACCAGGGCCGCGTAACCCTTGCAGGAGCCCGCCTTGCTGGCGAATGGCAGCCTTACTTCCACACCTGCGGGTTCACCAGGTCGCGCGGGCGCTCGCCCAGCAGTGCCGCGCGCAGGTTGTCGATGGCACGGTTGGCCATCGCCTCGCGGGTTTCGGCCGTGGCCGAGCCCACATGCGGCAAGGTCACCGCATTGGCCAGCTGGAACAGCGGCGATTCGCTCAGCGGCTCCTTCTCGTACACATCCAGCCCTGCACCGCGAATCGTGCCCTGCTGCAACGCCGCCGCCAGCGCCGCCTCATCCACCACCGGCCCGCGCGACACGTTGACCAGAAACGCACTGGGCTTCATCAGCTTCAGTTCGCGCTCGCCAATCAGGTGCCTGGTGTTGGCCCCCAGCGGCACCACCAGGCACACGAAGTCGGCTTCGGCCAGCAGTTCATCCAGGCTGCGGTACTGCGCGCCCAGTTCCTGCTCCAGCGCGGTCTTGCGGCTGTTGCCGCTGTAGATCACCGGCATGTTGAAGCCGAACCGGCCACGCCGCGCAATCGCCGCGCCAATGTTGCCCAGCCCGACGATGCCCAGCGTCTTGCCATGCACGTCGCTGCCAAAGTGTGCCGGGCCCACGGTGGCTTTCCATTCGCCGGCCTTGGTCCAGGCGTCCAGCTCGGCCACCCGCCGCGCCGCGCTCATGATCAGCGCAAAGCCGAGGTCGGCGGTGCTTTCGGTGAGGACGTCAGGGGTGTTGGTCAGGGCGATGCCGCGCTGGTTGAAGTAGGCCAGGTCGTAGTTGTCGTAACCCACCGACACGCTCGACACCACCTGCAACTGCTCAGCGTTGTGCAACTGCGCTTCGCCCAGCTTGCGCCCCACCCCGATCAGGCCGTGGGCCTGGGGCAGCGCTTCGTTGAACTGGGCATTGATGTCGCCCAGCTTGGGGTTGGGCACGATCACGTTGAAGTCTTGCTGCAGACGCTCGACCATCGGGGCGGTGATGCGGCTGAAGGCCAGTACGGTCTTTTTCATCGGCGAACTCGCTGCGGGCAGGGGAGAATGGGTAGCACGCTATCATTCTCCGCCGCCCCTGTGCAGCAAGATTTCAGGTGGCGATGAGCAGCTCGTGGGTCTTGAGGTCGGCCTCGTGGGCCGCGAGGATTTCCGGCAGCGAGTTGCGCAGGTACTCGACCCAGGTCTTGATCTTCGCATCCAGGTACTGGCGCGAGGGGTAGATCGCGTACAGGTTCAGCTCCTGCAGGCGGTACTCGGGCATCACCCGTACCAGGCTGCCGTCGCGCAGGCCGTCGATGGCCGAGTAGATCGGCAGCACGCCCACGCCCATGCCGCTGCGGATCGCCGCCTTCATGGCATCGGCCGAGTTCACCTGGAAGGGCGCCTGGGTGATGTTCACCACCTCCTGGCCCTCGGGGCCGTCGAACAGCCATTTTTCCAGCGGGATCACCGGGCTCACCATGCGCAGGCAGGCGTGCTTGAGCAGGTCGGCCGGCTTGTGCGCCACGCCGTGGCGCTTCACGTATTCGGGCGAGGCGCACACGATGCTGTAGGTGATGCCCAGGCGCTGCGACACGAAACCCGAGTCCGGCAGCTCGCTGGCGAGCACGATGGACACGTCGTAGCCCTCGTCCAGCAGGTCGGGCACACGGTTGGCCATGGTCAGGTCGAAGGTCACGTCGGGGTGCGTTTCGCGGTAGCGGGCGATGGCGTCGATGACGAAATGCTGGCCCACGCCGGTCATCGAGTGCACCTTCAGTTGCCCGGCCGGGCGCGCATGCGCGTCGCTGGCCTCGGCCTCGGCTTCCTCCACGTAGGTGAGGATCTGCTCGCAGCGCATCAGGTAGCGCTTGCCCGCTTCGGTCAGTGCGATGCGCCGGGTGGTGCGGTTGAGCAGGCGGGTTTGCAGGTGCGCTTCAAGATTGGAAACCGCCCGCGACACGTTCGCGGTGGTCGTATCCAGTTGCACGGCAGCGGCGGTGAAACTGCCGACTTGCGCGACGCAACTGAAAGCACGCATGTTTTGCAGGGTGTCCATGGGGCGCTCTCAAGGAAGACGACAGAATTGTGACATGAAGTAACCAAAGCAGTCTTCAGACTAAAGCCGGATTATCGCGGTTTTCGTAACAAAGATTCGCAGTAAAGCACGCTTATCGCCAGTGCGGCGGCCCCCTAGAATTGCGTCACCTAGCGTCATCCACCTTCTAGTCGGGAACTCGCAGCTGTGCCGCGTCGCATCATCAGAGCGCTGAATGCGCTCAGTGTCTGTGCCTTTAGCTTGACCTTGAGCGGCTGTATCGGAACCTGGGGCATCGCCCCGCAAAGCAAGACGCTGCAAGCCAATACCCTGACCACCGACGCGGCCATCCGAGCAGCCGCGCAGGATGCCCACTGGCCCGACCAGCAATGGTGGCAAGCCTATGGCGACCCGCAACTGGCGCGCTGGATCGCCCTGGCGCTCCAGGGCAGCCCGACCATGGCCATGGCCGCTGCCCGCGTGCGTGAAGCCAGGGCCATGGCCGGGGTGATCGAGGCCGACGAAAAACTGCAGGTCAACGGCCAGTCCAGCCTCAAGCGCCACAACTGGCCCGAAGACCAGTTCTATGGCCCCGGCGCGCTGTCCGGTGCCAACACCTGGGACAACAATGCCACCCTGGGCCTGAGCTATGCGCTGGACCTGTGGGGCCGCGAGCGCAATGCCAGCGAGCAGGCCGTGGACATGGCCCACATGAGCGTGGCCCAGGCGCGCCAGGCGCAGCTCGAACTGCAGAACAACATCGTCAAGGTGTACATCCAGCTGTCGCTGCACTTTGCCCAGCGCGACATCGTCAAGGCCGAGCTGGCCCAGCAGGAGCAGATCCTGGCCCTGGCCGAACGGCGCCTGGCCGGCGGCATCGGCACCCATTTCGAGGTCAGCCAGGCGCAGACGCCGCTGCCCGAAACCCATCGCCAGCTCGACAGCCTCGATGAAGAAATCGCCCTGGCGCGCAACCAGCTGGCCGCGCTGGCCGGCAAGGGCCCGGGCGAGGGCGCGCAGTTGCAGCGGCCGAATCTCTCGTTGGCCACCGCGCTCAAGCTGCCGTCGGCGCTGCCTGCCGAGCTGGTGGGTCAGCGTCCCGACGTGGTTGCCAGCCGCTGGCAGGTGGCGGCCCAGGCGCGCGGTATCGATGTGGCGCATGCCGGCTTCTTCCCCAACGTCGACCTGGTCGGCGGGCTCGGCTTCATGGCCACCGGCGGCGGTGCGCTGGAGTTTCTCACCGGGCGCAAGTTCAACTACAACGTCGGCCCGGCCATCAGCCTGCCGGTGTTCGACGGTGGCCGCCTGCGCTCGCAACTGGGCGTGGCCTCGGCCGGCTACGACATCGCCGTGGCGCGCTACAACCAGACCGTGGTCGAGGCCCTCAAGGGGGTGTCCGACCAGTTGATCCGCCGCCACTCGATGGACGAGCAGCAACACTTTGCCGCCGAGTCGGTGGCCTCGGCGCAGAAGACCTACGACATCGCCATGATCGCGTTCCAGCGCGGCCTCACCGACTACCTCAACGTGCTCAATGCGCAGACCCTGCTGTTTCGCCAGCAGCAGATCCAGCAGCAGGTGCAGGCCGCGCGCCTGACCGCGCATGCCGAACTGGTCACCGCCCTGGGCGGTGGGCTGGGCGCCGGCAACGATGTGCCGACGCCGGATAAGCAGGCCGCACCGGCCACCCCGCGCACCCTGGCGGTGTTCGACAAATGAGCGCCATGACCCTGCCGTTTCGCTGGCTGGCATCACTTGAATGGCGTCGCGGCTTCTTTGAATGGGCGCGCAGCGACGGCGTCACCTGGGTGTACATCTTCAAGGTGCTGAGCGCGGCGTTTCTCACCCTGTGGCTGGCCATGCGCCTGGAGCTGCCGCAGCCGCGCACCGCGATGATCACCGTGTTCATCGTGATGCAGCTGCAGAGCGGCCACGTGTTCGCCAAGAGCTTCTACCGCCTGCTCGGCACCCTGGCCGGTTCGTCGGTGATGGTCGCGCTGATCGCGATCTTCCCGCAGAACACCGAGCTGTTCCTGCCCAGCCTGGCGATCTGGGTGGGCATCTGCTCGGCGGGGGCGATGCGCTACCGCAACTTTCGCGCCTATGGCTTCGTGCTGGCCGGCTACACCGCGGCCATGGTCGGCCTGCCGGCCCTGCAGCACCCCGACGGTGCATTCATGGCGGCAGTGTGGCGGGTGCTGGAGATCTCCCTGGGCATCCTGGTGTCGACCCTGGTCAGCGCCGCGATCCTGCCGCAGTCGGCCAGTGCCTCGATGCGCAACGCCCTGTACCAGCGCTTTGGCGTGTTCGCCGGCTTCGTCGCCGAAGGCCTGCGCGGCGACAGCCAGCGCGACCGTTTCGAAAGCAGCAACGTGCGCTTCATCGCCGAGGCGGTGGGCCTGGAAAGCCTGCGCAGCGTGACCGCCTTCGAAGACCCGCACATGCGCCGGCGCAACGGCCGCCTGGGCCGCATGAACAGCGAGTTCATGGCCATCACCACGCGCTTCAACGCCCTGCACCAACTGCTCGAGCGCCTGCGCCAGCGCGGCCCGCTGCAGATCGTCACGGCCATCGAACCGGGCCTCGATGCCCTGGCCAACCTGCTCGACGGCTATGCCGGGCGCTCGCTGACCCACGCCGATGCCGCGCGCCTGGCCGAGCAACTGGCCGCCTACAAGGACGACCTGCCCGAGCGGGTACGCAGCCTGCGCGCCGCCTACCTCGACACCGCGCCCAGCGACGCCGACCTGCTCGACTTTCACACCGCCTACGAACTGCTGTACCGCTTCGTCGACGACCTGCACAGCTATGCCCAGACCCACGCCTCGCTGGCCGAGCACAGCCACGCCCGTGAGCAATGGGACGAACCCTACGTGGCCCAGACCAACTGGCTGGTGTCGCTGGCTGCCGGCGTGCGGGCCGCGTTCATCCTGCTGGTGCTGGGCAGCTTCTGGCTGGCCACGGCGTGGCCCAGCGGGGCCATGATGACCCTGATCGCGGCGGCCACCGTGGGCCTGTCGGCGGCCACCCCCAACCCCAAGCGCATGTCGTTTCAGATGGCCTGCGGCACCCTGTTCGGCGCGCTGGTGGGGTTCTTCGAAACCTTCTTCGTGTTCCCCTGGATCGACGGCTTCCCGCTGCTGTGCATGGTGCTGGCGCCGGTGTTCGTGGTGGGCGCGTTCCTGGCCTCGCGCCCGGCCTACGCCGGTTATGGCCTGGGCCTGCTGATCTTCTTCTCGACCGGCTCGGTGCCCGACAACCTCACCGTCTACAACCCCTACACCTTCGTCAACGACTACATCGCCATGGTCATCGGCATGCTGGTGTGCGCGGCGGCCGGGGCGATCATCCTGCCGCCCAACAGCCGCTGGCTGTGGAGCCGCCTGGAGCAGGACCTGCGCGGCCAGGTGCTGTTCGCCATCAGCGGGCGCCTGCGCGGGCTGGGCTCGGCGTTCGAGAGCCGCACCCGTGACCTGCTGCACCAGGCCTATGGCCTGGCCGTGGGCCAGCCCCAGGTGCAGAGCAAGCTGCTGCGCTGGATGTTCGTGGTGCTGGAGGTGGGCCACGCGATCATCGAGCTGCGCAAGGAACAGGCGATACTCCCGGTGCACCCGTGCTATGCCGAGTCCCAGCCCTGGCGCCAGGCGATCCGCGTGATGGGCCGGGCGCTGGCGCGGCTGTTCCTGCAGCCCACCGCCAGCAATCACGAGCGTGCGCTGGTGGCAGTGGACCATGCGATCAGCCGCGTGCAGGCCACCGACGAACCTTTCGCCCGGCACTTCGACACCTCGGCCCTGCGCCGGGTGCAGAGCTACCTGCACTTCATCCGTACCTCGCTGCTCGACCCACAATCGCCGCTGGCCCACCTGCCCGCGACGCAAGGACTGCCCGATGCCCCGTGAAATCGCCTTCCACGGCCTGTACATGCCGACCATGACCTTGATGTTCCTGTTCGCCGCAGGGCTTGCCTGGGGGCTGGACCGGTTCATTGCCGGGCATGACGGCTACCGTTTTTTCTGGCACCCGGCGCTGCTGCGCCTGTGCCTGTTCATTTGCCTCTTTGGCGCCATGGCGCTGACCGTCTACCGTTGAGACCCTAGTCGATGAAAAAGTTTTTCAGCCTGATCGCCACCTTGCTGGTACTGGCAGCTGCCGTGGCGATCGGCCGGCAATTGTGGGTGCAGTACATGAATACGCCCTGGACCCGCGACGGGCGGGTACGCGCCGACATCATCAACGTGGCCGCCGACGTGCCCGGCTATGTGGTGGACGTGCCGGTGCGCGACAACCAGCTGGTGAAGAAGGGCGACCTGCTGATCCAGATCGACCCCGAGCACTACGAGGTGGCGGTCAGGCAGGCGCAGGCGCTGGTAGCCTCGCGCAAGGCCACCTGGGAGATGCGCAAGGTCAATGCGCACCGGCGTGCCGACATGGACAACCTGGTGATCTCGCGGGAGAACCGCGACGACGCCAGCAACATCGCCAACTCGGCCCTGGCCGACTACCAGCAGGCCCAGGCGCAGCTGGCGGCGGCAGAGCTGGACCTCAAGCGCACACGCATCCTGGCCACGGTGGACGGCTACGTGACCAACCTCAACGTTCACCGCGGCGACTATGCGCGCACCGGTGAGCCGAAGATGGCGGTGGTCGACAAGGACTCGTTCTGGGTCTACGGCTTCTTCGAGGAGACCAAGCTGCCGCACGTGAAGGTGGGCGATCAGGCCGACCTGCAGATGATGAGCGGCGAGGTGCTCAAGGGGCATGTGGAGAGCATCTCGCGCGGCATCTATGACCGCGACAACCCTGAAAGCCGCGAACTGATCGCCGACGTCAACCCCACCTTCAACTGGGTGCGCCTGGCCCAGCGGGTACCGGTGCGCATTCACATCGACGAGGTGCCCGAAGGCTTCCTGCTGGCAGCGGGCACCACCTGCACGGTGGTGGTCAAGCCGCGCGATTGAGCGCGTGCCGCTGCCATGGCGAACGTTCAGCGGTGCATGAACTGCGGCTCGCGCTTCTCGGCGAAGGCGGCCATGCCTTCCTTCTGGTCCTCGATGGCGAAGGTGGAATGAAACAGCCGGCGCTCCTGGCGTACGCCTTCGCTCAAGGTGGTTTCGAAGGCGCCGTTCACCGCCTCCTTGGCCATCATTGCTACCGGCCCGGAGTAGCCGGCGATCCGCGCCGCGACACGCAAGGCTTCGTTGAGTAGCGCCGCATCGCTCACCACCCGGCTCACCAGGCCGCAGCGCTCGGCTTCGTGGGCGTCCAGGGTGCGCCCGGTGAGCACCATGTCCATGGCCTTGGCCTTGCCGATGAAGTGCGCCAGGCGCTGGCTGCCGCCGGCACCGGGGATGGTCCCCAGTTTGATTTCCGGCTGGCCGAAGCGCGCGCTCTCGGCGGCGATGATGAAGTCGCACATCAGCGCCATCTCGCAGCCACCGCCCAGTGCGTAGCCGGCCACCGCGGCGATCACCGGCTTGCGAAAGCTGGCCAGGCGCTCCCAGTCCACGGTCACGAAGTCGCTGGTGTACACGTCGATGTAGTTGCGGTTGCGCATGGCCATGATGTCGGCCCCGGCGGCGAACACCGTGTCGGTGCCGGTCAGCACCACGGCGCGCACGCTGCGGTCCTGTTCCAGGCGGTCGAGCACGCCGGCCAGCTCCGCCGCCAGTTCGGCGCACAGGGCATTGAGCGACAGCGGCCGGTTGAGGCGAATCAGCGCCACCGCGTCAATCTGTTCCAGCAGCAGGTAATCGAGTTTCATCCGTGTAGTCTCGTTCAAGGGGTGAGTGCAAGGGGGCGTCAGAGATGACGCGCATCGACCAGTACCGGGCAACCGGCCTTGTCGATGACTTTGCTGCTGATCGAGGGGTCGAACATGCGGTCCAGCCGCGACAGGTGGCGGTGGCCCATCACGATCAGGTCGCTGCCCAGGCGCTTGGCCTCGGCGACGATGCTCGACACCGGGTCGCCATTGACCAGGTTGCCTTCGGTCTGGAAGCCGCGTTCGCGCAGGTGGGTCACGGCCTGCAGCATGCTCATGTCGGCCACCTGCTGTTCATGGCTGGCCGCCGGGTATTCGGTTTCGTCCTGCGGGCTGATGTGGCCGTCCTGTTCGGGCAGCGCGTAGGCACGGTCGACCGCCAGCAGCACATGCAGGCGATGACGGGTCTGCTCGCAGAACGTGCTGACGGTTTCCAGGATGCCGTGGCTGCGTGGCGAGCCATCGATGGCGATCAAAACGACGCTGTACATGGGGCAGGGTCCACTCACTGTGCAAAGAGCAGCATTCTTGAAAAAAGCATGCGGCGCGGTAAATGGTGCAGCGTGCAATGACTAGTTGCGCCACATGCAGGGGCTGTGAGCGCGGCGGAAACTGTTAAGCTTTGCCCCGGACTCAACGAAGCAATGAATGGATGCTTGCCATGCACTTTCCAGATATGAATTTGCTGGTCGCGCTGGATGCGCTGCTCGATGAAGGCAGTGTGGTCGGCGCGGCGCGGCGGATGAACCTGAGCCCCGCGGCCATGAGCCGTACCCTGACGCGCATTCGCCATGCGGTGGGTGACCCGATTCTGGTGCGCGCCGGCCGCGGCCTGGTGCCCACGCCCAAGGCCATGGCCCTGCGCAGTCAGGTGCGCAGCGTGGTGGAGCAGGCCAACCAGGTGTTCAGTTCCAGTGACGAGGTCGACCTGCAGAGCCTGGAACGGGCCTTCAACCTGCGCGCCAACGATGTGTTCATCGCGCCCTTTGCCGCGCCCCTGCTGGAAACCATGCGCGAACAGGCGCCGCACACGGTGCTGCGCTTCGTGCCCGAAGGCGAGGGCGGCGACGAGGACGCCGCACTGCGCGACGGGCGCCTGGACCTGTACATCAGTGCCACGCGCAACCTCGGTCCCGAGATCAAGGTGCAGAGCCTGTTCTCCACCACTTTCGTCGGCCTGGCGCGGGTCGATCACCCGATCTTCGATGACGAGATCACCCCCGAGCGCTTCGCCGGCTACGAGCAGATCAGCGTGTCGCGCCGTGGTCGCGCCGCCGGCCCGATCGATGCGGCGCTGGCCGGCATGGGCCTGCAGCGGCGCGTGGCGCTGATCACCCCGAGCTTTCATTCGGCGATGTTCTCGCTGCCCGACTCCGAGTTGCTGCTGGCGCTGCCCGAGCACGTGCTGATGAGCGTGGCCCGGCTCGGCCTGCCGCTGCGCTCGTTCCGCATCCCGATGGCGCTGGAGGCGGTGACCATCATGCAGGCCTGGCACCCGCGCTTCGACAACGACCCCGCCCACCGCTGGTTGCGCCAGACCCTCAAGGAATGCTGCTCCAGGCACTACGCCTGAGCCCGGGGCAGGCACGCGTTATCGACGGCTTTTGTGGATTGCGTTTGACGCAGCAATAAACTGCGAATATGTCAGTTTTCGTCATCTATTGGCCTCCATAGACTTGCCGGGTACTTAACTACCCGGAGTCCTCCTGCCATGTGTGTGCCTTTTTTCTGCCGTGCTTCAGCGCCTGTGGGCGGGGGCCGGCCATGACGTCGCTGGCGGCCCAGGCGCCCTTGGGGGCCACCCCGGCGCCCGCCGCGGCGCCTGCCAAACCGGCCGCCCCGGCTGCCTTCGGCCTGCGTATCGTGGTGGGCCTGGTCGGCGTGCTGCTGGCGGTGCTGTGCGCCGGCCTCAACGAGATGGTCACCAAGATGGCCCTGGCCGACATCCGTGGCGGGATGCACATCGGCGCCGACGAAGGGGCCTGGCTGGTGGCGCTGTACTCGGCCACCTCGGTGTCGGCCATGGCCTTTGCGCCCTGGTGCTCGGTGACCTTCTCGCTGCGCCGCTTCACCCTGTGTGCCATCGGCGCCTTTGCCGTATTGGGGTTGCTCTGCCCGTTTGCACCCAACCTCGAAAGCCTGATGCTGCTGCGCACCCTGCAAGGCCTTGCCGGGGGCGCGCTGCCGCCGATGCTGATGAGCGTGGCGCTGCGCTTTCTGCCCCCCGGCATCAAGCTCTACGGCCTGGCCGGCTACGCCCTGACCGCAACCTTCGGGCCGAGCCTGGGCCTCCCGCTGGCGGGCATGTGGACCGAGTATGTCGGCTGGCAGTGGGCGTTCTGGCAGATCATCCTGCCCTCGCTGGTGGCCATGGGCTGCGTGGCCTGGGGCCTGCCGCAGGACCCGTTGCGCCTGGAGCGCTTCAAGCAGTTCGACTGGCGCGGCCTGTTGCTGGGGCTGCCGGCCATCTGCTCGATCGTGATCGGCCTGTCCCAGGGCGACCGCATGGGCTGGTTCAACTCGCCGCTGATCTGCTGGCTGCTGGGCGGCGGGGTGGTGCTGCTGGTGCTGTTCATGATCAACGAATGGTCGCACCCGCTGCCGTTCTTCAAGCTGCAGATGCTGCGCAACCGCAACCTGACCCACGCCCTGATCACCCTGGGCGGGGTGCTGGTGGTGCTGTCGGCCGTGATCATCATCCCCACCAACTACCTGGCCCAGGTCCAGGGCTATCGGCCCGTGCACAGCGGCCCGGTGATGCTGCTGGTGGCGCTGCCGCAACTGCTGGCGCTGCCGCTGACCGCGGCGCTGTGCAACATCCGCGCGGTGGACTGCCGCTGGGTGCTGGCCATCGGCCTGGGCATGCTCGCCATGTCATGCCTGGGCGGCACGCAGATCACCTCGCAGTGGGTGCGCGAAAACTTCTATGTGCTGCAACTGTTCCAGATCTTCGGCCAGCCGATGGCGGTGATCCCGCTGCTGATGCTCGCCACCGGCGGCATGACCCCGCAGGACGGCCCGTTCGCTTCGGCCTGGTTCAACACCATCAAGGGCCTGGCTTCGGTGGTGGCTGCCGGGGTGCTGGAGGCCCTGACCACGGTGCGCCGGCATTTCCACTCCAACATGCTGGTGGACAACCTGGGCAACTCGCCGCTGGCTGCCAGCGATGCGCCGGGGCTGGCCAGGCGCATCCATGAGCAGGCCGTGGTGCTGACCTCGGCCGACCTTTACCTGTGCATGGCGCTGCTGGCACTGGCGCTGATCGTGCTGATTCCCTTTGTGCCTACCCGGATCTACCCGCCGCGTGCAGTGGCCTAGTCCCGTCGAGAGAGAAAGACATGACCTCAAGTAAAACTTCCAGACTCACCCTGATCGCCGTGGCGGTGATCGTCGTCGCCGGCCTAGCCTATGTGGCGCTGCCCGCGCTGTTCGGCAGCGGCGGCACGCAGTCCACCAACGATGCGTACGTCACGGCCGACTACACCGTGGTGGCGCCCAAGGTGTCGGGCTTCATCAAGGCGGTCCACGTCGAGGACAACCAGCAGGTCAAGGCCGGCCAGGTGCTGGCGCAGATCGACGACCGCGACTTCCAGGCGGCGCTGGCCGCCGCCGACGCGCAGTTGCTGATGTCCCGCGCGCAGTACCAGAACGCCCGCGCCACCCTCGAACGCCAGGCTTCGCTGATCGCCCAGGCCCAGGCCACGGTGGCTGCCGACGAGGCGGCGCTGGCGTTCGCCAACCATGAACTGACCCGTCACACCCGCCTGGCCGAGCAGGGCGCCGGCACCGTGCAGAACGCCCAGCAGGCGCGCAGCCGGGTCGATCAGGCCCAGGCACGCCTGGCCAACACCCGTGCGGCGCTGGCCGCGGCACGCAAGCAGGTGGACATTCTCACCGCGCAGGTGGAGGCAGCCCAGGGCGGCCTCAAGCATGCCGAGGCCGCGCTGGACCGTGCCCGCCTGGACCTGTCCTACACGCAGATCGTCGCACCCATCGACGGCATGGTCGGCGAGCGCGCCGTGCGCGTGGGCGCCTACGTCAACCCGGGCGCACGGCTGCTCTCGGTGGTGCCGCTGGCACAGGCCTACGTGGTCGGCAACTTCCAGGAAACCCAGCTGACCCACGTGCAGCCAGGCCAGGCAGTGCTGGTGAGCGTGGATACCTTTGCCGGTGAACAGCTGCGCGGCCATGTACAGAGCGTGGCCCCGGCCACCGGCCTGACCTTTGCCGCAGTCAAGCCGGACAACGCCACCGGCAACTTCACCAAGGTGGTGCAGCGCATCCCGGTGAAGATCGTGCTCGACGCCGACCAGCCATTGCTCAGCCGCCTGCGCGTGGGCATGTCGGTGATCGCCAGAATCGATACCCAGAGCCCGGCCAGGGCCCAGGCCGGCAACGAGGTCAGCGCTCGATGAACTTCGCACAGGCTACTTCGCCCTTGCTGCTGGGCGCCACGCTGACCCTCGGCGCCTGCAGCCTGGGCCCCGATTTCGAAGCGCCGCGCTCCACCGCGCCGTCGGCCTGGCCGACCCTGCAGGACAAGGCCGGCCCCAGCCAGCCCGAGGCGACACCGCTGCAGGCGCGCTGGTGGGAGCAGTTCAACGATGCGCAGCTGTCGTCACTGGTGCAGCGCGCGGTCGAACGCAACCTGGACCTGCAGGTGGCCACCGCCCGGCTGATGCAGAGCCGCGCGGTGCGCAGCAGCATTGCCTCCGAGCAGTACCCGTCGGTCGACCTGAACGGCAACTACAGCCGCGCCCGCAACAGCGAGGATGGCCTCAACGACCCGTCCGGCAAGAACGGCAAGTCGGCCTTCAACCTGTGGCAGGGCGACTTCACCGCTGCCTGGGAACTGGACCTGTGGGGCCGGGTGCGGCGTGAGGTGGAGGCCGCCGACGCCAGCGTCGAGGTGGCCGAAAACGACCGCCAGGGCGTGCTGCTGTCGTTGCTGGCCGAGACCGCCCACGACTATATCCAGCTGCGTGCGGTGCAGAGCACCCTGGCGGTGATCCGCGAGAACCTCGACGTGTCGCGCCACAGCCTGCGCCTGTCGCAGATGCGCCTGAACGATGGCGTGGCGACCAACCTCGACGTGGCCCAGGCCAAGGCGCAGGTGGCGTCCATCGAGGCGCGCCTGCCCACCCTGGAAGACCGCCAGGCGCAACTGATCAACGCCCTGAGCCTGCTGCTGGCCGAACCGCCACGCAGCCTGCAGAACGAACTGCTGCAACCGGCACCGATGCCGCAGACCGCGCAGCGCTTTGCCATGGGCCTGCCCTCGGAACTGGCCGAGCGGCGCCCCGACATCCGCCAGGCACAGGCGCAACTGCACGCCGCCACGGCCAGCATCGGGGTGGCCAAGGCCAACTTCTATCCGAGCATCCGCCTGTCGGGCAGCGCGGGGTTCCAGTCGCTGCAACTGTCGGACTTCGGCAACTGGAGTTCGCGCCGGTTTGCCATCGGCCCGCAGTTGAGCCTGCCGATCTTCGAGGGCGGGCGCCTGACCGGCGTGCTCAAGCTGCGCGAGGCGCAGCAGCAGGAAGCGGCTGTGCAGTACCAGCAGGTGGTGCTGCGCGCTTGGCACGAGATCGACGATGTACTGCGCCTGTACAACGCCAGCCAGCTGCGCCGCGACCTGCTCGACGAAGCGGTGCGCCAGAGCCGGGTGGCGCTGGACACCGCGCGCAACCAGTACGTGGAGGGCGCGGTCGACTTCCTCAACGTGCTGACCGTGCAGAGCGCCTTGCTGGCCAACCAGGAGCAGTGGGTCGAAAGCTCGGCGGCGGTGTCGCTGGCCATGGTTGGCCTGTACAAATCCCTGGGCGGGGGCTGGCAGTCATTTGCCCCACCGGCCCAGGCCAGCGCTGAACTCGATCGAGGGCAGCGGTCAAAGCACCCATGAGGCCTGCGCCGGCCGTGCCCCGGCACGGCCGGCGCCGCGCCGGGGTTCACATGTCATCCAGAAAAGGACGCAGGTATGAATATTTCCTTGCACGGCAAGCGTGCGATCGTCAGCGGCTCCACCGCCGGTATCGGCTTTGCCATTGCCCACGGGCTGGCCGAGGCCGGTGCCGAGGTGGTGGTCAACGGGCGCACCAAGGCCCGTGTCACGCGCGCCGTAGAACAGATCCAGCGCAAGTTGCCGGGGGCCAAGGTCAAGGGCATTGCGGCCGACCTGGGCACGGCCGAGGGGGCGGACATCCTGTTTGCCAAGGAGCCGGAAACCGACATCCTGGTCAACAACCTGGGCATCTTCGAGCCCAAGGGCTTCTTCGAGATCAGCGACGAGGACTGGCAGCGCTTCTTCGAGGTCAACGTGATGAGCGCGGTGCGCCTGTCGCGCCATTACGCCAAGGGCATGGCCACGCGCGAGTGGGGCCGGGTGCTGTTCCTGTCGAGTGAATCGGCGCTGCAGATCCCGACCGAGATGGTGCACTACGGCACCACCAAGACCGCTCTGCTGGCGATTTCCCGCGGGCTGGCCGAGACCCTGGCCGGTACCGGCGTGACCGTCAATGCGGTGCTGCCGGGCCCGACCCGCTCCGAAGGCGTGGGCGGCTACTTCAGCCAGATGGCCAGGGAGCAGGGGGTGGACAGCGAGACGCTGGAGGCCCGGTTCATTGCCGAGCACCGCCCCAGCTCGGTCATCAAGCGCCTGGCCACGGTCGAGGAGGTCGCCAACATGGTGGTCTACCTGGCCTCGCGCCAGGCCAGCGCCACCACCGGCGCAGCCCTGCGCGTGGATGGCGGCGTGGTTCGTTCCATCGCCTGATGCACCCTGCCGCGCCCGGGCGAGCGACTCGCCCGGGCGCGGCCTTCAGCCGGCAATCGCCGGCAGGCTGGCCGGTTGCAGCCCGTAGTCGAACTCGGCGAACAGCCGGGCAAAGCGCTTGAGCGATTCGGGCGCGTCCATGCGTTCCATCACCACTTCGATGAACACCAGCGTGTCGGCCTGTGCGGCCTGGGCCAGCGCATCTTCGAGCTGGTCCTCGGTGTGCACGGTGAAGCTGCGCGAGCGCTCGCGGGTGTCCAGCACGCTGGCCAGTTGCGCATAGCGCCAGGGGTTCACGTCGTTGTAGCTGGCATGCTCGCCCAGGATCAGCCGTTCGATGGTGTAGCCATCGTTGTTGATCAGGAAGATCACCGGCTTGAGGTTGTGCGCCAGAATCGTCGACAGCTCCTGCACGGTCATCTGCAACGAGCCGTCGCCGATGAACAGCAGTTGGCGGCGTGTCGGTGCGGCCAGCAGGCTGCCCAGCAGCGCGGGCAGGGTGTAGCCGATCGAGCCCCAGATCGGCTGGGTGATGCAGGTTGCCCCGGTCGGCAGGCGCAGGCCGCTGATGCCCGCCGACGAGGTACCGCTTTCGGCGATGACCAGGTCGTCGGCTTCGATCAGGTGGCCGATGCGCTGCCAGAAGCGCAGCTGGCTCAGCGGCTTGCCCGACAGCGCGGCGAACGCCGGGCTGGCACTGAACGGCGGGATGCGCTGGGCGCGGCGCTCGCGTGCCAGCGCCTGTTGGCCCAGCGCCTGGAGCACCTGGCCCAGGCTCACGGCGGTGTAGTGCTGCCTGGCGATCGAGGCCGCGTAGGCGTGCAACTGGATCAGCGCGCCGTCCATGAAGCTGTGGGAGAACAGTGCGGTGCTGGTGTCGGTGAAGCGTGCGCCAAGGCTGATAACGCAGTCGGATTGCTCCAGTGCCGCACGCACGCCGGGCGCGGAGCCGGCACCGGCGTAGGTGCCGAGGAACAGCGGGTGCGACTCGGGCAGCATGGCCTTGGCCGGCGGCAGGCAGGCGAAGGGCAGGTCGAAGCGCTCGATCAGCTCGAGCACCTGGGGCACCAGGCCAAAGCGCGCCACGTCCATGTCCACCAGCAGCACCGGCGAGCTGGCGGCATCCAGGCGTGCCACCAGCGCCCGTACCACCGCCTGCAGTTGCCCCGGCTCGCTGCGCGGCTCGCTCAGTTGCAGCGGCGTGTCGGGCACCTCGATCGGCAGGGTGGCCAGGTCGCTGGGCAGTTGCAGGTACACCGGGCGGCGTTCGCGGTAGCAGGTCTGCAATACGCGGTCGATTTCCATGGCGGCGTTTTCCACGGTGATGCGCGCCTGGGCCACGGTGAACTGGCGCAGGGTCACCATGATGTTGTCGTAGTTGCCGTCGCCCAGGGTGTGGTGCATCAGGGCCCGGTCGATGATCGCGTGCAGCGGCGGCATGCCCGACACCATGATCACCGGCACCCGCTCGGCATAGGCGCCGGCGATGCCGTTGAGTGCACTGAGGTCGCCCACCCCGTAGGTGGTCAGCACCGCGCCGAAGCCCTGGGTGCGGGCGTAGCCGTCGGCCGCGTAGGCCGCGTTGAGTTCGTTGCAGTTGCCGATGAAGTCGAGCGTGGGCAGCGCCTCGACCTGTTCGAGCAGGGTCAGGTTGTAGTCGCCGGGCACGCCGAACAGGTGGCGGATGCCGAATTCCTGAAGGCGGCGCAGCAGAAAATCGCCAATGGTCATGTCCATGAGTAGGGGAGCCTCGTGATCCTTGAGAGAGGGTGCGCCGCTAGGGCTGGCGGCGCAGGTCGATGACGTTGCCGGCCTTGCCTTCGGAACGCTTGAGGGTGTGGCACGGGTGCAGCTGGATGTGGGTGCTGATGCCCACGTGCACCTTGATCTGGTGGCTCAGCTGCTGGCAGGCGGCCTGTTGCTGCTGGGCGCTCAGGCCGCTGTGTTCCGGGCGCAGCTCGACGTGGACGGCCAGCACGTCGAGGTTACCCTGGCGGCTGACATGCAGCTGGTACACCGGGCTGAACATCAGCAGCTTGAGCAGTTGCTCCTCGATCTGGCTGGGGAACACGTTGACCCCGCGGATGATCAGCATGTCGTCGCTGCGCCCGGTGATGCGGTCGATGCGGCGCATGGCGCGACCGTTGCCGGGCAACAGGCGGGTGAGGTCGCGGGTGCGGTAGCGCACCATCGGTAGCGCTTCCTTGCTCAGGGTGGTCAGCACCAGTTCGCCGAACTGCCCGTCGGGCAGCACCGCGCCGGTGACCGGGTCGATGATCTCGGGGTAGAAGTGGTCTTCCCAGAGTGTCGGGCCGTCCTGGGTGTCGAGGTGCTCCATGGCCACCCCCGGGCCCATCACTTCCGACAGGCCGTAGATGTCCAGGGCCTTGATGCCCAGGCGCTGTTCCAGCTCGCCGCGCATCTGTCCGCCCCACGGCTCGGCGCCGAAGATCCCGGCGCGCAGCGACAGCGACTGCGGGTCGATGCCCTGGCGTTCGATCTCTTCGGCGATGTTGAGCATGTAGGACGGCGTCACCATGATGATGTCCGGCTGGAAGTCCTTGAGCAGCTGCACCTGGCGTGCGGTCTGCCCGCCCGACATCGGGATCACCGTGCAGCCGAGTTTCTCGGCGCCGTAGTGTGCGCCCAGGCCGCCGGTGAACAGGCCGTAGCCATAGGCGATATGGATGCGGTCGCCGCGCCGCCCGCCCGCAGCGCGGATCGAGCGCGCCACCAGCGAGGCCCACACGTCGATATCGTTGCGCGTGTAGCCGACCACGGTGGGCTGGCCGGTGGTGCCGCTGGAGGCATGCAGGCGCAGCACCTGGTCCATCGGCACGGCAAACAGGCCAAAGGGGTAGTGGTCGCGCAACTGTGCCTTGCTGGTCAGCGGGAAGTGCGCCAGGTCGTCGAGGTGCTTGAGGTCGTAGGGGTGCACGTCCAGTGCATGGAACTGCTCGCGGTACCAGGCCACATGGGTATAGGCATGCAGCAGGGTCTGGCGCAGGCGCAGCAACTGGTGCTGGCGCAACTCGTCGAGGCCGGCCTGTTCCAGGTGGTCATCGAACGGTTGGGCGAAGGGCACCGGGGCCAGGGCGGCGACAGGGCTTGCGTGCAGTAAAGTCGATTCGATCGGCATCGGGTCTGTTCTCTACCAGGAAGGGGAGTGGTCAAGGGCGCCCACGCTCGCGCTGCCATGCCCGCGCGCCGGGTGGGGCCGGGCGCGCAGGTGGCAGGGGCGGGCGCTGCGGGATCAGCCGGCCTGGGTCAGGCGCAGCAGCTGGTTGAAGATGTTCTTCTGGTGCATCTCTTCGGTGCCGCCCACGCTGGCAAAGCCCAGCGCGTCCTTGACCAGGGTGGCGATGTCGCCTTCGTGGTAGCCCAGGCTGCCATACAGCTTGAGCAGGCTGATGGCGCTGTGGATGAAGTCCTGCGCGGCGCCGAGCTTGGCGATCGAGCAGCTCATCAGCGCCTGGGGGTCGTTGCCCAGCAGCTGGTCGAGCGCGGCGTACACCATCCAGCGGTTGCGCTCCATGCCCATGGCGATGTCCACCAGGCGCTTCTGCACGTACTGGTGGGTGTCGATGGCGCTGTTGAAGCTCTGGCGGTTGGCCGCGTAGTGCATGGCCTCGGCCAGGAACGGCGTGGGCAGGTTGGCCGCTACCAGGCCGTAGTACGCACGCCCCAGCGAGATGATCCTGATCAGTTGCTGCAGGCCGCGGCCCGGCTCGCCCAGTACCTGTTCGGCCGGCACCGGCAGGTTGTCGAAGTGCAGCGGGCCGGTGGGCAGGTGCTTGTTGCCCAGCTTGTCGTCCGGCTCGCCACGGGTCAGGCCGGGGGTGTCCTTGTCGATGATCACCAGGGCGATGTTGTGCTTGGAGTCGGTGGCCAGGCGGGTCACGATCAGCAGGAAGTCGGCCACCGGTGCATGGGCGATGTTGAACTTGCTGCCGGTCAGCCGGTAGCCGTCCGCGCACGGGGTCAGCAGGCTGTGGATACTGCGCACGTCGGTGCCGGTGCCCGGTTCGGCGATGCCGGTGGCGCTCAGCGCGCCGGCCAGGATCGCGCTCAGGTAGCGGTCCTTCTGGGCGTCGCTGCCGTAGAGCATCAGGGCACGGACCATGCCGGCCTGGGCAATCACCGACAGCAGTAGCTCGGGCGTGCGGATCGACGAGGCCAGGCCTTCCAGCGCGGCACTGAAGCCCCACCAGTCTTCACCCAGGCCGCCGTATTCGAGCGGGATGACCAGCTTCCACAGGCCCGCGTCGCACAGGCGCTGCCAGCCGTAGTGATCGAAACCGGGGGCGGCGCTGCGCCGCGCCTCGGCCAGTTCCACGCCGATGGCGCGGTAGGTCGACAGCAGCGCGAGCTGCTGTGGAGTCCAGGAGAGTTTCATTGAGCGTACCTTTGCAGTCGGTTCGCCGGGGCGCCTGAGCGTCGGCGAACGGTTCGTCCCTGAGCGCCGGCTCAGCCTTCCTGGAAAGCCAGGACCTGATCCTTGAATGCCTGGGGCACAGGCACGGTGGCCTGTTTGTCGTAGTCGAACATCACGTGGTACGACTTGGCCCTGGCCACCACCTCGTGGGTATCGTCCTGGCGGCGCATGGTGTGCTCGATCTCGAAGCTCTTGGTGCCGAATTTCACCACGGCGCTGCTGACCACCAGGGTTTCGCCGTACATGGCCTGCTTGAGGTAGTCGCACTCGCTGCGCACCATGATGTGCGGCAGTTTTTCGCTCTTTGGCAGTTGCAGCAGGTGGTGCATGTAGCAGAGGTAGGCATGTTGCATGTAGTCATAATAGATGGGGCTGCTTACATGGCCCATCGAGTCGGTGTCGCGGTATTTTATTTCAATGACGGTCTCAAAGCCTTTCTGGCTCATGGTGCACTTCCTTTTGTTTGTTCTGTTTGAAGTTGGCGAAATGTTCTTGAAACTTCTCGGCAACTTGTTCGGTCCCTTGAAAGTGGGTTTCAAGTTGTTTCAAATGCTAGGCAAGTTGAACTTGCAAGGCTACTCGCGTTTGTTTGCAGGAAGCTCGCTTTCGCGCTGCAGCGCTTGTCTGTCGTGGGGTTGCTGGCTGCTGGTTGTACGCCATGGTTCGTTTGTGGGGGCGGCCTTGAGGGTGGCGTTGAATTGCTCGCATTTCGCCGCCGACAACGAACTTTGGTCATGAATATTTAATATTCCTGGCAATGCGAGCAATCCACGGCGGGTACACGGGCACGGCTCTTGTGTGTGGGGTTTTTAATGCGAGTAGTTGTTCGGCAGGCATTCTTTTAGCATGGCCGCCACTCAGGCGCCGTTGTTGTAGCGGCCCTGTATCGCCATTCAGGGAGTGCAGTGTTCATGACCAATCAAGACAGGGTGGCGGTGGTCACCGGTGCGGCCAGCGGTATTGGCGCGGCGACCGCCCTGCAGCTGGCACGGGAGGGTTTTCAGGTGGCGTGCCTGGACCGTGACGAAGGCGGCCTGGATCGCACCCTGCATGCGCTGGGCCCAGGCCATCGGCCGTTCGCCCTGGACCTGTGCGATGAACAGGCAGTGGCCGCGGTGTTCGCCGAAATCGCCCAGTGGCGAGGGCGCATCGATGGCCTGGCCACCTGCGCCGGGGTGGTCGACACCACGGCATTCGACGACCTGAGCGTGGCGCGCCTGCGCCAGTTGCTGGAGGTCAACCTGCTTGCCACCTTCAGCGTGGTGCAGCACAGCGTGCCCTTGATGCGCGCCGGCGGGCATATCTGCACCGTGGCCAGCGTCGCCGGCATTCGCGGCGGTGGCCTGGCCGGCACGCTCGGCTACGCCACCAGCAAGGGCGCGGTAATCACCCTGAGCAAGGGCCTGGCGCGCGAACTGGGCCCGCGCGGGCTGACCGTCAATTGCGTCGCCCCGGCGGTGATCCGCACGCCGATGCTCGATGACACCACGCGCGTCGCCGGCAAGCTCGAACAGCTGCACGGCATGACCGCCTTGCGCCGCGAGGGCCGTGCCGAGGAAGCCGCCGAGGTGATCGCCTGGCTGCTGTCGGGCAAGGCCTCGTTCGTCAGCGGCACCACCATCGCCGTGGACGGCGGCCTGGCGATGCTCTGAGGCGCTTTCTTTTCTTCCTTTTCTTCTCTGTACAGGACGTCAACCATGGCAGTTTCCAAGGACAACCCACTGGCGCTTTGCCGCACCTTTTTCTTCATTCCCGGCGCCGACGAGCGCGCGTTGCTGGCGGCACTCGACGGCGATGGCGACGTGCTGGTGCAGGAGCTGGAGGACTTCACCCCACCGGCGCGACGCCCCGAGGCGCGTGCACTGGCGGTGGATATCCTGCAGCGCTGGCGTGCCTGCGGGCGGGTCAGTGCGGTGCGCATCAACCCGTTTGAAACCTGTGGCCACGAGGACCTGGCGGCAGTGATGGCTGGCCGCCCGCAGGTGGTGATGATGTCCAAGGTCGAGCGCCGCGAGCAGATGATCGAGCTGGACCAGTTGATCACCGAGCTTGAGGGGCGCCATGGCATCGCTGCCGGCAGCACGTTGATCGTGCCGAACATCGAGACCGCGCTGGGCGTGGTGCGCGCCATCGAGATCGCCGCCGCCAGCCCGCGTATCAAGGCGATGCTGGTGGCCACCGAGGACATGGTGGCCGACCTGGGCGCCGGGCGCAGCCGCGCCGGCACCGAGCTGTATTACCCGCGCTCGCGCTTTCTGCTCGAATGCGCAGCAGCGGGGGTGCTGGCCATCGACTCGCCCTACACCTTTGCCGACGCGCAGGGTGCCGAAGCCGACATGCAGTTCGCCCGCTCCATCGGCTACCAGGCCAAGGGTGTGGTCAACCCGGCGCACGTGGCGGTCGCCAATCGCTACCTCACCCCCGCTGACGCGGACGCCGAACTGGCGCGCCGGCAGGTGGCGGCGTTCGAGGCGGCGGCCCAGGGCGGCAACGTGCGTGCCGAGGTCGATGGCCTGGTGGTGGAAGTGCCCAGCTACCTGCAGGCGCTGCGCTTGCTGGAGCGTTACGAGCAGTTGCAGGCGCGCCAGGCGCTACGCCGCTGAGCTGTGCGGCTGCGCGCGGGCGCGGGCGGTGGCCAGCGGCACGGCCGGCGGGAGGCACAACAGCCCGATCAGCGAGCTGCTGATCGCATCCTCGATCTGCGCCTGGCTCATCTGCGGCGAGTCGAGGATGTAGGCCTTGACCATCGAGGTGATCACCTGCGCCGCCAGCCAGGCGGCCAGGTGCAGGTTGCTGTGAGCCAGCGTGGCCCGCCAGCGGTCCAGCAGGCGCTCGATGGACAGGGTGATGCGGGCCTTGTGCTGCAGGTCGTCGACGCTGCGGCTCAGGTTGGCCAGGTCGGTGTCGAGCAGCCGGTGCAGCTCCGGTTCCTGCTGGTGCAGGTGTAGCAGGGCTTGCACCAGCAGCCTGAGGTGGGCCGGCAGGTCGGCCACCTCGTGGGCGCCGGCGACCTCCAGAATCACCCGGTTCATGGCCTGCGCATGGCGCTCATGCAACGCCGCGATCAATGCATCCTTGTTCGGGAAGTACTGATAGACCGAGCCCACGCTGACCCCGGCGCGCTGGGCCACCAGGTTGGTGTTGGTGCCCTGGTAGCCATGCTTGACCACCACCTTGGCGGTGGAGGTGAGGATGGTTTCGACCATCATCCGCGAGCGGGCCTGGGTGGGGATCTTGCGCGGAAGGTTAAGGTGTTTCACGAATGTCTCCAGAAAGGGCCTGATTGCATTTGTGAGAAAGGCTGCCAGCAGGCAGCGGTGCTCCGACCTTGGAGATTTCTCCCTGATTGCCTGGAGCGCGCCGCCGCTGTGGCAATGCAGCCGATCCAGTACGAGGGCGATTCTTGGCCTTGGAGACGCTTTGGAAAATGCTCTGGTGTGCACTTTATAGTTAGCGATAGGGTCAGCTATCGCCGGCGCAGGCCCCCGCAAACCGGGCAGATCACAGGCTGCGGTCGAGGCCGAAACGTTTCTTCAGCACCTTTTCCAGCAGCCGTTTGGGCAGCACGCCGGCCAGCAGCGGCAAGGCGCGGCTGCCGTTGCCCAGGCGCAGCAGGTCGGGCGGGGTACGCTGCTGTACGGCCTTGAGCAGGCCCTGGGCGAACGCGCTGGCGGGGGTCGGTCTGTCCTGCGAGGCGCGGGCGCGGGCGCGCACCTGCTCGCGCAATGGCCACCACGGCGAGTCTTGCGCCAGCACCTGCTCGGCCTCGCGCCCGGCATTGCTGGCGAAGCTTGAGGCGATGGCGCCGGGCTGCACTTCCATCACGCCGATGCCGAACGGCGCCAGTTCCAGGCGCAGCGCATCGCTGAGCGCATGCACCGCCGCCTTGGATGCGCAATAGGCGCCGGCGAACGGGGTGACCAGCACACCCGACACGCTGCCGATGTTCACCACCAGGCCGCGATTGCGTCGCAGCAAGGGGAACAGTGCACGGGTCACACCGATCAGTGCGAACACGTTGGTCTCGAACTGGCGCTGCATGGCCTCGACACCGCCGTCCAGCAGCGGCCCCATCGCGCCGTAGCCGGCGTTGTTGATCAGGATGTCGAGGCCGCCATGGGCCGTTTCGATGGCGTCGGCCAGGCGCACCAGGGCGTCCTCGTGGTTGACGTCCAGCTGGCGGCTGCTGAAGCCGGCCTTGATCAGCGTGGCGACGTCATCGGCCTTGCGCGCGGTCGCCCACACGTCGTAGCCGGCGGACTTGAAGCTGTCGGCGAGGGCGCGGCCGATGCCGCTGGAGCAACCGGTGATCAGGACGACGGGCATGGAAGGGGGCTCTCCTCAGAATGTGGTGTTCGGTCAGGGCGTCGATCAGCCGGGTGATGCTCGTGGCGCACACCACGAGGTTGGGGCCGGCGACGGGCAACAGGATATGTGAAGGCAGATAGTGCAGCGACAGGCTCTGGAACAGGAGGGTCAGGGCCGGTTCTTGCGGGTGATCCTCGAACAGGTCGACGTTGAAATAGTGGAAGTCGACCTGAGGATGTTGACTGCCAAGCCGTGCAACACCGGGATGCATCGTGCAGCAAGGCGGGCAACTGGCCGAGCCCACCATGACCATGGCCGGGCGTTGGCGTGTGCAATCGTCGAGCAGCGCCTGGAGCTGGTCGAGGCGGGTCACGGGCCTGAGTGACATGGTGGTGCCTCCTGCAAGAATTGCGGTGCGCTCCATTCAACCCCGGCTGGCGTGTCTGAGGTAACTGGCAAAAATACTAGTTGGCAAAGCCACCCTGCAGGTGCTCGGCACGAAATTCCAGGGTTTGCGGGCGGTAGCCTGAGCGCAGGGGGGGCAGGGGCAGGCAGTCGTGCCAGCTGGCCTCGGGCTGCAGGTCGCCGGGGCCGCGGTAGCGCGGTGCGGCGTAGGTGTTCTCGGCCAGGTTGACGGTGTCGCCGGGGGCGTAGGCGGCCACGCGCCAGCGCAGCTCGACCAGCGGCACGCGGTTGGCGTTCTTTATCTGTACGCGCAGCGGCCGGTCGGCCGGGCAGGCGTCGGGGGCGTAGTCCAGGCGCAGTTCCAGGCGGGCCAGCTGGCTGGCCTCGCGGTTGTCCAGCCACACCACCCACAGGCCCACCAGGCCCAGGCCGAGCAGCGCGGCCATGGAGATCGGCAAGGCCTTGGCCGGGTAGCGCAGCAGCAGGACCAGCCAGGTGAGGATGAGCAGGATACCGATGAACATGGAGGGCGCCTTGGGTGCGGATGAAGGATCATCCTACCCTGATAAAAGCATCGCGGGTCAAGCCCGCTCCCACAGGTTCGATGGCGACCGTTGTGGGAGCGGGCTTGACCCGCGAAAGGGCCTTCCGGGCTTCAGATCACTGCGCGATGGTCTTGATCGACACCCCGCGCTCCACTGGCGTGGAGCGCCCGTAGATGTCTTCGAAACGCTCGATGTCGTCCTCGCCCAGGTAGCTGCCCGACTGCACCTCGATGATCTCCAGCGGGATCTTGCCCGGGTTGCGCAGGCGGTGCACCGAGGCGATCGGGATGTACGTGGACTGGTTCTCGCACAGTAGGAACACGTTCTCGTCGCACGTCACCTCGGCCGTGCCCGACACCACGATCCAGTGCTCGGCACGGTGGTGGTGCATCTGCAGCGACAGGCTGGCGCCGGGTTTTACCGTGATGTGCTTGACCTGGAAGCGCCCGCCCATGTCCACCGAGTCATACGAGCCCCACGGGCGGTACACCTCGCAGTGGTTCTGGGTTTCGTTGCGGCCCTGGGCGTCCAGGGTGTTGACCATCTGCTTGACCCCCTGAACCTTGTCCTTGTGCGCGATCATCATGGCGTCCTTGGTCTCGACCACCACGATGTTCTCCAGGCCGATCACCGACACCAGCTTGCCGTTGCCGTGGATCATGCAGTTGTGGCTGTCCTGCACCACCACGTCGCCCTTGGTCACGTTGCCGTTGGTGTCCTTCTCGTGCACGTCCCACAGCGACGACCAGCAGCCCACGTCGCTCCAGCCCGCACTCAGCGGCACCACGCAGGCGCGCTGGGTCTTTTCCATCACCGCGTAGTCGATGGAGTTGTCCGGGCAGCAGGCGAAGGTGGCCTCGTCGATGCTGATGCTGTCGCCGTCTTCCAGGCTGCGCTCCAGGGTCAGCAGGCAGGTGTCGTAGATGTCGGGGTCGTGCTTTTTCAGCTCTTCGAGGAAGCGGCTGGCGCGGAACAGGAACATGCCGCTGTTCCAGTAGTAGCCGCCACTTTTGACGAACTCGGTGGCGCGTTTTTCGTCCGGTTTTTCAACGAACTGTGCCACGCGGCTGATGCCTTCGGGCAGCAGGGCGTCCTGGCTCGACTTGATGTAGCCGTAGCCGGTTTCCGGCTTGGTCGCCGGCACCCCGAACAGCACCATTTCGCCGCGCTCGGCGGCCACCGTAGCCAGGGCCAGGGCGCGTTGCAGGGCCTTCTGGTCGTCCAGCACGTGGTCGGCCGGCAGCACCAGCATCAGCTCGTCGCGGCCTTCGTTGACCAGTTTCATGGCCGTGAGCGCCACGGCCGGCGCGGTGTTGCGCCCGAACGGTTCCATCAGGATCGCCTGGGTGTCCAGGTTCAGGTTGGCCAACTGCTCGTTGACGATGAAACGGTGGTCCTTGTTGCACACCACGATGGGCGCGTCCATGCCGTCGAACACCAGGCGCGACAGGGTTTGCTGGAACAGCGTGTGTTCACCGGTCAGGGCCAGGAACTGCTTGGGGAATTGCTTGCGCGACAGGGGCCACAGACGCGAGCCGCTACCACCGGACAGGATGACTGGAATCATGGGTAATCTCCGAACGTTGAAAGGGGCAGTTGATTAACGGGTGGACACAGGGCGCTTGACCCAGACCGGCGACAGGTTGCTGCCACTGCCGGTCACATACAGCACGGCCGCTTCGCCACGTTCGAGCGCAACGGGCTTGAGGTCGCTGACTTTCTTGTCGCCTTCATACAGCGCCAGGCTGACCTTGACCGGGTTGATCTCGCGCTCGCCGCGCGCCTTGGCCGCCACCGGCTTGACCACTTCGGTCTTGCCATCGGCGGTCTTCAGGGTCAGGGCCTGGTCGCTCAGGTTCTGCACGCGTACCAGGGATTTCTGCTTGTTCTTGAACGGCGGTTCCTCGACCAGTTGCGGCTGGCCGCTGCCGTGGTTGACCAGGGTGTAGTAGTGATCGCCCGCCAGCTTGACCGGTACGGTCTGGCTGCCGACCTTGGCGCTGTAGTCGCCCTGGGGCATGAAGCTGAAATCGCTGCTGCCCTGGGCGGCCACTTCGCTGATCTGGGTATTGCCGACACTGGCGGCCACCGGCTGGTTGCCGGCGTTGTACAGGCGCACGAAGGTCGAGCCCTTGGGCGCGCTGGGGCCGTACAGTGCGGCGTCGGCGCCGGCCCAGGCCTGCAGCGAGAGCAGGCTCATGCCGGCGGTCAGGGCGAATGCTTTGGCAATGCGGTGCTTGGTGGTCATGTGCAGTTCCTCTCAGTGTTGCGTCCGATTGGACGACAGGGCCATGTCTTGATTGGCGGTACGGGTTTGCTTCAGCTGGGCGATCCACTGCGGATCGAAGGCGCTGAGGTCGTTTTTCATTGGCAGATAACGTTCCGGGAACTCCCATACCAGCACCTGTGGGGCGCTGGTCTTGAAGGCGTCGGTCTGCAGGTACTTGAGCATCGGCAGCAGCGGGCCATGGCCGTCCTCGGCGTAATTGACCACGTCACTGCGCAGCGCCTGCTGCAACGCACCGAGGAAGTTCCAGTGCGGGTTGGCGCTGTAGCTGGTGCCGATCAGCGCCACGGGGATCTCGTTGTCGGCAAACAGCGCGTCGTCGCTGTCGGCCTGGTCCTGGGCCCGGGCAGGGCGGGTGGTGCGTTGCTGCAGGCTGTCCGGAGCCGGCAGCAGGTGGCTGAACAACGGGTCCAGCGGCAGGAAGTTGGTGAGGTCGCCCTTGTACGGTGTGGCGGCTTTGGCTTCGGTGACGAACTGCTGCGGCGTGCCGCTGAGCAGGGTCTGGCGGGCCACGGCTTCGGCCAGGTGGCGTGCCACCACCTCGGCGCCCAGTGGTGTCCAGTGGGTGTCGGTGCGCAGGAACACCTGGCCCTGGGCCTTGGCCGCCTGCAGCGGGCCGAGCAGGTCCGGGGCGAACACGCCGGCCTGACGCGCCTTGGCATGGAACTGGTTGTACAGGTCGGCATGCAGGCTGGCGGGCGTCTGCTCACCGATGTACTCCGGGTACAGGCGGGCCTTGGCCGGAATGATCGCCAGCACCAGTTGCACACCGTGCTGCTTGAGGGTGTCGCGCACGCCGCGGATCAGTGCGAGGTTCTCGGCCTCGAACTGTTCGCTGCCGGCCACCGGCTTGAACTCTTCATCGCTGAACAGCCATTGCTCGCGGCCCAGCACCACACCCGGGCGGCCTTCGTTGAACAGTTTGAAGTCCAGCGCCGCCCAGAGGTTGGTGCCCAGGCGCTTGATCGGGAACTGCGCGTCGTAGTGGGTTTCGGCGGCCTTGGCCAGCTTGCCGTCGAGCAGGGACATCTGCGCGGTACGCTGGAAACTGCCCAGGCCCCCCAGCGACCAGATGCCCAGGCCCAGCAGCAGGGCCATGAACAGCACGGCGTAGAGTTTGCGTAATGATCGGGTCATGGTCGGCTCGCTCAGAACTGGAAGTAGAGGAACGGCGAGTAGCTTTGCGCCGAGAGTTTGAGGATCGAGGCCACGAACAGCAGCAGCACCAGCGCGCGGGTCATGTACAGGCCCCAGTCCAGGCTCACGCTGCCGTCGCCATGCACGGCCACCGGGCTGGCCTTGGCCGTGGGCTTGGCGTTGCGGTAGAAGTCGCGCAGGCCGAAGAACGCCAGGCTCAGGTAGGCGATCACCAGGGTGGCCACTTGCAGGCCGGTGAGGCTGGCGCGGTTGAGCTCCGACAGCTGCCATTCACCGAAGCTGAACATGGCGCCGTACATGCGTGCGGCCACGTGCAGGTTTTCGGCGCGGAAGATCACCCAGCCCATCACCACCAGCAGGAAGGTGAAGGCCCACTTGACCGGGTTGAAGCGCTGCGGGTTGGTGTCCAGGCCCAGTGCGCGCTCGATCGCCAGCCACATGCCGTGCCAGGCGCCCCAGATGATGTAGGTGAAGTTGGCACCGTGCCACAGGCCGCCCAGCAGCATGGTCAGGAACAGGTTGCGATAGGTGGCGAAGGTGCCGCCGCGGTTGCCGCCCAGGGTGATGTACAGGTAGTCGCGCAGCCAGGTGGACAGGCTGATGTGCCAGCGCCGCCAGAACTCGGTGATCGACTGGCTGATGTAGGGCTGCTTGAAGTTCTCCATGAAGCGAAAGCCCATCATCAGGCCCAGGCCGATGGCCATGTCGCTGTAGCCGGAGAAGTCGAAGTACAGCTGCGCGGTGTAGGCCAGTGCGCCCAGCCAGGCGTCGCCGGTGGTCGGGTTCTGCAGGGCGAAGCAGTGGTCGGCGACCACCGCCAGGGTGTCGGCGATGAACACCTTCTTGATGAAGCCCTGCATGAACCGCGTGCAGCCTTCGGAGAACTTGTCCAGGGTGTGGGTGCGGTGGTTGAACTGGTCGGCCAGGTCGCGAAAGCGCAGCACGGGGCCGGCGATCAGGTGCGGGAAGATCGCCACGAACGCGGCGAAGTCGATCAGGTTGCGGGTGGCCGGGGTGTCGCCGCGGTACACGTCGATGATGTAGCTGATCGACTCGAAGATGTAGAACGAGATGCCGATGGGCAACAGGATGTGGGTGAGGATGAACGGCTCCAGGCCGTACGAGGTCATGATCGCGTTGATGCTGTCGACGCCGAAGTTGGCGTACTTGAAGTAGCCCAGGATACCCAGGTCGACCACCACCCCCAGCAGCAGCCAGCGCTGGGCCGGCTTGGTGCGCACGCCGGCGGCGCCCACCTTGAGGCCGATCCAGTAGTTCCACAGGGTGACCGCAGCGAACAGCGCCAGGAAGTCCACTCGCCACCAGGCGTAGAACACGTAGCTGGCCAGCAGCAGCAGGGCGTTGCGGTAGCGTTGCCCGCTCAGGTAGTACAGGCCGAGAAAGATCGGCAGGAACAGGAACAGGAACACATTGGACGAGAACACCATCCCGATCTCTCCTTGTCGTTATCCACAATCGGGGCAGCAGCCCCCCAAACCCCCCGCTGAAATTGCGGGGGAACCAGATCAAACGCATCGCGGGTCAAGCCCGCTCCCACAGGGATTGCGGTCGTTGCTACTTCTTCTGTTCTGCCTGCGGGTCGTAGACGCGCGTCAGGTCGCCGCCCAGGCGGAAACTCTTGAACGGCTGCATCGCGTGCTTGCGCTTGAGCGCATCGGCGTCGCACTGGTACAGGCTGCACCACGGCTCAAGCCAGGCGTATTTGCTGTCGATCTTCAGATCGTCCATGTCCTGCTTCTGGCCATTGCGCGCCTTGAACGCACTCGGGTCTCTGGCCCCGGACAACACCCGCTCGCCCAGGCGCTTGAGCGCGCCGTTGTTTTCCGGGCGCAGGTCCACGCCGTTGGCCTGGGCGAAGCTGGCGATCATCGACAGCGGCGGCAGTGCGTAGTTGTGGTACGCCAGGGCGCGCTGCTTGCGCTTCATCTCGTTGGGCAGAAAGCCCTGCGCATCGACCTGGTTGGCACCCACGCGGTACTCCTTCACGGCCCAGTCGAACAGGTCGCGGCGATCGGTCGCCACCGCCGTGGCCATCACCGACCAGGCGGCCCAGTACGAGTGGTTGTTGATCTTTTCCAGCGGCAGGTCGCTCCAGTCCTTGACCGTCTGCTCGGCCAGGCGCGCGAACCATTTCTCGATCTGTTCGGCCTGGGCCTGGTGCGCCGCCAGTGGCTGTGCGTTGGAGAACTTCAGGCGCAGGTATGCCGAGCTCAGGCTGCCCAGCGCCCATTTGCGCATCGACTTGCCGGTGTGGTTGTAGTCGGTGGACATCAGCGCATCGGCCTGCGCCCAGGTGCCCAGCCACTGCAGGGTGCAGTCCAGCTGCTGCGGGCGGCCGTCGCGCATGTACTGCATCACCTGCTTGCTGACCCCGCGCTCCAGCGTGGTGATGCTGGCGGTGGAATCGCGAAAGGCCTGTTCGGATGCCTTGTTCAGCGTCGCGCGGGCCTTGTCCGAGCCTTCGTACTTGCTGCGAAACTGCAGCGCGCCGGTGTAGGGCTTGGGCACGGCCTCACAGGTGAAGTCGTTGGGGCTGGTCTTGGGTTTCTCGATGCCGGCGTAGTAGCCCTGCGGCGGGACCAGCCCGCCGGCCTGCACCGCCGGGCCGAACAGGGCCAGGGCGAGCAGGGCGGGGGTGGCAAGGGTGCGGATGGATGTCATGTGCGCCTCACAGGCCGGCATGGGCAGCATGCTGCCCGGCGCCGGCGATCGGGTTGCGTGTACACAGCCTGGCCTGGACCTTCTGGCTGCCGCTTTCGGGACCCTGCACTTCCACCGCGAGCAAGGTCTGGTTGGCCCAGTCCTCGTCCTCGCGCAACTGGAAGGCGAAGCGTCCGTCGGTGTCGGAGGTTTCGGGTTTTTCGATCTTCAGGTCCTCGTGACGACCATTGAGGTACCACAGGGTGGCCTGCAAGGTCTTGACCGACTTGTCTTCGAACTGGATGTCCAGTTGATGACGGCCGTTGACCAGGTTCTTGATCACGCCGTTCTTGCCATTGACCAGCAGCTCGTTGGTGCCCGGCTTGAGCGAGGTGCTGACGCTCATCTGCGCAGGCTTGCCTTCGCAGCCGTTGTCGAGCAGGGCGAGCATCTGGCGCCAGATGGTTTCCTGGTCCAGGCGGTACAGCGGCGAGAACTCCCACACCAGGATCTTGGGCGGGTTGTTCTGGAACTCCTCGCTGCCCAGGTACTGGATCATCGAACCTTCCAGGCCGCCACCGGGGAACGCGACGTTGAGCACGTCGGCGCCGATGTACTGCTGCAGAAAACCCGAGAAGTTGTAGTTCTTGCCGCTGTGGCTGGTGCCAACCAGGGTGATCTGCGGGTTGCCCGAGTCGCCGAACAGGTCGTCGCCGCCACTCTCGCCCTTGGGCTCGGTGACGAACTGGTCCATGTACTGCACCGCGTAGCTGGTGCCGCACAGTTGGCCGGCGACGTTGTGCAGGGTGCCGGTCTTGCCCATGCGGCCGGACGTGTGGCTTTCGAATTCACGCCGCGGGATGTCGGCGAAGGCCGGCATGCTGTGCACGGTGTCGGCCACGATTTTTGCCGCACGCTCGGCTCCATAGGGCGTCCAGTGCTGGTCGCCGCGGAAGTAGAAGTCCTTGCCCTGCTGCGCGGCCGGCAACTGTTCGTTGGTCAGCGGCGACAGGTCGGGCACGTTGTAGCCCATTTGGGCGAAGCGCTTGAGCATGGCCTGGTAGTTGCGCAGGGCCTTCTCGTAGTTGAACGCGGCCTTGTCGGCCGGGTTGAGCATGTTGCGGTTCACCAGGCCACGGGTGGGCTGGTACACCACCACCAGTTCCACGCCGCGCGCCTTGAACGCATCGTGCACCTGCTGCAGGCGTTTGTAGCCGGCCGGGGTGGTGCTGAATTCGGTGCGCAGGTCTTCGCGGGTACGGAACAGCCAGTCGCCCTGGGCTTGCACCAGGGTGGTGAAGTTCTGCTGGTAGCGGGTGGTGTAGCGGCTGGCATTGTGGGCTTCGGGGCACAGTTGGCAGCACGGCTGGGCGGTGAAGCTGGGCGCCTGCACCTCGTCGGCACGCACGCCGTTGCTGATCGCCAGCAGCGCCGCACTCAGGCCAAGCAGTTTCATCAGGTGTGGGGTCATGTCAGGTTTCCTCAATCCGCCATGTCGGTCTGGCGTTCGACCGGGTCGATCAGTACGGCTTTGCCCTGGCGAACCATCAGGTCGAGAATCTCGTCCTGGCGATCGCCCAGCACCCCGGAGAAACTGATGCCGCTGGACTTGCTCGGGGCCAGCATCGACACCCGGTACAGCTCCACGCTCAGGGGCGAGTCGATCGACAGCGGGCCGCTGCCGTTGGCCGCCAGTTCACCGCCCACCACGATCAGCGACACCTTGGTGTCGAACGGGTCCAGGTCGATGTCGCGGTCGGTATCGGACAGGTCCTTGATGTGCCCGTACACACCCACCAGGCCGTTGGCCATGGCGAGGTTTTCGTACAGGCGGATGTTCACGCTGTTGCGCACGCGGATGCCGTGGCGACGGTTGCTGATGACCTTGTTGCCCCAGATCAGGTTGTCGCCGCTTTCGTACAGGGTGATGCCGTCGGTGTGGTTGCGGTAGATCTCGTTGTAGGCGATCAGGTTGTTGACGCTGTTGCGGTCGATCACCACGCCCGAGAGCTTGTTGTCGTAGCTCTTGTTGTTGATGATCCAGCTGTCGTTGACCTCGCGCGAGACGATGATGCCGTGCTTCTTCTTGGTGCCATGCACGGTGTTGCCGGCGATGATCAGGCGGTGCGAACGGTCGTGGGGGTCGATGCCGTACACGATGTTGTCGCGGTAGGTGTTGTCCTTGACCACGAAGTCGCTGGTCTCGTAGCAGTAGAAGCCGTACCACATGTCGCTGAACTCGGAGCCGATGATCCAGCCGGTGGGTTCGGGGCGGCCCATCTGCTTGGCCATGTTGGGCGTGTACTGCGAAATGCTCACGCCGTAGGACTTGCTCTGGGCATAGCCGAAGCTGGTCATGCGGGTGTTGACGATGTAGGTCTCGGTGCCGCCCCACGAGAGCAGGAACGGGCGAAATTCCTTGGGTGTGCGGAAGGTCGCCGGGCCGTTGTCCTTTTCGCGCCAGCCGGTGACGCGGGTGTCGCTGACGAACAGCTTGCCGTCGTTGACGATGAACGCGCCGCCTTCCTGGGACAGGCGCAGCTCCTTGACCTTGGCATCGATCTCGAGCACGCCCTTTTGCCCCACCACGATCGGCAGGCGCGACAGGTATACCCCCGGCGCGGTTTCACGCAGGTACTGGGCCGGCACGTGCTTGCTCAGCTCGGTGAAGTCGACATGCCCGTCATCGACGAAGATCGCCTGCGGGATGCCGTGCTGGCGGGCTACCCATTCGGCCATCTTGTTGTCGCCGCCGATGAACTCCTTGAGGGCGTCTTCCTGCAGCATGCGGCGTACCGTGACCTTGCCCTTGCGTGCACGCTGGATCTTGGCCTGCACCGCTTCGGCGGTGTAGCCGCTGAGGTCGGGCAGGGTCGGCGCCGGGATCTGCAACGGCTCGATCGGCGCGCTGCTGACGGTGTAGGTCTTGGCGTGCTGCAGCTCTTTGGCCGGGCTGGCCACGGGCAGGCCGTTGGCCAGGGCGATGCTGCTGGCCAGCAGCAGGCTGCCGGCGATCAGCGTGTTGAGCGGGTAAAGGTTCATGTCAATGCACTCCAGGCATCAGAAACGCCAGATCACGTCGATGAAGGCGCGGTGCATGTACGAGTCCGCTTCCTTGCCATAGGCGTCGCCTGGCTTGAACACCCCACCGCGAAAGCGCACCAGTGCCGACGGTTCGTCGATCGACTGGCTCAGCGCGGCCGGCAGCAGGCCCTGCTTGAAGTACTTGGTGACCACCAGGTCCATCTCCTGGCCGAGGTCTTTTTCGCCCTGGATCAGCGGGCGGTTGATGCCGTCATCATCGACCACGGCGTTGATGCCGCTGCTGCCGATGTTCTGCTTGCCGTCGACGCGCCAGAACTTGTGGTACACCAGGCTTGCGTCGTAGTCGTCGCGCAGTTGCCAGGAGGTGAACAGGGTGGCGGCCTGCAGGTTGCCCAGCTCGCCACGGAAGGCCTCGCCGAAGCGGTGCACACGCGAGCGGGTGCCGGTGAAGTTGGAGCGGTTGCTCTCAAGGCCGGTCTGTTCGAAGTTGCCCGAGCCGTCGCTGCCACCGCCGCCGCTGCCGCGGGCATAGGCCGCGCCCACCTGCCAGTTGGGGTCCAGGCGCAGGCGGATGCCCAGGTCGGTGGCCCAGGCGTTGACATCGCCGCTCTGCTTTTGCGTGGCCAACTGGTCGCCGTTGGCCAGGGTGGTGGCGCTCAGGCGATCACGGTCGCCGGTGAGCCAGGTGACGCTGCCCCAGTAGTTGACGGTGTTCTGGTTGCGCCAGTTGTAGGCGTCGCTGTTGGCCTCAAGGCCCAGCCAGGTGAGGTCGCCGTTGCGGGTCTTGTCCAGCGGGTCGAGGGTCTCGCCCGGGTTCTTCAGCTTGCCGTCGTCGTGGGTGTGGTGCGCGCGCAGGCCGACCCAGTGGCCGGGGGTCCATTGCGCGGCCACGTCGCCGTAGACGTGCAGGCGGTCCTTGTCTTCGGGGGCCAGGTCGGTGAGGTCGGTGCGGTACTCGCTGAAACGCTGGGCCACGCCGGCGTTGGCGCGCAGCAGGGTGGTGTCGAAGGTCCAGTTCAGCGCCTCGATGTTGGTGTCGCGCCACATGCCGTCGTCGCTGCGCAGGCGCTGGCGGCCCAGGCGCAGTTGCTCGCCGGGGTAGGCGGTCAGGCCGCTGTAGCCGACCCAGAACTCGCGCATGGCCAGGTAGCTCTTGTCCTGCTCGCGGCCGCTGGCGCGGCGGGTTTCGACCTGGCTGTCGTCGTCGGCCTGGCGCAGGGTGTCGGTGTCGATGGTGTCGGTGGCGGTGACCGCCTGGCCCATGGCGTAGGCGCTCCAGTTGCCGCGCTCGCCATACACCCAGGGGCGCAGGTCCAGGCCCAGGCCGTTGACGTCGCCGCCGGAGCGGGTGCCCAGGTCGCGGTCATCCTCGGACTGGCCGGTGACTTTCACTTCCAGGCCGAAGTTCTTCTCGGCGGTCATCGCGGCCAGGGTCGGGCACGACCAGAGCAGGGCACAGCCCAGGCCCAGGCCGGCCTTCATCCACGGGTTGAGTGTCATAGGGATTCCTCGCCGTCTTGTTCGGTGGTGTCCTGCAGGGCCTGCATGGCCTGGGCGCCGGGGCCCTGACCCATGGCGCCACGGGCCTGGCGCTCCTGTTGCAACAGGCGCTGGGCCTGGGCCTTCTGCGGGGCGGATAGCTGCTGGTCGAGCTCGCCGGCCATTGCCGTCGATTGCTCGCTGGGGTTGGCCTGCACCAGTTGCGCGAACACCCAGGCGTTGACCAGGTCCTGGCGAATGCCGCGACCTTCGCTGAACAGCTGGGCCAGCGCGTAGTCGGCGCTGAGCTGGCCGCCACGGGCGGCGCGCAGCAGGTGATCGACGGCTTTCTGCGGTTCGACCTGGCCCAGATAGCCACGGCGGTAGAGCTGGCCGAGGTAGTAGTGGGCGCTGATTTCGCCGGCATCGGCGGCGGACTGCAGGTGCGTCTCGGCTTTTTTCGCGTCGGCCGGCACGGCCTTGCCTTCGTAGTAGAGGCGGCCCAGCAGCAGCTCGGCGCGCGGTTGTGCGGCCTCGCGGCCCTTGTCGATGTAGGCCAGCAACTGGTCGCTGTCGCCCAGCTCGGGGAAGCTGTAGAGCAGTTGCGCCAGGCTGACCCAGGACGCGGGGTTGCTCGGTGCGACCTGTTCGAGCAGGGCCTGGGCGGTTTTCTCGTCGGTCTGGCCCAGGCTGGGGTCGGCCAGTACGCGGGCCACGCTGTCGACCCGGCTGGCCGGTACCGCACCGCGGGCATAGGCGGCCTTGAGCTGGTCGATCAGCGCGGCCTGTTGTTCGGGCTGGGCACGCTTCTGGTACACGCTGGCCAGTTCCACATAGCAGATGTCGGTGCTGGCCAGTGCGGCCTTGCAGATACGTTCCACCTCGTCCAGGTGCTGGTCGTAGGTGTTGTGGGTACGGTACAGCAGCACCTGGGCCAGGCCCGCCCCGGGGTAGCCGGCGGCGCGCCATTGGTCGATCTGCTGCTGGGCATCGAGGTCGGGGAAACTCTGCGGGTATTGCAGGTAGAGCATGGCCAGCGGGATCAGGGTGTTGCTTTCGCCGGCGGCGAAGGCCTGCTTGAGCAGGCCCTGGGCCTCGTGGCGCTCGGCCTCGCTGCTGTCGGGCTTGGCCACCAGCAGACGGCCGAGGCGGGCCTGGGCGCGGGGCGAGGTGCGGGCGGCGGCGCGGTAGGTGGCCTCGGCCTGCCTGAGCTTGGCCGGGTCACCGGTTTCGACCTGGATATCGGCCAGGCCTACCTGGGCCTCGCTGTAGCCCAGGTCGGCGAGTTGCTGGTAGTTGCGCTCGGCCAGGGCGGTGTCGCCGCGCTTGAGGGCTTCGTTGGCCAGGCGCTGGTCGGGCAGGCCGGCGCAACCGGCCAGGCTGACGGCCAGGGCCAGTGCACCCATCGGTAGGAGCCGGCCTTGCCGGCGAAGGGGGCTGCACGATTCGCCGGCAAGGCCGGCTCCTACAGGGATCGCGGTGTGTTGGGTAGTCACCGGCATGTCCTCTTCAAAGCCCACGGGCCACGGCCTTGTCGATCAGCCAGTCCATCGACGGGCCCCGGTCGCTGTTGACCGACACCGGGCGCCCGGCCAGCTCGCTGGGCATCGGCGCATCCGGCTTGATCTGCACGCGAATGTCCGAAGACAGGTCGTCGCTGTTCTGGCTGGTGCTGCTGACGATGCGACCCTGGCGCACGTCGTCTTCGCCGGCCACCTGGAAGTTGACGCGGGTGCCGGGTTGCACTTCGTCGAACTGGCGGTAGCTGAAACGGGCCTCGATGATCGGGTTGGTGGTGCGCGGGATCAGCTGGAAGATCACTGCGCCCTTGCTCGCGTATTGCCCGTCATCAACCAGTTGCCTGGCCACCACGCAGTCGCACGGGCTGGTGAGGGTGCCGCTGAGCTGCTTGCCGAACAGTTCCTCGACCCGCGCCGGCTCCAGTTGCTGGTCGTCCAGGTGGCCCTTGAGCAGGTCGAGCATGCTGGTGTTGAACGAGGCCAGCGGCGCGCCCTTGACCACCGGGCCGTCCGCCTTCACCAGGCTCTGCACGGTGCCGTCGCGCGGCATGGTGACGTTGGTGGTGGGGACGCTGACCACCCCGGCTTCGGCATGGCTGACGAAGTACAGGCCGTACACCGACTTGGCGATGAAGCCGAACGCGGCCACGCCGACCACGAACACGCCGAGGCTGAAGGTGACCGCACGCAGGCGGCCGAAGGCGCTCAGGCCGCCGCCGGTGTCCTTCTGCTTGCGCGCCTTGGTGAAGTTGTCGCGTTGCAGGGTGCTGAGCACGTCGCCGATGCTGATCAGCTCGCCCGACAGGTGCGAGGTGATGATGTGGCGCAGGGTGGCGATGTCGCGCTGTTCCAGGTTCTGGAACTGCACGCCGGTACGACCGTCGGCGACGTTGTGCGAGCGCACCTGGAACTCGATGTCGATGGCCAGGCCCAGGTTGTCGACCACGAACTGCAGGCGGCCGCGCACCACTTCGCCGACCTTCAGCGGGTGGCGGGTGTAGAAGCTCAGGCCACCGGCCGAGAGGTCCTCGACCTTGACTTCGAGGGTCTCGCGGTTGGCCCCCAGGTAGCGCAGCTTGGCGGGGATCTTTACCCGGGCGTGCTGACGCTGGGCTTCGGACTCATGCACGACATTGGCATTCACGGCGGTATTCATGGCGATATGTTCCTGTTTATTCCGTAGGGCGGCGGCTCACACGACCATGAACAGCACAGCGACGAAGATGCTGGCTGCCGAGAAGGTCATGGTCCGCGAAGACCAGGTGTTGAACCATTGTTGAAAGCTCGCGAGGTCGCGTTTGAGCGCAGTGGGCTGGCGGGTCCAGGACTGCTTGTCGAGGCGGAAGAACACGTAGATCTTCATGATTGCGCCGACGATCTGGTTGTAATAGAGAATCAGCGGGTAGGCCGGGCCGATGGCATGCCCCGAGCACATCAGCATCAGGGTCAGGATCAGGCGGGTGATGCCGATCCACAGCAGGTACACCAGCAGGAAGGCAGGGCCGAACTTGAGGCTGGCGATCAGCGCCACGGTGAGCCCGAGCAGGCTGGTCCACATCGACACGCGCTGGTCGAACAGCACCACGCTGGTGAACAGGCCGAGGCGGCGAACGCCCAGGCCCAGGGCGCGGGAGTTCTGGCGCAGGTTGTTGCCGTACCAGCGGTACATGAGCTTGCGGCTGGCCTTGATGAAGCTCTTTTCCGGCGGGTGCTCGACCGTGTTGATCGCCGCATCCGGCACGTAGAACGTGTCGTAGCCCAGGCGCATGAGGCTGAACCAGCTGGACTTGTCGTCGCCGGTGAGGAACTTGAAGCGGCCCAGGCGCCAGTGCTGCAGCGAGTCGTTCTCGACGTCCTTGATGAACTCGGGGTTGGTCACCACGGCGGCGCGGAACACCGACATGCGCCCGGTCATGGTCAGCACGCGCTTGGACAGGGCCATCGAGCACATGTTGATGTGGCGCTGGGCAAAGCGCAGCTTGTGCCACTCGCTCATGATGTAGCCGCCGCGCACTTCGCAGAATTCGTTGGTGGTCAGGCCACCGACATTCGGGTAGAGCTTGAACCAGGGCACGGTCTTGGCCACCACGCCTTCGCCGAGCACGGTGTCGCCGTCGATCACCGCGACCACCGCGTTCTCGTCGGGCAGGTGGCGCGAGATGGCGCGAAAGCCGTAGGCCAGGCCGTCACGCTTGCCGGTGCCGGCGATGCGCACGAAGTCCAGGGCCACGCGGTCGGGCGGGTTGAACTTGGCCCACAGGCTTTTCACCAGCAGTTCGTCGCTCATTTCCACCAGTGAGCAGACCACGGTGGTGGGGTAGCCGCAGTCGATTGCCTCGCGGATCACCGAGCTGTACACCTGCGCGGTGGTCAGGGCGTCGATGCGAAAGCTGGTGACCATCAGGTACACGTGCGACGGGTCGGCCGCGCTGCCCAGTTTGCGCACCTTGCGTCGCAGCATCGGGTAGACGATGTAGAGGAACAGCATGCCCCGCACGAAGTGCGTGGCACCCATGGAATAACGCCAGATTCCGACAGCGCCGATGAGGAAGATGAAGTCCTTGGAGTCGGGGTCGAAAACGGTCTTGGGCAAGGCCAGGGCGATCAGCATGAGCAGGCTCACGTAGAACAGCCATCCGGCGACCTGTAGCAGGCCGTGCTTGAGCCTTTGCATGGTGTGCATCCGTAGCGAATGAATGGGAAGGAACTGCACGGGGCTGGGGCGACCCCGTGCAGTGGCTGCTGTTACCAGCAGATGCCTTCGGTGCGGCTGGTGGGGCAGGTCGGCTTGCCCATGAAGCCGACCAGGTCGATGACCTGCTTGCCGGCCGGGGCCTGTTGCGCCAGCGCACGGAACTTCTCGTCGCGGTTACCCAGCACGATCACGTCGGCGTGGTTGATCACCTGCTCGAAGTCGGCGTTGAGCAGGGACGAGACGTGGGGGATCTTCGACTCGATGTAGTCCTTGTTGGCGCCGTGCACGCGGGCGTACTCGACGTTGCTGTCGTAGATGTTGAGCTCGTAGCCCTTGCCGATCAGGCGTTCGGCCAGTTCCACCAGCGGGCTCTCGCGCAGGTCGTCGGTGCCGGCCTTGAAGCTCAGGCCCAGCAGGGCAACCTTGCGCTTGTCGTGGCTTTCGATGATGTCGAAGGCGTTCTGCACCTGGGACTCGTTGCTGGTCATCAGCGAGTTGAGCAGCGGCGCCTTCACGTCCAGGCTGCCGGCGCGGTAGGTGAGGGCGCGCACGTCCTTGGGCAGGCACGAGCCGCCGAAGGCGAAGCCTGGGCGCATGTAGTACTGCGACAGGTTCAGGGCCTTGTCCTGGCACACCACTTCCATCACTTCGCGGCCATCGACGCCGCAGGCCTTGGCGATGTTGCCGATCTCGTTGGCGAAGGTGACCTTGGTGGCGTGCCACACGTTGCAGGTGTACTTGATCATCTCGGCCACTTCGATGTCCTTGCGGATGATCGGGGCGTCGAGCTCTTCGTAGAGGGCCTGCAGCACGTCGCCGCTGGCGCGGTCGAGTTCGCCGATGACAGTCATCGGCGGCTGGTCGTAGTCCTTGATCGCGGTGCTTTCGCGCAGGAACTCGGGGTTGACCGCCACGCCGAAGTCGACGCCGGCCTTCTTGCCCGAGCAGTCTTCGAGAATCGGGATCACCACGTTCTTGACGGTGCCCGGCAGTACGGTGCTGCGCACCACGATGGTGTGGCGGCTGCTCTTGTCGCGCAGTACCAGACCGATTTCGCGGCACACCGACTCGATGTATTCCAGGCCCAGGTCACCGTTCTTCTTGCTCGGCGTACCGACGCAGATCATCGACACGTCGCTGTCGCGAATGGCCTGGGCAAAATCGGTGGTGCCCCGCAGGCGCTGGTTGGCAATGCCTTGCTGCAACAGGGCTTCGAGGCCCGGTTCCACGATGGGGGATTTGCCCTGGTTGATCAGGTCGATCTTGGTCGCCGATACATCCACGCCGATCACTTCATGGCCCCGGGCGGACAGGCAGCCCGCACAGACCGCACCTACATAACCCAAACCAAAGATGCTGATACGCATCGCATTCACCTCATGTGTTTATCATGTCGGCGCACAACTAAGCGCCAGACCGGGTTGGTTGACCAGCAAATTCAGGGTGCACGGAAGTATCACGGTTAAACCGCTAACTGCCGGCAGGCAAATTAAATTGGAGTGCGAAAAATAAACGGCACTCAAGTTGGCGACTAATGGCCATTTACATTAGGGGGTGAGCCCTGGACGGTATCCGTCTTTATTGCAGTACCCACTGCGCGTACTGCTGTGCTTGTTATTTCAAGTGGATTAAATCCTTTGAAATCAACCACTAGGACGATTTTTAAGGGTGCTCTCTCCTGGCTTGGACGCGTAATCTTGTCGAACAATTGCGCGGACAAAAAAGTGCTTTCAAAACTTCCTGATACTGTCCATTTGTCATGTACGTCATCTCTCACATACGTCACGAGATAATCCGTACCGGTGGTATGAGCGAGCCTCAAGGGGATAAGTTCCAGGCTCGCCCGAGTCGCCGTGAAGGATTTTTTAATATTTCAACAGTTGACGATACTTTCACTTTGATAGCACACGGCAGTTTCGTCCCGTGTCTGTAGGGCAAACTTGGAGGGGGATGTTTTTATGCCAGCATGAAAAAAAATTTCAGGATATTTCGTCAGAAAACTACGAACGGTCTTATGACGTTTGGCGATATGGCTAGAGGGGGTGGTTTTTTGGCGCCACGGGATTGGCGCCTGGCGGGCTGTGAGGACGCCATCGCGAGTCAACCCCGCGCCCGCAAGGATTCAGGTGATCCCGGGGGGAGCGGGGGGACCCGCGATGCTTTCTACTCGGCCGGGTGGTCGCGCAGGAACACCAGGTTGTCCGGTTTGGACTGCTCGGCACTGTAGTAGTAGCCCTGCACGTCGAACTGCTTGAGCCGCTCGGGGTCGTCGATGCGCTCCTGGGTCACGAACCGGGTCATCATGCCCCGCGCTTTCTTGGCATAGAAGCTGATGATCTTGTACTGGCCATTCTTGAAGTCGCGAAACTCGGTGTTGATCACCCGCGCCTTCAACGCGCTGCGCTTGACCGCCGAGAAGTACTCGTTGCTGGCCAGGTTCAGCAGCAGGTCGTCGCCTTGTTCGGCCAGCGCCTGGTTCAGCCACTCGCTGATGCGCGAGCCCCAGAAGGCGTAGAGGTCCTTGCCGCGGGCGTTGGCCAGCTTGGTGCCCATCTCCAGCCGGTAGGGCTGCATCAGGTCCAGCGGACGCAGCAGGCCGTACAGCCCCGACAGCATGCGCAGGTGCTGCTGGGCATAGGTGAAGTCGTCTTCGCTCAGGCTCTGTGCATCCAGGCCGGTGTACACGTCGCCCTTGAACGCCAGCAGCGCCTGCTTGGCGTTGGCCGGGGTGAAGTTCGGGGTCCAGCTGCCGAAGCGCGCGGCATTGAGGCCGGCCAGCTTGTCCGAGAGGTGCATCAGGTCGCTGATCTGCTGCGGCGAAAGTTCGCGCAGTTGCAGGATCAGTTCCTGGGAGTCGTCCAGGTATTGCGGCAGGGTGTGCCGCTGGGTAACGGGCGGGGTGTCGTAATCGAGGGTCTTGGCGGGTGAGATCACCGTCAGCATGAGGTCGGCTCCTTGAATCGTGGCGTCGATTCTACGGGCGGGGGGCGCCGATCTCCAACTATCGCGCCAATAGCCAAGACCCTGGCGGCGCTTGGCGCTATAGTGCGCGGCGAGAAAATGGAGAGTGTGATCGTGCGCATAGCCCTTCTTTTACTGGCCGGCCTGCTGAGCACGCTGGTGCACGCTGCCCCGATCGAGCTGGCCCGGTTCGACCGCAGCGTGTGGCCCGAACAACTCGACAGCCCGGCCCTGTTCGATGTGGCCTCGCGTGCCGAAATCCTCAGCTTTGCCCGCGTGCTGTATGACAGCGAGGCCCTGAGCGAGGCGCAGCTGGCCGAGCGCCTGAACCTTCGCCAGGTCAACCTGGTGACGCTGAATGCCTTGCGTCAGCGCCTGTGGCAGCGGCTGTGGCGCAACTATGACCTGGCCCAGCAGAGCTGCGAGCAGGACGCCTCGTTCTGCTACGCCATCGACAGCCTGCCGGACCTGCGCCAGCAGGCGGGCAAGTTCAGTGTTGCAGACGATTCGTTCTACGCCGGTTGGGCGCAGCCAAGCCGGCGTTTTCACGAGTACTACCTGAACGAGCAATTGCGCAAGGCGGCGCTGTTTACCCAGACCTCCAGCGAGGTGGAGCGGTTTTCCGACCAGGAGCGCGATGGCCAGGCACTCAACGACCGGCTGTTCGTGCTCAGCTTCGATGGCGGCCCGGGGCCGGCTACCGAGGCGCTGACCGACTACCTGCGCCGGCAGAAGCTTGGCGGGCTGTTCTTCGTGGTGGGCAAGAACCTGCAGGCGCGCCGCGACCAGACCTCGGCCGCGGCGCTGCAGCAACTGTATGCCGGGCAGTGCGTGGGGTTGCAGGGCTGGCAGTACAGCTCGCATGCGCAGTGGACCGGCTGGCAGGACTCGGTGGTCTCCAGCCGGGCATTGGTACAGAGCAGCCTGCCCGAGGCATTCGTGCCGCTGTTTCGCCCGCCCTACGGGCAGCGCCGCGCCGACAGTGCAGCGTTTTTTGCCGGCCAGCAGCTGCAGGTGATGTTGTGGGATATCGACGCCCAGGACCAGGCCGGGTTGAATGCCGAGCAGTCGGCGCAGCGGGTGCTGAGCCTGATGCTGCTGTGGCGCCGCGGGGTGATCCAGTTTCATGACGGCCAGCCCAGGGCCCAGGCGGCGATCGACTGGCTGCTGCAGCACACGGCCCAGAGCGGGATTGGCTGGGGCAACTGCCGGGAATTCGCCGAAACCCCGTAATCGCTTGGCGCGGCGACACCCGGCGGAAAAAATCGCCAGGCGTTCATCGGGGTTTGATCATTAACTGTAGTGGTGCTTGCGGCTCACGCCAAGGGCTTGACCGCACAACGAAAAATAAACTTCAAAAAAACGTAAAAACGCTTTTTATCGTCACGGGTTTTGCGGTATCAAGAAGTCAGACCGCCGAACCCTGCAGCACAGGTGGCGTACTAATGGCCCCTCCTTTGTTCGCAGCTTCCCTACCGTAACGACGCGGCCAGGGGGAGACCGGCGGTCACTTCGCGGCGCAGCACCGCCCAGGTATTGCGTCGTCTGGCCCCTACAAAGGTGACCGAGTATGGATGATCAAGGACGTAACGTTTCTTCCAACCAGCCAATCCTTTACGTGCTCGATACCAATGTTCTGATTCACGATCCGAACGCCTTGCTGAATTTCGAGGAACACCACGTCGCGCTGCCGATGACCGTGCTCGAGGAGCTCGACAAACTCAAGACCGGCAAACACACGATCGCCGCCGAATGCCGCCAGGCCATTCGTCTGATCGACCAGACCCTGGGCGATGCCACGCCCGAGGATGTCGAGCAGGGCGTACCGATCCAGCGCGGCAAGAGCGGCCCCAAGGGCTTCCTGTCGATCCTGATGACCCCACGCGCCGAACCCAACCGGCTGCTGCCAGAACACCTCAACGACAACATCATCATCAACCAGTTGCTCGAGCTGCGTAGCCGGCGCAAGGAACTGGACGTGGTGCTGGTGACCAAAGACATCAACATGCGCCTCAAGGCCCGCGCCTGCGGTATCGCCGCCGAGGACTACAGTACCGATCAGCTGGTCGACGACGTTTCGTTGCTGCCCAAGGGCTACCATTCGGTCAGCGGCTCGTTCTGGGACCGCGTCAACAAGGTCGAGACCCGCCAGGAGCGCGGGCGCACCTGGCACCGCGTGCAGCTGGCCGACAACCTGCCGGCGGTTCACATCAACGAGTTCATCATCGACGAGCAGGGCTTCGTCGGCTGGGTCAAGGGCATCCGTGACAGCGAGTTGCTGCTGCTCGACCTGCATCAGGAGCCACTGCTGCACCAGGAAGCCTGGGGCCTGAAACCGCGTGACATCCATCAGGGCCTGGCGCTGTTCGCCCTGCTCGACCCCGACATCCACCTGGTCAACCTCACCGGTGCCGCAGGTTCGGGCAAGACCATCCTGGCACTGGCCGCAGCCATCGAGCAGACGATGGTCAGCAAGCGCTATCGGCGCATCATCGCCACCCGCAGCGTGCAGGGGCTGGACCAGGAAATCGGCTTCCTGCCGGGCACCGAAGCGGAAAAAATGGAGCCCTGGCTGGGGGCGATCACCGACAACCTCGAAGCCTTGCACATGGACGACGAAAACACCCATGGCAGCGTCGAGTACATCCTCGAGCGCGTGCCGTTGCAGTTCAAGTCGCTCAACTACATTCGCGGTCGCAGCTTCCAGCAGAGCCTGATCCTGATCGACGAATGCCAGAACCTCACCCCGCACCAGATGAAGACCATCATCACCCGTGCCGGGGCCGGGTCCAAGGTGATCTGCCTGGGCAACCTGGCGCAGATCGACACCCCTTACCTGTCCGCCACCAGCTCGGGCCTGACCTACCTGACCGAGCGCTTCAAGGACTTCCCCAACGGCGTGCACATCACCCTGCAGGGCGTGCCGCGTTCGGTCCTGGCCGAATACGCCGAATCCCACCTGTAACCCCTGCCACCGGGCGGCCTTGCGCCGCCCGGTTTTTTCCGCTGCCTAATGTTGACCCCTGGGTTTACAATCGGTGCTCCTGATCAGGAGTAACCCTGTGCTGACTCATCTCGATTCCCAAGGTCGGGCCAACATGGTCGACGTCACCGACAAAGCCGTCACCTCGCGCGAGGCGGTGGCCGAAGCGCGGGTGCGCATGCTCCCGCAAACCTTGCAGATGATCGTGGCTGGCGGCCACCCCAAGGGCGACGTGTTTGCCGTGGCGCGCATTGCCGGCATCCAGGCGGCAAAGAAGACCAGCGATCTGATCCCGCTGTGCCACCCGTTGATGCTCACCAGCGTCAAGCTCGAGCTGACTGGCGAAGGCGACGACACGGTGCATATCGTGGCGCGCTGCAAGCTGGCCGGGCAGACCGGCGTCGAGATGGAGGCCCTGACGGCCGCCAGTGTGGCGGCGCTGACGATCTACGACATGTGCAAGGCGGTGGACCGGGGCATGACCATCCACAGCGTGCGTGTGCTGGAAAAACTGGGCGGCAAGAGCGGGCACTACCAGGTGGAGGCGCCATGAACATCGACGTGGTGTATTTCGCGCGGTATCGCGAGGCGCTGGACAGCGACGGCGAACGCCTCGACGGGCTGTTCGACAGCGTCGACGATGTGCGCAAGGCCCTGCTGGCACGCGGGGAGGGGTACGCGATGCTGGGCGAGCAGAACCTGATGTGCGCGCGCAACCAGGAGTTGTGCAGGCTCGAGGAGCCGGTGGCCGACGGCGACGAAGTAGCGTTCTTTCCGCCCGTGACCGGGGGCTGAGGTGGGCGTTCGAGTGCAGGCCGCCGCGTTCGACCCCGGCGCCGAGACCAATGCGATGCACGCGGCCAACGTCGGGGTGGGCGCGGTGGTGTCGTTTGTCGGCTATGTGCGCGACTTCAACGACGGTCGCGAGGTGGCGGGGATGTTCCTGGAGCATTACCCGGGCATGACCGAAAAGGCCCTGGCCAAGATCGTGCTGGAGGCCGAGCAGCGCTGGCCGTTGCTCAAGGTCGAGGTGCTGCACCGTATCGGCGCATTGCAGCCGGGCGAGCCGATCGTGTTCGTGGGGGTAGCCAGTGCGCACCGACAGGCGGCGTTCCAGGCGTGCGACTTCGTGATGGACTATCTCAAGACCCGCGCGCCGTTCTGGAAGAAGGAGCAGACCGGCGAGGGGCCGCGCTGGGTCGAGGGGCGCCAGAGTGATGCGGACGCTGCGGGGCGTTGGTAGACGCCCCGCCGGCAAGGCTGGCTCCTGCAACGGTGCGGTGCCGCGAATCGGTTGAAAATTAATACACAAAAGTCCAGTATGGAATTATAAGTACAAAATAGTTCCAGGCTGCCTTGTGCCCGCCGCTTTTTCCTCTGTCTTGCAACACACCCCAACAACGAGCGAGAGAGACCGCTGATGAAAACCCCATCCCTGTTGGCTGCGCTGGCGTTGAGCCTGTTTGCCGCCGCCCCGTCGTTCGCCGCTGAAAAGACCCTGCGCATCGGTATCGAAGCTGCCTACCCACCGTTCGCGTTCAAGACCGCCGACGGCGCTATCAGTGGCTTCGACTACGACATCGGCAACGCCCTGTGCGCGCAGATGCAGGTCAAGTGCCAGTGGACCGAACAGGAATACGACGGCCTGATCCCGTCGCTCAAGGTCAAGAAGATCGACGCCGCCCTGTCGTCGATCACCATCACCGAAGACCGCAAGAAGTCGGTGGACTTCACCCACAAGTACTACTTCACCTCCGCACGCCTGGCCATGAAGGTCGGCAGCCAGGTCGATGACGACTTCGCCAACCTCAAGGGCAAGCGCATCGGCGTGCAGCGCGCGACCACCACCGACCGCTATGTGACTGCGGAACTGGTGCCCAAGGGCATCGAGATCGTGCGCTACACCAGCAACGAGGAAATCTTCATGGACCTGGTGGCCGGTCGCCTGGACGGTGTGTTCGCTGACACCATCCCGCTTGAACAGGGCTTCTTGGAGACGCCCAAGGGCCAGGGTTACGGGTTTGTCGGGCCAGAGCTGAAAGACCCCAAGTACGTGGGTGAGGGCGCCGGGATCGCGGTGCGCAAGGGCAACGCCGAACTGGTGGCCCAGTTGAACGCGGCCATCGACGCCATTCGCGCCAATGGCGAGTACCAGAAGATCCAGGCCAAGTACTTCAAGTCCGACATCTACGGCGACTGACCGTCGCCTGCCCGAGGCCTGAGTTCGTTCAGGCCTTGAGCTCCTTGAGGTGCTTGTACACCGTGGCCCGGCCCATGTTCAGCACGTTGGCCACGTAGTTGGCGGCGCTCTTGCCGCGAAACGCACCCTCGGCGTGCAGGGCCAGCACCAGTTCGCGCTTGTGGTCGCGATTCAGGTTGCTCAGTGCCAGCTGGCGCTCGCGCAGCCAGCTGTTGAGAAACGTGTTGATGCGCTCCTGCCAGTCATCGCGAAACAGCGCGTCGGGCTGGGCGATCAGCCGGGTGGGCGAGAGAAACAGGTCCAGCGCCGCCTTGGCGTTTTCGAACATCGAGATGTTCAGGTTGATGCACAGCACGGCCTGCGGCTTGCCTTGGGCGTCGCGCAGCACGGTGCTGAGCGAGCGGATCTTCTGCCCGTCCCAATTGAGCTTTTCGTAGGGGCCGATGTTGGTTTCGTCGGTACCTGCCTCGAACATGTCTTCCAGGGCCGCATCGTCGCCGATCTCGCGCTTGGACAGGTTATTGGCGATGTAGTCGATCTTCTGGCTGCGCAGGTCGTGCAGCACCACCTCGGCGTGGGGGAAGAACAGCGTGGCGATGGCGTCGGCAATCGCGCGAAAGTTGCTCAGGGCGGGGTCGTGGGGCGGTATCGGCATGCAGGCGGGCTCCAGGCGGTGTCAGCGCCCTAGGCGAAGGGCGCTGGGAGTGTGCCGCAAACGCGGGCGGGCGTCACCCGTGCAGGCGGTACAGGGCGTTGGCCAGGGCGATGTCTTCCAGGCCCAGGCCGATGGAGCGGAAGAAGGCATGGCGCTGGTAGGTCGGGCGCGGCGCCTGCTCGCTGAGCAACTGGGCCAGGTCGCCGATGATGGCGTCGGCCTGCCAGCGGTGCTGCTCGCTGGCGATGCGCATCTCGCCGGCCGAGCCGGGTGTGGTCAGGCGGTAGTCGCAGTACACGTCCATGTCGGTCAGGCACTCGGGCGGCACTTCGTGGGCGCGTACCGCGTTGGTGCTGATCGAGGTGATCAGGGCCGGCTTGCTCAGCTGGCGCGGGTCGATCACAGGCTTTGCCGACGAGGTGCACAGCATGATCACGTCGGCGTCGTGCAGTGCTGATTGCAGGTCGTCCACCAGGCTTAGGCGCGGGTCGAGTGCACCGAGGGCTTCGCGCTGCTCGGCGCTTTTATCCTTGAGGCCTGGCGAGTGCAGGCGGATGTCCTGCCAGTCGCGCACGCCGCGCACATAGTGCAGGTGGGCCTGGGCGATGGGGCCGCTGCCGATCACGGTCAGGCGCCTGGCGCTGGTGGGGGCCAGGGCGTCGACCGCGACGGCGGTGGTGGCAGCGGTGCGTGCGGTGGTCAGTTCGCCGGCGTCGCACAATAGCAGTGGCTGGCCGCTGTCCATGGACATCAGCAATGTCCAGGCGGTGATCAGCGGCGCGCCTTCGCGCACGATGTAGGGCGAGGTCTTGACGCCGTAGACGCGGTCTTCGGCGAGCACCCCGCCGTAGTTGATGAAGTCGCCCCTGCCGGCCGGGAACTCCACCAGCTGTTGCGGCGGCTGCACGGCCTGGCCGGCGGCCAGGTCACGGAACAGCTTGCGCAGGATCTGCGGCACGTCCACCTGCGCGAGCAGTTGGCGGGCCAGGGGCTGGTCGATCACGCGTGGGGTAGACATGCGGCGCTCCATTTGAACTATTTTGTCTATTATGGACAAATAGTTTAATTGCGCCAACCCTATCGCGGGTCGAGCCTGCCCCCCACAATCATTACTGTTGTCGCTGTGGGAGCGGGCTTGACCCGCGATGAGCCAGCCCGGTCAACGCAAAAAAAACGCAGCCGGCGAGGGCTGCGTTTTCTGTCCATCAATCGACTCAGTGATGCTTGCGCGCCACCGGCTTGAGCAGCTCGGTCGGCGGGGTCTCGCAACTGATCTTGCGCCCCAGCAATGCCTCGATACCCGGCAACTGGTACGAATCATCCTCACCGGCGAAGCTGATCGACACGCCACTGGTACCCGCACGGCCGGTACGGCCGATACGGTGCACGTAGTCGTCCGGGTCTTCGGGCAGGGTGAAGTTGATCACGTGGCTGATGCCGTCGATGTGGATCCCGCGACCGGCCACATCGGTGGCCACCAGCACGGTGACCCGGCCTTCGCGGAAATTCTCCAGGGTCTTGATGCGCTTGTGCTGCGGCACATCGCCCGACAATTGCGCGGCATTCACGCCGTCACGCACCAGGCGCTCTTCGATACGGCGCACCTCGTCCTTGCGGTTGGCGAACACGATGACCCGCTCCCACTTGTTCTCGGTCACCAGGTTGTACAGCAGCTTGTACTTGTCGGCACCGGCTACCGCATACACATGCTGCTCGACGGTTTCGCTGGCAACGTTCTCCGGCTCGATCTCGACGATGGCCGGGTCGGTGGTCCACTGTTGCGCCAGGTTCATCACGTCTTCGGTGAAGGTGGCCGAGAACAGCAGCGTCTGGCGCTCGCTCTTGGGCGGGGTCTGGCGGATGATCTGGCGAACCTGCGGGATGAAGCCCATGTCGAGCATGCGGTCGGCTTCGTCCAGCACCAGCACCTCGACCATGTCCAGGTGCGCTTCGCCGCGCTGGTTGAAGTCCAGCAGGCGACCCGGGGTGGCCACCAGGATGTCGCAGTGGCGTGCCTCAAGGGCCTTGAGCTGCTTGTCGAAGTCCATGCCACCGACGAACGTCATCACGTTCAGGCCGGTGTACTTGGTCAGCTCGGCGGCGTCCTTGGCGATCTGCACCACCAGTTCGCGGGTAGGGGCAATGATCAGCGCCCGCGGCTCGCCCATGTAGCGCTCTTTGGGCGGCGGGGTCTGTTGCAGCTGGCTGATGATCGAGATCAGGAACGCGGCGGTCTTGCCGGTGCCGGTCTGGGCCCGGCCGATCGCATCCTTGCCACGCAGGGTGAAGCCCAGTACTTCGGCCTGGATCGGCGTGCAGTACGGGAAACCCAGGTCGTGGATGGCATGCATCAGCTCGGGCGAGAGCTTGAAGTCGTGGAAGCGGGTCTTGCCCTCTTGCGGTTCCACCACAAAGTCTTCCAGTTTCCAGGTGCTGGCCTGGGGTTTTGGCTTGCGCTCGCGGCGCGGCTTGGCCTCGACCGGTTTGCTCGCCGGTTGCTCCAGGGGTTTTTCCACCGGCTTTTCGGCGCGCGCTGGCGCGGCGGCTTCGGTCTGAGCCTTGAGCGGCGCGGCGGGAGCCGGGGCCTTGGGTGCTACGGGCGGCTGCACGGTAGCAACGCTTTCGGTGGCGAGTTGCTCAACCTCGCTCTTTCCGAACATCTTCTTGAGTGCTTTGAGCACGGTCATCTCATCAATTGGTTAAGGAATGTACGCCGGCCAGTGTAATGCAAGATTCGGGCGCGGCGTAGTGGATTGCTCCGACAACTACAGGCAAGGCGTTTTTTAGCGCAGACGCTCGATCAGCCAGGCGCCGATGTCCTGGATTTCCTCGGGCAGCACGGCGTGTTCCATCGGGTATTCCTTCCACTGCACGGTGACGCCCCAGCTGTTCAGGTACTCGAAGGCGGCACGCCCCATGGACGGGATGACCACCGGGTCGTACACGCCGTGCAGGCACAGCGCCGGAATGCGCTGCTGGCTGGCGCTGAGCACGGTGCTGTCGGTGAAGGTCGGGGCGTAGGTGGAAAGGGCCATTACCCCGCCCAGCGTCTCCTGCCACTTTACATAGGCGGTGTGCAGAACCACTGCACCGCCCTGGGAGAAGCCGGCCAGGATGATGCGCGACAGGGCGACGCCCTTGGCCTGTTCCTGCTTGATCAGGTCGATGACCGCCTGTGCCGAGGCGTCGAGTTGCGTTTCGTCGATGGCGCGTGCACCCGGCGTCAGCGCCTTGATGTCGTACCAGCTGGGCATGGCGTAGCCATTGTTGATGGTGACCGGCTGGGTGGGTGCCTGCGGCATCACGAAGCGCGTGCTCAGCAGCACTTCCTGCAGGGCTTCGGCCACCGGCATGAAGTCGTAGCGGTCGGCGCCCAGGCCATGCAGCCAGATGACACAGGCGTCGGCGGTTTTCTGGGGTTCGAGAATCAGGGGATTGGTCATGACTGCTCCGAAAAAGTGCACGCAGGCCGGGGTGCGTGCTTGAAAAAAGGCATCGCTGGCGTTGCGTGCAAGGCTGTCACAGAACAGTCGGTTGTGCCAATCACCCGCCGCACGCAGTGCTGCGCCGATGCGGCGTCAGGCCGGCGCGGTCAGTCCTCTTCCTTGGGCGCGGGTGCTGGCGGTGGACGCAGGCCGATCTCGGCGATCAGCTTCAGCGGCTTGCCGTTGCGCACCACTTCGATGGCCACCTTGTCGTTGGGCTTGATCCGCGCCACCTGGTTCATCGAGCGCCGGCCATCGCCGGCCGGTTCGCCATTGATGCTCAGAATCACGTCACCCAGCTGCAGGCCGGCCTTCTGCGCCGGCCCGTCGCGGAAGATGCCCGCCACCACGATGCCTGGCCGGCCCTGCATGCCGAACGACTCGGCCAGCTCCTGGCTCAGCGGTTGCACCTCGATGCCCAGCCAGCCGCGAATCACCTGGCCATGCTCGATGATCGACTTCATCACCTCCAGCGCCAGCTTGGTGGGGATGGCGAAGCCGATGCCTTGCGAGCCGCCGGACTTGGAGAAGATCGCGGTGTTGATGCCGGTCAGGTTGCCATTGGCATCCACCAGCGCGCCACCGGAGTTGCCCGGGTTGATGGCCGCGTCGGTCTGGATGAAGTCTTCGTAGTTGTTCAGGCCCAGCTGGTTGCGCCCGGTGGCGCTGATGATGCCCATGGTCACCGTCTGGCCGACGCCGAACGGGTTGCCGATGGCCAGCGCCACATCACCGATGTGGATGTTGTCCGAGCGCCCGATGGTGATCGAGGGCAGGTTCTTGAGGTCGATCTTGAGCACGGCCAGGTCGGTTTCCGGGTCGCTGCCGATCACCCGTGCCAGGGTCTCGCGGCCGTCCTTGAGCGCCACCACGATCTGGTCGGCGCCGGAGGTCACGTGGTTGTTGGTCAGCAGGTAGCCCTCCGGGCTCATGATCACCGCCGAGCCCAGGCTCGATTCCCAGCGCCGCTGCTTGGGCAGGTTGTCACCGAAGAAGCGGCGGAACTGTGGGTCTTCGAACAGCGGGTGCGCGGTCTTGTTGACCACCTTGGTGGTGTACAGGTTGGCCACTGCGGGGGCCGCATTGCTCACCGCATCGGCATACGACACGGGGCCCTGCATCAGCCGCGTGGTCTGCGGCGCCTGCTGCAGGTTGACGTCCTGGCTGGGCAGGCCGACCCATTGGGGAAATTGCTGGATGACCAGCAGGGCGATCAGTACGCCGGTGACCAGTGGCCAGGCAAAGTAACGCAGAGCCTTGAACATGAGATGGATCCTGGGAGGTGGCCAGAGCCGATGCCGCAGTGGGGAGTAGATGAACGCGCGCGATCATACTGCGGCAAGGCCCGTGCAGGAACTGCTAAATCACGTCGAGCCATGACGGTCATGGCGCCGCGCCCCCGGGCAGTTGCCGTCGGTTTCCCCAAAAACGGTCGACGGCTCATAATGGCGGCCATTATACGAGGCCTTGTGCCACGCTGAACCGCTGAATTGAGGAGTCTTTGCATGGCTGTTGCCCTGAGCACCCTGGTCGAGGAAGCCGATCGCTACCTTGGCAGCGCAAAAATCCAGGACTACTGCCCCAACGGCCTGCAGGTCGAGGGCAACCCGCAGGTGTCGCGCATCGTCACCGGCGTCACCGCCAGCCAGGCATTGCTGGACGCTGCGGTCGAGGCGGGCGCCGACCTGGTGCTGGTGCACCACGGCTACTTCTGGAAGGGTGAGAACCCCTGCATCACCGGCATGAAGCAGCGCCGCCTCAAGACCCTGCTCAAACACGACCTGAGCCTGCTGGCCTACCATCTGCCGCTGGACCTGCACCCCGAGGTGGGCAACAACGTGCAGCTGGCGCGCCAGCTGGACATCACCGTCGAGGGCCCGCTGGACCCGGCCAACCCGCGGGTGGTGGGCCTGGTGGGCTCGCTGGCCGAACCGATGTCGGCGCGGGATTTCGCGCGCAAGGTCAGCGACGTGATGGGCCGCGAGCCGCTGCTGATCGAAGGCGACGAGGTCATTCGCCGGGTGGGCTGGTGCACCGGCGGCGGCCAGGGCTACATCGACCAGGCGATTGCCGCAGGGGTCGACCTGTACCTGAGCGGCGAGGCGTCGGAACAGACTTTCCACAGTGCTCGCGAGAACGGCATCAGCTTCATCGCCGCCGGCCACCACGCCACCGAGCGTTACGGGGTGCAGGCGCTGGGCGATTACCTGGCACGTCGATTCGCTCTGGAACACCTGTTCATCGACTGCCCGAACCCGATCTGAGGCTAAAACGCCAAGGCATATTCTTATACTGTTTCGTTCTAGTAGCCTGCCTAAATAGAATCGGGTGCTGTGATAAAGTGGCCCGCTCGAACACGGCCCGCTGGCCGTCCATAAGATTGATTTTCCGTGAGTAGCCATGGTCGACAAGCTGACGCATTTGAAACAGTTGGAGGCGGAGAGCATCCACATCATTCGTGAGGTGGCCGCCGAGTTCGACAACCCGGTGATGCTGTACTCGATCGGCAAGGATTCGGCCGTGATGCTGCACCTGGCACGCAAGGCCTTCTTCCCGGGCAAGCTGCCGTTTCCGGTGATGCACGTCGACACCCAGTGGAAATTCCAGGAGATGTACAGCTTCCGCGACAAGATGGTCGAGGAAATGGGCCTGGAGCTGATCACCCACGTCAACCCCGATGGCGTTGCCCAGGGCATCAATCCGTTCACCCACGGCAGTGCCAAGCACACCGACATCATGAAGACCGAGGGCCTCAAGCAGGCGCTCGACAAGCACGGCTTCGACGCCGCCTTCGGTGGCGCGCGGCGCGACGAAGAGAAGTCGCGGGCCAAGGAGCGCGTGTACTCGTTCCGTGACAGCAAGCACCGCTGGGACCCGAAGAACCAGCGCCCAGAGCTGTGGAACGTGTACAACGGCAAGGTCAACAAGGGCGAGTCGATTCGCGTGTTCCCGCTGTCGAACTGGACCGAGCTGGATATCTGGCAGTACATCTACCTCGAAGGCATCCCGATCGTGCCGCTGTACTTTGCAGCCGAGCGCGAAGTGATCGAGAAGAACGGCACCCTGATCATGATCGATGACGAGCGCATCCTGGAGCACCTCTCGGATGAAGAGAAGGCTCGCATCGTCAAGAAGAAAGTGCGTTTCCGTACCCTTGGCTGCTACCCGTTGACGGGCGCGGTGGAGTCGCAGGCCCAGAGCCTGACCGACATCATTCAGGAAATGCTCCTGACGCGCACTTCCGAGCGCCAGGGCCGCGTCATCGACCACGATGGCGCAGGTTCCATGGAAGACAAGAAACGTCAGGGCTATTTCTAAGTTAGGGTCAGACCATGTCGCACCAATCCGAATTGATCAGCGAGGACATCCTCGCCTACCTGGCCCAGCACGAACGCAAGGAACTGCTGCGCTTCTTGACCTGCGGTAACGTCGACGACGGCAAGAGCACCCTGATCGGGCGCCTGCTGCACGACTCCAAGATGATCTACGAAGACCATCTGGAAGCCATTACCCGCGATTCGAAGAAAGTCGGCACCACCGGTGACGACATCGACCTGGCATTGCTGGTCGACGGCCTGCAGGCCGAGCGCGAGCAGGGCATCACCATCGATGTGGCCTACCGCTATTTCTCCACGGCCAAGCGCAAGTTCATCATCGCCGATACCCCGGGCCACGAGCAGTACACCCGCAACATGGCCACCGGTGCGTCCACCTGCGACCTGGCGATCATCCTGGTGGACGCGCGCTACGGCGTGCAGACCCAGACCCGCCGGCACAGCTACATCGCTTCGCTGCTGGGCATCAAGCACATCGTCGTGGCCGTGAACAAGATGGACCTCAAGGGCTTCGACCAGGACGTGTTCGAAGGCATCAAGGCCGACTACCTGAAGTTTGCCGAAGCCATCAACATGACACCCAGCAGCCTGCACTTCGTGCCGATGTCGGCGCTCAAGGGCGACAACGTGGTCAACCGCAGCGAGCGTTCGCCGTGGTACACCGGCCCTGCGCTGATGGAAATCCTCGAAACCGTGGAAGTGGCGGCCGACCGCAACTTCACCGACCTGCGTTTTCCGGTGCAGTACGTCAACCGTCCCAACCTGAACTTCCGTGGCTTTGCCGGCACCCTGGCCAGCGGCGTGGTACACAAGGGCGACGAGATCGTGGTGCTGCCGTCGGGCAAGAGCAGCCGCGTGAAGTCCATCGTCACCTACGAAGGTGAGCTGGAGCAGGCCGGCCCGGGCCAGGCCGTGACCCTGACCATGGAAGACGAGATCGACATCTCCCGTGGCGACCTGCTGGTGCATGCCGACAACGTCCCGCCGGTGACCGACCAGTTCGACGCCATGCTGGTGTGGATGGCCGAAGAGCCGATGCTGCCGGGCAAGAAATACGACATCAAGCGCGCCACCAGCTACGTGCCGGGCTCGATTGCCAGCATCGCCCACAAGGTCGATGTGAACACCCTGGAACAGGGTGCTGCGAGTGCGTTGCAGCTCAACGAGATCGGCAAGGTCAAGGTGAGCCTGGATGCTCCGATCGCGCTGGACGGCTACGACAGCAACCGCACCACCGGCGCGTTCATCATCATCGACCGCCTGACCAACGGCACCGTGGGCGCGGGCATGATCATCGCGCCACCGGTACTGCCTCACGGCAGCACCGGCCAGCATGGCAGGCAGGCCCACGTGACCACCGAGGAGCGTGCCTTGCGCTTCGGCCAGCAGCCGGCCACCGTGCTGTTCAGCGGCCTGTCGGGCGCGGGCAAGAGCACCCTGGCGTATGCCGTTGAGCGCAAGCTGTTCGACATGGGCCGTGCGGTGTACGTGCTCGATGGGCAGAACCTGCGCCATGACCTGAACAAAGGCCTGCCGCAGGACCGTGCCGGGCGTACCGAGAACTGGCGTCGTGCTGCGCATGTGGCGCGTCAGTTCAACGAAGCGGGCTTGCTGACCCTGGCCGCGTTCGTGGCACCGGATGCCGAAGGCCGTGAACAGGCCAAGGCGCTGATCGGCAAGGAGCGCTTGCTGACCGTTTACGTCCAGGCTTCGCCGTTGGTGTGCCGTGAGCGTGATCCGCAGGGGCTGTACGCGGCCGGTGGCGACAACATCCCGGGCGAGAGCTTCCCGTATGACGTGCCGCAGGATGCGGACCTGGTGATCGACACCCAGAGCGTTGGCGTGGAAGAGGGCGTCAAGCAGGTACTGGAACTGCTGCGCAAGCGTGGCGCGATCTAAGCGCTGCTGCTGAATGAAAAGCCCGCGATGGTGAAGGCCATCGCGGGCTTTTTTGTGGCGGCTGGCCGCTTCGCCGGCAAGGCCGGCTCCTACGGTGAGCGCAAGGCCATGCAGGAGCAGGCCTTGCCGGGGAAGTGCCCAGCGGACACGCCGCTTCAAATATGCTTCTGTGCCACCGGAATCACCCGCTTCTCCTTCACCGCCTTGAACGAGAAGCTCGAATAGATCTCCTTCACCCCCGGCAGCCGCTGCAGTACCTCGCGGGTGAACTCGCCGAACGACTCCAGATCCCGCGCCAGAATCTCCAGCAGGAAGTCATAGCGCCCGGAGATGTTGTGGCACGCCACGATTTCGGGGATATCCATCAGCCGCTGCTCGAATGCCCGGGCCATCTCCTTGCTGTGCGAATCCATCATGATGCTGACGAAGGCGGTCACTCCGAAGCCCAGTGCCTTGGGTGACAGGATGGCCTGATAGCCGGTGATGTAGCCCGACTCCTCCAGCAGCTTGACCCGCCGCCAGCACGGCGAAGTGGTCAGGGCGACGCTGTCGGCGAGCTCGGCCACGGTCAGTCGGGCGTTGTCTTGCAGCGCGGCCAGCAGTGCGCGGTCGGTACGGTCGATGGCGCTAGGCATGTCTTGCCCTCCATAGCCTGTTCTTGTTGTTTTTATGTCAGTGAACGGCGTTTTTCGTAGGCGTATTTGGAAAAATTTAAGCCGGTCTGTGGAATAAGCTTATAACAAACCACAAGAGGCGGTTGCCATGCACGGCTCCAACAAGCTCCCAGGATTTGCCACCCGCGCCATTCACCATGGCTACGACCCCCAGGACCACGGCGGCGCACTGGTGCCACCGGTCTACCAGACCGCGACGTTCACCTTCCCCACCGTGGAATACGGCGCTGCGTGCTTTGCCGGCGAGCAGGCCGGGCATTTCTACAGCCGCATCTCCAACCCCACCCTCAACCTGCTGGAAGCACGCATGGCCTCGCTGGAAGGCGGCGAGGCCGGGCTGGCGCTGGCCTCGGGCATGGGGGCGATCACGTCCACGCTATGGACGCTGCTGCGCCCCGGTGACGAGGTGCTGCTGGGCAACACCCTGTACGGCTGCACCTTTGCCTTCCTGCACCACGGCATCGGCGAGTTCGGGGTCAAGCTGCGTCATGTGGACATGGCCGACCTGCAGGCATTGGAGGCGGCCATGACGCCGGCCACCCGGGTGATCTATTTCGAGTCGCCGGCCAACCCCAACATGCACATGGCCGATATCGCCGGCGTGGCGAAGATTGCACGCAAGCACGGCGCGACCGTGGTGGTCGACAACACCTACTGCACGCCGTACCTGCAACGGCCACTGGAGCTGGGCGCCGACCTGGTGGTGCATTCGGCCACCAAGTACCTGAGCGGCCATGGCGACATCACTGCTGGCATTGTGGTGGGCAGCCAGGCACTGGTGGACCGTATACGTCTGCAGGGCCTCAAGGACATGACCGGTGCGGTGCTCTCGCCCCATGACGCCGCACTGCTGATGCGCGGCATCAAGACCCTCAACCTGCGCATGGACCGCCACTGCGCCAACGCTCAGGTGCTGGCCGAGTTCCTCGCCGGGCAGCCGCAGGTGGAGCTGATCCATTACCCGGGCCTGGCGAGCTTCCCGCAGTACACCCTGGCCCGCCAGCAGATGAGCCAGCCGGGCGGCATGATCGCCTTCGAACTCAAGGGCGGCATCGGTGCCGGGCGGCGGTTCATGAACGCCCTGCAACTGTTCAGCCGCGCGGTGAGCCTGGGCGATGCCGAGTCGCTGGCGCAGCACCCGGCAAGCATGACTCATTCCAGCTATACCCCAGAGGAGCGTGCGCATTACGGCATCTCCGAGGGGCTGGTGCGGTTGTCGGTGGGGCTGGAAGACATCGACGACCTGCTGGCCGATGTGCAACAGGCACTCAAGGCGAGTGCCTGAACCCGTCACGGATGAGGTCAATGCAATGGTGGCAATGATGAACCTTGTGCCTGGCGACGGCGTGCCCGGTGACAGCGACCCTGGCGAAACCGCAGAGTGGCTGGAGGCGCTGGAGTCGACCCTGGCGCACTGCGGCCCGGCCCGCGCGCGGTTTCTGCTCGAACAATTGGAGGCGCATGCCCGCGAACTGGGCCTGGAGCGTGGTGCCCAGCCGTACTCGGCGTACCGCAACACCCTGTCGCTCGAACATCAGGGCGCCTACCCGGGCGACCTGGAACTGGACGAGCGCATCACCAGCATCCTGCGCTGGAATGCCCTGGCGATGGTGGTGCGTGCCAACCATGCCTACGGTGACCTGGGCGGGCACATCGCCAGTTACGCTTCGGCCGCAGAGATCTTCGAGGTGGGGTTTCAGCATTTTTTTCGCGGCGAGGAGGGCGGCGAGCAGCGCACGGCCGACCTGGTGTTCTTCCAGCCGCACTCGGCGCCCGGCATCTATGCCCGGGCCTTTCTTGAAGGGCGCCTGAGCGAGGCTCAGTTGGCCAGCTATCGGCAGGAGGTCGCAGGCGATGGCCTGTGCTCCTACCCGCACCCGTGGCTGATGCCCGACTTCTGGCAGTTTCCCACCGGGTCGATGGGCATCGGTCCGCTAAACGCCGTGTACCAGGCGCGCTTCATGCGCTACCTGCAGCACCGCGGCCTGGCCGATACCGCCCAGCGCCATGTGTGGGGCGTGTTCGGCGATGGCGAGATGGACGAGCCCGAATCCATCGCCGGGCTGACGCTGGCGGCCCGTGAGCAACTCGACAACCTGACCTTCATCGTCAACTGCAACCTGCAGCGCCTGGATGGTCCGGTGCGTGGCAATGGCCAGATCATCCAGGAGCTGGAGTCGCTGTTCAGCGGCGCCGGCTGGAACGTGATCAAGGTGTTGTGGGGCTCGGAATGGGATGCGCTGTTTGCCCGCGACAGCGAGCACGTGCTGCTGCGCCAGCTGGCGGCAACCCCCGACGGCCAGTTCCAGACCCTGGGGGCCAATGACGGCGCCTACAACCTCGAACACTTCTTCAACCAGCACCCGGCCTTGCAGCGCCTGGTCGAGCACATGAGCTCGGCCGAGATCAACGCGCTCAAGCGCGGTGGCCATGATTTTCGCAAGCTGTATGCCGCCTTTGCCGCCGCCAAGGCGTGCAAGGGCCGGCCGACGGTGATCCTGGCCAAGACCAAGAAGGGCTACGGCATGAGTGCGGCCGGCGAGTCGCGCATGACCGCGCACCAGGCCAAGAAGCTCGACGTGCAGGCGCTGCTGGCCTTCCGTGACCGCTTCCACCTGCCCTTGAGCGATGCGCAGGTGGAGCAGTTGCAGTTCTACCGGCCGGACGAAAACAGCCGGGAGATGCGCTACCTGCGCGAGCGGCGCAATGCCCTGGGCGGCAGCCTGCCGTCGCGGCGGCCCCAGGCGCGCACGCTGCCGGTACCGGCGCTGGAGGTGATGGGCGGTTTTGCGCTGCACGCCGAGGGCAAGGAAATGTCCACCACCATGGCTGCGGTGCGCATGCTCGGTGCCTGGCTCAAGGCCCCGGAGCTGGGGCCGCGGGTGGTTCCGATCGTCGCCGATGAAGCGCGCACCTTCGGCATGGCCAGCCTGTTCCGGCAGATCGGCATCTACTCGCCCCATGGGCAGCGCTACGAACCCGAAGATGCCAGTTCGCTGCTCTCCTACAGGGAGTCGCGCGATGGTCAGTTGCTGGAGGAGGGCATCACCGAGGCCGGGGCCCTGTCGTCCTGGGTAGCGGCGGCCACCTCCTATGCGGTGCATGGCGAGCCGATGTTGCCGGTGTACATCTATTACTCGATGTTCGGCTTCCAGCGGGTCGGCGACCTGATATGGGCGGCGGCCGACCAGCGTGCACGGGGCCTGCTGCTGGGGGCTACGGCAGGGCGCACCACCCTGGGCGGCGAAGGCTTGCAGCACCAGGATGGCTCGAGCCTGGTGATGGCGGCCATGGTGCCCAACTGCCGCGCCTGGGAGCCGTGCTTTGCCGGCGAACTGGCGGTGATTCTGGAACACGCGGCGCGGCGCATGCTGGTGGAGCAGTGCGACGAGTTTCACTATGTGGCGGTGATGAATGAAAGTTATCCACACCCCTCCCTGCCACCTGAGGCACATGCGGCAGTGTTGCGCGGGATGTACCGGTTTGCCGAACAGCCGGTGGAGCATGCCCTGGGGCGGGTTCGCCTGCTGGGCTCCGGGGCGATCCTGCGCGAGGTGATCGCCGCGAGCGAGCTGCTGGCGGCGGACTGGGGCATCGCCAGCGAGGTGTTCAGTGTGACCAGCTTCAGCGAACTGGCGCGTGATGCACGGGATGTGCAGCGCGGGCAGCGTCTGGGGCTGGGCGGCAGCAGCCATCTGGCGCAATGCCTGGTGGGGGATGCGCCGGTGATTGCCGCGACCGATTATGTGCGTGCCTGGCCGCAGCTGATTGCCGAGTACGTGCCGGCGCCGTACGTGACGCTGGGCACCGACGGCTTCGGGCGCAGCGATACGCGCCAGCGGTTGCGCCAGTTCTTCGAGGTGGACCGCTTCAGTGTGGTGCTGGCCAGCTTGCAGGCGCTGGTGGATGACGGGCTGCTGGAGGTCGATGTGATGGCGCAGGCACGGGCCAGGTATCCGGCGCTGGATGCGGCGGGGCCCTGGTATCGTTGATGTGAGGGGATGAAAAAAGGGGCCGGTGATCGGCCCCTTTTTTCTTTGTGTCGGATGGTTGGGTGTGGCATTCGCCGGCAAGGCCGGCTCCAGCAGGAGCGCGCCATGCCAGTGACGGGGCCGCTGCGCTCAGCGCTTGAGCCCGTAATGCTCATCCAGCATGCCCGGGGTGTTCGGTGCTTTGGGCGCGTAGTCGCGTGGCACTTCGGTGTCCTTGGGCGGGGTCAGACGGTCACGCGGGCCCTGCGCCTCGGAGTGCAGTGCGGCCAGCAGGCGCTGACGGGTCTGTTCGTCCAGGGCCAGACGGTTGGCGCCTTCGGCCAGGTGGTCCTGCACTTCCTGGTAGCTCTGGGTCAGCTTCTTGACCAGCGCCGCGGTGCTGTTGAAATGGGTCACCACTTCACTCTGATAACTGTCAAAACGTTCCTGGATATCGTCCAGCTGCCGCTGGGTGCTGCTCGGGGCGGCATTGGGCAAGAGGCGGGCGACCAGGAAACCAACGACTACACCCACTACCAGGGCCAGGGTCGGCAACAACCAAACTAAGAGCGAGAGTTCCACGAGTCCTTCCTCTATAAACGGCTTTGCTTTACGTTAACGGCTCGGACCTGCGCTGTATACCGCGAGCGATCGCAAATATCTCAGACAGAATCATCAGCTAGACGAGTCGACCCCTCCAGAGGTCACGGAGTTCACCCTTGCTTATCCGCGAAACCCCCGTATTCATCGATGGCCCGGTTGGCCAGCTGGAAGCCCTGTACCTGGACGTGGCAGACCCTCGCGGCATCGTCCTGCTGTGCCACCCCAACCCCGTGCAGGGCGGCACCATGACCAACAAGGTGGTGTCGATGCTGCAGCGCACCGCACGCGATGCCGGATACATCACCCTGCGCTTCAACTACCGCGGTGTAGGCCAGAGCGCTGGCAGCCATGACATGGGCAGCGGCGAAGTCGACGATGCACAGGCCGCTGCAACCTGGCTGCGCGAAAAACATCCCGAATTACCTTTGACGCTGATGGGCTTCTCCTTCGGCGGCTTCGTCGCGGCCAGCCTCGGCGGCCGGCTCGAAGCCCAGGGCGTCACGCTCAAGCACCTGTTCATGGTAGCCCCGGCGGTGATGCGCCTTGGCGGTACCGACGGCCTGCCGCAGGCAGGTGCCTTGAGCGTGATCCAGCCCGAAACCGACGAGGTGATCGATCCGCAGATCGTCTACGCCTGGTCCGATGCACTGGCGCGCCCCCATGAGCTGCTGAAAGTGGCAGAATGCGGTCACTTTTTTCACGGCAAGCTGACCGACCTCAAGGATCTGGTGCTGCCACGCCTTTCGAACTGATACAAGCCTGATAAGCGATTACCCATGACCACTCGTATCCTTACCGGTATCACCACCACGGGCACGCCGCACCTTGGCAACTATGCCGGTGCCATCCGCCCGGCGGTCCTCGCCAGCCAGCAGCCGGGCGTCGACTCGTTCTACTTCCTGGCCGACTACCATGCGCTGATCAAGTGCGACGACCCGCAGCGCATCCAGCGCTCGCGTCTGGAAATCGCCGCCACCTGGCTGGCCGGCGGCCTGGACCCGGAACGCGTGACCTTCTACCGCCAGTCCGACATTCCCGAGATCCCCGAGCTGACCTGGCTGCTGACCTGCGTGGCGGCCAAGGGCCTGCTCAATCGCGCGCATGCCTACAAGGCCTCGGTGGACAAGAACCTGGAAAGCGGCGAAGACCCGGATGCGGGCGTGAGCATGGGCCTGTACAGCTATCCGGTGCTGATGGCGGCGGACATCCTGATGTTCAATGCCAACAAGGTGCCGGTGGGGCGCGACCAGATCCAGCACGTGGAAATGGCCCGTGATATCGGGCAGCGCTTCAACCACCTGTTCGGCCAGGGCAAGGACTTCTTCGCCATGCCCGAGGCGCTGATCGAGGAAAGCGTGGCCACCTTGCCGGGCCTGGACGGTCGCAAGATGTCCAAGAGCTACGACAACATCATCCCGCTGTTCACCAGTGCCAAGGAGATGAAGGACGCGATCTCGCGCATCGTCACCGACTCGCGCGCGCCGGGCGAGGCCAAGGACCCGGACAACTCGCACCTGTTCACCCTGTTCCAGGCCTTTGCCACCGCCGAGCAAGCCGAAGCCTTCCGCAGCGAACTGCTGCAGGGGCTGGGTTGGGGCGAAGCCAAGCAGCGCCTGTTCCAGCTGGTCGACGGCCAGTTGAGCGCGCCGCGTGAGCATTACCACCAGCTGATTTCCCGCCCGGCGGACCTGGAGGATATTCTTCTGGCCGGCGCGCAGAAGGCCCGCAGGATCGCCACGCCGTTTCTTGAGCAATTGCGCGAGGCAGTGGGCCTGCGCTCGTTCCGCAGCACGGTTCAGGTCAGCGGTGAAACCAGGAAGAAGGCGGTCAAGGCGGCACGCTTCGTGAGCTTCCGTGAAGAGGACGGCAGCTTCCGCTTCCGCCTGCTGGCAGCCGACGGCGAGCAGTTGCTGCTGTCGCGCAGCTTTGCCGATGGCAAGGCGGCCGGCGCGGTGAGCAAGCAGTTGCAACTGGGCCAGCCGCTGGATGTACGTGACGAAGGCCTGGGCTTCAGCCTGTGGCTGGAAGGCGAGTGCGTGGCCGACGGCCCGCAGTTCGCCGATGCCACGGCGCGCGATGCCGCCATCGAGAGCCTGCGCGCTGCCTTGCAGCCCCAGCAGGACTGACCGTCAATCGCAAGTCTGATTGCCATTACCCGGGGCCGTCGCTACAGTGACGGCCCGCTTTTGTTGCCTTGCTAACGAATTATGACGCCCCTAGAACGATATCAAGCAGATCTGAAACGTCCCGAATTCTTCCATGACGCGGCGCAGGAAACAGCGGTGCGTCACTTGCAGCGCCTGTACGACGACCTGGTCGCGGCGCACAACAGCAAGCCGGGTGTGTTCGGCAAGCTGTTCGGCAGGAAAGAGCAGGCGCCCGTCAAGGGCCTGTATTTCTGGGGTGGGGTAGGGCGCGGCAAGACCTACCTGGTCGATACGTTCTATGAGGCGCTGCCTTTCCCGCAGAAGGTGCGTACGCACTTCCACCGCTTCATGAAGCGCGTGCATGAGGAAATGAAGACCCTCAAGGGCGAGAAGAACCCGCTGACCATCATTGCCAAGCGGTTCTCCGACGAGGCGCGGGTGATCTGCTTCGACGAGTTCTTCGTGTCCGATATCACCGACGCGATGATCCTTGGCACCCTGATGGAGGAGCTGTTCAAGAACGGCGTGACCCTGGTGGCCACCTCCAACATCGTGCCGGACGGCCTGTACAAGGACGGCCTGCAGCGTGCGCGCTTCCTGCCGGCAATTGCCCTGATCAAGCAGAACACCGACATCGTCAACGTCGACAGCGGCGTGGACTATCGCCTGCGTCACCTGGAGCAGGCCGAGCTGTTCCACTTCCCGCTGAATGAAGCGGCCCACGAAAGCCTGCGCAAGAGCTTTCGCGCATTGACGCCGGAATGCACCCAGGCGGTGGAAAACGACGTGCTGATGATCGAGAACCGCGAGATCCGTGCGCTGCGTACCTGCGACGACGTGGCCTGGTTCGACTTCCGCGAACTGTGCGACGGCCCGCGCAGCCAGAACGACTACATCGAACTGGGCAAGATCTTCCATGCGGTGCTGCTCAGCGGCGTGGAGCAGATGGGCGTGGCCACCGACGATCTGGCGCGTCGCTTCATCAACATGGTCGACGAGTTCTACGACCGCAACGTCAAGCTGATCATCTCGGCTGAAGTGGAGCTCAAGGACCTGTACACCGGCGGGCGCCTGAGCTTCGAGTTCCAGCGTACCCTGAGCCGCTTGCTGGAGATGCAGTCCCACGAGTTCCTGTCGCGGGCACACAAGCCTTAAATCGCGTCACTGCTGTCGCGGCTCACGCCCGCTCCCACAGAGGTTTGCAGCGAACCTGTGGGGGCGGGCGTGACCCGCGATAGGCCCTCAGGCCTCCTGCATGAATTGCTGCCGATACTGGTTAGGCGACAGCTCCGTGTGCTGCCTGAACAATCGCGCAAAAAAGCTGGCGTCGTCATAGCCCACCTCGTAGCTGATGGTCTTGATGCTCTTGCGCGTCCCCGACAGCAAGCCCTTCGCCGTCTCGATCCGCAGCCGTTGCAGATAATGCAGCGGCTTGTCCCCCGTCGCACTCTGGAACCTGCGCATGAAGTTGCGGATGCTCATGCCATGGTTGCGTGCCACGTCCTCGAAACGGAACTTGTCGGCGAAGTGCTCCTCCAGCCACTGCTGGATCTGCAGGATGATCAGGTCCTGGTGCAGCTTCTGTCCGCCAAAGCCCATGCGCCCCGGGGTGTAGTTGCGTTGCACCTCGTAGAGGATGTCGCGGGCCACGGCCTGGGCCACGTTGGCCCCGCAGAAGCGCTCGATCAGGTAGATGTACAGGTCGCAGGCCGAGGTGGCGCCGCCGGCGCAATAGAGGTTGTCGGCATCGGTGAGGTGCTTGTCCTGGTTCAGCGACACCTTCGGGAAGCGTTCGGCGAACTGGCCGAAGAAGCGCCAGTAGGTGGTGGCCTCCTTGCCATCGAGCAGGCCGGCCTCGGCCAGCCAGAACACGCCGCTGGCCTCGCCGCACAGCACCGCGCCTCGGGCATGCTGCTCGCGCAGCCAGGGCAGTACCTGGGGGTAGCGCTGGCACAGGGCATCGAAGTCGTCCCAGAACGCCGGCAGGATGATCACGTCGGCCTGCTCGAGGCCGCTGTCCACCGGTAGCTGCACGCCGCTGAAGCTCTGCACGGGCAGCCCGTCGGGGCTCACGAGGCGGGTTTCGAACATCGGTTGCAGGCCCAGGCCCAGTTGCTTGCCATAGCGCAGGCTGGCCAGGTGGAAGAAATCCTTGGCCTGCATCAGGGTCGATGCGAATACCTTGTCGATGGCCAGGATGCTGACGCGCCGCAGCGATGCGGTAGGTTGGGTAAACATCATTGTCGTTATTCTTATAGGGTAGAGTGGTCAATCACCGGCTGGATCGTCTTATTTTTTGGCGATTGTGTCTACCCTCGGTTCCCGCAGCGGGCTGCGGGAACCGTTGCAGCGCTTTACGGGGCGGGGTTGGGCTGGTCCTGGTGGATCGCATCGATGGCGGCCAGCAGCTCGTCACCGAGCTTCAGGCTGGCGCTTGCCAGGTTGCTGTCCAGTTGCGCCAGCGAGGTGGCGCCGATGATGTTGCTGGTCACGAACGGCTGCTGGGTCACGAAGGCCAGGGCCATCTGCGCCGGGTCCAGGCCGTGCTCGCGGGCCAGGGCCACATAACGGCTGCACGCGGCGACGGTCTGCGGGTTGGAATAGCGCGAGAAGCGGTTGAACAGGGTCAGGCGGCCGTTTTCCGGGCGCGCGCCGTTCTCGTACTTGCCCGACAGCATGCCGAAGGCCAGCGGCGAGTAGGCCAGCAGGCCGCACTGCTCGCGGATGGCGATTTCCGCCAGGCCCACTTCGAAGCTGCGGTTGAGCAGGTTGTACGGGTTCTGGATCGAGACCGCACGGGGCCAGCCGCGGCTTTCGGCCAGTTGCAGGAACTTCATGGTGCCCCACGGGGTTTCGTTGGACAGGCCGATGTGGCGGATCTTGCCTGCCTTGACCTGTTCGTCGAGCACTTCGAGGGTTTCTTCCAGCGGCGTGAAGTGGTCCTGGGGCAGGTGCTGGTAGCCCAGCTTGCCGAAGAAGTTGGTGCTGCGCTCGGGCCAGTGCAGCTGGTACAGGTCGATCCAGTCGGTCTGCAGGCGCTTGAGGCTGGCGTCCAGGGCCGCCACGATGTGCTGGCGGTTGTGCTTGAGCTGGCCGTCGCGAATGTGGCTGATGCCGTTGCCGGGGCCGGCCACCTTGCTGGCCAGGATCCAGTCGGCGCGATCGCCGCGCTGGCTGAACCAGTTGCCGATGATCTGCTCGGTGGCCGAGTAGGTTTCCGGGCGCGGTGGCACCGGGTACATCTCCGCGGTATCGATGAAATTGATCCCGGCCGCCTTGGCCCGTTCGATCTGGGCGAAGCCCTCGGCCTGGTCGTTCTGCTCGCCCCAGGTCATGCTGCCCAGGCACAATGCACTCACGTTGAGGTCGGTGCGACCCAGCTGGCGATACTCCATGACGATCTCCACGGCAAAAGAAGCATAAAAGCAGGTTGATATTTTTTCTGCAATCTGGATAATTCTGCACCTCTCTCAGCAGTGGAAGTGATGCCCCGCCGCCGAAGAATCTTGCCGAGTATTGGACGTGCTGACCCGAGCCCCCGATAGCGTCCGTATCCGGCTGCCTTTGACCTTGTCAAAGTACGCACTATTCAGTAAGATCTGCCGTCTTAAAATTGCGGGACGGCCCCTGAGGCTATAAAGAATGAAAACTTTTACTGCTAAACCGGAAACAGTAAAACGCGACTGGTTCGTCGTTGACGCTGCTGGCAAGACCCTGGGTCGTCTGGCCACTGAGATCGCGAGCCGTCTGCGTGGCAAGCACAAGCCAGAATACACCCCTCACGTTGACACCGGCGACTACATCGTCGTGATCAATGCCGAGCAGGTACGTGTTACTGGTGCCAAGACTTCGGACAAAATGTACTACTCCCACTCCGGTTTCCCGGGCGGCATCAAGGAAATCAACTTCGAGAAGTTGATCGCCAAAGCGCCTGAGCGCGTGATCGAGACCGCGGTAAAGGGCATGCTGCCTAAAAACCCGCTGGGTCGCGACATGTACCGTAAGCTGAAAGTCTATGCGGGCGCTGTACACCCTCATACTGCTCAGCAGCCCCAAGAACTGAAGATTTAACGGAATAGTTCATTATGTCGGCGACTCAAAATTACGGCACTGGCCGTCGCAAGACTGCAACCGCACGCGTTTTCCTGCGTCCGGGTACTGGCAGCATCTCCATCAACAACCGCTCCCTCGAGACCTTCTTCGGTCGTGAAACCGCGCGCATGGTAGTTCGCCAGCCGCTGGAACTCACCGAAACCACCGAGAAGTTCGACATCTACGTCACCGTCATCGGTGGTGGTGTCAGCGGTCAAGCGGGCGCTATCCGTCACGGTATCACCCGTGCACTGATGGACTACGACGAAACCCTGCGTGGCGCTCTGCGCAAAGCTGGCTTCGTTACCCGTGACGCTCGTGAAGTCGAGCGTAAGAAAGTGGGTCTGCGTAAAGCACGTAAGCGTCCTCAGTACTCCAAGCGTTAATTCGCTTCGGCGTTCAAAAAAAGCCCGGTTCCTGGTGGAACCGGGCTTTTTTTATGTCTTGAATAAAAGGGGCTGCCGACCCTGTGTGACAACTTGCCGCATAGACGCAGGTCAAGTGCTATAAGGGATACAGCCTTTATGCCGGGTAATAACCTTGTCTTCGATGGGTCTTTTCATTACCATGCGGCAAATTTTTAGCAGTTCGAAATTTATTTTTAGCAGTTCGAAATTTACTTAGTAGATGCCTGTTGCAACAGGCCACAAAGCTGATGGGAGAGGACTGAATGAGCAATGACGGCGTCAATGCAGGCCGGCGTCGCTTCCTGGTAGCAGCCACGTCCGTGGTGGGTGCTGCAGGAGCGGTGGGGGCTGCGGTCCCGTTCGTAGGGTCATGGTTTCCCAGTGCCAAGGCGAAAGCTGCCGGTGCACCGGTCAAGGTCAACATCGCCAAGGTGGAGCCCGGCCAGCAGATGATTGCTGAATGGCGCGGCCAACCCGTGTTCATCGTCCGCCGCACCGAGGAGATCCTGGGCAACCTGAAGAAGATCACCGGTGAGCTCTCCGACCCCGAGTCCAAGGCGTCGGAGCAGCCGGCCTACGTCGACCCGTCGAACCGCTCGATCAAGCCGGAAATCCTCGTGCTCGTCGGCCTGTGCACCCACCTGGGCTGCTCGCCGACCTTCCGTCCCGAAGTGGCGCCTGTCGACCTGGGTCCCAAGTGGGTGGGTGGCTATTTCTGCCCATGCCACGGCTCCCACTACGACCTCGCCGGCCGCGTCTACAAGTCCCAGCCAGCGCCGCTCAATCTGCCAGTGCCACCGCACTCGTACGAGTCGGATGACATCATCGTCGTCGGCGTCGATCAGGAGAACGCGTGATGAGTAAGTTCATGGACTGGGTTGACGCCCGCTTCCCCGCCACCAAGATGTGGGAAGATCACCTGAGCAAGTACTACGCACCGAAGAACTTCAACTTCTTCTATTTCTTCGGCTCCCTGGCCCTGCTGGTCCTGGTCAACCAGATCGTGACCGGCGTGTGGCTGACCATGAGCTTCACCCCTTCGGCCGAAGAGGCGTTCGCCTCGGTCGAATACATCATGCGTGACGTCGAATACGGCTGGATCCTGCGCTACCTGCACTCCACGGGTGCGTCGGCGTTCTTCATCGTGGTCTACCTGCACATGTTCCGTGGCCTGCTCTACGGCTCGTACCAGAAGCCACGCGAGCTGGTATGGCTGTTCGGCATGCTGATCTACCTGGCGCTGATGGCAGAGGCCTTCATGGGCTACCTGCTGCCCTGGGGCCAGATGTCGTACTGGGGTGCCCAGGTGATCATCTCGCTGTTCGGCGCCATCCCGGTCATCGGCGGCGACCTGACCCAGTGGATCCGTGGCGACTACCTGATCTCCGGCATTACCCTGAACCGCTTCTTCGCCCTGCACGTGGTGGCCCTGCCGATCGTGATTCTCGGCCTGGTGGTGCTGCACATCCTGGCGCTGCACGAAGTGGGTTCGAACAACCCGGATGGCGTGGACATCAAGAAGAAAAAGGACGAGAACGGCATTCCGCTGGACGGCATCCCGTTCCACCCGTACTACACCGTCAAGGATATCGTCGGCGTGGTGGTGTTCCTGTTCGTCTTCTGCATGATCGTGTTCTTCTTCCCGGAAATGGGCGGCTACTTCCTGGAGAAACCCAACTTCGAACAGGCCAACGCGTTCAAGACCCCGGAGCACATCGCCCCTGTGTGGTACTTCACGCCGTTCTACGCGATCCTGCGTGCGGTACCCGACAAGCTGCTGGGCGTGATCGCCATGGGTGCTGCGATCGCGGTGCTGTTCGTGTTGCCATGGCTGGACCGTAGCCCGGTCAAGTCGATGCGCTACAAGGGCTGGATGAGCAAGGCCTGGCTGTGGGTGTTCTGCATCTCCTTCGTGATCCTGGGCGTGCTCGGCGTGCTGGCGCCAACCCCGGGCCGCACCTTGCTGTCGCAGGTATGTACCTTCCTGTATTTCGCCTACTTCATTCTGATGCCGTTCTACACCAGGCTCGAGAAGACCAAACCGGTTCCGGAAAGGGTGACTGGCTGATGAAAAAGCTATTTGCAGTATTGCTCCTGGCAGTGATGCCTTCGCTGACCTTCGCCGCCGAACACGGCGTGGAACTGGACAAGGTCGACATCGACCTGACCGACAAGGCCGCCATGCAGGACGGCGCACGGACCTTTGCCAACTATTGCATGGGTTGCCACAGCGCCAAGTTCCAGCGTTACGAGCGTGTCGCCGATGACCTGGGCATCCCGCACGAGCTGATGCTCGAGAAGCTGGTGTTCACCGGCGCCAAGATCGGCGACCACATGAACATCGGCATGCAGCCGGCCGACGCCAAGGCCTGGTTCGGTGCGGCGCCGCCCGACCTGACCCTGGTGGCGCGGGTGCGCGGCACCGATTGGCTGTACAGCTACCTGCGGGCCTTCTACGAGGACCCGTCACGCCCTTGGGGTGTGAACAACAAGGTCTTCCCCAACGTTGGCATGCCAAACGTGCTGGTGGGCCTGCAGGGGCGTCAGGTGGTCGGTTGCAAGCAGATCCAGACCGTGGTCGAGGGCAAGAAGCAGTTTGACCCGCTCACCGGTGCCCCGCTGACCCACGAAGCGTGCGATCAGCTGACCATCGTGCCGAAATCCGGTACCCTGACCGACGAGCAGTTCGACGAGAAGGTCAAGAACCTGGTGACCTTCCTGGCCTACTCGGCCAACCCGGTCAAGCTGCAGAGCCAGCGCATCGGCACCTACGTGCTGCTGTACCTGGCCTTCTTCTTCGTGTTCGCCTACCTGCTCAAGCGCGAATACTGGAAGGACGTGCACTGATCACAGGGTAAAATCTGTTAGTTTAACGCGCGCCCTGGGGTCCCTCTGCAGTATGGAGGGCCCCCAGGGCGCGTTTGCATTTGTAATTTCATAAGTTCAACACGCGAGGAGGACCCCCATGGGCGTGACCAATCGGTTAGCCTGCTACTCCGACCCCGCTGATCATTATTCTCATCGGGTGCGCATCGTTCTCGCCGAGAAAGGTGTCGGCGTCGAGATCATCAGTGTCGAAGCCGGGCGCCAGCCGCCCAAGCTGCTGGAAGCCAACCCGTATGGCAGCGTACCGACCCTGGTTGATCGTGACCTGGCGTTGTATGAGTCGACCGTGGTGATGGAATACCTCGACGAGCGCTACCCGCACCCGCCGCTGTTGCCGGTCTACCCGGTGGCGCGTGCCAACAGCCGCCTGCTGATCCACCGTATCCAGCGTGACTGGTGTTCGCTGGTGGACCTGATTCTCGACCCGCGCAGCAAGGAGCCTGCCCGCGTGCAGGCGCGCAAGGAGCTGCGCGAGAGCCTTACCGGCGTTTCGCCGTTGTTCGCCGACAAGCCTTGTTTCCTGAGTGAGGAGCAAAGCCTGGTGGATTGTTGTCTATTGCCCATACTGTGGCGTTTGCCGGTATTGGGTATCGAACTGCCGCGGCCAGCCAAGCCGCTGCTCGATTACATGGAGCGTCAGTTTGCGCGGGAAGCCTTCAAGGCCAGCCTGTCCGCCGCTGAACGCGATATGCGTTAGGTTTTAAGGAGCCGTTGATGAACTCCAGTCGTCCGTATCTGGTGCGAGCCTTGTATGAGTGGATCGTGGACAACGATTGCACGCCGCACATGCTGGTCAATGCCGAGTACCCTGCGGTGCAGGTGCCTCAGGGCTTCGCCAGCGATGGCCAGATCGTTTTGAACGTGTCGCCCAATGCCGTGCGTCACTTGCACATGGATAACGAAGCCGTGAGCTTCGAGGGGCGTTTCGGTGGGGTTGCCCACACGCTGTACGTGCCTGCCGGCGCCATCCTGGGTATCTATGCCCGTGAGAATGGCCAGGGCATGGTGTTCGAGCTCGAGCCGCCACTGATGGAGGATGACGACCTCGAGGACGAGGGCGTCGAGCCGGATGATGACGGTCCGCCGAGTGGCGGGCAGCCGCCGCGGCCAAGTGGGCGTCCGAGCCTGAAAGTGGTGAAATGAAAAAAGGCGACCTTGCGGGGTCGCCTTTTTTTTGGGCCTGTGTGCTTACAGGTCGGTGATGGTGCGCACCTGATCCTTGTTCACACGGGTGCGTTTGCCGTCGAGCTGCTGGAACTCGTAGAAGCCGGAGCTGCGTTCGAGTTTCGGCGCGTCGACCGCCTGGAACTCACGGCCGTCATTGAGGGTGATCAGGCTTGGGGTGGAGCAGCCGGCCAGGGTGGCGAAGGTAGCGATCAGCAGGGTGGCGAACAGGCCGTTCTTCATGGGTATTCCTGTGGGGTGTCGGTGGGGGTTGCGGTGCGCCGGCGGCTTCACGCCCTTCACCGGCGAGGCCGGCGAAGGGTGTGAAGCCGCGGTCAGTCAATGTATTCGAACAGCTTGACGATCTTCTGCACACCCGACACGCCTTGCACCAGGTTGGTGGCCTGATTGGCTTCCTGCTGGGTCAGCAGGCCCAGCAGGTAGACGATGCCGTTCTCGGTCACCACCTTGATGCGCGAACCGGGGATGTTGCTGTCGGTCAGCATCTGGGCCTTGATCTTGGTGGTCAGCCAGGCGTCATTGTTGCGTGCCAGCAGCGAGGAGGGCGGCAGCACCTGAAGTTCGTTGTGCACCTTCTTGACCCGCTGCACCTGACCGGCGGTTTGCTCGGCCAGGCTCTTGAGGTCGGCGCGCGGGGTCTGGCCGGCCAGCAGCACGATGCCGTTGAAGCTGGTGACGACGATGTGCGAGTTCTTGTCTAGGTCCGGGCTGGCCTTGGCCACGTTCACCGCTACCTTGGTTTCGATCAGCGAGTCGTCGATCTTGCTGCCGAAGGTGCGAGTGCCGCGATCGTCCTCGATCGGGTTTTCGCGGCTGGCAGTAATCACCGAACTGCAGCCGGTGATGCTCAGGCACAGGGTCAGGGCCATCAGGCCAAGGCGATTAGGGGTCATTCTTCACTCCCGAACAATTGGCTGTCGATCAAGTCGCAAAGGCAGTGGATCGCCAGCAGGTGGACTTCCTGGATGCGTGCGGTGACGGTGGCCGGTACGCGAATCTCCACATCTTCGGGCAGCAGCAGCGAGGCCATGCCGCCGCCATCGCGTCCGGTCAGAGCTACGACAATCATTTCGCGATCATGTGCGGCCTGGATCGCCTGAATGATGTTCGCCGAGTTGCCGCTGGTGGAAATCGCCAGCAGCACGTCGCCCGGTTGGCCCAGGGCGCGGATCTGCTTGGAGAAGATCTCGTTGTAGCTGTAGTCGTTGGCGATCGAGGTAATGGTCGAGCTGTCGGTGGTCAGCGCGATGGCCGGCAGGCTCGGGCGCTCGCGCTCGAAGCGGTTGAGCAGTTCGGACGAGAAGTGCTGGGCATCGCCCGCCGAGCCGCCGTTGCCGCAGGCGAGCATCTTGCCCTCGTTGAGCAGCGCGTTGACCATCACCTGACTGGCTTGCTCGATGTGTGGTGCAAGGACTTCCATCGCCTGTTGCTTGGTGTTGATGCTGGCCTGGAATAGCTGGCGAATTCGGGATTGCATGTCCATCTGTGTGACCTTAAGTGGGGCGGCTGGTCGGGCGTGTCGCAACGTCTTGAAGACCCTGCGGCACATGACTGTGCAGCCCGCGAAACAAAGAGCAAAAAAGTTGAGTGGGTAACGGATGCATCAAGCGGGGCGGGTTCAACTGTCGAAAGCGTTCTTCAGCCAGTCGAGCGGTGTGCCCGAGTGGCCGCGGCCCTGCAGGGCAATCACGTCGAAACGACAGGGCTGGTTGGCCCAGCGCGCCTCCTGCTGCAGAAAATACTGGGCCGCTAGCACCAGTTTTTGCTGTTTGCGGGTATCGACGCTGGCCAGTGCTCCGCCAAAGCCCGCGTGCAGCCGGTAGCGGACTTCGACGAATACTACTGTATCGCCGTCAAGCATGACCAGATCAAGCTCGCCGCGTTTGCATCGCCAGTTCTGCGCCAGCAACTGCAGGCCCTGCGCCTGAAGGTAATGCAGGGCCTGCTGTTCGGCCGCGATACCCGCGGCCTGGCGAGAACCGTCGGGCATCAGCGCGGGGTGTCCGGCAGGCGCTTGACCTGACCGCCGGTGAACTCGGCCCATGGCAACTGGCGTTCGATGCGTTGGTTGGCGTTCATGCTCAGGCTGCCGGACAGGCCTTCGATACGGTTGTCCGGCAGTGCCTTGAGCTGGCCCAGGCGCGGCGCGAGGCTGTAGGCATCGGCACCCATCGCGTACAGGCGACCGATGCTGCCGGCCGCTTGCGGCCACTGGCGTACCACCTGCTGGCGCAGGCTGTTGCCGGTGTCGAGCAGCCACGGCGTTTCGCAGAAGCGAATGCCGTTCATGTCGTTGTACTCGTTGACGTTGCCGCTGGCGCTGTACACGTTGGAGGTGGCGTACACCGGTACGTCACCGGCGTACTGGAAGTTCAGTGTCGGCTTGATCTGCTGGGCCTGGGTCGGGGTTGCGGCCAGGAAGATGAAATCGATGTCCTGGCGACGCGATGGCTGTGCCGAGACACTGCCGCCCACGGTGCTCTGCAGGCTCTTGGCGCGGCCTTCGCTCTGGCGCAGCTGGAACAGGTCGGCGATCTGCTGGGCCAGGGCCACCGGCTGCGACACGTGGGCAGCGGCAATCAGCGTGCCGCCCTTGGCTTCCCAGTCCTGGCGGAAGGCCTTGAGTACGCGATCGCCCCATTCGCCGCTCGGCACCAGGGCCACGGCACGACGCATGCCGTCCGCCTGGGCGCGGCGCGAGACTTCGCGGGCTTCGTCTTCGGCGGCCAGGCCGAACTGGAACAGTTGCGCCGGGCCGGTCTGGCCGGCGTCGCTGTAGTTCAGTGCCAGGGTGGTGATCGGCAGTTGCGGGTAGGCGCTCAACTGCTTGACCAGGTTCTTCTCGAGCGGGCCTACCACCAGCTGGACGCCGCTGGCCTGGGCCTTGCGGTAGAAGTCATCGAGGGAGGTCAGGCGCGAGCTGTCGAAGACTTCGACCGAAGGTGGCTTCTGGCCGGCCTGCTGGGCCTGGAAGTGCGCCGCCATGAAACCGTCGCGCAGGGCGCGGGCAACACCTGCCAGCGGGCCTTCCTGGGGCAGCAGCAGGGCGATCTTGGTCAGCGGCTGGCTGGCCAGTTCCTTGAGTTTGAGCAGGGGCTGCGGCAGTTGCACGGCGGCAGGGTGGCCGGCGTGCTGGTTGCGCCAGCTTTCGATGGCGGCCTGCTGCTGTTCGAGGGTGCCGGCGCTCTTGACGGCCAGGGCCAGGCTGGTCCAGCCGGCCATCACGTCGGTGCCGGTGCCTTGCAGTTGTTCGGTGGGCAGGGCGGCAACCAGGTTCCAGATGGCCTCGTGGTTGGCACTGGCGGCGGCGCCGCTGAGCAGGGGAGCCATGGCGACGCGCTGTTGCGCGGCAGCCAGGGTCTGGCCATCGGCTTCCAGGGCGGCGGCGTGCACGCTGCGGGTGCGCACCTGAAGCTCGGGCGGCAGTTCGTCCAACCGGACCAGGCTCGGGTGGCTCAGGGCGGTGAGGGCGGCCTTGGGCTGGTTGCGGCTCATCGCCAGCTCGGCGCCAAGGGTGCTGGCGAACACTTGCTGGGCCGGCTTGAGGGTGTCCAGTGGCACCTGCTCGAGGATCCGCGAGGCCCGTGCGAAGTCTTTCTGGTGGTAGGCCAGGTCAGCGGCGCTCAGGCGCAGCAGTGCAGCCTTTTCAGGTGTCTTGCTGGTGGCGGCCTGGTCGAGCAGTTGCTCGATGCTGGCATCCGGAGTGCGCGGCAGCTCACCCAGGCTGGACGAGGGCGAACTGGCGCAGGCTGCCAGCAGGGCAGCGAGGCAGAGGGCTGAGAGCAGCCGCAGGCAAGCGATCATGTAAAAATCCTGTTACTCGATCAAATTAACCTGCAATTGTACCCAAGCGCTGGCCGGGGCGCGATCTTGCTGGCGTTAATCCTTCAATATAGGTCGCCCTGCGCAGGCGTGCCGCCGCTGTGGGTAACGCATTGTTGCCGCCTTACGGGCTACAATGGCGCTTTGTTCTCTATTTACAGGTGTGTGCTGTGACCGATGCTCCAGGTGCTTCCAATTCCACTGCCGGCAAGCTTTTCGTGGTGGCTACGCCCATTGGCAACCTGGATGACATGAGCGCCCGGGCCTTGAAGGTGCTGCGCGAGGCGGCGCTGATCGCGGCCGAGGACACGCGCCACTCGGTCCGCCTGCTGCAGCACTTCGGCATCAACACGCCGCTGGCCGCCTGTCACGAGCACAACGAGCGCGACGAGGGCAGCCGCTTCATCACGCGCCTGCTGGCCGGCGACGATGTGGCGTTGATCTCCGATGCCGGTACGCCGCTGATCTCTGACCCGGGCTACCACCTGGTGCGCCAGGCGCGAGCAGCGGGCATCGATGTGGTGCCGGTACCGGGCGCCTGCGCACTGATCGCGGCGTTGTCGGCGGCGGGCCTGCCGTCCGACCGGTTCATCTTCGAGGGTTTTCTGCCGGCCAAGGCGGTAGGTCGCCGCGCGCGCCTGAGCCAGGTCAAGGAAGAACCCCGTACGCTGATTTTCTATGAGGCGCCGCACCGCATTCTGGAGTGTCTGCAGGACATGGAGGCGGTGTTTGGCGGCGAACGGCCGGCGTTGCTGGCTCGTGAGCTGACCAAGACCTTCGAGACCCTGAAGGGGCTGCCCCTGGCCGAGCTGCGCGCGTTTGTCGAAAACGACAGCAATCAGCAGCGTGGGGAGTGCGTGGTGCTGGTGGCGGGCTGGACCGCCCCGGAGAACGAAGAGGTCGTGAGCAGCGAAGTGATGCGCGTGCTTGATCTTCTGCTGGCAGAGATGCCGCTCAAGCGTGCAGCAGCCTTGGCGGCGGAAATTACCGGGGTGCGGAAGAATGTTTTGTATCAAATAGCGTTGGAAAAACAGAAAGACCACTAATGTCATAGTGATATTATTTGTTTTATCGCTTGTTCTCGGGGCCCGCTGCCGTTAACCTTTGCGGCGGAGAGTCGATTGGACAGTCGCTGCCTTCTTTTGTTCCGCAAAAGAGGGGGGAGGAAAGTCCGGGCTCCATAGGGCGGAGTGCCAGGTAATGCCTGGGGGGCGTGAGCCTACGGAAAGTGCCACAGAAAATAACCGCCTAAGCACTTCGGTGCCGGTAAGGGTGAAAAGGTGCGGTAAGAGCGCACCGCACGGCTGGCAACAGTCCGTGGCTAGGTAAACCCCACTCGGAGCAAGACCAAATAGGGTTCCATATGGCGCGGCCCGCGTTGGAACCGGGTAGGTTGCTAAAGGCGTCCAGTGATGGCCGTCGTAGAGGAATGACTGTCCTCGACAGAACCCGGCTTACAGATCGACTCTCCACCTTTTCCCTTCCTGCTTGATTCGATAGCAGATGTGTTCTGGTAATACCAAAAAAATCTTACTCTTCATAAATCACTTTAACTTTGCACTCTATCCGTTTGAGTGAATTTGCCTTTCCCCGTCAAAGCCCCTCTCGATTCTCCTCTTTGTATCGCCTTGTTGCTCTAAATCGCCGATCTGTAAGGGTTTTCCTTATAAGCGCGCCTTGACGGTGTGGTGGGCGGATTCCTATAGTGTGCGCAAGTGGCGGAAAGTGGCATGAAGTGGGTTTTCAGACACAAAAAAGCTAACATTTAGGGAAGTGCAGCCGTGTTTCGCGGAGCCAACGCAATCAACCTCGACGCAAAAGGCCGTCTCGCAATGCCGAGCCGGTACCGTGACGAGCTCGATTCGCGCAGTTCCGGGCAGTTGATCGTGACGATCGACGCGGTTGATCCCTGCTTGTGCGTGTATCCGCTGGATGAGTGGGAACTGATCGAAGCCAAGCTGCGTGCCTTGCCGTCGTTACGCGAAGAGAACCGTCGCCTGCAGCGTCTGCTGATCGGCAATGCGGTGGATCTGGAGCTCGACGGCAGTGGGCGTTTCCTGGTGCCACCGCGTCTGCGCGAGTACGCCAAGCTGGACAAGCGGGCGATGCTGGTGGGGCAACTGAACAAATTCCAACTGTGGGACGAGGACGCCTGGAACGCTGTTGCTGCAGCTGACCTGGTGGCCATTCAACAACCGGGCGCGATGCCTGATGAACTGCGTGATCTGATCCTGTGACTATAGATAGTGGCTTCAAACACATCACCGTACTGCTTGACGAAGCCGTCGAGGCTCTCGCCGTACGCGCCGATGGCTGCTATCTGGATGGCACCTTCGGGCGTGGCGGGCACAGTCGGCTGATTCTCCAGCACCTGGGGCCGCAGGGTCGGCTGCTGGGGTTCGACAAGGACCCACAAGCGATTGCCACCGGGCAAGCGCTGGCGGCCGAAGACGGCCGCTTTGTCATTGTGCAGCGCAGTTTCGCCGAGCTGGGCGCCGAAGTCGCCGAGCGGGGCCTGTCCGGCAAGGTCAATGGCATCCTGCTCGACCTGGGCGTGTCCTCGCCACAGCTCGATGACCCCGAGCGCGGCTTCAGTTTCATGAACGACGGCCCGCTGGACATGCGCATGGACCCGAGTCGTGGCGTCAGCGCCGCCGAATTCATCGCCACCGCGCCGGCCGAAGAAATCGCCCGCGTGTTCAAGGAGTACGGCGAAGAGCGTTTCGCCAAGCGCATGGCCAACGCCGTGGTCGCCCGTCGCGAACAGCAACCCTTTACCCGTACCGCCGACCTCGCCGAAGTGCTCAAGGTCGCCAACCCCGCGTGGGAAAAGGGCAAGAACCCCGCCACCCGTGCTTTCCAGGGGCTGCGCATTCACGTCAACAACGAGCTGGGCGACCTCGAAGCCGGGCTCGAGGCTGCCCTCGACACGCTCGAGATCGGTGGCCGTCTGGTGGTCATCAGCTTCCATTCGCTGGAAGACCGCATCGTCAAGCTGTTCATGCGCAAGCTGGCCAAGGGAGAGGCCGACAACCTGCCGCGCAACCTGCCGGTACAACACAAGCCCTTCGAGCCCAAGATCAAGGTCCATGGCAAGGCGCAGTTCGCCTCCGAGGCCGAGCTCAAGGCCAACCCGCGCTCGCGTAGCGCGGTCATGCGTGTGGCGGAGAAGCTGCGTTGAGCAGGCTTTTCGCCAAGCCCTTGCCAGGCGGCAGCTTCCTGATGCTGCTGCTGTTCATTGGCGTGCTCGTTTCGTCGGTGGCGGTGTCCTACAGTGCGCACTGGAACCGCCAGTTGCTCAATACCCTGTACGGCGAGCTCAACGAACGCGACAAGGCGCAGGCCGAGTGGGGCCGGTTGATTCTGGAACAGAGCACCTGGACCGCCCACAGCCGTATCGAGAACCTGGCCAGCGAACAGCTGCACATGCGCATTCCCGCCGCTGACGAAGTACGGATGGTGGCGCCATGATGAAACTTGAAGGCGCACTCTACCCGTGGCGGTTCCGCGTTGTGGTCGGCCTGCTGGTGATCATGGTGGGGGCCATTGCCTGGCGTATCGTCGACCTGCAGGTGGTTGACCGCGACTTCCTCAAGGGGCAGGGCGATGCCCGCAGCCTGCGTCACATTCCGATTCCTGCGCACCGCGGGTTGATCACCGACCGCAACGGCGAGCCGCTGGCCGTGAGTACGCCGGTTACCACCCTGTGGGCCAACCCCAAGGAGATGCAGGCTGCCAAGGACCGCTGGCCGGCGCTTGCCGCCGCGCTCAAGCAGAACCCGCAGCAACTGGCCGAGCGCCTCGAACAGCAGGCCAACAAGGAATTCATCTACCTGGTCCGCGGCCTTACCCCGGAGCAGGGCCAGGTGGTGCTCGACCTCAAGGTGCCCGGCGTGTATGGCATCGAAGAGTTCCGCCGCTTCTATCCCGCCGGCGATGTCGCTGCGCACATGGTCGGGTTCACCGACCTCGACGATCACGGTCGCGAGGGGGTGGAGCTCGCCTACGACGAGTGGCTGGCCGGGGTGCCCGGCAAGCGGCAGGTGATCAAGGACCGGCGCGGCCGGCTGATCAAGGACGTACAGGTCACCAAGAACGCCAAGGCCGGCAAGACCTTGGCGTTGTCCATCGACCTGCGTCTGCAGTACCTGGCCACCCGCGAATTGCGTAACGCGATTGCCGAACAGGAAGCCAAGGCCGGTAGCCTGGTGATCATGGATGTGAAGACCGGCGAAGTGCTGGCCATGGTCAACCAGCCCACCTACAACCCCAACAACCGCCGCAGCATGTTCCCGGCGGCGATGCGCAACCGTGCCATCATCGACGTGTTCGAGCCGGGTTCCACGGTCAAGCCTTTCTCCATGAGCGCCGCCCTGCAGAGCGGACGCTGGAAGCCGACCGACAAGGTCGAGGTCTATCCGGGCACCCTGCAGCTGGGCCGCTACACCATTCGTGACGTGTCCAGGAGCGAAGGCCCGATCCTCGACCTGACCGGCATCCTGATCAACTCCAGTAACGTGGGCATGAGCAAGATCGCCTTCGATATCGGTGGCGAGTCCATCTACCGCGTGATGTCGCAACTGGGCCTGGGCCAGTACACCGGCCTGGGCTTCCCGGGCGAGCGTGTCGGCAACCTGCCCAACCACCGCGAGTGGCGCAAGGCCGAGACCGCGACCCTGTCCTACGGCTACGGCCTGTCGGTGACCGCGTTGCAGCTGGTGCATGCCTACGCCGCGCTGGCCAACAACGGCAAGATGGTACCGCTGAGCATTCTCAAGGTGGACAAGACCCCGGAAGCCACCCAGGTGGTGCCCGAGGATACCGCCAAGACCATCCAGGGCATGCTGCAGCAGGTCATCGAAGCGCCACGTGGCGTGTTCCGTGCGCAGGTGCCTTCCTATCACGTGGGCGGCAAGTCGGGTACGGCCCGTAAGGCCACGGTCGGTTCCAAGGGCTACACCGAGAACGCCTACCGCTCGCTGTTCACCGGCTTCGGCCCGATGAGCGATCCGCGCTATGCCATCGTGGTGGTGATCGACGAGCCGAGCAAGGGTGGCTACTTCGGCGGCCTGGTATCGGCGCCGGTATTCAGCAAGGTCATGTCCGGCACCCTGCGACTGATGAACGTGCCGCCAGACAACCTGCCGGCTCCTACTCCACAGCAGCAGGCCGGTGCTGCGCCCGCCAAGGGAGGGCGCGGTTGATGTCGATGCCATTGAGTAAGCTGTTTGCCCTGAGCGGCAACAACGACCCGTTGATCCGCGAACTGACCCTGGACAGCCGCAAGGTCCGCGCCGGGGACTTGTTCCTGGCGGTGCCGGGTGCGCGTGTCGACGGCCGCGAGCATATTGCCGATGCGCTCAAGCGCGGCGCGGCAGCCGTGGCCTATGAAGTGCAGAACACCACCGTGCTGCCGATCACCGATGTGCCGATGATTCCGGTCAAGGGCCTGATTGCCCAGCTGTCGGATATCGCGGGGCGCTTCTATGGCGAGCCGAGCCGCCAGCTCGAGCTGATCGGCGTGACTGGCACCAACGGCAAGACCAGCGTCACCCAGCTGGTGGCCCAGGCGCTCGACCTGCTGGGCCAGCACTGCGGCCTGATCGGCACCCTGGGTACCGGTTTCTATGGCCAGCTGCAAAGTGGCCGGCTGACCACGCCAGATCCGATTGCCGTGCAGTCGACCCTGGGCGACCTGAAGAAGGCTGGCGCCAAGGCCGTGGCCATGGAAGTGTCCTCCCATGCGCTGGAACAAGGCCGGGTAGCGGCACTGGCCTTCGACATCGTGGTAATGACCAACCTGTCACGCGATCACCTGGACTACCACGGCAGCATGGAGGCCTACCAGGCCGCCAAGGCGCGCCTGTTCGCCTGGCCCGACCTGCGCTCGCGGGTGGTCAATCTGGACGATGCCTTCGGGCGTGAGCTGGCGGCGCAGAAGGGTGATTCGCGCCTGATCAGCTACAGCCTCGTCGACCCTGCCGCCTCGCTGTACTGCCGCGAAGCGAAGTTCGACGACGATGGCGTGCGTGCGGTGCTGGTAACGGCACAGGGCGAGCATATGCTGCGCAGCCGCCTGCTCGGGCGCTTCAACCTCAGCAACATGCTGGCCGCGGTCGGCACGCTGATGGCGATGGATCATCCGCTGGACGAAATTCTCAAGGTCACGCCGCAGCTCGAGGGCCCCGTAGGGCGCATGCAGCGCCTGGGCGGTGGCAGCAAGCCGTTGGTGGTGGTCGATTACGCCCACACCCCCGATGCCCTGGAAAAGGTCCTCGAAGCCCTGCGTCCCCATGCGCAAGGCAAGCTGCTGTGCCTGTTCGGCTGCGGCGGCGACCGCGATCGCGGCAAGCGCCCGCTGATGGCCGAAGTGGCCGAGCGCCTGGCCGACCGCGTGCTGGTCACCGACGACAACCCGCGCAGCGAGGCGCCCCAGCAGATTTTCGACGATATCCGCCCAGGCTTCGCCCGGGGTGAAAGCGTCGAGTTCATCGCCGGCCGTGGCCCGGCGATTGCGCACCTGATTGCCACCGCCGCTGCCGACGACGTCATCGTGCTGGCGGGCAAGGGGCACGAGGATTACCAGGAGATCAACGGCGAGCGCCATGACTTCTCCGACCTGGTCGAGGCCGAAAGAGCCCTGGCAGCCTGGGAGGCCCCGAATGCTTGAGTCAATGTCCCTCAGCCAGTTGGTAGCGCCGCTGCAGGGCCGCCTGCATGGCCAGGATGCAACCTTCGATGGCGTCAGCATCGACAGCCGCGCGATCACCCCTGGCCAGTTGTTCGTCGCCCTGGCCGGGCCGCGTTTCGACGGTCACGATTACCTGGACGAAGTGGCAGCCAAGGGCGCCGTCGCGGCGCTGGTGCAGCACGAAGTGCCGGGCAGCAACCTGCCGCAACTGGTGGTTGCCGATACCCGCCTGGGCCTGGGCCAGTTGGGGGCGCTCAATCGCGCCGCCTTCGACAAGCCGGTTGCCGCAATCACCGGCTCCAGTGGCAAGACCACGGTCAAGGAGATGCTGGCCAGCATCCTGCGCACCCGCGGGCCGGTACTGGCCACCCGTGGCAATCTCAACAACGACTTCGGCGCACCGCTGACCCTGCTGGAGCTGGCCCCGCACCATACAGCGGCGGTCATCGAGCTGGGCGCCTCGCGCATCGGCGAAATCGCCTACACCGTCGGCCTGACCCGGCCGCAGGTGGTGATCATCAACAACGCCGGTACCGCTCATGTGGGTGAGTTCGGCGGGCCGGAGAAAATCGTCGAAGCCAAGGGCGAGATCCTCGAAGGCCTGGGCCAGGATGGCGTGGCGGTATTGAACCTGGATGACAAGGCGTTCGGCATCTGGAAGCAGCGCGCCGGCCATCACCCTGTGATCACTTTCGCCCTGGCCAATGCCGACGCAGATTTTCATGCCACCGACATTCGTCACGACGAACGCGGCTGCCCCGGTTTCGAATTGCGCAGCCCGCTGGGCAACGCCCGCGTCCAGCTCAACCTGCTGGGCACTCACAATGTTAGCAACGCCCTGGCCGCCGCGGCTGCCGCACAGGCTTTCGGCGTGACACTGGAAGGCATCGTCGAGGGTCTTGACGCGGTGCAGCCGGTCAAGGGCCGCACCGTGGTGCACATGGCGCCCACCGGTGTGCGCGTGATCGACGACAGTTACAACGCAAACCCCACCTCCATGTGCGCTGCCGTTGATATACTCGCCGGCTTTTCCGGGCGTACCGTCCTGGTGCTCGGGGATATCGGCGAATTGGGCCAGTGGGCCGAGGAAGGGCATCGGCAGGTCGGCGCATACGCCAGGGGCAAGGTTGCAGCACTTTATGCCGTGGGCCCGATGATGGCCGAAGCGGTCAAGGCATTTGGCACCGGGGCCCATCATTTCGCCACTCAAGCTGACTTGATCGACGCCGTTCGCGTCGAGCAGGCCAACAACACCACCATTTTGATCAAGGGTTCGCGCAGCGCTGCGATGGAAAACGTCGTGGCGGCCTTGTGCGGTTCCAGCGGGGAGAAACATTAATGCTGCTGCTGCTGGCTGAGTATCTGCAACAGTTCTACAAAGGCTTCGCGGTCTTTCAGTACCTGACCCTGCGCGGGATTCTGGGTGTACTGACCGCGTTGTCGCTGGCCCTGTGGTTGGGCCCCTGGATGATTCGTACCCTGCAGATTCGCCAGATCGGTCAAGCCGTGCGCAATGACGGCCCGCAATCGCACCTCTCCAAGTCCGGCACCCCGACCATGGGCGGTGCGCTGATTCTGTCTGCCATCGGCGTGAGCACGCTGCTGTGGGCCGACCTGACCAACCGTTATGTGTGGGTGGTGCTGATCGTCACCCTGCTGTTCGGCGCCATCGGCTGGGTCGACGACTACCGCAAGGTGATCGAGAAGAACTCGCGTGGCCTGCCAAGCCGCTGGAAGTACTTCTGGCAATCGGTGTTCGGCCTGGGCGCGGCGATCTTCCTGTACATGACCGCGCCCACCAGCGTGGAAACCACCCTGATCGTGCCGATGCTCAAGGATGTCACCATCCCGCTGGGCATCGGCTTCGTGGTGCTGACCTATTTCGTCATCGTGGGCTCGAGCAACGCAGTCAACCTGACCGACGGCCTGGACGGCCTGGCGATCATGCCGACGGTGATGGTCGGAGGCGCGCTGGGTATCTTCTGCTACCTGTCGGGCAACGTGAAGTTCGCCGAATACCTGCTGATCCCCTACGTGCCGGGCGCCGGCGAGCTGATCGTGTTCTGCGGCGCGCTGATCGGCGCGGGCCTGGGCTTTCTGTGGTTCAACACCTACCCGGCGCAGGTGTTCATGGGTGACGTCGGCGCCCTGGCACTGGGTGCCGCGTTGGGCACCATTGCCGTGATCGTGCGTCAGGAGATCGTGCTGTTCATCATGGGCGGCGTGTTCGTGATGGAGACCCTGTCGGTGGTGATCCAGGTGGCCTCCTTCAAGCTGACCGGCAAGCGCGTGTTTCGCATGGCACCGATCCACCACCACTTTGAACTCAAGGGTTGGCCCGAGCCTCGGGTGATCGTCCGCTTCTGGATCATCACCGTGATTCTCGTGCTGTTCGGCCTTGCCACCCTGAAACTGAGGTAGAAACGAGTGTCCCTGATCGCGTCTGACCACTTCCGCATCGTTGTCGGCCTCGGCAAGAGCGGCATGTCCCTGGTTCGCTTCCTGGCGAACCGGGGCATTGCGTTTGCGGTGGCCGATACCCGCGAGAACCCGCCGGAGCTGGCGACCTTGCGTCGCGACTACCCGCAGGTGGAAGTGCGTTGTGGCGAACTGGATGTGGAGTTCCTGTGCCGTGCCGACGAGCTGTACGTCAGCCCCGGCCTGGCCCTGGCGACCCCGGCCCTGCAGCAGGCTGCCGCGCGCGGCGTGAAGCTGTCGGGCGACATCGAACTGTTCGCGCGCAATGCCAAGGCGCCGATCATTGCCATCAGCGGTTCCAATGCCAAGAGCACCGTCACCACCCTGGTCGGGGAGATGGCCGTTGCGGCAGGCAAACGTGTGGCAGTGGGCGGCAACCTCGGTACCCCGGCACTGGACCTGCTGGACGACGCCATCGAGCTGTACGTGATGGAGCTGTCGAGCTTCCAGCTGGAGACCACCGATCAGCTGAATGCCGAAGTGGCCACCGTGCTCAACGTCAGCGAAGACCACATGGACCGCTACAGCGGCCTGCCGGCCTATCACCTGGCCAAGCACCGGATCTTCCGTGGCGCACGGCAGGTGGTGGTCAACCGCCAGGATGCCCTGAGCCGTCCGCTGCCGATGGAAAACGTGCCGTGCTGGACGTTCGGCCTGAATGTGCCCGACTTCAAGGGCTTCGGGCTGCGCGAAGAGAACGGCGAGAAGTACCTGGCGTTCGAGTTCCAGACCCTGATGCCGGTGCGCGAGCTGAAGATCCGTGGTGCGCACAACCAGTCCAACGCCCTCGCGGCGCTGGCCCTGGGGCATGCCGCAGGCCTGCCATTCGACGCCATGCTGGCCAGCCTGCGCACCTTTGCCGGCCTGGCCCACCGTTGCCAGTGGCTGCGCGAGCGTGACGGCGTGAGCTGGTACGACGACTCCAAGGCCACCAACGTCGGTGCCGCGCTGGCGGCCATCGAAGGCCTGGGTGCGGATATCGACGGCAAGCTGGTGCTGGTGGCCGGCGGCGACGGCAAGGGCGCGGATTTCTCGGCGCTGCGTGCCCCGGTGGCGGCGCACTGCCGCGCCGTGGTGCTGCTGGGCCGTGATGCCGAGCGCCTGGCCCAGGCATTGGGCGACAGCGTGCCGCTGATTCGCGTCAGCAGCCTCGACGAAGCCGTGCAGCAGGGCGCCGCGCTGGCCCAGCCAGGCGACGCCGTGCTGCTGTCGCCTGCCTGCGCAAGCCTGGACATGTTCAAGAACTTCGAAGAGCGTGGGCGCCTGTTCGCCCAGGCCGTGGAGGGGCTGGCATGATCTTCGGCATCATCAAGCCTTATCCGTCCCCCCTGGTCACTGGTCGCGGCATCGATCTCGATTTCGCCATGCTCGCGGGCTGCCTGGCGCTGCTGGGCCTTGGCCTGGTGATGATCACCTCGGCCTCCTCGGAAGTGGCCGCGTTGCAGTCGGGCAACCCGCTTTACCACATGATCCGTCACCTGGTGTACGTGGCCATCGGCCTGGTCGCCTGCGTCGTCACCATGATGGTGCCGATCGCCACCTGGCAGCGCATGGGCTTCATGATGCTGGTCGGTGCCTTCGGGTTGCTGGTGCTGGTACTGGTGCCGGGCATCGGCCGCGAAGTGAACGGCTCGATGCGCTGGATCGGCTTCAGCTTCTTCAACGTGCAGCCTTCCGAAATCGCCAAGGTGTTCGTGGTGATCTACCTGGCGGGCTACCTGGTGCGCCGCCAGACCGAGGTACGCGAGAGCTGGATGGGCTTCTTCAAGCCGTTCATCGTGCTGCTGCCGATGGCCGGCCTGCTGCTGATGGAGCCGGACTTCGGCGCCACGGTGGTGATGATGGGCGCCGCCGCGGCGATGCTGTTCCTGGGCGGGGTGGGGCTGTTCCGCTTCAGCCTGATGGTGGTGCTGGCGGTGGCGGCGGTGTTCATTCTGGTACAGGCGCAGCCCTACCGGATGGCGCGCCTGATCACCTTCACCGACCCCTGGTCGGATCAATTCGGTTCCGGCTATCAGCTGACCCAGGCCCTGATTGCCTTCGGCCGCGGTGAGTGGCTGGGCGTGGGCCTGGGCAACAGCGTGCAGAAGCAGTTCTACCTGCCCGAAGCACACACCGACTTCGTGTTCTCGGTACTGGCCGAAGAGCTGGGCGTGGTCGGTTCGCTGCTGACCGTTGCGCTGTTCGTGTTCGTCAGCCTGCGCGCGATGTACATCGGTCTGTGGGCCGAGAAAGCCAAGCAGTTCTTTGCCGCCTACATGGCCTACGGCCTGGCCTTCCTGTGGATCGGCCAGTTCCTGATCAACATCGGGGTGAACGTCGGCCTGCTGCCGACCAAGGGCCTGACCCTGCCGTTCCTCAGCTACGGCGGCAGCTCGCTGGTGATCTGCTGCGTGTGCATGGGCCTGCTGCTGCGCATCGAGTGGGAGAGCCGCACGCACCTGGGCAGCGAAGAACATGAATTCGATGAGAGCGATTTTGCCGAGGAGCCAAGACATGGCCGTTGAAGGCAAAAACGTATTGATCATGGCAGGCGGCACCGGGGGCCACGTGTTCCCGGCCCTGGCCTGCGCCCGTGAGTTCCAGGCACGCGGTTACACCGTGCACTGGCTGGGCACCCCACGCGGTATCGAAAACGAGCTGGTGCCCCAGGCCGGGTTGCAACTGCACCTGATCCAGGTCACCGGCTTGCGTGGCAAGGGCAAGCTGTCGCTGCTCAAGGCGCCGTTCACCCTGTTCAAGGCGGTGCTGCAGGCGCGGCGCATCATCCGTCGGCTCAAGCCGGTGTGTGTGGTCGGCTTTGGCGGCTATGTGACCGGCCCGGGCGGTGTGGCGGCGAAGCTGGCTGGCGTGCCCGTGGTGATCCACGAGCAGAACGCCAAGGCCGGTACCGCCAATCGGCTGCTGGTGCCGCTGGCAGGCCGAGTCTGCGAAGCTTTCCCGAACACCTTCGAGGCCAGCGACAAACTGCGCACCACCGGCAACCCGGTGCGCGGCGAGCTGTTCCTGGAGCCTGTGCGCGCGCCACTGGCCGGGCGCCGCGCGCGCCTGCTGGTGCTGGGCGGCAGCCTGGGCGCGGAGCCGTTGAACAAACTGTTGCCACAGGCCCTGGCCCTGGTACCCGAGGCCCTGCGCCCCGAGGTGTTCCACCAGGCCGGCAAGCAGCATGACCAGATTACCGCCGAGCGCTATCGCGAGGCCGGGATCGAGGCTCAGGTAGAGCCGTTCATCAAAGACATGGCCCACGCCTATGGCTGGGCCGACCTGGTGATCTGCCGGGCCGGTGCGCTGACCGTCAGCGAACTGGCTGCGGCCGGTCTGCCCTCGATGCTGGTGCCGCTGCCCCATGCCATCGACGATCACCAGACCCACAACGCCCACTATCTGGCACGTGAAGGCGCCGCCTTCCTGATGCCGCAAGCGACAACTGGCGCAGCGCAGCTCGCTGAACGCCTGAACGAGGTACTGATGCAACCGCAAAAACTCGACACCATGGCCAGCACCGCACGACGCCTGGCCAAGCCCGCGGCTACCAGCACCGTGGTCGATATCTGCCTGGAGGTGGCCCATGGTTGAAAGCCAGAAAGCCATCCCGCAACCTGAAATGCGCCGTATCCGCCGCATCCACTTCGTCGGTATCGGCGGCGTGGGCATGTGCGGTATTGCCGAGGTATTGCTCAACCTGGGTTACCAGGTTTCCGGCTCGGACCTCAAGGCCTCGCCGGTCACCGAGCGCCTGGAGTCCTTTGGTGCCGAAATCTTCCTTGGCCACCGCGCCGAGAACGCCGCCAGTGCCGATGTACTGGTGGTGTCCAGCGCCATCAATACGGCCAACCCGGAAGTGGCGACGGCCCTTGAGCGGCGTATCCCCGTGGTACCGCGTGCCGAAATGCTCGCCGAACTGATGCGCTATCGCCACGGCATCGCGGTAGCCGGTACCCACGGCAAGACCACCACCACCAGCCTGCTGGCCTCGGTGTTCGCCGCCGGCGGCCTGGACCCGACCTTCGTGATCGGTGGCCGGCTGAATGCAGCAGGTACCAATGCACAACTGGGTACCAGCCGCTACCTGATTGCCGAAGCCGACGAAAGCGACGCCAGCTTCCTGCACCTGCAGCCGCTGGTGGCCGTGGTCACCAACATCGACGCCGACCACATGGCGACCTATGAGGGCGACTTCAACAAGCTGAAGAAGACCTTCGTCGAGTTCCTCCACAACCTGCCGTTCTACGGCCTGGCCGTGGTATGCCTGGATGATCCGGTGGTGCGCGAGATCCTGCCGCTGGTCAAGCGCCCGGCAGTGACCTACGGCTTTGCCGAGGAAGCCGACGTGCGCGCGATCAATGTGCGCCAGTCGGGCATGCAGACCCACTTCACCGTGCTGCGCCGTGACCGCGAGCCGCTGGACGTGTCGGTGAACATGCCGGGCAACCACAATGTGCTCAATGCACTGGCCACCATTGCCATCGCCACCGACGAGGGCATCAGCGACGAGGCCATCGTGCAGGGGCTTTCGGGCTTCCAGGGCGTGGGCCGACGTTTCCAGGTGTACGGCGAACTGCCGGTCGACGGTGGCAGCGTGATGCTGGTGGACGACTACGGTCACCACCCCACCGAAGTGGCGGCCGTGATCAAGGCCGTGCGCGGTGGCTGGCCGGAGCGCCGCCTGGTGATGGTCTACCAGCCGCACCGCTACAGCCGTACCCGCGACCTGTACGACGACTTCGTGCAGGTGCTGGCCGATGCCAACGTGCTGCTGCTGATGGAGGTCTACCCGGCCGGCGAAGAGCCGATCCCGGGGGCCGACAGCCGCCAGCTGTGCCACAGCATCCGTCAGCGTGGCCAGCTGGACCCGATCTACATCGAGCGCGGCATCGAGCTGGCGCCACTGGTCAAGCCGCTGCTGCGTGCCGGTGACATCCTGCTGTGCCAGGGTGCCGGCGACATCGGTGGCCTGGCCCCGCAATTGTTGAAAAGCCCATTGTTCGCGGGCGCGGTTGCCACCGCAGGGAAGGCCAAATGACTGCTCAATACTCCAAGCTGCACTCGACCATCGACCCGAAGGCCTTCGGCCGTGTCGGCGTGCTGTACGGCGGCAAGAGCGCCGAGCGCGAGGTGTCGCTCAAGTCCGGCGCCGCAGTGATCGAGGCGCTCACCAGCGCCGGCGTCGAGGTGATCGCCATCGATGTGGGTGACGATCTGCTCGACCGTCTGCAGCGCGAGAAGCTCGACCGCGCCTTCATCATTCTCCACGGCCGTGGCGGTGAAGACGGCAGCATGCAGGGCCTGCTCGAGTGCCTGGGTATCCCCTACACCGGCAGCGGCATCCTGGCGTCGGCCCTGGCGATGGACAAATTGCGCACCAAACAGGTGTGGAAAAGCCTGGGTATTCCAACCCCGCACCACGCGGTGCTGGCCAGCGAGCAAGACTGTATTTCTGCGGGCGCGGAACTGGGCTTCCCTTTGATCGTCAAACCGGCCCATGAAGGCTCCAGTATCGGTATGGCGAAAGTGAGCAGCGTCGAAGAATTGATCGTTGCCTGGAAGGACGCCGCCACCTACGACTCGCAAGTATTGGTTGAACAATGGATTCACGGTCCGGAGTTCACCATTGCCGTGCTGCGCGGCCAGGTGCTGCCGCCGATTGCGCTGGGCACCCCGCACACGTTCTACGACTACGACGCCAAGTACGTCGCCAACGATACCCAGTACCGCATTCCGTGCGGCCTGGACGCTGCCAAGGAACAGGAACTGATCGAACTGACCGCACGTGCGTGCGACGCCATCGGCATTGCCGGCTGGGGTCGTCTGGACGTGATGCAGGACGAGCAGGGCAACTTCTGGCCTCTGGAAGTCAACACCGCACCAGGCATGACCGATCACAGCCTGGTCCCAATGGCGGCACGCGCGGCCGGCCTGGACTTCCAGCAGTTGGTGCTGGCGATCCTGGCGGCCAGCGTCGAGGCGCGAGGTTAAGCCCATGCAAGGCGCGATGGTACGTCATCAGCAACCCGCCACCGGCCGCAAGCCGGTGCCGCGCGGTGCCAGCCGGATGGTGGCCAAGGAGCCACTGTCGGCGCGCCTGCCCAAGGCCAATTTCAGCGTGTTCAAGCGTCTGCTGTGGCCGGTTCTGCTGGTAGTGGCCGGGTTCGGTGCCTACGAGGGCGCACAGCGCCTGATGCCGTATGCCGACCGGCCGATCACCAAGATCGCCGTGCAGGGCGACCTGAGCTACATCAGCCAGCAGGCCGTGCAGCAGCGTATCGCGCCCTATGTGGCCGCCAGCTTCTTCACCGTCGACCTGGCCAGCATGCGCACCGAGCTCGAGCAGATGCCGTGGATCGCGCATGCCGAAGTGCGTCGCGTGTGGCCGGACGAAGTGGTGATCCGCCTCGAGGAACAGCTGCCGGTGGCGCGCTGGGGCGACGAGGCCCTGCTCAACAACCAGGGCCAGGCCTTCACCCCGCGCGAGCTGGCCAACTACGAGCACCTGCCGCAGCTGTTCGGGCCGCAGCGGGCGCAGCAGCAAGTGATGCAGCAATATCAGGTACTGAGCCAGATGTTGCGGCCCATGGGCTTCTCGATCGCCCGGCTGGAACTGCGCGAGCGGGGCAGCTGGTTCCTGACCACTGGTGCCGGCAGCGCCGGGCCGGGTATCGAGTTGCTGCTGGGGCGCGACCATCTGGTGGAAAAGATGCGCCGCTTCATTGCCATTTACGACAAGACGCTCAAAGAACAGATCACGAACATCGCCCGCATCGATCTGCGTTACGCCAATGGCCTGGCCGTTGGCTGGCGGGAACCGAATGCACCGACGACAGCCCAACCCGCTGTTGCGAAGAATTAGAGAGAGGCAGGACCCATGGCAAATGCGCATAGCGGCAAAATGATCGTCGGGCTGGATATCGGTACGTCCAAGGTGGTTGCACTGGTGGGCGAAGTGGCCGCCGATGGCACCCTGGAAATCGTCGGTATCGGCACCCATCCATCGCGCGGGCTGAAAAAGGGCGTGGTGGTCAATATCGAATCCACCGTGCAGTCGATCCAGCGCGCCGTCGAAGAGGCCCAGCTGATGGCTGGCTGCCGGATTCACTCGGCGTTCGTCGGCGTGGCGGGCAATCACATCCGCAGCCTGAACTCCCACGGTATCGTCGCCATCCGCGATCGCGAAGTCAGCGCGGCGGACCTGGAGCGGGTGCTGGACGCGGCCCAGGCCGTGGCCATCCCGGCCGACCAGCGGGTGCTGCACACCCTGCCGCAGGACTACGTGATCGACAACCAGGAAGGCGTGCGCGAGCCGCTGGGCATGTCCGGCGTGCGCCTGGAAGCCAAGGTGCACGTGGTCACCTGTGCGGTCAATGCAGCACAGAACATCGAAAAATGCGTGCGCCGCTGCGGCCTTGAAATCGACGACATCATCCTCGAGCAACTGGCCTCGGCCTACTCGGTGCTGACCGATGACGAAAAAGAGCTGGGCGTGTGCCTGGTGGACATCGGCGGCGGTACCACCGACATCGCGATCTTCACCGAGGGCGCCATCCGCCACACGGCGGTGATTCCGATTGCCGGCGACCAGGTGACCAACGACATCGCCATGGCGCTGCGTACCCCCACCCAGTACGCCGAAGAGATCAAGATCCGCTACGCCTGTGCCCTGGCCAAGCTGGCCGGTGCCGGCGAAACCATCAAGGTGCCTAGCGTGGGCGATCGTCCGCCGCGCGAACTGTCGCGCCAGGCCCTGGCCGAAGTGGTCGAGCCACGCTACGACGAACTGTTCACCCTGATCCAGGCCGAACTGCGTCGCAGTGGCTACGAAGACCTGGTGCCGGCCGGCATCGTGCTCACCGGCGGTACCGCCAAGATGGAAGGCGCGGTGGAACTGGCCGAAGAGATTTTCCACATGCCGGTACGCCTGGGCGTGCCTTACACCGTGCGGGGCCTGAGCGACGTGGTGCGCAACCCCATCTATTCCACCGGCGTGGGCCTTCTGACCTATGGCCTGCAGAAGCAGTCCGAAGGCGTGACCCTGACCGGTATCAGCAGCAACAGCTATGGCGATGAACCGAAGGCCCCGGTGCTTGAGCGACTCAAGCGCTGGGTCCAGGGCAACTTTTAAGTTTCAAAGCAGTAGTAGTAGGCGCAAAAAACTAGAGAACTGAAAGGAGAGGGAAAATGTTCGAGCTCGTAGACAACGTCCCGCAAAGCCCGGTCATCAAAGTGATCGGCGTCGGTGGCGGCGGTGGCAACGCCGTCAATCACATGGTCAAGAGCAACATCGAAGGCGTCGAATTCATCTGCGCCAACACCGATGCTCAAGCGCTGAAAAACATCGGCGCGCGCACCATCCTGCAACTGGGTACCGGCGTGACCAAGGGCCTGGGTGCAGGTGCCAATCCGGAAGTCGGTCGTCAGGCCGCGCTGGAAGACCGTGAGCGCATCGCCGAAGTGCTGCAAGGCACCAACATGGTGTTCATCACCACCGGCATGGGCGGCGGTACCGGTACCGGTGCTGCTCCGATCATCGCCGAAGTGGCCAAGGAAATGGGCATCCTCACCGTTGCGGTGGTGACCCGTCCGTTCCCGTTCGAAGGTCGCAAGCGCATGCAGATCGCCGACGAGGGCATCCGTGCCCTGGCCGACAGCGTCGATTCGCTGATCACCATTCCGAACGAGAAGCTGCTGACCATCCTGGGCAAGGATGCCAGCCTGCTGTCGGCCTTCGCCAAGGCTGACGACGTGCTCGCCGGTGCCGTTCGCGGTATCTCCGACATCATCAAGCGTCCGGGCATGATCAACGTCGACTTCGCCGACGTGCGTACCGTGATGAGCGAGATGGGCATGGCCATGATGGGTACCGGCTGCGCCAGCGGTCCGAACCGTGCGCGTGAAGCGACCGAGGCGGCCATCCGCAACCCGCTGCTCGAAGACGTCAACCTGCAGGGCGCCCGCGGCATCCTGGTGAACATCACCGCAGGTCCTGACCTGTCGCTGGGTGAATACTCCGATGTGGGCAGCATCATCGAGGCATTCGCCTCCGACCACGCCATGGTCAAGGTCGGTACCGTCATCGACCCGGACATGCGCGACGAGCTGCACGTCACCGTGGTAGCCACCGGCCTGGGTGCCAAGATCGAGAAACCGGTCAAGGTCATCGACAACACCCTGCAAGCGTCCGCTGTACAGACCCCAGCCCCTGCACCGGCCCGTCCGGAGCAACCTTCGGTCAACTACCGCGATCTGGAGCGTCCGACCGTCATGCGCAACCAGGCTCACGCCGGGGCCGCTGCGGCACAGAAGCTGAACCCGCAGGACGACCTGGATTATCTGGATATCCCGGCTTTCCTGCGTCGTCAGGCCGATTAATGGAATTTATCAGGGCTATGAAGGTGATTGGTGTTCAGCAAAGGCCGGGTCTGCTATTATCCTCAGCCTTTGTTGATACCAGTTCGCAATTTGCGCTGAAGCGGCCAATGCCATGATTAAACAACGCACCCTGAAAAATATCATCCGTGCCACAGGTGTCGGCCTGCACTCCGGGGAAAAGGTTTACCTGACCCTCAAGCCCGCCCCTGTGGATACCGGCATCGTATTTTGCCGTGCCGACCTCGACCCTGTGGTGCAGATCCCTGCCCGTGCGGAAAACGTCGGCGAGACGACCATGTCCACGACACTGGTCAATGGCGATACCAAGGTAGACACGGTAGAGCACCTGCTCTCGGCCATGGCTGGCCTGGGCATCGATAACGCCTACGTCGAGCTCTCCGCGTCCGAAGTGCCAATTATGGACGGCAGCGCCGGGCCCTTTGTATTCCTGATTCAATCTGCCGGCCTGGAAGAACAGGACGCAGCCAAGAAGTTCATCCGCATCCTGCGTGAAGTGACAGTGGAAGACGGCGACAAGCGCGCCACTTTCCTGCCTTTCGAAGGGTTCAAGGTGAGTTTCGAGATCGATTTCGACCACCCGGTGTTCCACAACCGGACCCAGAGTGCCAGCGTGGACTTTTCCAGCACCTCGTTCGTGAAGGAAGTCAGCCGCGCCCGTACCTTCGGGTTCATGAGTGACATCGAGTACCTGCGCAAGCACAACCTCGCCCTCGGCGGCAGCGTGGAAAACGCCATCGTCGTGGACAAGGATGGCGTGCTCAACGAAGACGGCCTTCGCTACGAAGACGAATTCGTCAAGCACAAGATCCTCGATGCGATTGGCGACCTCTACCTGCTGGGCAACAGCCTGATCGGCGAGTTCAAGGGCTACAAGTCCGGACACGCGCTGAACAATCAGCTGCTGCGCAAGCTGATCGAGGAAACCGATGCGTGGGAAGTGGTGACGTTCGAAGATGCCAGCACGGCACCGATCTCTTACATGCGTCCGGTTGCGGCAGTGTAAGTACGAACTCTCTCTTCTTTAGTTATTTTTTGGGGCTGCCTTCGGGTGGCCCTTTTTTATTGCCGCGCACTCGCAGGTTTGCGAGCGCTGTGCGCTCGTCTATCCCTTGCCGTGCCTGGCCAGACGCTCCAGTGCTGCCTTGAGCTTGGGGTCGGTGATCCCTTCGGCCGTAGCGTGGATGTTCTGCGCCGAACGTGTCGAGATGTCCATCGGGTGCCCCGCCGCGGGTGCCACACCGGCCACCGGCTGCACCCTGAAATTGATGCGGGTCAGGCTGCTGAAGGCCTCCATCATCTGCAACTGGCGCAGCAGGCGTTTCTGCTGGTAACGCAGGCGCGTGGCCCAGTGCCCGTCGGTGACGATCAGCAGCAGCGTACCCTCGCGCCACGAGGCCACATGGCAATGCTCACGCGCTGCCGGCTGCAACTGGCTCTCCACCAGGCGCTGCAGCTGGGCCAGGCGCTGGGCCTGGCTGAACAGGGCCTTGAGCGGTCGCGCTTCACGCAAAAGCACGGCGGGTGCACGGGCGGGCAGGGGGCGAAAAGCCATGGGCAGGGTCCGAAAAGTACAGTGGCGCCATCTTAACAGATCGCCCCGCCGGTAATTCTTCATGTGACGATGGGTTGAAGTTGGCGAAAAAGGCCTTATTGTAAAAAAGCCCCGTCAAAAAGCGCTGTGCCAGCATCGTGGAAATCCGCCACTTTCCTCACCATCGTTTCCGGGTAGAATGCTCGTTCGCATGCGGCCATAAGGGCTGCACGGGCGACTCACGGGGCCGCCCTCCATCCCTACGTGTGGAAGATCCTGCCAATATGTTTGCGCCTTTGTTAAAAAAACTTTTTGGAAGCAAGAACGAGCGTGAAGTCAAACGCATGCTCAAGACGGTACAGATCGTCAATGCCTTCGAAGAGCAGATGGTCGCCCTGACGGACGAGCAGTTGCGGGCCAAGACCGCAGCGTTCAAAGAGCGCCTGGCCAAAGGCGAGACCCTTGACCAACTGTTGCCCGAAGCCTTCGCCGTTGCGCGCGAGGCCGGCAAGCGGGTCATGGGCATGCGTCACTTCGATGTACAGCTGATCGGTGGCATGACCTTGCACGAGGGCATGATCGCAGAGATGCGTACCGGTGAAGGCAAGACCCTGGTGGCGACCCTGGGCGTGTACCTCAACGCGCTGTCCGGCAAGGGCGTGCACGTGGTCACGGTCAACGACTACCTGGCCCGCCGCGACGCCAACTGGATGCGCCCTCTGTATGAATACCTGGGCCTCACCGTGGGTGTGGTCACCCCGTTCCAGCCGCCGGAAGAAAAGCGCATCGCCTATGCCGCCGACATCACCTACGGCACCAACAACGAATTCGGTTTCGACTACCTGCGCGACAACATGGCGTTCAGCATGGAAGAGAAATTCCAGCGCGAGCTGAATTTCGCCGTGATCGACGAAGTCGACTCCATCCTGATCGACGAAGCCCGTACCCCGCTGATCATCTCCGGCCAGGCCGAAGACAGCTCCAAGCTGTACATCGAGATCAACAAGCTGATCCCGCAGCTCAAGCAGCACATCGAAGAGGTCGAAGGCCAGGTCACCCAGGAAGGCCACTACAGCATCGACGAGAAGACCCGCCAGGTCGAACTCAACGAAGCCGGCCACCAGTACATCGAAGAGATGCTCACCCAGGTCGGCATGCTGGCCGAGGGCGAGAGCCTCTACTCGGCGCACAACCTGGGCCTGCTGACCCACGTGTATGCCGGCCTGCGTGCCCACAAGCTGTTTCACCGCAATGTCGAGTACATCGTGCAGGACGGCCAGATCCTGCTGATCGACGAGCACACCGGCCGCACCATGCCGGGCCGTCGCCTGTCCGAGGGCCTGCACCAGGCCATCGAGGCCAAGGAAAACCTGAACATCCAGCCCGAGAGCCAGACCCTGGCCTCGACCACGTTCCAGAACTACTTCCGCCTGTACAACAAGCTGTCCGGCATGACCGGTACCGCTGACACCGAAGCGTTCGAATTCGCCCAGATCTACCAGCTCAACGTGATGGTGATCCCGCCGAACAAGCCGCTGGCGCGCAAGGACTTCAACGACCTGGTCTACCTGACCGCCGAAGAGAAGTACACCGCGATCATCGCCGACATCAAGGAGAGCATGGCTTCCGGGCGTCCGGTGCTGGTGGGTACCGCCACCATCGAAACCTCCGAGCACATGTCCAACCTGCTGATCAAGGAAGGCATCGATCACAAGGTCCTGAACGCCAAGTTCCACGAGAAGGAAGCCGAGATCATCGCCCAGGCCGGTCGCCCGGGTGCACTGACCATCGCCACCAACATGGCCGGTCGTGGTACCGACATCCTGCTGGGCGGCAACTGGGAAGTCGAAGTGGCTGCCATGGACAACCCGACGCCCGAGCAGGTTGCCCAGGTCAAGGCCGACTGGCAGAAGCGTCACCAGCAGGTGATCGAGTCCGGTGGTCTGCACGTGATCGCCTCCGAGCGCCACGAATCGCGCCGTATCGACAACCAGCTGCGTGGCCGTTCCGGCCGTCAGGGCGACCCGGGCTCGAGCCGCTTCTACCTGTCGCTGGAAGACAGCCTGATGCGCATCTTCGCCTCCGACCGGGTCAAGAACTTCATGAAGGCCCTGGGCATGCAGTCCGGCGAGGCCATCGAGCACCGCATGGTCACCAACGCCATCGAGAAGGCCCAGCGCAAGGTCGAAGGTCGCAACTTCGACATCCGCAAGCAACTGCTCGAATTCGACGACGTGGCCAACGAGCAGCGTAAGGTCATCTACCACATGCGCAACAGCCTGCTGGCGGCGACCAACATCGGCGACACCATCGCCGAGTTCCGCCAGGAAGTGCTCGATGCCACCGTGGCCCAGCACATCCCGCCACAGTCGCTGCCCGAGCAGTGGGACGTGCCGGGCCTGGAAGCGGCACTGGCCAGCGATTTCGGGGTCAAGCTGCCGATCCAGCAGTGGCTGGACGAAGACGACCACCTGTACGAAGAGACCCTGCGCGAGAAGTTGATGGCCGAGCTGATGGCGGCCTACAACGAGAAGGAAGAGCAGGCCAGCGCCGATGCCCTGCGTACCTTCGAGAAGCAGATCCTGCTGCGTGTGATCGACGACCTGTGGAAAGACCACCTGTCGACCATGGATCACCTGCGCCACGGTATCCACCTGCGTGGCTACGCCCAGAAGAACCCGAAGCAGGAATACAAGCGCGAGTCGTTTGCCCTGTTCCAGGAACTGCTGGACTCGATCAAGCGCGACACCATCCGCGTGCTCTCGCACGTTCAGGTTCGCCGCGAAGACCCGATCGAAGAGGAAGCACGCCTGCGCCGCGAAGCCGAAGAGCTGGCCCAGCGCATGCAGTTCCAGCACGCCGAGGCCCCTGGCCTGGAAGCGGGCGAGCTGCTTGAGGAGGGTGCCGACGTCGCCGTGGCCGCAGCGCCGGTGCGCAACGAGCAGAAGCTGGGCCGCAACGAACCCTGCTGGTGCGGTTCGGGCAAGAAGTTCAAGCAGTGCCACGGCAAGATCGACTGATCGCACTGCCGTTGCCCCCTGCTGATATCTGAACACCGCGCCGCGACGGGCCCAACCGTCGCGGCGTTGTTCCATCTCAAGCGCCGGTATCTCGAGCCGGCGCCTTTTTTCTAGGAGCGCTTTCATGGCTGTCGGTCTTGGTCCTTTGCCAACGTTGCACCCGGTTCCAGGTTTTGAACTCGGTATTGCCTCTGCGGGCATCAAGCGCCCCGGGCGCAAGGACGTTGTGGTAATGCGCTGCGCCGAAGGCTCCAGCGTTGCCGGCGTGTTCACCCTCAATGCGTTCTGCGCTGCCCCGGTGATCCTGGCCAAGCAGCGCGTGCAGGGCAGTGTGCGTTACCTGCTGACCAACACCGGCAACGCCAACGCCGGTACCGGCGCCCCCGGCCTGGCCGCTGCCGAGCGCACCTGCGCCAGGCTGGCCGAGCTGGCGGGTGTCGACGCCGACGCGGTGCTGCCGTTCTCCACCGGTGTGATCGGTGAGCCACTGCCGGTCGAGAAGATCGAAGGCGCGCTGCAGGCCGCCCTGGACGACCTGTCGGAAAACAACTGGGCCGAGGCCGCCACCGGCATCATGACCACCGACACCCTGCCCAAGGGTGCCAGCCGCCAGTTCCAGCATGACGGCGTAACCATCACCGTGACCGGCATCAGCAAGGGCGCCGGGATGATCCGCCCGAACATGGCGACCATGCTCGGCTACATCGCCACCGACGCCAAGGTGGCGCCGGCCGTGCTCAAGGACCTGCTGCTGGACGGCGCCAACAAGTCGTTCAACCGCATCACCATCGACGGCGATACCTCGACCAACGATTGCTGCATGCTGATCGCCACCGGCAAGGCCGACGTGGCTGAAGTGACCGAAGCCCGCGGCCCGCTGTTCGACGCGTTGAAAAAGGCGGTGTTCGAGGTGTGCATGGAAGTGGCCCAGGCCATCGTGCGTGACGGTGAAGGCGCGACCAAGTTCGTGACCGTTCAGGTCAACGGTGGTGGCAATCATCAGGAATGCCTGGACGTCGGCTATGCCGTGGCGCATTCGCCGCTGATCAAGACCGCGCTGTTCGCCTCCGACCCGAACTGGGGCCGGATCCTGGCAGCTGTGGGCCGTGCTGGCGTGCCGAACCTGGACGTGAGCCTGATCGACGTGTACCTGGACGATGTGTGCATCGCCAGCAAAGGCGGCCGCAACGCCACCTACACCGAGGCCCAGGGCTCGGCCGTGATGGCCCAGGAAGAGATCACCATCCGCATCGACCTGGGGCGTGGCGACTGCAGCGAGACGATCTGGACCACCGACCTGTCCCATGAGTATGTGAAGATCAACGCCGAATACCGTACCTGACCGTATTGCGGGTCAAGCCCGCTCCCTCAAGGATTGCAGTAACCCTGTGGGAGCGGGCTTGACCCGCAATAGGCCCCCGCACATCCCGATGGAGCCCACCCATGAGCTACCAACTGATCATCGGCGACAAGCTGTATTCCTCCTGGTCGCTGCGCGCCGCCCTGGCCCTCGAACTTGCCAGGGTGCCCTACACCGAACTGCTGATCACCCTCAACCAGCCCGATACCCGCCAGCGCATCCTGGCGCACTCCGCCACCGGCAAGGTGCCCCTGCTCAAGTCCGAGCACGGCACCATCGCCGATTCGCTGGCAATCGCCGAGTACCTGGCCGAGCGCCACCCTGAAGCCAACCTGTGGCCCAGCGACATCGCTGCCCGGGCCCAGGCGCGTTCGGCCTGCGCGCAGATGCACAGTGGCTTCTTCGCCCTGCGCAGCACCATGCCGATGAATCTGGACCACGATCAGGCCCTTGAGAGCATTCCACTCGAGGTGCAGATCGACATCGACCGCATCGTCGCGCTGTGGTCCGAGTGCCGCCTGGTGGCCAAGACCCCGGGCCCGTACCTGTTCGGCGAACTGAGCCTGGCCGACGCCTTCTTCGCCCCGGTGGCGGTGCGCCTGCGCAGCTACCGTGTCGAACTGCCAGCGGCAGCCGCCGCCTACGTTGAGGCCATCTACCAGTGGCCGGCCTTCCAGGCCTGGCAGCAGGCTGCGCTGGCGGAGCGTGCGTCGTGAAGCGGGTGCATGTTGCCGCTGCGGTGATCCGCACCGACGGGCGCATCCTGATTGCGCGCCGTGCCGACAGCCAGCATCAGGGCGGCCTGTGGGAGTTTCCCGGCGGCAAGGTGGAGGCGGGGGAGGCGGTCGAGATCGCCCTGGCCCGCGAGCTGCACGAGGAACTGGGCATCGTCGTGACCCGTGCACGGCCCTTGATCAAGGTGCGTCACGACTACCCCGACAAGCAGGTGCTGCTGGACGTGTGGGAGGTCGACGGCTTTACCGGCGAGCCCCATGGTGCCGAAGGCCAGCCACTGGCCTGGGTGTCGCCACGCGAACTGCCGCAATACGACTTCCCTGAAGCCAACCAGCCCATCGTGGCGGCCGCGCGGTTGCCTGGCCACTACCTGATCACCCCGGGCGAACTGGAAGCCCCGCAGTTGCTGCGCGGCATCCAGAAGGCGATTGCCGGCGGGATCAAGCTGGTGCAGTTGCGTGCGCCCAACGGCTACGACCCCAAGTACCGCGATGTGGCGGTGGATGCGGTGGGGCTGTGTGCCGGCAAGGCGCAGTTGATGCTCAAGGGGCCGCTGGAGTGGCTGGGCGATTTCCCGGCGGCAGGGTGGCACCTTACGGCCGAGCAGTTGCGCAAATATGCGCCCAAGGGCCGACCGTTCCCCAGGGAGCGCTGGCTGGCCGCGTCTTGTCACAACGCCGAAGAACTGGAGCTGGCCGAGCAGATGGGGGTGGATTTCGTCACCCTGTCGCCGGTGCAGGCGACCCAGACGCATCCCGAGGCGGTACCGTTGGGCTGGGAGCAGGCCAGCGAGCTGATCGAAGGCTTCAACCGGCCGGTGTATGTGCTGGGTGGCGTGGGGCCGGCTGATTGCGAGCGGGCCTGGCAGTTCGGCGCCCAAGGCGTGGCCGGAATTCGGGCGTTCTGGCCTGAGGCCTGAGTGAAGCCTCGCCGGCAAGGCCGGCTCCTACAGACGGCGCTGACCTTTGCAGGAGCCGGCCTTGCCGGCGAAGCGGCGTCATGGCCTGGCCGCAGCCTGCCACAACACCTCCGCCACCCCCTGGCGCCGCGCAATCACCCGCGCCGCCACGAACAGCAAGTCCGACAGCCGATTGATGTACGCCAGCCCTACCCCCGCCAGCGGCTCTGCCGCATTCAACTGCTGACACCGCCGCTCCGCACTGCGGGCCAGGCTGCGGCATACATGCGCCTGGGCAATCAGCGCCGAACCGCCCGGCAGAATGAAGTTCTCCAGAGGCCCCAGCTCTTCGTTCCAGTGGTCGATCGCCGCTTCCAGGCGCTGCACCTCGGCCTCGTTCAAGGCCTGGTAACTGGGCATCGCCAGCTCACCACCCAGGTCGAATAGCCGATGCTGACACGGCGCCAGCACTTCGACCACCTCGTCCAGGTGTTGCTCGGCCAGGCCTGCCAGCAACACGCCCAGCTGGCTGTTGAGCGTGTCCACCTCGCCGATGGCCTCGATGCGCGGATGGTCCTTGGCGACGCGACGGCCGTCGCCCAGGCCGGTTTCGCCCTTGTCGCCGGTGCGGGTGTAAATCTTCGACAAGCGAAAACCCATGCTCATGACTCCATCGTTGGCGGGCCGGGGGGTGGCATCGGCAGGTTGCTCAGCGGCAGGCGCAAGGTGAAGCACGTGCCCTGACCCGGCGCCGACTGCACCTCCATCTGGCCCTTGTGGTTGTTGGTGATGATGAAATACGACACCGACAGGCCCAGGCCAGTGCCCTGGCCGATTTCCTTGGTGGTGAAGAACGGCTCGAAGGTGCGCTTGCGCACCGCCTCGGGCATGCCCACGCCATTGTCTTCGACCTGGATCTCGGCCCACGGCGGGTTGAGCCGGGTACGCAGGATGATACGCCCCGGTTCGCTGTCGTCTTCGCGCTGGTGAATCGCCTGGGCGGCGTTCTTGAGCAGGTTGAGCAGCACCTGTTCCAGCTCGTTGGCGGTGCCGGGCACCGGGCCCAGGGCCGGGTCGAACTGGCGCACGATGGCCTGGCCCTTGAAGTCGAAGCCTTCGGTCAGGTCGAAGTCGTTGCCGGCGATCTCCACCGCCTGGTCGATCAGTGCCGGCAGGTCGCACGGTGCCATCTGGCGGTTGCTGCGGCGGCTGAAGCTGAGCATGTGGGTGACGATCTTGGCCGCCCGTGCGCCGGCCTGCTGGATGCCATCGAGCAACTGGGGTACCTGGCGGTTTTCCAGGTACTGGTTGACCGTACCCAGGTCGATGCCGGTTTCGCTGGCCTGCTCCAGGTTCTTCGGCAGGTCGGGGGACAGGCGTCGACGGATGTTCTGCACGTTGTGCAGGATCGCCCCCAGCGGGTTGTTGATCTCGTGCGCCATGCCAGCAGCCAGGCCACCGACCGATAGCATCTTCTCCGACTGCACCATCATCTCTTCGAGCGACAGGCGCTGGGTGATGTCGTCGATGCGAATCACCACGCCGCGCCCGCCACCGCCCATCAGCGGGTAGAAGGTCAGGGCGTAGTGGCGCGCATCGTCGCCCCTGGTCCAGGTGACCCGCTCGATCTTGGCCACGCGGTGCTTCTCGACGCTTTCCTTGAGCTGCGGCAGGAACGGCTTGAGCGGCTCGAACGCGAGGAAGATAGGCTGGTTCAGCGCCTCGTCCAGCGGCGTGCCGGAAAGCGCGCTGGCCTCCTGGTTCCACTGGGTCACGTAGAGCTGTTCGTCCAGGGCGATCAGTGCCGAGGGCATGGAGTCGATGATGCTGTTGAGGTAGTTCTGAAAGCCGGTGAGCTTGCGCTCGATCTTGCTGCGCACCTGTACTTCGAGTTCCAGCTTGCGGTTGGTGTGACGGGTTTCCTCGGCCAGGCCCTGGGCCTGGTCATAGGCGGTCTGGAATTCGTCGCGGGCGCGCTTGAGTTGCTGTTCGCGGGCTTCGATGCGCGACAGCATGGTGTTGAACGCCTCGGCCAGGCTTCCGATTTCGTCGCGGTTGCCGGGGCGCGCACGCAGGGCATAGTTCTCTTCGCGGGTTACCTGGCGCGAGAGCTGTTCGAGCTGGTAGATCGGCTGGGTGATCAGGCGCTTGATCTGCCGCGCAATCAGCATCCATAGCAGGATGCTGAACACCAGGATGCCCAGGCTGGCGGTCAGTGTGCCGGTATAGAAGGCCATCGGCAGCTCGCTGCTGGCCACCAGCAGCAGATGCCCGGGCGGGTTGCCGGGGCGCGGCAGGGTTACCAGCTGGGTGCTGCGAAACTCGGTCAGGCGCCAGCTTTCGATGTTGCGGTAGCGCTTGGGCACTGCCAGGGGTTCGCCGTGCTGCAACTGCGCCAGCAGCTTGCCGTCGCTGCCATACAGCGCGGCGGCGCGCAGCGGGGTGTAGCTGTCCAGTTCCTTGAGCAGGTCGTTGGCCGCCTCTGGCGAGTCGGCGGCGCGCTGTGCCAGCTCCGGGTGCGATACCAGGCGGCCGATGGTCTGCAGGGCCTGGGGCGCCATGGCCTCCTGGGAGATCCAGTAGGCGGCGCTGATGAAGGTCAGGTTGGCCACCAGCAGAATGGTGATCAGCAGCACCAGCAGGGCGGCCAGCAGCTTCTGGCCGACCGGCAGGTTTTCCAGGCGTTCGCGCAAGGGCATGGTGACGGCGTGATCCTGTGGGTGGAGGGGCAGGGTAGCGTTGCCCTCAGTCGCTGGGCAACCCGCGTGCGTTCAGGTGTTCGACCAGGCGCCGGTGCAGCCGTTCAAGGTGCGCCAGATGGCGGCCGTGGCGGGCGGCAACGCGGCAGGCGTGGCCGAGCAGGTAGTGGATCTCGGTGCGTCGGCCCTGGCGCACGTCCTGGTACATGGAAGAGTAGTTCGCCGCCGTGGCCTGGATGACCCGTTCGACCTCGACCTGCAGGTCGGAGGCGGCTTCGGGCTGGCCGCAGTGCTGCAGCAGCTCGGCCAGCTCCGCGCACAGCGTGGCCACCTCGCAGTGATGCTCGGCCAGGCCGCCGTTGCGGCACGCATGCAGCACGGTCAGTGGGTTGATGGCGCAGTTGAGCGCCAGCTTGCGCCACAGCCGGGTGAGGATGTCCGGGGTCCACTGGTGCGGGATGCCGGCGTCGGTCAGGTCGTCGAGCCAATCGGGCGGCAGTGGGTTGGCCGGGTCGCCCAGCCAGTTGAAGCCATGCCCGGCAAAGTTCACCTGCCAGTCGGCTTCGCGAAACGCGCCCTCGGTGCTGGAGGCGAAGATGCAGCGTGCGTGGGGGACCTGGCTGGCGACTTCGTCCTGGCTGCCCAGGCCGTTCTGCAGCAACACCAGCTCGGCATTGCGCGCCAGTCGCGGCGCCAGCTGCGCCACTGCCGCGGGCGCGTCGTAGGCCTTGCAGGCCACCAGCAGCCGGTGGATAGGCGTGCCTGCATCGGCGGTTTCGGCGGGGATCGCGTGGCGCTGCGCCTGGCCGTTGTGTACCAGGCTCAGGCCGCCCGCTGCCTCGTAGGCGTGCAGGCGCGCAGGGTCGCGCAGGATCAGGCGGACCGCCTTGCCGGCCTGTGCCAGGCGGCAGGCCCAGAGGCTGCCCAGGCTGCCGGCGCCGAGAATATGCCAGGTGCTGCTCATCTGCGTTTCGCAACCGTTATAATGAACCCGCATTTTAACCGTCAAACCCGGCACGCTCCATCATGCTCTGCGACCAGGGGCCCATGAGCGTGCGTTTATTTTTTTGGAGAATGGATATGCCGTCGTTCGACGTGGTATCGGAACTGGACAAGCACGAAGTCACCAACGCCGTGGAAAACGCGGTCAAGGAGCTCGACCGCCGCTACGACCTCAAGGGCAAGGGCAGCTTCGAGTTCAAGGAAAAGGAACTGACCGTCAACCTCACCGCCGAGGCCGAGTTCCAGCTCGAGGCGATGATCGACATCCTCAAGCTGGCGCTGGTCAAGCGCAAGATCGACGTGCAGTGCCTGGAGGTCAAGGATGCCTTCGCATCGGGCAAGGTGATGAAGCAGGAAGCGACGCTGAAGGAAGGCATCGACAAGGAACTGGCCAAGAAGATCGTCGCCCACATCAAGGACGCCAAGCTCAAGGTCCAGGCCGCCATCCAGGGCGAGCAGGTACGCGTTACCGGCAAGAAACGCGACGACCTGCAGGAAGCCATCGCGGCCCTGCGTGCCAAGGAGTTCGGCATGCCGCTGCAGTTCAACAACTTCCGCGACTGATCCCCGTGCACCCGGAACCTTGGCGCCATTTCGGCGTCCGAGGTTTCTGCGGCCGCTGAAACGATTGCGGCGCCACGCTTTCCCCGTTTTTTGCCGCCCGGCATCAGGAGACAACCTATGGATTTGAACGCTGAAGTGGATCAGCTGGTCAGGACTTCGCAGACCTGGATCCCGATGATCATGGAATACGGCAGTCGCCTGTTGCTGGCGCTGCTGACCCTGGCCATCGGCTGGTGGGTGATCAACAAGGTCACCTACCGCCTGGGCAAGCTGCTGGCCCTGCGCAACGCCGACCTGGCGCTGCAAGGCTTCATCAGCAGCCTGGCGAACATCATTCTGAAGATCCTGCTGGTGGTCAGCGTGGCCTCGATGATCGGCATCGAGACCACCTCGTTCGTGGCCGCTATCGGTGCCGCCGGCCTGGCCATCGGCCTGGCCTTGCAGGGCAGCCTGGCGAACTTCGCCGGTGGGGTGCTGATCCTGCTGTTCCGTCCGTTCCGCCTGGGCGACTGGATCGAGGCCCAGGGGGTCAGCGGTACCGTGGACAGCATCCAGATCTTCCACACGGTGCTGCGTACCGGTGACAACAAGACGGTGATCCTGCCCAACGGCAGCCTGTCCAACGGCATCATCACCAACACCAACCGCCAGCCGACCCGCAAGGTGGTGTTCGATGTGGGCGTGGACTACGAGGCCGACCTGCAGGTAGCGCGCAAGGTGCTGCTGGACCTGGCCAATGACCCACGGGTGCTGCAGGAGCCGGGCGCGCCCCAGGCGGTGATTTCGGCACTGGGCGACAGCTCGATCACCGTGTCGCTGCGAGCCTGGGTGAAGACGGCTGACTACTGGGACGTGATGTTCATGCTCAACGAGCATGCGCGCGACCGGTTGAAGGCCGAGGGCATCGACATCCCGTTTCCGCAGCGGGTAATCCGTGTGGTGCAGGAAGCGGCCGTGCAGTAACACGCCTCGAGCTCATCGCGGGTCAAGCCCGCTCCCACAGGTACATCATGTGTCTGGAGACAGTGATTACCGCGTGGGAGCGCGGCTTGCCCCGCGATTCGGGTGCACCGATTACACTTGTTCACTTCTTGTTACTGTCCGACCTTTGCCTTTTCTGGCATACAGGCTGGCTGATTTTCCCTGCCAGGCCTTGCCATGCTTACCCCGCTGATAAACATCACCCCGTTCCGGGCATTCTGTTTCGCCATGACCCTGGCGTTGTTCGAATTGCTGACCTACCTGGCCAGCGACGTGGTGATGCCTGCCATGCCCACGGTGGTGGGCGACCTGAATGCCAGCCCCGAATTCATCCCCCATGCGCTGAACCTCTACCTGCTTGGCGGTGTGCTGCTGCAGTGGCTGATCGGCCCGCTGGCCGACCGCTACGGGCGGCGTCCGCTGCTGCTGTGGGGGTGCGCCATCTTCTGCCTGGCCTGCCTGGCCACCTACTGGGTCGAGGGCATCGAGCTGTTCAACCTGCTGCGCCTGTTGCAGGGTATCGGCCTGGGCTTTGTGGTCACGGTCAGCTACCCGGCCCTGAACGAAGCCTTCAGCGAGGCGGATGCGGTGCGCATGATGGCCCTGCTGGCCAACATCGCGCTGCTTTCGCCGCTGCTCGGCCCACTGGTAGGCACCGTGCTGCTGGAATGGGTCTCGTGGCGCTGGCTGTTCGTACTGTTCGCAGGGTTCGCCGTGCTGACCTGGTGCGCGCTGTACCGCTTCATGCCTGAAACCCTGGGGGTGGAGCGGCGCAACGGTACGCGCCTGGCCTTCCAGCCCATCCACCTGCTGCCCTTGCTGGCCGGTTACGGGCAACTGCTGGGCAACCGCCGCTTCGTTGCCGGCAGCGCTGCCCTGGGCCTGGTGGGCCTGCCGCTGATCGGCTGGATCGGTCTGTCGCCGGTGCTGCTGATTCATGACGAGGGCTTGAGCACCCTGGACTATGCGCTGTGGCAATTGCCGGTGTTCGGCGGCCTGATTGCGGGCAACCTGATCATCAACCGCATTGCCGAGCGCTACAGCCTGCGCGCGCTGATCCGCAAGGCCCTGTGGCCGTATCTGATCGGCCTGGGCGCGGCCATGCTGGGCACCTGGCTGTACCCTTCGGTGTTCAGCCTGGTGGCGGGCATGTCGCTGTACGCATTGGGCCTGGGCATCGCCAACGCGGTGCTGTACCGCATGACGCTGTTCTCCAGCGAGCAGAGCAAGGGCCTGGTGTCGGCGATGCTGGGCATGATCACCATCGCCTTGCTGGGCCTGGGCGGTGCCTTGCTGGCGATGCTGGGGGCAGGGGCGAGCCTGTTGAGCTTCGCCCTGGCGGCAGGTTGCGCCGGGTTGCTGGCGCTGTGGCCGTTGCGCACGGTGCTGCAGGACGACGCCGAACTGGCGTCGCTGGCCTAGGCTCCGGGGCGCTCGGTGGTCTCGGGCTCCACGGGGGCCAGCTTGCCGCGCCGCAGTTCCTGGTGCCAGTGCAAGGCAATCAGGATCAGCGTTGGCACCCCGAGCATCGCGGTGATCAGGAAGAAGTCGTGATAGCCGTACTTCTCGACCATCACGCCTGAGTAGCCACCGATCAGGCGCGGCAACAGCAGCATGATCGAGCTGAGCAGGGCGTACTGGGTGGCCGAGAACTTCAGGTTGGTCAGGCTCGACAGGTAGGCCACGAAGGCCGAGGTCGCCAGACCCGAGCTGAAGTTGTCGAGCGAGATGGTCACCACCAGCATCTGCAGGTTCGGCCCCATGTCGGCGAGCATCAGGAACAGCAGGTTGGTCGCCGCAGAGGTCACACCGCCGATGAACAGGATCGGCAGGATGCCGAAGCGCACGATCAGCAGGCCGCCCATGCCGGCCCCGAACAGGGTCATGAACAGGCCGAAGATCTTGCTGACGCTGGCGATCTGGTCCTTGGTGAAGCCCTGGTCGATATAGAACACGTTGGCCATCACGCCCATCACCGTGTCCGACATGCGGTAGGTGGCGATCAGCCCCAGCAGCAGCAGCGCCTGCCAGCGGTAGCGCACGATGAAGTCGTTGACCGGAGTCAGCACCGGGGCCAGCCCGCGTCGCCCCATGGACGACAGGCACAGCGTGGTGAGGGTGATGTAGAGGATCGCGCGCAGGAAGGCGCGGTCTTCAAGCAGCAGGTCGAGCAGGCTGGCGCCTTCGAACAGCACGCTGGCGAAATCGGTGTTGTACAGCTGGGTGAACATCGCCGGTACCGACACCAGCAGAATGATCAGCACGAAGACCGAGGCCAGCTGGTGGCCGAAGCCGTAGCGCGCCGCCGACAGCTGGGTACGCAGTGGTACGGGCGGCTCGCGCATCAGCAGGCTGGTGATCAGGGCGGGCACCATCAGCACGCCGAACAGCACATAGGTGCCGGTCCAGGCGCTGTGCTTGTAGCTGAAGCCGGTGGAGCCGAACCCTTCGGCAAAGAACAGCGCGCCCGCAGTGGCCAGCAGGGCGGCGACCCGGTAGCCGGCCATGTAGCTGGCGGCCAGGGCGGCCTGGCGCTGGTCGCCGGCGATCTCGAGACGGTAGGCATCCACGGCGATGTCCTGGGTGGCCGAGGCGAAGGCCACCAGCACCGCCAGCGCGATCAGCCACGACAGGTGCTTCTGCGGGTCGCAAAAGCCCATGCCGACCAGGCCGATGACCACCAGGATCTGTGACAGCACCAGCCAGGAACGGCGTCGGCCAAGCTTGCCCAGCAATGGCAGGCGCCATTGGTCCAGCAGTGGCGACCATACCCACTTGAAGGCGTAGGCCAGGCCGATCAGGCTGGCATAACCGATGGTTTCACGGGCAACCCCGGCTTCGCGCAGCCATACCGACAGGGTCGAGAACACCAACATATAGGGCAGGCCGGCGGCAAAGCCGAGCAGCAACAGCACCAGGGTCGACGGGCTGGCATAGGCAGCGAGCGCAGCGCGCCAGGTTTTACGGGGCATGGGCCAACATCTGCCTCAAGTTTGCGAAAACAAAGCGCGCACTCTAACCGCTGTGCTCCATCGGGCGCCAGCCATGGCGCAACATATCCACACGATTGTTCCGGACGGTCACCCCTTCGGCCCGCAGGCGGGCCCGCTGCTCATCCCCGGAGGGCGTGCCAAGGGCCAGGCTCAGGCGTCCGCCGGCGCCCAGCACGCGGTGCCAGGGCAGGCGAGTGTCGCTCGGCAACTGGCTGAGGGTGCGCCCCACCCAGCGCGCCGCGCGGCCCAGGCCGGCGATGGCCGCCAGTTCACCATAGCTGACCACCTTGCCTGGCGGCAGTTGGCCCAGCACCAGGTAGAGCGCCGTCCGTCGGTCTTCTGCGCGCTGCTGCGCGTCGGTCAAGGCCGCGCTCATCGGGGCGTTGCGGGGCAGTGAAGGGGGCAGGGCGCACAAATACGAATTGAACTCATCGGCATTGGCTGGGTCAGTCCTTGTTCTGCTGGCGGGTATCTGGATAATGCCCGATTTTTCTGCGAACCCGAGTTTCTGTACTGCCTATGTATTCTAGAGCCTTGTTGTGCCTTGTGATGACCGGTGTCTGCGCCCCTGCGGTGGCCGATACCGTATGGATGAAGAACGGCGACCGGCTCAGCGGCAAGATCAAGGTCTTCGACGGTGGCAAGCTGGTGCTGCAGACCGAATACGGTGGCTCCATCGCGCTGGACTGGAAGAAGGTCAAGACCCTGGAGAGCGACCAGGAACTGCTGGTCAAGCAGGACGCCTACACCGGCGAGAAGGCCAAGTCGCTGCAGGCCGGTGAAGACGGCCAGGTGATCCTGGCCAATGGCGAGGCGCCCAAGGCGGTTGAACTGGCCAGCATCCAGCAGATCATGAAGCCCAAGCCGCTGGTCGAAGACATGCTGTGGAAGGGCAACATCGACCTGGCACTGGACTACAAGCGCGCCGAGACCGACAGTGACGACTATGACGTCGACTTCAAGACCACTGCCCGTCACGGTCGCTGGCGGCATAACGCCGAGGGCGAGTACAACCGCGAGACCAAGAACGACACGACCACCACCAACAACTGGAGCGCCGAATACGCGCTGGACCGCTTCATTACCGAGCAGTGGTTCTGGCAGGGGCGTCTGAACTACAAGCGCGACCACATCGAAGACCTGACCCGCCAGCGCACGGTCGGTACCGGCCCGGGCTACCAGTTCTGGGACGACGAGCTGGGCGCGTTCTCGCTGGGTTCGCTGCTCAACCGCACCGACTACGAGTACAGCGACGGCGGCAAGGACAACTTCTATTCGCTGGGCGTGAAGTGGGACTACAACCGCTACCTGATCGGCAAGTCGGTCGAGCTGTTCACCAACGGCGAGGTTGGCAAGCCGCTGGGCGGCGTGGCGGACTACAGCCTGGATGCCGAGGTGGGCCTGCGCTACAAGGTCACCGAATGGGCATCGCTGAACCTGAAGGCCGAGAAGGACATCATCAGCGGCACCAGCGACAGCGACCTGGACAAGACGCGCTACACCGTCGGCTTCGGCGTGGCCTGGTAAACCGCTTTCGCATTCAGGGGCCGGCGCCTGCAGGCCCCTTGGCAATCGCCACTGATAATGATTAGCTTGTCGCGATCACACCTTTCCCAGGAGCACCCCCGTGAGCGCGAAGGCTGCAAGGCAGGCAAGAGAGCTGCTGCTCAAGGAGTACCGTGGCGTACTCTCGACCCATTCCAAATCGATGCCCGGCTTCCCCTTCGGTTCCGTGGTGCCGTACTGCCTGGACGCCGACGGTAACCCGCTGATCCTGATCAGTCGCATTGCCCAGCACACCCACAACCTGCAAAAAGACCCCAAGTGTTCGCTGCTGGTAGGCGAGCGCGATGCCGAGGACGTGCAGGCGGTGGGTCGTCTTACCGTGATGGCCGAGGCCCACAAGCTGGCCGACCCCGAGGCCATCGAGGCCGCCGCCGGGCGCTATTACCGCTACTTCCCCGAATCGAGCCAGTACCACAGCGCCCACGACTTCGACTTCTGGGTGCTCAGGCCGGTGCGCCATCGCTATATCGGCGGCTTCGGCGCGATTCACTGGCTGGACGACGTGACCCTGGCCAACCCGTTCGCCGGCAAGGCCGAGGTGAGCATGGTCGAGCACATGAACGACGACCATGCCAACGCCATCGCGCACTACGTCGAGCTCAGCGGCCTGCCTGCCAGCGCACCGGCCTCGCTGGTAGGGATCGATACCGAGGGCATGCACCTGCGCATCGGCCAGGGGCTGCACTGGCTGGCGTTTCCAAGGTCTTGCAATACACCGATACAAGTACGCGAAGCCCTGGTTTTGCTGGCCCGCGCCGAACAGTGGCCTGATCGCGAGGCGGTCGAGGGTTGAAATTGCAACGGCCAGCAACCATTTAAGGTCGTACCTGCAAGGACATCTTGCGTAGAGGAACCCTTGATGCGTGCTTTTCTACTGCTGTTTCTGCTTTTCCCGGTGCTCGAGCTGTATGTGTTTTTCAAGGTCAGCACCGCGATCGGATTTTTCCCGGCGCTGCTGCTGATCATCGCGGGCTCGGCCCTCGGTGTGCTGGTGGTGCGGGTCGCGGGCCTTGCCACCGCGCTGCGTGCGCGGGCGAGCCTGCAGCGCGGCGAATTGCCGGCCGAAGACATGTTCCACGGCCTGATGCTGGCCCTGGGTGGCGGTCTGCTGTTGCTCCCCGGCTTCATCAGCGACGTGATCGGCCTGATCGTGCTGTTGCCGTTCAGCCGCCGGTTGCTGGCCAACAAGCTGCGCCAGCGCGCCGAAGCCCAGGCCATGCGTCAGCGCGCCTTCGGCGACGACCCGTTCAATGCGCCGCCCGGCGCACCGCGTCAGCCCAATGTGATCGAAGGCGAATACGAAAAGCGTGACCCGTGACGCGAGCGCTTGCCCGCGTAGCATGAAACGGCCCTTCGGGGCCGTTTTTCATTTGGCGCGCCGGCCTGCAAAAATTTTCATCGGCAAGCCTTGTAATCGCCTTGGCCGACCTCATGTATGGGTCACCGCAAGGTTTCTGGGCATTTGCCCCAGACAATACATGCGTGGCCCGCCCCGCGGTCCACGATCGGCTACGCCGAAAGCATCAACACGCCGGTAACGATACCGGCCGATGAAAACCACTATCAGGAGAGATCGACAATGAAGCTTCGTCCTCTGCATGACCGCGTCGTCATCCGTCGCAGCGAAGAAGAATCGAAAACCGCTGGCGGTATCGTTCTGCCAGGCTCGGCCGCTGAAAAACCCAACCGTGGCGAAATCGTCGCCGTGGGTACCGGCCGCATCCTGGACAACGGCGAAGTGCGCGCGCTGGCCGTGAAAGTGGGTGACAAGGTGGTTTTCGGCCCGTACTCGGGCAGCAACACTGTGAAAGTTGACGGCGAAGACCTGCTGGTAATGGCTGAGAACGAGATTCTCGCCGTTATCGAAGGCTGATCCGCTGGTTTCCCGTTACTCCAAAGTATTCAAGGATTAAACGATCATGGCTGCTAAAGACGTAAAATTCGGCGATTCCGCCCGTAAGAAAATGCTGGTTGGCGTCAACGTTCTGGCTGACGCGGTAAAAGCGACCCTGGGCCCGAAAGGCCGCAACGTGGTTCTGGCCAAGAGCTTCGGCGCGCCAACCATCACCAAAGACGGTGTTTCGGTTGCCAAGGAAATCGAACTCAAGGACGCCTTCGAGAACATGGGCGCCCAACTGCTGAAAGACGTGGCCTCCAAGGCTAACGACGAAGCGGGCGACGGCACCACCACCGCTACCGTTCTGGCTCAGGCCATCGTCAGCGAAGGCCTCAAGGCCGTTGCTGCCGGCATGAACCCGATGGACCTCAAGCGCGGTATCGACAAGGCCACCATCGCCATCGTCAAAGAGCTGAAGAACCTGTCCAAGCCATGCGCCGATTCCAAGGCCATCGCTCAGGTCGGTACCATCTCGGCCAACTCCGACACCTCCATCGGTGAAATCATTGCCGAAGCCATGGAAAAAGTCGGTAAAGAAGGCGTGATCACCGTCGAAGAAGGCTCGGGCCTGGAAAACGAACTGTCGGTTGTAGAAGGCATGCAGTTCGACCGTGGCTACCTGTCCCCTTACTTCGTCAACAAGCCGGACACCATGGTTGCCGAGCTCGACGGCCCGCTGCTGCTGCTGGTCGACAAGAAGATCTCCAACATCCGCGAACTGCTGCCAGTACTGGAAGCCGTTGCCAAGGCCGGTCGTCCGCTGCTGATCGTGGCTGAAGACGTCGAAGGCGAAGCGCTGGCTACCCTGGTGGTCAACAACATGCGCGGCATCGTGAAAGTGGCTGCGGTCAAGGCACCTGGCTTCGGCGACCGCCGCAAGGCCATGCTGCAGGACATCGCCGTCCTGACCGGCGGTACCGTGATCTCCGAAGAAATCGGCCTGAGCCTGGAGTCGACCACCCTGGAGCACCTGGGCAACGCCAAGCGCGTGACCCTGTCCAAGGAAAACACCACCATCATCGACGGTGCTGGCGTTGAAGCCGACATCGAAGCACGCGTCAAGCAGATCCGTGCCCAGATCGAAGAGACTTCCTCGGACTACGACCGTGAAAAACTGCAAGAGCGTCTGGCCAAGCTGGCTGGCGGTGTTGCCGTGATCAAGGTCGGTGCCGGCACCGAAGTTGAAATGAAAGAGAAGAAAGCCCGCGTTGAAGACGCCCTGCACGCTACCCGCGCAGCCGTCGAAGAAGGCGTGGTACCTGGCGGTGGCGTGGCGCTGGTTCGCTCGCTGCAGGCCATTGCCGAGCTCAAGGGTGACAACGAAGACCAGAACGTGGGTATCCAGTTGCTGCGTCGCGCCGTCGAGTCCCCACTGCGCCAGATCGTTGCCAACGCCGGCGACGAGCCAAGCGTGGTAGTCGACAAGGTCAAGCAAGGTTCGGGCAACTTCGGTTACAACGCTGCTACCGGCGAGTACGGCGACATGATCGAAATGGGCATCCTGGACCCTGCCAAGGTGACCCGTTCGGCTCTGCAGGCCGCGGCCTCGATCGGTGGTCTGATGATCACTACCGAAGCCATGGTTGCCGATGCGCCTGAAGACAAGGCTGCCGGTGGCATGCCTGACATGGGCGGCATGGGTGGCATGGGCGGCATGGGCGGCATGATGTAAGCCAGCCTTACCCGCTTGAAGAAGAGCCCCGCCTTGTGCGGGGCTTTTTTATGTCTGGCAGAAACCCTTCGCCAGCCAGGCTGGCTCCTACAGACGTTCAGCGAATCCTGTAGGTGCCAGCCTGGCTGGCGAAGCGGCCAGTGACGGCTTGCGATACAACACCAGCCAGTAGCACCCCAACCCGATCAGCCAGCAGAACACTGCGGTCCACACATTGTGCGAAAAGAAGTGGGCGCCCTGCAGCATCCTGCCCACCGAAAACACCACCCCCAGGCCAAAGGCGAACACCAGCGCTGCCTTGGCCAGGCGTGGCTTGCGATCACGCAGAACAAAAAACAGCGCAAACAGGGTAAACCCCGTGGCCGCATGCCCGCCCGGCCAGCAGCGCCCTGGCTTGTCGGTGGCGGGGCGGGCCTCTAACAGCTTGCTGTAGGTTTCCTGGCCGCCGAATTCGCTCAGGCTCCAGGGGCACTGCACCGCCGTCGCGGCCTTGAGCGGCGTCACGAAGCCGGTCGACAGGCCCATCGCCAACACCAGGCAACCCAGTTCCCGGCGCCAGCTCTTGAGGGGCTGCAGCACAAAGCTGGCGGCAAAGCCGACGATGGCCAGCACCGCGAACAGGATCACCAGCTCCTTGGCGCGGTCATGCAGGATGTCTTCGAGAAAATAGCTGTGACGACCGATGAACTGGCCCGCCTGCGGGTCGAACGCGAGGTTGGCCAGGGCCATGTCCAGGTCGGTCAGCTCCAGCAGGATCAGGCACACGGCAGTCAGCAGCGGAATGCCCAGGGCAATCCACAGGTTCAGCGGGCGGGACGCGGGCAAAGGGGGAGTGGCAGGCATGGCAGGGTCCAGGCAGGCAATGGAAACTGCCGATTGTGTGCCGGCGCGCCTACGCTATGTGTGAAGCTGGGGTGAAAAAAATGTCAGTTGCGATTAAATCCATGCGGCGCTGGCGGGGCCTGGACGATGGCCTTAAGCTGCGCCTGCCAAGCAGGCAAACGAGGACGGGGGAGAGGTACCGATGCGAATTCTACTGGTTGAAGACAACCGCGATATCCTGGCCAACCTGGCCGATTACCTGGGCCTCAAGGGCTACACCGTCGACTGCGCCCAGGACGGCCTGTCGGGCCTGCACCTGGCTGCCACCGAGCACTACGACCTGATCGTGCTCGACATCATGCTGCCCGGCATCGACGGCTACACGCTGTGCAAGCGCCTGCGCGAGGATGCCCGGCGCGATACCCCGGTGATCATGCTGACCGCCCGCGACCAGCTCGACGACCGCCTGCAGGGCTTTCGCTCCGGCGCCGACGACTACCTGCTCAAGCCGTTCGCCCTGTCGGAACTGGCCGCGCGCATCGAAGCGGTGCTGCGCCGGGCCCAGGGCGGTGGCCGGCGCAGCCTGAACGTCGGCGACCTGAGCTACGACCTCGACACCCTGGAGGTCACCCGTCAGGGCAAGTTCCTCAAGCTCAACCCGGTCGGCCTCAAGCTGCTTGCAGTGCTGATGCAGAAGAGCCCCCACGTGCTGCGCCGCGAGGTACTGGAAGAAGCCCTGTGGGGCGACGACTGCCCCGACAGTGACAGCCTGCGCAGCCACGTCCACCAGTTGCGCCAGGTGATCGACAAGCCATTCGACAAGCCCCTGCTGCATACCGTGCACGGTGTTGGCTATCGACTGGCCGAGGGTCGTGATGGAGTTTAAGCAAAGCCTTGCCCAGCGCATCATCATCGCCTTCGCGCTGATGAGCGCGCTGGTGGCCGGGGCCTTCGCCTTCGGCATCGTGGCCACCGTGCACCTGGTGGAAGAGCGCCTGATCTCCTCGGTACTGGGGGGCGACCTCAAGCGCATGCTGCTGATGGACAGCGTATCGGAGTGGAGCCACCGCCCGCGGCCCGACCAGTTGTTCTACTACAGTGGCGGGCGCGACGACTTCGACCTGCCCAAGGACCTGCGCCACCTCACCCCGGGGTTTCACGAAGTGTTTCGCGAGCACCTGTCGTACCACGCCATGGTCGAGGTGGTGGACGGGCGGCACTACGTGCTGCTGCAGGACCAGAGCGATTTCGAAGAACGCGAGCGCGTGCTGTTCGCCGTGGTGGTGGTGGGCTTCGTGCTCAGCCTGGCACTGGCGGTATTTCTCGGCTGGGTGTTGGCACGGCGGGTGATGGCCCCGGTGATCCGGCTGGCGCGCCAGGTGCGCCACCGCGACCAGTTGCTGGGCCTGGCGCCGCCCCTGGCGCCGGACTACGCGGCCGACGAAGTGGGGCAACTGGCGGTGGCCTTCGACGCCACCCTGGGGCGCCTGCGCGATGCACTGACCCGCGAGCGGCTGTTCACCAGCGATGTCAGCCATGAACTGCGCACGCCCCTGATGGTGCTGGCCAGCTCGTGCGAGCTGCTGCTGGAGAACCCGGCCATCGACAATCGCGCCCGCGCCCAGGTCGAACGCATTTCGCGGGCCACCGAAGAAATGCGCGAGCTGGTGCAGACCTTCCTCATGCTCGCCCGCGCCCAGCGCGACGAGGGTGCCGTCGCTTCGCGGGCAAGCCTGCGTGAGGTGGGCAACGAACTGATCGGCGTCTGGCGCGACACCATCGAGCAGAAGGGGCTGACCCTCACCTACCACGACACCGGCGCGCTGCCCACCCTGTACAACGCCACGTTCCTGCAATCGGTGATGGGCAACCTGCTGCGCAATGCGGCGCACTACACCGACCAGGGGTACATCCGCCTCACCCTGGAGCCCGATGGCTTCACCGTCGAGGACAGCGGCGTGGGAATTCCCGAGGAGCATCGCGAGGCCATGTTCCAGCCGTTCGTGCGCGGCGGCGAAAAACGCGGGGAAGGGCTCGGGCTGGGCCTGTCTCTGGTGCAGCGGATCTGCGAGGACCAGGGCTGGAGCGTCAGCCTGAGCGCCGCCGAGCCCCATGGTTGCCGGTTCCATGTGAAATTGGGCACGGCCGGGTCGCAGGCCCCCGGAAACACCTTGTAACTTACCGACGCAACCTGACATTTTTTTCACGTTCGCATGACCTGACGCCAACGTCGCCCTGCTTAAGGTAGGCGGCATTGGAGTCAGGAGATGCACCATGCGCAGTCCCATCAAGCTCAAGTTTTCCGAAAAGTACGACGAGCAGCACGCTCAACAGTACCTGCACAAGCACCAGGACGGCATTGCCCGCCGCTTGTCCCACCAGCGTGACGAGCAATTGGCCCGGCGTGCCCTGGCGCTGGCCGGCGAGCCTGGCCTGGTGCTGGACCTGCCCAGCGGTGCCGGCCGTTTCTGGCCGCTGCTGGCCGAAAAGGCCAACCGCGTGATCATCGGCGCCGACAATTCCGCCGCCATGCTGCAGATCGCCTGCGGGTCGCAACCGGCAGAAGTGGTCAAACGGGTACGGCCCTTGCAGACATCAGCCTTCGCCATCGATCTGCCGGACAACGCGGTAGACAGCATTTTCTGCATGCGGCTGTTCCACCACATTGGCGAAGCGGCCCATCGCAAGGCGATTCTTTCGGAGTTTCAACGGGTTAGCCGCGACAGCGTGATCATCTCGTTGTGGGTGGACGGCAACATCAAGGCCTGGCGGCGTAAGCGCCTGGAAGCACGCCGTAACAACGGGCAGGCCGATGGCAGTTACCAGAACCGTTTTGTGTTACCAGCTGCTACGGTTGAACAGGAGTTCGAGGCCGCAGGTTTCCGTATTCAGGAACGAATGGACTTTTTGCCGTTCTATGCGATGTGGCGAGTTTACGTATTGCGCAAGGGGTGAAGGAATGGCTGTGGAAGGAACGGGCGGTACGGCGGTCTCGGATCAATTCGATTACTTCTGGCAGCGCCAGGGCGAGTGGGTGGAGGCACCCAACCAGCGGCGTGGCGGCGAAAGCGGCGTGCAGCGCCTGAGCGACGAGACGGGCCATCTGCTGTATGCCAAGCGCCAGGTCGGGCATATCTACCGCAGCCTGCTGCACCCCTTCGGTCGCCCCACGGTATTGCGTGAGTTCGCTGCCCTGAGCAGTTTCGAGCAGTTGGGCGTGCGGGTGCCGCATATCGTCTATTGCGGCGTGGAGCGCGATGCCCAGCACCAGTGGCGGGCGCTGCTGGTCAGCGAGGCGCTGGATGGTTTCGAGGAGATCGACCTGTGGTACGCCGGCGGCGGGCGCGAGCAGCACGGCGAGGCGCTGCACGACCGGGTGCTCGAGGACCTGGCCGGCAACCTGGCGCGCATGCACCGCGGGCACTGGCAGCATGGCTGCCTGTACAGCAAGCATATTTTCGTGAAGGTGACCGGCGAGGGCGCGGATGCGCGTGCCGAGGTCGCCTTGCTGGACCTGGAGAAGTGCCGCCGGCGCATCAGCTGCCAGCGTGCGGCCGCCAATGACCTGAAGCAACTGCGCCGCCATTCGTCGTGGAACGATGCGGACTGGAAGAAGTTGCTCTACTTTTACGAAGTGGCGTTTGGCAGCGCTGTCAAAGGTTTAGAGCAATGAAACTAGAAATAGCACGAGGTTTGTTTCTGCTTGTGGCGTTGGCGGTGGCTTCGGTGGCTTTCGCCGCGTGGGAGGAGCCGCGTCCGCAGGTGCTCAGTTCCATCGACCTGGGCGCGCAGTGCCCGCTGCCGCGGACGGCCAAGCCGGTCGTCACGGCGCAACCGGACCATGACCTGCTGTTGTTCCTGTTCGGCATGAGCCGGGGGCTGCGCTCCAACGGGTGATGAAGTGTATCGGCGCGGGTCAAGCCCGCTCCCACAGGGTTGCAGTGATCCTTGCGGGAGCGGGCTTGACCCGCGATGCGTTCAACTCGATTCCAGCGCCGTACTTGGCATTTCCTTCCTGGCCAGCAACGTGTACACGCACGGCAACACGAACAACGTGAACAGCGTGCCCACCGACATCCCGGTGGCGATCACCATGCCGATGTCGAACCGACTCACCGCCCCGGCGCCCGTCGCCAGTATCAGCGGCACCATGCCGAATACCATCGCCGCCGTGGTCATCAGCACCGGCCGCAGGCGTATCGCTGCCGCTTCCTCTACGGCATCCCGCGCAGTCAGCCCCTTGTGCAGGCGCAACTGGTTGGCGAACTCGACGATCAGGATGCCGTGCTTGCTGATCAGCCCGATCAGCGTCACCAGCCCCACCTGGGTGTAGATGTTCATGCTCGACCACCCCAGAAACAGCGGGATCAATGCTCCACAGATCGACAGGGGCACCGTCACCAGGATCACCAGCGGGTCGCGGAAACTCTCGAACTGCGCCGCCAGCACCAGAAAGATGATCGCCAGTGCCAGGCCGAAGGTCACCCACAGCGCACTGCCTTCCTGCACGAACTGACGTGCCTGCCCGCTGTAGTCGAAGGCGAAGCCTGCCGGTGCCTCCTGCTGGGCGATGCTGCGCACCGTCTCCAGGGCCTCGCCCATGCTCACCAGCGGGAAGCCCTGGATGATCGCCGAGTTCAGCTGCTGGAACTGGTTGAGCTGGCGCGGCCGCGCGCGGTCGCTGACGCTGATCAGGGTCGACAGGGGCAGCATCCGGCCCTGCTCGTTCTTCACGTAGTAGTTGTTCAGCCAGCCGGGGTTGTCGCGGTAGGCCTGCTCGACCTGGGCGATCACCTTGTAGCTGCGCCCCTCGATGGTGAAGCGGTTGATCTCGGCCTCGCCCAGCAGCGTGGCCAGGGTGCCGCCCAGGGCATCCATCGACACCCCCATCTGCGCCGCCTTGGCCCGGTCGATATCCACCACCACCTCCGGCTTGTCGAATGCCAGGTCGATGTCCAGGAAGGCGAACTTGCCCGAGGCCTGGGCGCGGTCCTTGACCCGCTGCGCCACTTCCAGCAACGACACGTAGTCATTCGGCGTGTTGATCACGAAGGCGAATGGCAGGCCTTCGCCGGTGCCCGGCAGGGAGGGCAGGTTGAAGCCGAAGATCTGCAGGCCGCTGATGGTCGCCAGCTTGGCCTGCACCTCGGGCAGCAACTCCATCTGGGTGCGGCTGCGCTGGTTCCACGGCTTGAGCAGAAAGCCGCCGATGCCCGATTGCACGCCGTTGAAGCCGTTGATCTGGAACGAGGAGTAGTACTCGGGGAATGACTTGAAGATCGTGATGAACTCGTCGGTGTAGGCGTTCAGGTAATCGAGGTTGGCCGGTTGCGGGGCGGTGGCCATCATGAAGATGATGCCCTGGTCTTCGTCCGGGGCCAGCTCGTTCTTGCTGAACATCAGAAACACCGGGATCAGGCACAGCACGATCAGGGCGAACACAATCACCACCGGCCGGGTCTCGAGGGTGCCGTGCAAAAGCGTCTGGTAGCGGCGCTTGAGCCGCTCGAACAGTTGGTCGAGACGATGGGCCAGGCCGCTGGGGTTCTGCTCCGGGCGCAGCAGCAGGGCACACATCATCGGCGACAGGGTCAGCGCGACGATGCCGGAAATCACCACGGCCCCGGCCAGGGTCAGGGCGAACTCCTTGAACAGGGCCCCGGTGAGGCCCTCCAGGAAACCGATGGGGGCGTACACCGCCGCCAGGGTGATGGTCATCGAGACCACCGGCATGGCGATCTCCCGGGCGCCTTCCAGCGCGGCGTCGAACGGCGTCTTGCCCTCCTCGATATGGCGGTGGATGTTCTCCACCACCACGATCGCATCGTCCACCACCAGGCCGATGGCCAACACCATCGCCAGCAGCGTCAACAGGTTCAGCGAGTAGCCCATCAATTGCATGAAGAACAGCACGCCGATCATCGACAGCGGGATGGTGATCACCGGGATCAGCACCGAGCGCAGCGCGCCGAGAAACAGGAACACCACCACGATCACGATCAGCACCGCCTCGACCAGGGTCTTGACCACCTCGTCGATGGAGGCCTGGATGAACAGCGTGGCGTCATAGGCGATGGAGGCCTTGAGGTTGGGCGGCAACTGCGCTTCCAGCTCCGGCATCAGCTTGCGCACCTCCTTGATCACGTCCAGCGGGTTGGCGGCCGGGGTGGCCTTGATGCCGATGTACACCGACGGCGTGCCGTCGAACGAGCTGACCGTGTCGTAGTTCTCCGCGCCCATCTCCACCCGTGCCACATCGCCCAGCAGCACGCGGCTGTCGCCCTTGGTCTTGAGCGGGATGGCGGCGAAGGCTTCGGCCGACTTGAGTTCGGTGGTGGCGTTGATGCTGGTGACCACGTACTGGCCCTTGACCTCGCCGGCGGCGGACAGGAAGTTGTAGCGGCGCACCGCGGCAGTCACATCGCCGGCGCTCAGGCCGTAGCCGGCCAGCTTCACCGGGTCGATCCACAGGCGCATGGCGAACACCTGGTTGCCGAGAATCTCGGCTTCGGCCATGCCGGGCAGGGTGGCGAGCTTGGGCTGGATCACCCGCGACAGGTAGTCGGTGATCTGCGGGTTGCTCAGCTCCTTGCTGTAGAAGCTGATGTACATCAGCGCCGAGGCATCGGCGGCCTCCTTGCTCAGCACCGGGTCCTCGGCGTCCTGGGGCAGCTTGTTCTTGACCTCGTTGGCCTTGGCCAGCAGCTCGGTGAACAGCCGGTCGCTGTCGGAGCCGATGCGCGCGTAGATCGAGATCACCGAAAAATTCTGCCGGCTCACCGAGGTCATGTAGTCAATGCCTTCGGCACTGGCCAGGCTCTGCTGCAGGGGCTGGGTGATGTAGCCCTGGATGGTTTCGGCGTTGGCCCCTGGGTAAGCGGTGGTCACCGTGATCAGGGCGTTTTCCATCTGCGGGTACTGGCGGATCGGCAGTTTGCTCCAGGCCTGGAACCCCAGCAGCACGATCAGCAGGCTGACCACGCTGGCCAGCACCGGGCGACGGATGAACGGGTCGGTAAAGGCCATGGCGGTTCCTTGGTCAGTCGGCGCCGGGCTGGCTGGTCGGTTCGGCTTGCAGGGTCTTGTCGGCGCTCAGGGTGACGGCAGCGCCCTGGGTCAGCTTCAACTGGCCGGCGGTGACCACCGTTTCGCCGGGCGTGAGGCCCTTGGCGATCACCACCAGGCCGTCGCGGCGCTCGCCGGTCTCGACGAAGCGCCGCTCGGCGATCAGTTGCGGCTGGCCATCGGCCGTGGTCTGCACCTTGCCGTCTTCGGACTTTTGCGGCACGGCGACATACACCGAGTTGCCATAGAGGGTGTAGGTGACGGCGCTCTGCGGCACCACCACCGCGTTGCGCGGGTTGGGCAGCAACACCTGCAGGCTGGCGAACATGCCCGGCAGCAACGTGCCGTCGGGGTTGGCCAGGGTGGCGCGCACCTGCAGGTTGCGGGTGGTGTCGTCGACCTTGGGGTTGATCGCGCTGAGGGTGGCGGTGAAGCTGCGATGCGGGTAGGCGGCCACCGAGACCAGCGCCTGCTGGCCGAGGCTGAGGTTGGGCAGCGCCTGTTCCGGCACGAAGAAGTCGACATACAGGCTGCTCAGGTCCTGCAGGGTGGCGATCACAGTGCCGCTGGCCAGGTAGCTGCCCAGGTCGACCTGGCGGATACCGATGGTGCCGGTGAACGGCGCGTTGATGCTCTTTTTCGCCAGGGATGCCTTGAGTTGCGCCACTACCGCCTGGTTGCGCAGCAGTTGGGCGCGCAGGCGGTCGAATTCGCCCTTGGAGATGGCCTGGCTGCCGACCAGCTGGCTGCCTCGCTGATAATCCACCTGGGCCAGCCCGAGGTCGGCCTGGGCGGTGCCGAGCAGGGCCGTCTCCACGTCGCTGTCCAGCTGCAGCAGCAGTTGCCCGGCCTTGACCTGCTGGCCGGATTCGAAGTGCAGGGCCTTGACCGTGCCGGCGATCTCCAGGCTCAGGTCCACCCCTTGCAGGGCCTTGAGGCTGCCCACGGCGGGCAGGCGGCTTTGCCAGGGCTGCTCGCGCGCCTCGGCGGCGGCGACGCTGACCGGCGGCTTGGGCGCGGAGAACTGCTGGATCTGGCGGTAGATGGACAAACCCTTGTAGCCGCCCAGGGCCAGCACCAGCAGCAGGACGATACCCAGCATGATGAGCATGCGACGGCGCAGCATGGACCAGCTCCCTGGAAGCGTTGTTGCGCAAGTCTAGTCGGTCGCGGCGCAGGGGGCGGTGTGCTGGTTCGGTATATTTTATGTTGTCTGTACCGACGTCATCGCGGGTCAAGCCCGCTCCCACAAGGTTCCAGGTGTTCCCTGTGGGAGCGGGCTTGACCCGCGATTGCTATATCAGATCAGGTGCAGATGGTTGTCCCACAACCCCGAAGGCAGTTGCAGCGGTTGCCCCACCAGCGCTGCCTTGCGGCAGTCGTACAGCCGGCAACGCCCTTGCCCGGAGGTCACCACAAAGCCATCGGCCACTGCGCCCACGCCCGCGCAGTCCGGCATCGGCGCATCCAGCTTCACCTCGGCACTGTCCAGGTCCCAGATGAACAGGCGGTTGGCCCGTGGCGCGGTCATCGCCACCAGTCGCAGCTCGCTGTGCACCGCCACGCTGGCGGTGTACTGGGCCATGGACTGCAACTGGCGCTCCGGCACCGGGAAGGCCACGAACGGCTGCCCCGGACGCTTGATCGCCAGCAATTCGGCGGTTTCTTCCGAGCCGCCCATGAACTGCTGGCACGCCAGCACGGTGCCGTCGTCGGCAATCGCCAGGTGGCGCACGCTGTTCATCTGCTGGCTCAGGGTTTCCTTGCTCAGCAGGGTGCCGTCGCGCTGCATCAGCACCAGGCTGGGCTGCATCGCATCCAGGTTCATCTCCACCCGGCTCTCGGCTTCGGTGCGGATACCGCCATTGGCCACCACCAGGGTCTCGCCGTCAGGCAGCCACGACACCTGGTGCGGGCCGATGCCGTGGGTCGGGATTTCCGAATGATGGGCCAGGCGTTCGCCTTCGAAGCGGTACACACCCAGCACGCCACGGCCCGGATCGGTGGTGTCGTTCTCGGTGGCGTACAGCCATTCGCCGCCCTTGTGGATCACCGCGTGGCCATAGAAGTGCCGGTTCGGCTGCGAGGCCAGGGTCTGCAGCAGACGCCCGTCGCGCAGGTCGATCAGGTAGCTCTCGGTGCCGGGGCGGCGCGCCACGAACAGCGCGATCGGCCGCTCGGGGTGGTTGATGATGTCGTGGCAGCGCAGGCCGACCTGGGTGGCGAACACCTGGGTGCCGTCCAGGCGATAGCCCACGGCATAGTGCTTGCCGTCGGCATCGTCACGGGCCGACAGCAGCAGCGGCTGCTGGCCCTTGCTGCGCCACAGGGTCCAGCCACCCAGGGTCAGGGCGCTGAGCAGCACGCTACCGAGTTTGAGGGCCTGGCGTCGCAACATGATCAGTCACCGTCGTTGGCATTGAAGCCCAGCTGGATGTTCAGCGCCTTGGCCAGTTCACCTTCATGCAGGCGGTGAACCACGTTCAGGCTGTCGTAGAAGGCGTTCAGTTGCTCGCGGCCGGCATCGTCCTGGAGCATTTCGCCCAGGGGCCGGTCGATCGCCTTCAGTTGCTTGAGGGCATCAGCATAGGCCGCGTCGATCTTGTCGGCCAGGGCCTTCTGGTCCTTGCCCAGCAGGCCGCGCAGGCCCTGGTTGTCGACCCCGACCCACACGGTCTGGGCGGCGATCAGGCTGGCTTCCAGGCTCTTGAGCGAGGAGTGGCTGCGCCAGGCTTCAGCCTGCAGCGGCTGCGGGATGCCCTTGCTCAGGCGACCCATCGGCGTGCCGAGCTTCTTCTTCAGGGTGTCCAGCGCGGTGACCTGGGCGCGCAGCAGGTCGGCGATCGCCTCATGGGAGTCGGCGTAGCGCTGGTTGGGGAACTTGGTCATCTGCGCCAGCATGCCGTCGGTGCTGTTCCAGCCCTTGAGGATCTCTTCGGCGAGGTTCTTCTGGTGTTCGCCGATGGCCACCAGCAGCGGGCAGTAGCGGGCCTTCTGTTCGGCGGTGGCGACGTCCGGCTTGCTGTCGAACAGGATGTACTCGTAGGCCGACAGGCCGCGCACCACGACGCTGGACTTGGCCACGGTCTCGGCACCCACCGGCTTGTCGCCGTTGACCAGTTGCTCGACCTGACGGCCCACCAGGTTCTTCTTGTCGGGCCAGAACTGCACCTGCCAGGCGCGGTTGCCCTCGGCCAGCGGGCCGATCAGCAGCGGTTGCAACTCGGCCCAGGCTTTTTGTGCGTGCAGGAAGTCGGCGCGTGCGGTGGCCAGGTCGGCCTTGCCTTCGCAGAAGGCCAGGGCGCTGACGGCCAGCTGGCGGTCGGCTTCGACCCAGCGGCTGTAGGTCGGCAGGATCACCTGCTTGGCGATCGCGGCAGAGGTCACGGCCTGCGGGTCCTGCGGCGAGCAGGCGCCCAGGGCGATGGCGGCGAGGCTGGTGAACAACAGCTTGGGACGGAACATGTCCGGCTCCTTCTCTAGAGTGAGTTCAGGAACGCCAGCAACGCGTCGCGTTGCTCGGCATTGAAGGTCAAGACGTGCTGGCGCGCAGGCTCGGCTTCGCCGCCGTGCCAGAGCACGGCCTCGAGCAGGTTGCGGGCGCGCCCGTCATGCAGAAACTGGGTATGGCCACTGACGGTCTGGTTCAGGCCGATGCCCCACAGCGGCGCGGTGCGCCAGTCCTGGCCACCGGCGGCGAATTCGCTGCGGTTGTCGGCCAGCCCCGGGCCCATGTCGTGCAGCAACAGGTCGCTGTAGGGGCGGATGGTCTGGTTGGCCAGCTCCGGCTCGGCGGCATTGGCCGAGGTGGTGAATGTGGGGGTGTGGCAGCCCTGGCAGCCGGCCTGGAAGAACAGGTTCTTGCCAGCCAGCACCTGGGGCGAATCGACGTCCTTGCGTACCGGCACCGCCAGGTTGCGGGTGTAGAACAGCACCAGGCGCAGGATATTGTCGCTGACCTCCTGCTCGCCATCGGCGCCGTTGCCATTGGGCTGGGCCAGGCAATCGAGCTGCGCCGGGGTGCAGTCGTCGCGCGGCACCAGGCTGCTGGTCAGGCCCATGTCGCTGGAGAACGCATGGGCGTTCTGCTGGTTGAGGTTGGGTTGCCCGGCCTTCCAGCCGAAGCGGCCAAGTACCTGCTTGCCCTGGGCGTCGTCCCATACCAGGTTGGGCCGGCCACGAATGCCGGTGCCGTTGCGCCCCTCGGGGTCGGCGTTGGCCAGGATGGCCTCATCAGGGATGGCCTCGAGCAGGCCCAGGCCGATCATCGGCGGCGCGACGCGTGCCGAGAAGCGTGTGTCGGGGTGCATCGGGCCGTAGCCAAGCTGGGTGATCTGCAGCTGCGGCTTGCGCAGTTCGACCTGGGTGCCGTCCTTGAAGGTGACGTTCACCGGGGTGTAGCTGACCCGCACCTTGCCCTCGGGGGCCACGCCGGGCACGGCCATGTCCTGCAACTGCCCGCCATAGACCGGCTCGGGCACGATGCCCAGTTGCTCGATGACCTTGGCGTATTCGGGCTGGTCGGGGATCGACAGGCGCACCAGCATCGATACCGCGTTTTTGGCGCCCTCTGCGGGCGGGTGCCCGCGCCCGTCGCGAATATGGCAGTTCTGGCAGGCGTTGGTGTTGAACAGCGGGCCCAGGCCATCGCGTGCGGTGGTGGTGGACGGGGCGATCACCCACGGGCTGCGGAAGAAGCTGTTGCCCACGCTGAAGTCCAGGCGCTGGCTCGGGGTGAGGTTGGCCGAGGGCATGGAGTAGGCGTTGCGGTCGCGCTTGTTCACGGTGGTGCTGCCACCGGCACGCGCCTCGCCAGGTTCGGCCTTGGTGAAACGCGGGGCGTCGTCACAGGCGCTCAGGGCCAGGGCCAATAGCAGGGGAAGGGCGCGGTGAAGCGGAGCGGGCATCGAGAATCCTGAATGGCTAGCGTAAAACCGGCGTGCAAGCTTAGCAGGCGCGGGGGATATGAATAAGAGGGATTTGCGTTTGCTGGATGAAATCTGCTTCAGCTTCCAGCGAAGAGGTCCCACAAAAAAAAGGCGACCCGAAGGCCGCCTCTGTTTCAGCACGCTACCACTCAGAACTCGTGGTCAGCGGTGTCCGGGTTCAGGTCGGTGATGCCCAGTTTGCCCGCAGCCTGTTCGATGGCACCGGTCTGCTTGACCAGCGCGGCGATGGCGTCACGCACGATCTGGTTGCCCGCAGCGTTGTCGGCAGCGATCAACTGGTCGTAGTGCTCACCCTTGAGGGCGTGGTCGACCATCACCTGGATCTTCGCCTCGGTGGCTTCCAGATCGGCCTTCAGGGTGTTGTCGGTGGCCGGATCGACCTTGGCCACCAGCGACGACAGGCTCGGGCCGCTCAGCTTGGTGCCGTCGGTGCGGGTGTACTCGCCCAGGTAGACGTTGCGGATACCCTTGGCGTCGTAGAAGTGCGAGTAGTGGGTGTTGTCGCTGAAGCAGTCCTGCTCGTCCTCAGGCGAGTTGGCTTCCAGCGAGACCTTCATGCGCTCGCCCGCCAGTTCGCCCAGCGACAGGCTGCCCATGCCGAACAGCATCTTGCGCAGGCCGTTGGCGACAGGTTCTGCCTCCAGGGTGGCGCGATAGTTGTCGGCCACTGCCGGCTTCCAGTTGCCGACCATTTCTTCCAGGTCGTTGACCAGCAGCTGGGTCACGGCCTTGAGGTAGGCACGACGACGCTCGTTGTGGCCGCCCGTGGCGCCTTCGCCTTGCAGGTAGTCCGAGGCAGGGCGGTTGCCGGCGCCCGGGCCGGTGCCGTTGAGGTCCTGGCCCCACAGCAGGAATTCGATGGCGTGGTAGCCGGTGGCGACGTTGGCTTCCGAACCGCCCAGCTCGTTCAGGCTGGCCAGCTTCTCGGGGGTCAGGTCCTTGACGTCGACCTTGTCTTCGCCCACCTGGATCTCGGTGTTGGCGATGATGTTGGCGGTGGCGGCCGGGTTGCCCAGGGCGTGTTCATAGCTCTTGTCGACGTAGTCGATCAGGCCTTCGTCCAGCGGCCAGGCGTTCACCTGACCTTCCCAGTCGTCGATGATGGTGTTGCCGAAGCGGAACACTTCGCTCTGCAGGTACGGTACACGGGCGGCTACCCAGGCAGTCCTGGCGGCGGCCAGGGTGTCGGCGTCGGGCTTGGCAAGGAAGGCATCGACTGCGGTCTGCAGGGTCTTGGCGGTGCTCAGCGAGTCGCTGTACACGGCATACACCATCTCGGCGTAGTGCTTGACCACCGCCTGGGCGGCGGCTTCGTCGACGGCCCCGGACGCCTGGGTGGTGCTGGCGGCAGCAGGTGCGGCGGCCTGTGGTGCGGCGGCCTTGTCCTTGTCATCGCCGCAGCCGGCGAGGGAGATGGCAATGGCCAGCAGACTGGCGGTGGCCAGAGGCATACGAATCATGGGCTATTCCTGCGTCGAGAGGTTGAACAGGCGTGCAGCCGCACGCAAAGGTGCAACATAATGCGAAAGATATGCATTTTCTGTAAAGAGGTTGCCACGTAAAAATTCAAATGCTGTTCACGCTGCCCTTGGCGGCAGCGTCACTCACAGAATCGATACCTGGTTGCGTTGCGCTGCTTTGAGGAAGGCGGTCAGCTCGCGTGCCGGCAGCGGCTTGCTGTAGTGGTAGCCCTGACCTTCATGACAGCCCTGGGCAATGATGTAGGCTTCCTGCTCGGCGGTTTCCACGCCCTCGGCGATCACCTGCATGCCCAGGCTCTTGCCCAGCTGGATGATCGCGCGAACGATGGTGGCGTCGTCGTCATCGTCGAGCAGGTCCTGCACGAAGCTCTTGTCGATCTTGATCTTGTCCAGCGGCAGCGACTTGAGGTAGCTGAGCGAGGAGTAGCCGGTGCCGAAGTCGTCGATCGCGATCAGCGCGCCGGAGCGGCGCAGGCTCAGCAGGTGCTGGGCGGCAGTGCTGATGTCTTCCATCAGGCCGGTCTCGGTCACTTCCAGTTCCAGGCTGCGCGGCGGCAGGCGGTAGATCTGCAGCAGGTTGTTGACCACCCGGGGCAGCTCGCTGTGGTGCAGTTGCACGGTCGACAGGTTGACTGCCATGCGCAGGTCGCTGAAGCCCTGGTCGTGCCATTCGCGCAGTTGCCGGCAGGCCTGGTCGAGCACCCATTCGCCGATCACGATGATGTTGCCGTTCTGTTCGGCCAGCGGTATGAACTGATCGGGCGGAACCATGCCCAGCTCCGGGTGCTGCCAGCGCAGCAGCGCCTCGACGCCCACCACGCGGTGGTCGCGGTAGCTGATCTGCGGTTGGTAAACCAGGTACAGCTGATTGCGCGGCAGGGCTTCGCGCAGGTCCTTTTCCAGCTCGCGGCGCCGGCGCATCTCGCTGTCGACGCTGGCGATGTAGAACTGATAGCGGTTGCGCGAACGGCTCTTGGCCAGGGTCATGGTCTGTTCGGCCTTTTGCAGCAGCTTCTCGGTGCTGTCGCCGTCTTCGGGGAACAGGGTGATGCCGATGGTGGCGCGCAGTCGGATCTCCTGATGGTCCAGGGCGAATGGCGCTTCCAGGTCATCGAGAATGCTCTGGGCCAGCTCGGCAGCCTCGTAGGGTTGTTCGATGTCGGCCTGCACCAGCGCGAACTGGTCGCCGCCCAGGCGGGCGAGGGCACCCAGGCGACCGCTGTGGGCACGCAGGCGGTCGGCCAGGGCCAGCAGCAACTGGTCGCCGGCCTGGTAGCTGAATTGTTCGTTGATGCCCTTGAAGTCGTCCAGGCCTACGCACAGCACCGCAACCCGGCGCTGCAGGCGCCCGGCATCGACCAGGATCTTGTCCAGTTGCTGTTGCAGTTGCTGGCGGTTGGGCAGGCCGGTGAGAAAGTCGTACTGGGCCATGCGCAGCAGGCTGTTCTCGGCCTCGTGGCGCAGGTGGGTATTGCGTTCGATGGACGCCAGCAGTTGGTTGGCGGTGTTCACCCACAGACCGAGTTCGTTCTTCTCGTGGCCCTTGAGCAGCGGCAGCTGATGCTGGCTGGGGCGGTCGGGGTTGATCTGAGTGAGGTTCTCGATGAGCTTGGACAGTGGCTTGGTCAGCAGCCAGTGATAGACCAGGTACAGCACCAGCCCCATGGCCAGGGCGCGGAGCACGCCGGCAATGAAGATGATCACCGAATTGACCACGAAGCCCTGGCCGTAGGCGCCGGTATCGAGGGTGATGCTCAGGTCGCCGTAGTATTCGCTGTAGGGCGCGCGGCCGACGAGCTGGGTGGTGTAGGTGCGTTCCTGGCCGAGGATCAGGTCGGTGAGCCAGCGGGTCGGCAGTTCCTGCAGAGGGCGCGACTTTTCTGCCAGCATGGTTTCGTTGGGGTGACCGATGGAGGCCATGCGCACGGACTCATCCTGGAACAGCCCCTCGATGACCTGCATGCCCATTTCGCGGTCCAGGCTGTATACGGCCTGGGTGGAAGGGTCGCGGAACATGTCGAGGATTCGCTGGGCGTCGTTGGCGACAGCCTGACGGGTCTTGTAGGCATCGAAGACGATCTGCGCACAGCTGAGTACCACGCCCACGGCCAGTGCCGAGAGCAGGACCACTCTGAGCAACTTGACCGACAAGCTGTTTTTGAGTTCCAGCTTCAATGGGGTTTCCTTAATCCATGCGCATGGCATCATTTTGCCATCATCTGTGGCAATCCACTATCGGCCGTTGGCAGGATTCATGATCCAGCGGTCACTGTATCGGTTGCCCGGCCTTGCGACTTGAGCGATGTACGACAAGTTTCCCAACGATTGATGTTAGCGCGGTATGGGGGGGCAGCAAGAGAGGGTGTTGGTGAAATTGGTTAAAAAAGGTTGGTGGGCGGGGTTTTGCTCTTTGCCGCTTTTTCGGCATAAAAAAACCCGGCCTGAGCCGGGTTTTTTCAGAAGCAGCACTTATGCAGTGAAGGTCTTGCCTTCGAACTGCTCAGCCACGAACTTCCAGTTGACCAGGTTCCAGAACGCCTCGACATACTTCGGACGCACGTTACGGTAGTCGATGTAGTAGGCATGCTCCCACACGTCGCAGGTCAGCAGCGGGGTGTCACCGCTGGTCAGCGGGTTGCCCGCACCGATGGTGCTGGCCAGCGCCAGGGAGCCGTCAGCTTTCTTGACCAGCCAGCCCCAACCAGAACCGAAGGTGCCAACCGACGTCTTGGTGAACTCTTCCTTGAACTTGTCGAACGAACCGAACGCGGCGTTGATGGCTTCAGCCAGCGCACCGGTAGGCTGGCCACCAGCGTTTGGCGCCAGGCAGTTCCAGTAGAAGGTGTGGTTCCAGACCTGAGCGGCGTTGTTGAAGATACCGCCCGAAGAAGTCTTGACGATCTCTTCCAGGGTCTTGCCTTCGAACTCGGTGCCTGGCACCAGGTTGTTCAGGTTCACGACGTAGGTGTTGTGGTGCTTGTCGTGGTGGTATTCCAGGGTTTCCTTGGAAATGTGCGGCTGCAGGGCATCGTGTGCGTAAGGCAGCGGCGGCAATTCAAAAGCCATGGTGATTCTCCTAATCAGGTCTGTTGCGGTGAGCGCAAGGCCGATCACGGGCGGCCGGAATGCATCGGCGAGTTTTTACTCTTTGCGACGCAGATTCGGGATCATAGCACCGGGCCCTGACCTAAACCACGCAACAAGTGTATGGAATAGAGGTTCCAGAGCCTTTGCCGACACCTGACGAACGGGTCAGCCCAGCGCCAGTTGCAACGCCACCGCAAACATCATCACCGCCACCATCAGGTCCAGCAGGCGCCAGGTGCCAGGCCGGGCCAGCCACGGCGCCAACCAGGCCGCACCCAGCGCCAGGGTGAAGAACCACAGCAGCGAGGCACTGGCCGCACCCGCCACGTAGGCACCCGGCACGCTTTGCTGCGCACCCAGCGAGCCGATCAGCAACACGGTATCCAGGTACACGTGGGGGTTGAGCAGGGTCACCGCCAGGGCACTGAGCAACACCGCGCGACGCGAACGCTGACCCAGGCCCTCGCCCTGCTCCAGGCTCTGGCTGGAGCAGGCGCGGATCAGCGCCTTGCTGCCATACCACAGCAGAAACACCACCCCACCCCAGCGCGCGACCGCCAGCAGGGTCGGGTTCTGCGCCAGCACCGTGGCCAGACCGAACACGCCAAGCGCCACCAGCACCGCATCACAGAACACGCACAGTGCCGCGACCGGCAGGTGGTGCTCACGGCGCAGGCTCTGCGCCAGCACGAAGGCGTTCTGGGTGCCGATGGCCATGATCAGCCCGAAGGCGACCAGCAGGCCGTTGAGGTAGCTTTGCCACATGGGAGGTGCTCCGCGAAGCAGCCACACGGGCTGCCGAAAATACAGGGGGGATCGCTGGCTATTGTGCGGACAGTGGGCGTATAAGAAAAACCAATAAACCTCATCCGGCATTAGGGAAACTGATGTTCGACTACAAGTTGCTTTCCGCCCTGGCGGCGGTGATCGAGCAGGGCGGTTTCGAGCGGGGCGCACAGTTGCTCGGGCTGTCGCAATCGGCCATTTCGCAACGTATCAAGCTGCTGGAGGCGCGCGTCGGCCAGCCGGTGCTGGTACGCGCCGCGCCACCAGCGCCCACCGAGATCGGCAAGCGCCTGCTCAACCATGTACAGCAGGTGCGCCTGCTCGAGCGCGACCTGCAGCATCAGGTGCCGGCGCTGGACGATGGCGGTCAGCCCGAGCGTCTGCGGGTAGCGCTCAACGCCGACAGCCTGGCCACCTGGTGGGCGGCGGCGGTCGGGGCGTTCTGTGCGCAGGAGCGGGTGCTGCTGGAGCTGGTGGTGGAAGACCAGGAGGTGGGCCTCAAGCGCATGCGCGCTGGCGAAGTGGCGGCCTGCCTGTGCGCCAGCGAGCGACCGGTTGCCGGGGCGCGCAGCGAGCTGCTCGGCGCCATGCGCTACCGTGCGCTGGCCAGCCCCGACTTCATGGCGCGCCACTTTCCCCAGGGGGTAGAGGTGGCGCGTCTGGCCCGCACCCCGGCCGTGGTGTTCGGCCCGGACGATTTTCTGCAGCATCGCTACCTGGCGTCGCTGGGTATCGATGGTGCATTCCTGCATCACCTGTGCCCGTCTTCGGAGGGCTTTCTGCGCATGACCGAGGCCGGCGTGGGTTGGGGCCTGGTGCCCGAATTGCAGGCCCAGGCGCAACTGGCCAGCGGGCAACTGGTGGAAATTCTGGCGGATAAGCCGATCGATGTGCCGCTGTACTGGCATCATTGGCGCAATGGCGGGCAATTGCTCGGCCAACTCACCGACCACCTGCGGCGCAGCGCCAGCAGCTGGTTGGTGCCGTGGTCGGGTTTGCCGGCGTCTGCATCATCTGCAAACAAGTAGGCGGAGTGCTTCATGCGAATTCTGGTCACCGGCGCAAGCGGCTTCATTGGCGGGCGCTTTGCACGCTTTGCCCTGGAGCAGGGCATGGAGGTACGGGTCAATGGCCGGCGGGCCGAAGGCGTCGAGCACCTGGTGCGCCGCGGCGCCCAGTTCATTCCGGGGGACCTGGGCGACCCGGAGCTGGCCCGGCGGGTCTGCCAGGGCGTCGAAACCGTGGTGCACTGCGCCGGTGCGGTGGGCAACTGGGGACGCTACCAGGACTTTCACCAGGGCAACGTGGTGGTCACCGAGAACGTGGTGGAGGCGTGCCTGAAGGAACACGTTCGTCGCCTGGTGCACCTGTCCTCGCCGTCGATCTACTGGAACGGGCGCTCGCGCCTGGGGGTGACCGAAGAGCAGGTGCCGCGGCGCCTGCACGATGCCTACGCGACCACCAAGTACCTGGCCGAGCAGAAGGTTTTCGGTGCCCAGGAGTTCGGCCTGGAAGTGCTGGCCCTGCGCCCGCGCTTCGTCACCGGGGCAGGGGATGTGAGCATCTTCCCGCGCCTGCTCAAGATGCAGCAGAAACGCCGTCTGGCGATCATCGGCAACGGCTTGAACAAGGTCGACTTCACCAGCGTGCAGAACCTCAACGAGGCGCTGATCAACGCGGTGCTGGCCGGCAACGACGCGCTCGGGCAGGCCTACAACATCAGCAACGGCCACCCGCTGCCGCTGTGGGACGTGATCAATTACGTGATGCGGCGCATGGACCTGCCCCAGGTCACGCGCTACCGCTCCAGTGGCCTGGCCTACAGCCTGGGCGCGCTGAACGAGGGGGCCTGCCTGCTGTGGCCGGGCCGTCCGCAACCGACCCTGTCGCGCCTGGCGGTGCAGGTGATGAACAAGGATTTCACCCTGGACATCAGCCGCGCCCGCCAGCAACTGGACTACCGCCCGCAGGTCAGCGTGTGGGCGGCGCTGGATGAATTCTGCGGCTGGTGGAAGGCCCAGCACGGCGGCCACTGACTTATACTGGCGCTCATTTGCACTCACGGCGGTTGATCCATGCGCAACGATGCTCACGACGATTTCGATGATGTACCCAGCCTCAAGGCCGGCGGTCGCGATGATGACGACTTTGCCCCGGCGCCAGGTGCACGGGTGGCCGCCGTGCGCGGCAAACCGCGCAAGCCGGCGGCCACCGGGCCGTTGTGGGCGCTGGTGGGCGCTTCGTTCATCGCCCTGGCCGGGCTTGGCTGGTGGAGCTTCCAGCAGATTTCGCTGATGGAGCAGCAACTGGTGGCCACCCAGGAAAGCTTTGCGCGCATCAGTGAAGAAGCTGCCGGGCGCCTGCAGGACATCAGCGGCAAGGTGGCGGCCAGCGAGTCGAGCGTCAGCACCGGCAGCGAGGCACTGAAGCTGCAGATAAAGCAGTTGCAGGCCAGCCTCGCCGAGCAGAGCAAGCAGCAGCAGGGCGTAGCCGGGCAGCAGGGGGACCTGGGCAAGCGGCTGGAGCAGGCCCTGGCGCAGGTTGGCGAGCAGCAGGCAACCAATGCCCAGTTGCAGGCGCAACTCAAGGCCGTGGCCACGGAGCTGGCGGCGGTGAAGGCGGCGCAGGCTGATACCGGCAAGGTCGATGCGCAGCTCAAGAGCCTGTCGACGGAGGTTGCCGCACTGAAGAAACAGGGGGATCCGGGGGCGGCGATCCAGCGCCTGGAGCAGGACCTGATCGTGCTCAAGAGCGAGCAGGAGAATCGCCCGGCGGCGGCTGCCGGGGCGGGTGCCTCGACGGCGGAGTTCGATGCGTTTCGCGGGCAGGTGACCCGCAATATCACCACCTTGCAGAGCCAGGTGCAGAACCTGCAGCGGCAGATCAACGCCAAGCCCTGATCCGCTGTGAACCTATCGCGGGTCAAGCCCGCTCCCACCGGTACAGTGGCTGTCTGCACACCACCGATACCCTTGTGGGAGCGGGCTTGACCCGCGACAGAGCCGACGCTTACATCACCGGGTAATCGATGTACCCGACCGGGCCCTTGGAGTAGAACGTGTCAGGCCGTGGCTCGTTCAGCGGTGCATCCGCTTGCAGCCGTGCCGGCAGGTCGGGGTTGGCAATGAACGGCACGCCGAAGGCCACCGCATCGGCCGTGCCGTTGGCAATGGCAGCATTCGCACTGGCCTTGTCGAAGCGTTCGTTGGCGATGTACGGCCCGCCAAACGCCTCTTTGAGCAACGGCCCGATGCTGTCTTCGGCCACTCGCTCACGCGCACAGATGAAGGCGATGCCACGTTTGCCGAGCTCCCGCGCCACGTAGGTGAACGTCTCGGTCAGGTTGGCATCGCCCATGTCGTGCAGGTCGGCCCGTGGCGACAGGTGCACGCCTACGCGTTGCGCGCCCCACACGTCGATGAGCGCATCGGTCGCTTCCAGCAGCAGCCGTGCACGGTTCTCCAGCGAGCCACCGTACTCGTCGGTGCGCTGGTTGGTGCTGCTCTGCAGGAACTGGTCGATCAGGTAGCCGTTGGCCGCATGCAGCTCCACACCGTCGAAGCCGGCCGCCTTGGCGTTCTCGGCACCGACGCGGTAGGCCTCGATGATGTCGGCGATTTCCTCGGTTTCCAGCGCGCGCGGGGTGACGAATTCGGTGATCGGGCGCACCAGGCTCACATGCCCCTTGGGCTGCACCGCGCTCGGCGCAACCGGCGTTTCGCCGTTCAGGTACAGCGGGTGCGAAATGCGTCCCACGTGCCACAGTTGCAGGAAGATGCGCCCGCCAGCACCGTGCAGCGCTTTGGTCACGTTGGTCCAGCCACGCACCTGGTCGTTGCTCCAGATGCCCGGTGTGTCGGGGTAGCCCACGCCCAGCGGGGTCACCGAGGTGGCCTCGCTGAGAATCAGCCCGGCGCTGGCGCGCTGTACGTAGTACTCGGCCATCAGCGCGTTGGGTACGCGGCCTTCGTCGGCCCGGCAGCGGGTCAGCGGGGCCATGATGATGCGGTTGGGCAACTCGAGGTCGCCAAGGGTGATCGGGTCGAATAGCGTTGTCATGTGCGTGAACCTCGTGGCAATCAGTGAGTGGCAGGTGCCAGGTCGGCGTTGTTGCCGCCCTGGCTGAATGTGATAAGGGTGACAATCAGGGCCAGCACGGCCAGCGCCGCTGCCGCCAGGGGCACGCGGGTCAGGCCCAGGCCCTGGTCGATCACGGTGCCGCCGACCCAGGCGCCCAGCGCATTGCCCAGGTTGAAGGCACCGATGTTCAGGGTCGACACCAGGTTCGGTGCCGCCCTGCCGAAGCTCACCACGTTGACCTGCAGGGCCGGCACGGCGGCGAACGCGGCGGTGGCCCAGAGGAACAGGGTGATCTCGGCCGGAATCAGCGCGGTACTGGTCCAGCTCAGCGCGGTGGAGATGACCGCCATGGCGGCGAACACGCCCATCAGGGTGGCGGCCAGGCGACGATCGGCCAGCTTGCCGCCCAGGATGTTGCCCAGGGTCAGGCCCAGGCCGATCAACAGCAGGGTCCAGGTCACGCCGCGCGGCGACACGCCGGTGACATCACCCAGCAACGGCGCCACATAGGTGAACAGGGCGAACATCGAGGCCGAGAACAGCACGGTCATCGACAGCGACAGCCAGATGCCGGCGCCCTTGAGCGCAGCCAGCTCGGCACGCATGTCGAGTTTCTCTTCGTCGCGCTTGATCGGCAGGAAGCGGATCAGGCCGATCAGCGCGATCACGCCGATCACGGTCACTGCCCAGAACGTCGAGCGCCAGCCGTACACCTGGCCCAGCGCGGTACCCAGTGGCACGCCCAGCACGTTGGCCAGGGTCAGGCCGGTGAACATCAGCGCCACGGCTGAAGCGCGGCGGTTGGCCGGAACCAGGTTGGCCGCCACCACCGAACCGATGCCGAAGAAGGCGCCGTGGCACAGCGCGGTGATCACGCGGGCAAACATCAGCACGTTGTAGTCGGTGGCCAGGGCGCACAGCAGGTTGCCGATGATGAACACCCCCATCAGCGCCACCAGTGCGGCCTTGCGCGGCAGCCGGGCGGTGGCCAGGGCCATGAACGGCGCGCCGATGGCCACGCCCAGCGCGTAGCCGGTCACCAGCCAGCCGGCACCGGGGATCGACACACCCAGGTCGCTTGCCACATCCGGCAGCAGGCCCATGATGACGAACTCGGTGGTACCGATGGCGAAGGCGCTCAGCGCCAGGATCAACAGCGAAAGGGGCATTGCAAGGTCCTTGTCAGAGCTCTTGGCTCATCTGCTGGAGGAAGGCCTGGATGGTTTCCTCGTTGCGTTTGAAGAAGTGCCACTGGCCAATCTTCTGGCTGCTGATCAGCCCCGCGCGCTGCAAGGTGGCCAGGTGGGCCGAGACCGTGGACTGCGACAGGCCGCAGCGTTGGTCGATCTGCCCGGCGCACACACCGTGTTCGGTGCTGTGGTGCTGGTCAGGGAAGCAGGCTTGCGGGTCTTTCAACCAGTTCAGGATTTCTCGCCGTACTGGGTGGGCCAGGGCTTTTATTATTTCGTCGAGATCAAGAGGCATGGGTGGGCTCGTGGTGGGTATAGCGTTATATCGCGATGGGGCGAAATATAAATCGGTATTTCGCGATATACAAATATGATTTGGTTCTGTCGTGCGCATGAATCGCTATATCGGGTTATAACGATATTCAAGCGGGCAAGCGGTGCTAGACTGCGGCCTATGAACTACCTCGCACACCTTCACCTGGGCGGCCAGCAGCCCGAACAACTGCTCGGCAGCCTGTACGGCGACTTCGTCAAGGGGCCGTTGCAGGGGCGCTTTGCCCAGCCGCTGGAAGCCGCCATCCGCCTGCACCGCCAGATCGACGTGTACACCGACAGCCACCCGCGGGTACTGGCGGCGCTGGCGCGTTTTCCGCGTGAGCGGCGCCGTTATGCCGGGATCATCCTCGATGTGTTTTTCGACCACTGCCTGGCGCTGCACTGGCACGACTATGCCCGGCAGCCGCTGAGCCAGTTCACCGGGCGCGTGTACCAGGTGCTGGCGGCCGAGCCCGAGCTGCCCGGGCGCCTGGCGCAGATTGCGCCGTACATGGCGGCGGACGACTGGTTGGGCTCGTACCGCGAGTTCGCGGTGCTTGAACAGGTGTTCAACGGTATCGCCCGGCGCCTGTCACGCCCCGAGGGTATGGCAGGCGCGATGCAGGAGGTACAGGCGCTGTACGGCCCGCTGATGGAAGACTTTCGCCACTTCTACCCCGAACTGCAGGGCTTTGCGGCCGACGCTCAGGCCGCCTTGGCGCGGCGCTGAGGCTGGGCCACCGGCTGGGCGCCGAACAACGCCGTGTGGATCGCCAACTGGGCATTGAACGCCAGTGACGCACGTTCCTGGCCGGCGCTCTGGATGGGTGCCAGCAGGTGGATCTGCACCTCGCCACAGTCGTGGGCAAACAGGCGCAGCAGGTGCGAGAGCAGGTCGTCATCGCCCACGAACGGCGCGATGGGGTCGGGCTTGCCGCCCCGCAGGTAGCGCACGGCCACCGGTTGCACGGGCGTGGCGGTGTCGATTGCGCTGGCCAGCAGGCGCCCGTGGAAGGTGCGCAGGCTGCGCCCGTCGGTGGTGGTGCCTTCGGGGAAGATCAGCACCGGGCAGGCCTGTTGCAGGTGCCGCGCGATCTGCTGGCGCAGCAACTGGCTGTCGCCGCCACCGCGGCGGATGAACAGGGTGCCGGCCTTGAGCGCGAGCCAGCCGGCTACCGGCCACTGGCGCACCTCGGCCTTGGACAGGAACGACATCGGCGCGAGCATGCCCAGCAGCGGAATGTCGGTCCACGACACGTGGTTGCTGACCCACAGCATCGGTTGCTGCGGGCGGTTGCCGATCACCGTGACCTTGAACGGCAAGGCCCGGGCAAGCCGGGCCATGAACAGTTGCGACCAGCGCTGGCGGCGGTCGTCGGGAGTACTCAGGTGCAGGCGCTCGTACAGGCTGAACAGGCTGGCCATGCCCAGCCCGAACAGCACCACCAGCAGCACCCGGACGATTCGCGCATACACGCGCAGGCGTTGCATCACACCGCCGCCTTGAAGTGGCGGGCGTAGCGTGGGCACAGCTCGTCGCGCTTGAGCAGGATGAACACGTCGGCCACCTGGAAGTCTTCGTCCCAGCACGGCTCGCCGCAGATCTTGGCGCCCAGGCGCATGTAGGCCTTGAGCAGCGGCGGCATCTCGGCGATGACGTTGCCGGGCAGTGCCAGGCTGGGCAGCGGGTTCTTCGGTTCGGCGCGCAGGTGCTCGGTGCACAGGTAGCGCTCGCGCAGGCGTTGCATGATCGCGTGGGCCTGCACGCCGCCGTCCTGCATGGGGATGCTGGCGCACCCCATCAGGTAGCTGTAGCGGCCCTCGTTGAGTACCTCGGCAAGCTCGCCCCACAGCACCGCGATGGTGCCGCCGTTGCGGTAGGCCGGGTCGACGCAGGTGCGCCCCAGTTCAAGGATGGGACCCTGCAGATGGCCCAGGCCATGCAGGCTGAACTCCTCTTCGCTGTAGAAGCGCCCCAGGCTGCTGGCGGCCTGGTGGTCGAGCAGGCGGGTGGTGGCCACCAGGTGCCCGCTGTTGAGGTCGCGTACGCCGATGTGCTGGCAGTGGATGTCGTAGTCGTCCATGTCCAGCCCGTGTTCGGCGCCTTTGAGCCTGGCCTTGAATTCGCTGCTGAACACGCGAAAGCGCAATGCCTGGGCTTCGTGCAGCGCGGCGGGGCCGACCAGGCGCTCGGCCTGCAGACGGCGTTCGTTACGGGTGTCGCCAGGGCATGCAGTCAGGGTCATTGCGAGTCTCCATAAGCCAGCCATGGGGTTGCGGCCGGTCGACTATGTTGTGCAAGCTCAGCCTAGGTAGACGCGGTGTCACCCCCATGAAGCTTTGGTGATGCTTGTATGACAGCCCTCAAGGAGCACGCCGATGGCCTGGCTGCAGCGACTCAACGACCCCATTCCGCCCTTGGCAACCGATAACCTGGGCGACACCTACGCCAGCCTGCTGGAGCAGCTCGGCACGGTCAGCCCGTTCGAGCTGGCAGTGCTGGGCGGGCAAGCCATGCCGACCCCGGGGCTGGCGTTTCTGGTGGGCTACCAGGCCGCCTTGCGCGTGCTGTGGCCCAGCGCCCCGGCGGGCCTCGGCGCCCTGTGTGCGAGTGAGCGGCGCAGCGTGCGCGCCGCCGACATGGGCATGCGCCTGGCGCTCGACACGCTGCGCCTGAGCGGCAGCAAGGACTTCGTCACCGCCGGGCCGGACGCCGACTGGCTGCTGGTGGCGGCGCGCTGCGAAGCACCGGGCCAGGCGCCTCGGCTGAGCCTGGCGGTGGTGTACCCGGGGGAGCCCGGTGTGCGCGTGGAGCCCTTGCCGAGCCTGCCGTTGATGCCTGAGGTCGGGCATGCCCGCCTGCACCTTGAACAGGCCCTGTGCGAACGCCTGGCCGGTGACGGCTGGGACGCCTACGTCAAGCCGTTCCGCTCGCTGGAAGACCTGTACGTGCTGAGCGCCCTGAGCGCCTGGCTGTACGGGGTAGGCCGCGCCAATGCCTGGCCGCAGGGGCTTTTGCTGCGCCTGATCGGGCTGCTGGCCGGGTGTGCCGAAGGCAGCCGGCAATGCGCCGATTCGGCGGCGTTCCACCTGTTGCTGGGCGGCCTGTTCGCGCAGTTCTCGCAACTGAGCGGCGAGCTCGACCAGGCGCTGACGAGCACGCCGGGGCCCTGGGCCGAGCTGTGGCAGCGCGACCAGGGCATTCTGCAGATCGCCAGCGCGGCGCGGGCCAGGCGCCTGGCCAAGGCATGGGCCGGCAGCGGGCTGGCCTGAGGTTGCCGGGCTGCCCGCATGGCCACAGGCTGTCGCTTGCTGCCGTGCGGGCAGGCGGGTAATGTTGGCGGCTTTACGCTTTCAGGAACCTGCATGTTCAGCCTGCCCCGAATCGCTCTCGCCCTGCTGGCCCTGGCGAGCCTGCCTGCCCAGGCCAACTGGCACCTGGACGGCGAATCGTCGCGCCTGTCGTTCATCACCAGCAAGAACGGCAACGTGTCCGAGGTGCATCGCTTTCTGGTGCTGCATGGCAAGGTCGATCGCAAGGGTGCGGCCGAGCTGCAGATCGAGATGGACTCGGTCAGCAGCGGCATCCCGCTGCGTGACGAGCGCATGCGCAACGACCTGTTCGAGGTGGCCAAATACCCCGACGCGACCATCCAGGCGCAGATCGACCTGCGTCCGATCAACGACCTGGCCAATGGTGCCCAGGTCGAACTGCGCCTGCCGGTGACCGTCAACCTGCACGGCAAGACCCACAGCTACAACGCGCAGCTGCTCGCCACCCGGCTCGACGAGCGGCGTTTCCAGGTGGTGACCCTGGAGCCGCTGGTACTGAGCGCCGATCACTTCGACCTGCTGCCCGGCCTCAAGACGTTGCAGAAGCTCGCCGGGCTGCAGTCGATCAACCTGTCGGTGCCGGTGGGTGCGGTACTGATCTTCACGGCGCGCTGAAATGGCCGGGCCGGTGTTTCCATGGCGTGCCGGCAACCAGTTCGAACTGCTGATCGACGGCCCGCAGTTCTTCCCGCGCATGCTGCAGACGATCATGGGTGCCGAGCACCAGGTCGACCTGGAGCTGTACCTGGTCGAGGCCGGGGCGTGTGCCGAGGCCATGGTGCAGGCGCTGGTGCAGGCCGCCGAGCGCGGCGTGCGGGTACGCTGCCTGTTCGATGACTACGGCTCGCTGGCCTTTACCTTGAGCCTGCGTCAGCGCCTGCTGGGCGCCGGCGTTGAGTTGCGCTGGTACAACCGCCTGCGTTGGCGCCGGGGGCTGCGCAACCTGTACCGCGACCACCGCAAGCTGCTGCTGGTGGACCAGGCCTGGGCGGTGGTCGGCGGCACCGGGGTCACCGACCAGTTCTGGACACCGGGCGAGCCGGTCAGCGAATGGCACGAGGTGATGGTGCAGATGCAGGGGCCGCTGGTGGCCGACTGGCAGATGCTGTTCGATCGCCAGTGGCGTTCCAACCTGCGCCGCACCGCGTGGCGCCCACCCACCCATTTCGGCCTGGCGCACCTGCCGCGGGTGCCGGTTGCAGGCCCGGGCCTGGGCCGGGTGGCCTATGCCGACGCCCGCCAGCACCGCGACATCCTGCAGTCGCTGGTGCGCGCGCTGATCAGCGGCAAGCGTCGTATCTGGCTGGCCACGCCGTATTTTCTGCCCACCTGGAAGGTGCGCCGGGCTTTGCGCCGCGCGGCCGCGCTGGGCATCGATGTGCGCCTGCTGCTGACCGGCCCGCGTACCGACCATCCTTCGGTACGCTATGCCGGTCATCGCTATTACCCGCGCCTGCTGCGGGCAGGGGTGAAGATATTCGAATACCAGCCATGCTTCCTGCACCTGAAGATGGTGCTGGTGGACGACTGGGTGAGCATTGGCTCATGCAATTTCGACCACTGGAACCTGCGTTTCAACCTTGAGGCCAACGTCGAGGCCATCGACCCGCAACTGACCGCCGACGTGGTGGCGAGCTTCGAGCGCGACTTTGCCCTGAGCCGCCAGGTCGACCTGGACGACTGGCAGGCGCGGCCGCTGTGGCGGCGTGTGAAACAGCGTATCTGGGGCTGGCTGGACCGGGTAGTGGTCAACCTGCTGGACCGGCGCGACTGAGGTTCTTTCGATTTTCCCCCGCATCAGAAGGAGTTGACGAAATGGCAGCGAAAAAGATTCTCATGCTGGTCGGCGATTACGTCGAAGACTATGAAGTGATGGTGCCGTTCCAGGCGCTGCAGATGGTTGGCCACACGGTGCATGCGGTGTGCCCGGGCAAGTCGGCCGGGCAGTCGGTACGTACCGCCATCCATGACTTCGAGGGCGACCAGACCTACAGCGAGAAGCCGGGGCACAACTTTGGCCTGAACTTCGATTTCGCCCAGGTGCGTGCCGAAGACTACGACGCGCTGGTGATTCCGGGCGGGCGTGCGCCGGAGTACCTGCGCCTGAATGAAGAGGTGCTGCAACTGGTGCGCGCCATCGACCAGGCGGGCAAGCCGATTGCGGCGGTGTGCCATGGAGCGCAACTGCTGGCGGCGGCCGGGGTGCTGGAGGGGCGCGAGTGCAGTGCGTACCCGGCGTGTGCGCCGGAGGTGCGCCTGGCGGGTGGGCGTTACGTCGAGATCGAGGTGACGGCGGCGCATGTGCAGGGCAACCTGGCCAGTGCGCCGGCCTGGCCTGCGCACCCGGCGTGGCTGGCGGGGTTCCTGGGGTTGCTGGGTACGCGCATTACCCTCTGAAAGCCTTCGCTGGCGTGCCGGCGAAGAGGCCGGTACAGGCAACAAAAAAGCGGCAAGGGATCACTCCCTTGCCGCTTTCAGCTTTCAGCTTTCAGCTTGTAGCGCTGGCGCTTACTTCACTTCCACTGCCAGGCTTTGCGCGATCTTGCTCTGCCACAGCGCAGGCCCGGTGATGTGCACCGACTCGCCCTTGCTGTCGACCGCAACGGTCACCGGCATATCTTTCACGTCGAACTCGTAGATCGCTTCCATCCCCAGTTCGGCAAATGCCAGCACCTTGGATTTCTTGATCGCCTGAGCCACCAGGTAGGCAGCGCCACCCACGGCCATCAGGTACACGGCCTTGTTGTCCTTGATCGCGTCGATGGCGGTCGGGCCGCGCTCGGACTTGCCGATCATGCCCAGCAGGCCGGTCTGCTCGAGGATCTGACGGGTGAACTTGTCCATCCGCGTTGCGGTGGTCGGGCCTGCCGGGCCAACCACTTCTTCGCGCACCGGATCAACCGGGCCGACGTAGTAGATGAAGCGGCCCTTGAGGTCCACTGGCAGCTCTTCGCCACGGTTGAGCATCTCGACCATGCGCTTGTGCGCGGCGTCGCGGCCGGTCAGCATCTTGCCGTTGAGCAGGATGGTCTCGCCCGGCTTCCAGCTTTGCACGTCTTCCGGGGTCAGGGTGTCGAGGTTGACGCGACGGGCCGACGGGCCGGCTTCCCAGACGATTTCCGGGTAGGCGTCCAGCGACGGTGCTTCCAGCTCTGCAGGGCCGGAACCATCGAGCACGAAGTGCGCGTGACGGGTGGCTGCGCAGTTGGGGATCATGCACACCGGCAGCGAGGCTGCGTGGGTCGGGTAGTCCATGATCTTGACGTCGAGCACGGTGGTCAGGCCGCCCAGGCCCTGGGCGCCGATGCCCAGCTGGTTGACCTTCTCGAACAGTTCCAGGCGGATCTCTTCGATGCGGTTCTGCGGGCCACGGGCCTTGAGCTCGTGGATGTCGATGGACTCCATCAACACTTCCTTGGCCATCACCGCGGCCTTCTCGGCAGTACCGCCGATACCGATGCCGAGCATGCCCGGCGGGCACCAGCCGGCGCCCATGGTCGGAACGGTCTTGAGCACCCAGTCGACGATCGAGTCGGACGGGTTGAGCATGGCCATCTTCGACTTGTTTTCCGAACCGCCGCCCTTGGCCGCGACATCCACCTCGACCTTGTCGCCAGGGACGATCGAGTAGTGGATCACGGCCGGGGTGTTGTCCTTGGTGTTCTTGCGGGCACCTGCCGGGTCGGCCAGGATCGAGGCGCGCAGCACGTTCTCGGGCAGGTTGTAGGCGCGACGCACGCCTTCGTTGATCATGTCGTCCAGGCTCATGGTCGCGCCATCCCAGCGCACGTCCATGCCGACGCGCACGAACACGGTGACGATACCGGTGTCCTGGCAGATCGGCCGGTGGCCGGTGGCGCACATGCGCGAGTTGATCAGGATCTGCGCGATGGAGTCGCGCGCAGCCGGCGACTCTTCACGCAGGTAGGCCTCGTGCATGGCCTGGATGAAATCGACGGGGTGGTAGTACGAAATGAACTGCAGGGCGTCGGCAACGCTCTGAATCAGGTCGTCTTGCTTGATCACGGTCATGCAGCGCGCTCCTCTTAAAGACGGGAACATTCATTAAGGTATCGCGACGTTCACGGGCCGAGGCGTCGCAATGACCTTTCAAGGCGCGCCGACACGCAGTGGCCGACGCAAAAAGGCGCGGCAGTATAGCGCGCATCGCCTGCCGGTACACGCGCCAGTGCGGCCAACCATGGTCGCCTGCTGCCAGGCACTGTTTTTGCGTGGCAATTATTTCGAACACGTCCTACAGTACCGACTGCCCCCCGTCACAACCGCTGCCGCTCGGCTGCCTGGTGAGTCACCCGTGACCGAAACCGCTCTGCAAAAGCTTCTTCTCAAGCGTTTCCTGCTGGCTGCCGGCAGTTACCTGCTGGTGCTGCTGCTGGCCTGGGTCGCCGTGCTGGGCGGGCATGTGCAGGCGCCGGTGCCGGTCATCGGCGCGAGCAGTGTGCTGCTGGTGCTCAACCTGGCGTGGCTGGGCTGGGTGTTTGCCAGTGGCGTCAACCTGCGCTGGCGCGACCCCAGCCTCACGGAGTTCCAGGTGCTGCTGGCAGCGGCCTGGCAAACCTGGCTGCTGGCCAACCTGGACCAGGCCCGTGGCACCTTCCTGGTGCTGTACCCGTTGATCCTGATGTTCGGCCTGTTCCACCTCAACGGCCGTTCGTTCACCCGCTGCGCGCTGGTGGTGCTGTGCAGCTTTCTCGGCCTGAACCTGTGGGAGTGGGGCAACGGGCGCCTGTCGGACCCGGCGCTGGCGGCGTTGCAGGTATGCACGCTGTTCGTGGTGCTGTGCTGGTTGTGCCTGTATGCCCGCTACGTGCAGGCCTCGCGCCAGCGCATGCGCCAGCGCCGCATCGCCCTGCAGGCGCACCAGGACACCCTGCGCGGCATGATGGGGCAACTGGAGGAACTGGTGGCCACCGACGAGTTGACCGGCCTGTTCAACCGCCGGCATTTTCTGCGCCTGGCCAGCGATGCCCTGGCCAGCATGCCCATGGGGAGCCGGCATGGTCTGGCGCTGATCGACCTGGACCATTTCAAGCGCATCAACGACGCCCACGGGCATGCGGTCGGCGACCGGGTACTGCAGGCTTTTGCCCAGGTTGCCAGCGAGCACCTGTGCGACGCTGCGGTGCTGGCCCGCTATGGCGGCGAGGAGTTCGTGCTGTTGTTGCCCGATTGCACGGCCCAGGCCCTGGAACATTGCTGCGAGCGTCTGCGTCAGGCCTTTGGTGCGTTGCCCTCGGCGGCGATGCAGGGGCAGGTGGGGCCCTTGAGCCTGTCGGTCGGCATGACCCTGCTGACAGCCGAGGATGACCTGGACAATGCATTGCACCGTGCCGACCAGGCGCTGTACCGCGCCAAGCGCAGCGGCCGAAATCGCTGTGTGCCGGCCTGGGAGGTGGTGGATGCCTGAGTTGTGCGTAGGTGAGCGCAGTTGGCAGGTGGCCGAGGGCAGCAACCTGCTGGATGCGCTGAACGAGGCTGGCGTGGGCGTGCCCTACAGCTGCCGGGCGGGGAGCTGCCATGCTTGCCTGGTGCGCTGTCTGGCGGGTGTGCCGGGCGATGCCAGGCCCGATGCGCTGAGCGAAGGCAAGCGCCTGGAGGGCTGGCGGCTGGCCTGCCAGTGCCGGGTCGAGAGTGACCTGCAGGTAGCGGTGTTCGACCCGGTGCGCGATGGGGCGCCGGCGCGGGTCGTCGCGCTGGACTGGCTGGGGGCGCAGGTGCTGCGCCTGCGCCTGCAACCGGACAGGCCGTTGCGGTATCAGGCGGGGCAGCATCTGGTGCTGTGGAGCGTGCATGGTGTTGCGCGACCGTATTCGCTGGCCAGCGTGCCGGGCGAGGATGAATGGCTCGAATTTCACCTGGATTGTCGGCATGCCGGGGCGTTCTGCAGCGCGGCGCGGGGGTTGCAGGTGGGCGACCTGGTGCGCCTGGGGGAGTTGCGCGGTGGCGCGCTGCATTACGATCCGGACTGGCAGGCCCGGCCGTTGTGGCTGCTGGCGGCGGGTTCCGGGCTGGCGCCACTGTGGGGGATTGTGCGCGAGGCGCTGCGTCAGGAGCATCAGGGGGCGATCAGGGTGGTGCATGTGGCGAGCGAGGCGGGTGGGCATTACCTGCAGCGAGAGCTGGATGACCTGGCGCGGCGGTACCCGCAGGTGGAGGTGCAGTTGCTGATACCGGAGGAGTTGGGGCCGATGCGTCTGGCATCGCGTCAGACGATTGCGCTGGCTTGTGGCTCTGCGTCGAGTGTGGAGCGGTTTGCGCGTGGGATGTTTCTGGCGGGGTTGCCGCGTAATCAGCTGTTTGCGGATGTATTCGTGGGGCATGCCTGAGCTCCTATTCCCATAAGGAGGTACTGCAGGCTCCTGCGGCGTTTGCGCTGGCCTTGGCTCTGGCTCTGGCTCTGGCTCTGGCTCTGGCTCTTGATCTTGATCTTGATCTTGATCTTGATCTTGATCTTGATCTTGATCTTGATCTTGATCTGCTTTTGATTTTGATCTTCCGTCCCCCAGAAGGCCGAGTGGAGGTGTCGTGCAGGGGGCGGGGCGAAGCCCCTTCGGCGTTAGCCGAAGCGAGCGACTGTTAGAGTTGCTTGCAACTCGGGTCGCGTGCCCCCGGAGCGGCGCCGGAGGGAGGGGACCCGTAGCGAAGCGTAGGGCCTGATGATGGACGGAGCGGTTTTGCTTACTTTTTCCAAGAAAAAAGTAAGCCGCTGTAAGAGCGGAAGGGGCCCTCGGCGTCTGTATTCATGTTGGATATGCTTGCTGTCATTGGAACCACTGATCCAGAGTCGAGAGATTATCCAGCCTGGATGGCGACTCCACTCGGCCTTCTGAAGGGCCGGCAGATCAAAGCCAGCTCAAGATCACCGGCACCGGCGTATCGCACCCATAAAAAAGCCCCGCCATCAAGGCGGGGCTCTAGTGACAACCGGTCAGCTTCAGACCAACGGATCACCGACATGCAGAATCTTCATGCCATTGGTGCCACCGATGGTGTGGTAGCTGTCACCCTTGGTCAGGATGACCCAGTCACCTTGCTCGACCACGCCACGCTTGAGCAGCTCGTCCACCGCCGCCTGGCTGACTTGCTCCGGCGCCAGCGCCGCAGGGTCGAACGGTACGGTGTACACGCCACGGAACATCGCAACCCGCGCCTGGGTCTCGCGGTGCGGCGAGAAGGCGAAGATCGGGATCGACGAACGAATACGCGACATGATCAGCGGGGTGTAGCCACTCTCGGTCAAGGCAATGATCGCCTTCACACCCGGGAAGTGGTTGGCGGTGTACATGGCCGCCAGCGCGATGCTCTCGTCGCAACGGCTGAACTGCGTGCCCATGCGGTGGCTGGAGGTCTTGCTGGTAGGGTGCTTCTCGGCGCCCAGGCAGATCCGCGCCATGGCCTGTACCGCCTCGAGCGGGTAGGCACCGGCAGCACTCTCGGCCGACAGCATTACCGCGTCGGTGTAGTCGAGCACGGCGTTGGCCACGTCGGACACTTCGGCACGGGTCGGCATCGGGTTCTGGATCATCGACTCCATCATCTGGGTCGCGGTGATCACCGCCTTGTTGTGGCGGCGTGCATGCAGAATGATCTTCTTCTGGATGCCCACCAGCTCGGCGTCGCCGATTTCCACACCCAGGTCACCACGGGCCACCATCACTGCATCACTGGCGCGAATCAGGCCGTCGAGGGTCTCGTCGTCGGCCACGGCTTCGGCACGTTCGATCTTGGCCACCAGCCAGGCCGTACCACCGGACTCGTCACGCAGGCGACGGGCGTATTCCATGTCGCTGGCATCACGGGGGAACGACACGGCCAGGTAGTCCAGGTCCATCTCGGCCGCCAGCTTGATATCGGCCTTGTCTTTCTCGGTCAGGGCCGGGGCGGTCAGGCCGCCGCCGCGACGGTTGATGCCCTTGTGGTCCGACAGCGGGCCGCCGATCAGCACCACGCAGTGCAGGGCGTCGGCGCTGGCGGTTTCGACGCGCATGACCACGCGGCCGTCGTCGAGCAGCAGTTCGTCACCCACGCCGCAGTCCTTTACCAGGTCCGGGTAGTCGATGCCGACGATATCCTGGGTGCCTTCGGTGAGCGGGTGAGCCGTGGAGAAGGTGAAGCGGTCGCCGACCTTGAGTTCGATTCGCTTGTTGGCAAACTTGGCAATGCGGATCTTCGGCCCTTGCAGGTCGCCCAGCAGCGCGACGTGGCGGCCATGCTTGGCAGCGATGTCACGGATCATGCGGGCGCGAGCCTTGTGCTCGTCCGGGGTGCCGTGCGAGAAGTTCAAGCGAGCGACGTCCAGACCCGCAAGGATCAGTTGCTCGATAACTTCCGGCGAGTTGCTGGCGGGGCCAAGGGTGGCGACAATTTTGGTGCGGCGGATGGTCATGCACAGACTCCTGTAGTGAAGCGCAGCGAAAGGCTACTCCGGAAAATCGCTGTAGTCATTGTTCCTTTGCACTACCTTGGTGGGAGGAGGAGGGGCGCTTGAACGAGTGGCAAGCGGCAAGCGCAATGCAGTCCGCTTGCCGCTGTTCCTCCTATAGCTTTCAAGGAAAGCGCCGATACACTGCTCAGTAGAGGAGACCCCCCATGCGAGCCTTGATCGTATTAGCCCTGGCGACCAGTGTCGTCGGTTGCACCCGCTGGTCGATGGACCATCACCTGAACAATGCCTACCGCGCCTATGATCGCGGCAACTGCGAGCAGGTCATGCTCGAGCTGTCGCAGGTCGACCGCACCAGCCGTGCGCGCCCGTTCATCCACCCCGAGGCGTCGATGCTGCGCGGTCAGTGCCTGGAGCGCCAGAAGCTCTATGTGGATGCGGCGCAGACCTACCAGTACATCATCACCCAGTACCCGCGCAACGAGTACGCCTACCGTGCCCGCGCCCGCCTGCAGACCCTCGAGCAGCTTGGCCACTATCGCCCCAATGGCGAGCCGGCCATCGCCCGTCCGGCCAGCAGCACCCCCTGGCGTTGATGGCCGCGCAACGACGTCGATACTGACGTTAATACTAAAGTGCGCGGGTCCGAATGTGACGGGGCAGTCAGGTTGCGCTAGGCTTGTGAGGTACATGCGGTACACCAGAACGATCCAGCGCGACCCTGCTCAAGGGTCTTCGACAGCGACTCCTATCATGTTTACCGAACGTCGAATCGAGCGTCACCTGCTCCCGTATTACCTCAAGGTCTTCAACCGGTTTACCGGGTTGCCCATCGGTTATCTGGGCAATGTGTCCGAAGACGGCCTGATGCTGATCAGCGACCTGCCACTGCTGGTGGGCCCCGATTTCGAACTGCAGCTCAAGGTGCCCGGGCGCGCCGGTGCGCTGCACGTGATCAACCTCACCGCCAGCTGCCTGTGGTGCCACGAAGACGAGAACCCGGGGCACTACGATTCCGGCTTCATGCTGCTGCAGGCCCCTCGCGAATACGACGAGCTGGTGTCGTCGCTGCGCAACTATTTCAGCTTCCACCCGTTGAGTGCGTCGGCCTGAGGTAGACTCCCGGCAGATTTTCTGTTCAGGACGACGCCGTGAGCTCCAGCATTTTCTGGCACGACTATGAAACCACCGGTATCAACCCGCGCAGCGACCGGCCCCTGCAGGTGGCAGGGGTGCGCACCGATCTGGACCTCAACGAGATCGAGCCGCCGGTCAACCTCTTCTGCCAACCCGCCGACGATATTCTGCCGCACCCTGCGGCGTGCCTGATAACCGGCATTACCCCGGCGCAGCTGGCCACCCAGGGCCTGTGCGAAGCCGAGTTCATGACCCGGGTGCACGCCGAGCTGGCGCGCCCGGGTACTTGCGGGGCCGGCTACAACTCGCTGCGTTTCGACGACGAAGTGACGCGTTACAGCCTGTATCGCAACTTTTTCGACCCCTATGCCCGCGAGTGGCAGGGCGGCAACAGCCGCTGGGACCTTATCGATGTGGTGCGCACTGCCTACGCCCTGCGCCCCGATGGCATCCAGTGGCCGCAGCGCGACGGCCAGGTGAGCCTGAAGCTGGAGTTGCTGACGGCGGCCAATGGCATCGATCACGGGCAGGCGCACGAGGCGCTTGCGGATGTGCGTGCCACGTTGGCAATGGCGCGCTTGATCCGCGAGAAGCAACCCAGGCTGTATGCATGGTTGTTCCAGTTGCGCAGCAAGCAGAAAGTCCTCGATCAAGTGCGTTTGTTGCAACCGCTTGTCCATATTTCCGGACGCTTTTCTGCGGCACGTAATTATCTTGGCGTGGTGCTGCCCCTGGCCTGGCATCCACGCAATCGCAATGCGCTGATTGTGTGCGACTTGCATCAGGATATCGCCCCATTGCTGACGGAAGATGCCGAAGTGTTGCGTCAGCGTCTGTACACCCGACGCGAGGAAATGTCCGAGGGACAATTGCCGGTACCGTTGAAATTAATTCAGATCAATCGCTGCCCGGTGGTCGCGCCCTTGAGTGTATTGCGCGGTGAAGATCAGCAACGCCTTGGCCTGGATATGACGTTGTATCAACAGCGCGCCGAGCAGTTGAGTGCCGCCCAGGCCGTGTGGCAGAACAAGTTGAGCGCTATTTATGACAGTCAGGAATTCGCCCCGAGCGAAGACCCCGAGCAACAGCTGTATGACGGATTTATCGGTGATCGCGACCGACGCCTGTGTGAACAAGTAAGAACCGTGGAGCCCGAGCAATTAGCCACGGGTCAGTGGATGTTCGACGATGCACGATTGCCGGAGTTGCTGTTTCGCTACCGTGCGCGCAATTTTCCGCAGACCTTGGATGCACAGGAGCGCCAGCGTTGGCTCGGGTTCTGCCAGCAGCGCCTGAGCGACCCGGCAATGGGCGCTCCGAATACCCTTGAAGGCTTCGAGCAGGCATTGCAGAGCGCCTGGCTGGATGCCGATGCCACGCAGCGCGAGTTGCTGGCGCAATGGCGAGCCCATGCCATGAACTTGCGCGAACGGTTTGCCCTGCAGTAATTGCAGGCAATAAAAAACGCCAGCATGCTGGCGTTTTGGGCTGACCTGTAACCGGGTTACAGTGTCCAGCGATTAACCGAGCAGGGTCGCCCAGCCTTCTACTACGTCACCACCCCACTTGGCTTTCCACTCTTTGAGTGTCTTGTGGTTGCCACCTTTGGTTTCGATGACTTCGCCATTGTGCGGGTTCTTGTATTGCTTGACCTTGCGTGCACGCTTGGTGCCGGTGGTTTTAACCGGGCCGCGAGGGGCCTTGTTCAGTTTGGCCTCAGGGTCCAGCAGAGCAATAATGTCGCGCAGCGACTTGGAGTACTCGCCCATCAGCTCGCGCAGTTTGGCTTCAAACTCCAGCTCGGTTTTCAGCTTGTTGTCTTCGGACAGGTTCTTCAGGCGGGCTTGCAGTTCTTTGATGGCTTCTTCGGTAGCGCGGTATTCGTTGATCAGGGACATGAGGTATTCCTTGGAGGGAAGGGACGCAGGACAGCGGTGCAGCAATAATAGTCAGACACTTAATACAAGTAAACATTAAACCGCCGTCATTGCGGAATACCTTCATAATTGAAAGGGTATTGTGACGAGATACTCCCAATTATCCGCTTCAATTGTTAAATAACTTTAATGTGCCCTTGACGAGGTGCAAGCCCAGGCTGGCTGCGGTGTGAGGTTGTGATACACGGTATGCAATCACTACTGCAGTTTTTCCGGGCAGTCGTTAGAATACGCGCCTTTGCGAACTCTGGAGCCCCTCTCATGCGCACCTATCGGCTGGTGATCGCTTGCCCCGACCGTGTCGGCATCGTCGCCAAAGTCAGTAATTTTCTGGCGTCCCATAACGGCTGGATCACCGAAGCGAGCCATCATTCCGATGACCTGAGCGGCTGGTTCTTCATGCGTCACGAAATCCGTGCCGATACCCTGCCTTTCGGCATCGAGGCGCTGCGCGAAGCGTTCGCGCCGATTGCCGAAGAGTTTTCGATGGTGTGGCGCATTACCGACACCGACCAGAAGAAACGCGTGGTGCTGATGGCCAGCCGCGAGTCCCATTGCCTGGCCGACCTGCTGCACCGCTGGCACAGCAACGAGCTGGACTGCGATATCCCGTGCGTGATCTCCAACCACAACGACCTGCGTAGCATGGTCGAGTGGCACGGCATTCCGTTCTACCACGTACCGGTCGACCCGCAGAACAAGCAGCCGGCATTTGCCGAGGTGTCGCGCCTGGTCAAGGAGCATGCCGCCGACGTGGTGGTGCTGGCGCGCTACATGCAGATCCTGCCGCCACAGCTGTGCCAGGAATACGCCCAGCAGGTGATCAACATTCACCACAGCTTCCTGCCGTCGTTCGTGGGGGCCAAGCCGTATCACCAGGCGTCGATGCGAGGCGTGAAGCTGATCGGCGCCACCTGCCACTACGTGACCGAAGAGCTGGATGCCGGCCCGATCATCGAGCAGGACGTGGTGCGTGTGAGCCACAGCGACAGCATCGAGGACATGGTGCGTTTCGGTCGCGACGTCGAGAAGATGGTGCTGGCCCGCGGCCTGCGCTATCACCTGGAAGACCGCGTGCTGGTGCACGGCAACAAGACGGTGGTGTTCTAGGACCGCACCGGCCCTTCGCCAGCCTTGCTGGCGAAGGGCACAACGCGTGTCTACCGCCGTGCCAGGCGCAACCGCTCCAGCAGCGGCTTGCCCAGCAGGCAGACGAACACCGGGCCGCCCACCACCAGATAGAAGTAGTACGTCACCACCCGCCATATCAGAATCGCCGCTGCCGCGGTCGACTTGCCCACCATGGGCGTCAGCAGCGTCGCCGAGGTCAACTCCGCCGCGCCAGCCCCGCCGGGCAAGAGGCTGAACTGGCCGGCACTCAGGGCGAGCATCTGCACCAGAAAGCTCGACACCCACTGCAGGTCTGTCCCCAGCCCGCGCAACACCAGGTACAGCACGCTGTAGCGCAGCGCCCAGTGCAGGCAGGTGAGCCCGAACACCAGCGCCAGTACCCGCTTGGGCAGGCGCCAGGTGGCGGCAAACGCGCGAAAGAAGTGCAGCACCTTGCGCGCCCAGCGTCGGCACGTGGCGTCACGTACCTTCAACCGCCGCAGCAGCCGGCCCATCGCACGCATCAACCCGCGGCGCCAGCGCAGTATCGCCAGCCCCGCCAGCAGGCCGGCGAACATCATCAGCGCACTGGCCAGCAGCATGCCCTGCATGCTTGCGCTGAAGCGGTGGAACAGCATGTAGATGACAATCCCGAACATAGCGCACAGGAAGAACACCAGGTCATTGAGCTGGTCCATGGCGAACACCGCGCTGCTCTGGGCCGGGCGCACCCGGTGCCTGGCCAGCAGGGCCACCAGCGCCAATGGCCCGCCGCTGCCGCCGGGGGTGGAGCAGATGGCGAACTCGGTGGCCATGACCACCCCCAGGC